>CBDUIC010000009.1:0-111678 GCA_965367245.1 uncultured bacterium | reverse complement strand
CTCCCTTCGCCCGCCTCGTCGCACGCTGCTCCCTGCGGTCTCCCTGGTGCGCGACTCAGAGGGCGGCCGGCAACGCTGCGTCCGTTGCGTGGTGCATGTCGTGCTGGCGAGCGGGAGGTCGAGTCCGCGAGCGACGGGCCCTTTCAGGTCGTGCCCCTCATAGCTCCTCCCACCGCCGCAGCTCCATCCCGTGGGACGCCGCCACCGCCGGGTACACCACCTCCCCGTGCACCACGTTGAGCCCCCGCGCCAGCGCCGCATCGTCGCGACAGGCCTGCCGCCAGCCCTTGTCGGCGAGGGCAAGCGCCCACGGCAGCGTGGCATTCTGCAGGGCGAAGGTCGACGTGCGCGGCACCGCCCCCGGCATGTTGGTGACCCCGTAGTGGACGACCCCCTCCTCGAGGTACATCGGGTCGGCGTGGGTCGTGGGCCGGATGGTCTGCACGCACCCACCCTGGTCGACCGCCACGTCGACGATGGCCGCCCCCCGCTTCATCTGCGCCACCAGCGACCGCGGCACCAACGTCGGCGCCCGCGCCCCAGCCACCAGCACCCCGCCCACCAGCAGATCGGCCTGGCGCACCGCCGCCTCGATGGTGTGGGCCGTGCTGTACGTGGTCTCCACCCGGCCAGGGTAGTGGTCGTCGATCCACCGCAGCCGCTGCAGGTCGATGTCGAGCACGGTGACCCGCGACCCCAAGCCCACGGCCATCGCCGTGGCGTGGCGGCCCACACTGCCCGCCCCCAGCACCACCACCTGTCCCGGTGGCACCCCGGGCACCCCGCCCAGCAGCACCCCGCGCCCCCCGCTCACCTTCTCCAGCGCCCGCGCCCCCATCTGCACCGACAGCCGCCCCGCCACCTCACTCATCGGCTGCAGCGCCGGCAGCCGACCGCCCTGCTCGATGGTCTCGAAGGCGATGGCGATGCACCCACTGGCGAGCAGGGCCTCGGTCTGCGGCCGGTCAGGCGCGAGGTGCAGGTAGGCGTACACCACCTGGCCTTCGCGGATCAGGGGGTACTCCGCCGGCGTCGGCTCCTTGACCTTCCACACCAGCTCGGCCCGGCCCCACACTTCGTCCGCTCCGTCGACCAGCTCGGCCCCCGCCGCTGCGTACTCGGCATCCGTGAGCCCCGAGCCCTCCCCCGCCCCCCGCTGCACCAGCACCGTGTGGCCCCGCGCTACCAAAGCGCTCACCCCGGCCGGCACAGCACCGACGCGGTTCTCCTGGGGCTTGATCTCCTGGGGAATGCCGACGATCACGTGCCCTCCTTGGTGGACTACCACCATACTAGGCACCGAGGAGTGCCCGTGACCCGGCCCATCCCCTGCCTGTGCCTGGCGCTGTCCTTCGGCTGCTCGCCCCGCCCTCCCACCGAGGAGGGCCCGGTGGATCCGGGCATCGTCACCACCGCGCCGATCCCACCCTCCGTCCCCGACGATCTGCCGGTCACCGTCGCGCTCCGCGCCAACCCCGACAACCCGCTGTCGGTCCTGGCGGAGGTGACCGCACAGCAGGATCTGACGCTGCGCATGGTCTACGGCCTCGACACCCTCGACCGGGCCACCCCTGCGGTCGCGCTGAAGGCAGGGTCCCCCACCGAGATCGTGGTGCTCGGCCTGCACGAAGGTCGCTGGTCCATCGCGCCGGAGGTCGACGGCGTCGTCGGTGCCCCCTGGGTGGCCCAGACCTTCACCCCCACCGCGCTGCGAGCCGCCGTCACCGAGCCCATGGGGTCCCACGACCCCGACGAGGTGGTGTGCATCGCCCGCGAGGCCCCCTACGCCTACGTGTGCACCGACCGTGAGGGGCGTCCCACCTCCTTCGTGCCGCTCCCCGACAACCCGATGTTCGTGCGCCCCCTCGCCGACGGCACCCTGCTCGCCCACCCCGACGGCGGCGACCGCCTCGTGCGCTTCGACCGCGCCGGTCGGGTCGTGGCCACGGTGGCCTTCGGCGAGCTCAGCGGAGCCACCTACGAGCACAGCCGCGTCGACGAGCACGACGTCATCGAGATCCTGAAGGGCCCGTGGGCCGGTGCCTGGGCGGTGCTCACCGTCGTCCGTCACGACGACGTGCAGGGCGCCGGTCTCGTCGTGTTCGACCCGGTCACCGCCGAGGTGTGGTGGGACTGGTCGTCCGGCGCGGGTCACGACCGGCTGCCCTTGTCACGCACCACCACCACCGACGACCCCCGCGACTGGCTGCACCCCAACGCCCTGCTACACGACGTGCACGACGGCACCGACGTGTTCTGGATGTCGCTGCGCCATCAAGACTGGGTGATCCGCATCGACGCCCCCAGCGGCGAGGTGGCCTGGCGCCTGGGCCTCGACGGCGACTTCGCCCTCGTCGACGACGTCACCGCCGCCCAGCCCCTGCCTGCCCCCGACGACGGCTGGGCCTACCACCAGCACGCGCCCGAGCTCCACCGCCGCGACGACGGGCTGCTGCAGATGCTGCTCCTCGACAACGGCAACACCCGCCCGGGCACCGACGAGCCCTACAGCCGCGTCGTGCGCTACCTCATCGACGAGCCGGCACGCCAGGCCAGCGTCGACTGGTCGTACGGAGGCCCCGTGGGCACCCCGAGCCACTTCTTCGCCAACGCCGCCGGCGACATCGACCAGCACCCCGACGGCGACCGCTTGCTGCTGGTGCGCAAAGACGACGGCGGCGCCACCCTCACCGAGCTCGACTGGAGCGGCGAGGCCCGCTGGTCACAGCGCTTCCCCGAGGAAGGCGAGATCTACCGCGCCGAGCTCTACCCGAGCCTGTACGACACCGCGTGGGAGGCTCGGTCGCCGCGCTGACGTCGCGCGTCGGCTACGCTGCCGACGTGGAGGGCCCATGTGGCTCCTGTGGACCGCCGCCTTCGCGAACCCACCCCCCATCGATGACGTAGCCATCGCCTTGGCCTTCGCTGCCGAAGGCTCCTGGCGCGTACGGCAGACCACCGGTGCTGCGTGCGACGACCACGAGCCCGTCGCCGCGCGCATCGAGCACCGCGAGCTCCTTCCCGAGGTCCCGCACCCTCACTGGTCTCAGCCGACCCTCACGGTGGAGCACTTCCCTGACGCAGCGCAGGCCAGCGCCCACCTGCACGCATGGGGCGAGGGGGGTGCCGAAGGCGTCGGCCTCGGCATGGGCCACACCAAGTCCTGGACGCGCAAGGTCGCCGTGGGGGCGACCGTCTGGGAGCTGTGGGCGCCCTGCGCCACCGATGAGCCCATCGTGCGCAGCATGGAGCTCGCCCTCGAGGCCGCGCTGCATCCCCAAGGCCCATGGTACCGGTGCACCTGCGGTGGCGCCTGCGTGCCCGGCGACCCCGAACAGCGCGCCACCTTTCCGTAGCTAGCCCGCCACGACCCGCCGGTAGAGCGCCTCGTAGCGGTCGACCACGGGCTGGGCCCGGAAGCGTGCCACCACATCGGCCCGGGCCGCCTCGCCCATCCGCCGGCGCAGCGCCTCGTCGTCGAGCAGCTGCCCCACCCGACTCGCCATGGCCTCGACGTCGTCGAGGGCCTCGAGAAAGCCCGTCTCCCCGTGGCGCACCACCTCCGGCAGCCCTCCGACCCGCGACGCCACCACCGGCACCCCGCTGGCCAGGGCCTCGGCCGCCGCCAGGCCGAAGCTCTCGGTCTGCGACGGCAGCACGAACACCGCGCAGGCGCGAAGCACCGGCTCGAGGTGCCGCACGTTGCCCGCGAAGTGCACCCGCTGCGACAACCCCGCCTGCTCGACCCGCGCCTCGGCCATCGCGCGGTCGGGGCCGTCGCCCACCACCAGCAGCCTCGCGGGGCGGCCACCGGCCACCGCGGCGAACACGTCGACCACCTGGCCCACCTGCTTCACCGGCCGCAGGTTGCTCACGTGCACCACCACCGGCTCGTCGTCGCGCAGGTCGGGGAAGTACGACCGCAGCAAGGCCCGGTCGCCCCCAGGATGCAGCGCGTCGGTGTCGACGAAGTTGGGCACCACCTCGATGGGCCCCGCCGGCACGTCGAAGCGAGCCGCCGTCTCCTGCCGCAGCCACTCCGACGGGGTGGTGAGCAGGTCGCTCTTCACCATGCTGTGGCGGGTGATCGGCAGGTAGGAGGGGTCGGACCCCACCAGGGTGATGTCGGTGCCGTGCAGCGTCGTCACCAGGCGAAAGGAGCCCACCATCTCCTTGGCCATCCACGCACTCGTGGCATGGGGGACTGCGTAGTGCGCGTGCACCACGTCGAGGCCCGGACCCTTCGCCACCGCCACGATGGCCGACGCCAGAGCCAGCGTGTACTGCGGATGGTCGAAGACGGGGTAGGTCGCCGGCTTCACCGCATGGAAGTGCACGTTGGGCGAGCCCTCCACCAGCCGCTGCGGCCGGTCGGCCCCCAGGAAGTGCACCTGGTGCCCCCGACGCCCCATCGCCATGCCCAGCTCGGTCGCCAGCACCCCCGAGCCGCCGTAGGTCGCGTAGCAGCAGATGCCGATGCGCAGGCTCATCGGCCGGGCACCAGCACCGGCGACGGCGCCCCCGACAGCAGCGCTACCGGGTCGGCCACCGGCACCGGCCCGCCCAGCAGGTAGGGCTCGCCGTAGGCCACGCCGATGGTCGCTCCCCAGTAGCGGTCGCGCACGTCGAAGGCCGACAGACCCAGGGAGGCCCCCACCATCGTGTCGCCATGCCCGAACTGGCTCGCGTGGCACCGGATCGCCGCCCACTTGGTGGGGTGGACTCCGGTCACGTCGACCACCAGATCGGGCCGCACCTCGTGACGCTGGGGGTAGACCAGCACCCGCGGCCGATGGGGGACGCCGAGCTCCGGCCGGTGCTTGGCCAGCCCCGCGAGGAACACCGCCCGCTGGGTCAGCGCGCCCGCCGCGGCGTGATCGGGATGCCTCGCCTCCGTGTGGGGGGCGAGGCACAGCCCGGGACGCAGCTCCCGGATCAGTGCGACCAGCGCGTCGACCTGGGATGCATCACGGCTGTCGATGCCTCCGTCGGGCAGGCCCAGCTGCCGTCGCGTCGCCAGCCCCAGCACCTCTGCCGCTGCCGCCGCTTCCTTCGCACGCTCCTCGACCGTGCCGTGGGTGGCCAGCTCCCCGGCGCTGAGGTCGACGATGCCGGTGGACTGCCCCCGCGACGCACTCAGGGCCAGCAGCCCGCCGCACGACAGCTCCGCATCGTCGGGGTGCGCCGCCACACACAGCAGGTCGAGGCTCATCCGATCTCCAGGTCGTACAGGCTACCGTCGAAGGGCACGGTGGCGTCGAGGACGGCGCTCACGAACGCGTCGGGCCCCACCGCCGCCGCCGGGGAGGCGAAGCCAACGACCCGCTCCTGGGGCGCGCCACCGGGCTGAAGCCTCGCACACGCCTCGTCGAGACGCCTCGTCGTAACGCCATCTTCCCGCGCCAGCGTGCGGCGGTAGCGGGTGGCGAGGCGCTCGGCGTGGTAGCGCACGGCCTGCTGCACCTTCGCGGCGGATCGGGCGAGCCCCTCGTCGAGGGCGCCCACCTCGTCGCCGAAGCGCTCCAGCCGGGCGAGGGGCCCCTCGGTCAGCGAGCGCTCCAGCTCTGCGGGGTCGGGCAGCGCGCCACGGGCGGTGCCCAAACGTGCCAGCAGCTCGTCACGCGGGGTGGCCAGGTCGTTGGCCGCGAGCCCGAGCTGACGCAGCCGCTTGCGGGCCGTGGTGTCGACCCAGCGGAAGCGAGCCCGGGGCACGATCAGCGGCATCGGGCGGTCGAAGGCCGCCCACAGCGGAGGTAGCTGCTGCAGGTAGGCGCGCTCGCCGGGGCCTCCCACGTAGGCGGCCGTGGGCAGCAGCAGGTCTTGCAGCAGCGGCCTCTGCAGCGCGGAGGTGGTGGCGTGCATCGACCGTAGGGCCTCGGTCGTCACCACGCCCTCGCGGCCCACCCAGCGCCAGCCTCCCTGGCACGGCTCGACCCGGAACCGCGGCCCCTCCGGCCCGTCGGGATGGAAGAACGACAGCGGCGCGCCCGGGCGCACATGCACCGGCACGGCCTTGCCGGCCGCCGCCAGCGCCTCACCGTGGGCGAGCAGCGCCTGCGACAGCTCCTCGGCCCGGCTCAGCGACGCGTGGTGGACCTCCCTCGCGGCCTCCACGATCGCCGGTGCGGTCGGGTCGACGACGAGCAGGCCATGCTGCGAAAAGATCCTCTCGATCCACAGCCTGAACGCCTCGGACGGCGATACCGCGTGCGACCACGCTTCGCGGTGCATCGCGATGACTTCGTCGGCATGGGGCCAGCCAGACACGGCCTCCGCCAGCACCTGCAGCGCGGGCTCGAGGCTCGGCCCCAGGGTGCGGGCGGCCACCGAGCGCCCCTCGTCGCCAGCTGCCGCCACCACCTCCGCGCGGGCCAGCTGCCCGTCGCGGCCCAGCAGGGTGACCGCGCGGATCTCCTCGAAGTCGTGGTCTTCGTCTTGCAGCCAGAACACCGGCGCGCAGGGCACTCCCGTCTCCGCCTGCAGCGCCCGCGCGTTCACGATGGCCGCCGCGGCCTTGTAGACGGTGTACAGCGGGCCACCGAACAGGCCAGCCTGCTGCCCCGTCACCACCGCCACCCCCTCCGACAGCGCAGCCAGGCTTCGCTGCTGGGCGTCGGTCGTGGCCACCACCGAGGCGGGCACACAGGGGTGCACCGCCCGACCGCGGGCGGCATCCACCGCCTGCGCTCGAGCCGACACGCGACCGGGATCGGGGGGCGACAGCATCGCCGGGGACGGTATTCGCGGACCCCGCGGGTCGCCTCGTGCATGACAACTTCAGACAGGTACCGCGGGGGCAGAGGCATAAGGGCGGCGCCGGAGGGCGACATGGGTCGGCGAAGCGCGGCAGCGATGGCGATGGCGGCACTGGGCCTGGGCGGCGGCCCCGCCTGGGCTGCCGAGTCCCCGAGCGCGGGCGAGCTGCTGCAGCAGCTGCACGGGCTGCGCGTCGTCGGCAGTGTGCTGTACGTCGCGGCCCATCCCGACGACGAGAACACCCGGCTGCTGGCGTGGCTGGAGGGCGAGCGGCACCTCGACAGCACCTACCTGTCCCTCACCCGCGGCGGCGGCGGGCAGAACCTCATCGGTACCGAGCAGGCCGAGCTGCTGGGGGTGGTGCGCACCGGCGAGCTGCTGGCTGCGCGCGGCGTCGATGGCGCCAGCCAGCGGTTCACCCGGGCCCGCGACTTCGGCTACAGCAAGTCCGCCGACGAGGCGCTGCGGATGTGGGGCCACGACGAGGTCCTCGACGACGTGGTGCGCGCCATGCGTACGGTGCGGCCCGATGTCGTCATCACCCGCTTCGGCCCGACCGACCAGACCCACGGCCACCACGTCGCCTCTGCGGTGCTCGCCGAGGAGGCCTTCCGCCTCGCGGGCGACCCCGCCTACACCACCGAGGGGCTGTCGCCCTGGCAGCCTGCGCGCCTGGTCCGCAACCAGTCGCACTGGCGCATCGACGAAGACACCGACACCAGCGGATGGCTGTCGGTCGACGTGGGCGGCTACAGCGCTGCCCTCGGTCGCTCGTGGACCGAGCTGGCTGCGGCGTCACGCACGATGCACAAGAGCCAGGGCTTCGGCAGCTCGCCATCGGTGGGTCCGCAGCTCGAGTACCTTTCGGCGGTGGCGGGCGACGTGCCCGCTCCCGGCCACGACCCCTTCGACGGGCTGGTCCTCGACTGGTCACGCTACCCGCAGGCCAAGGCCCTCGACCGCACCCTCGCCAAGGCGATTCGCGCCTTCGATCCCATGCATCCCGAGGCCATCCTCCCGCTACTCGCCACCGCCCACGCCCAGCTGTCGGCCCTCGACGCCGACGGGTGGGAGCAGGCCAAGCGCGCCGAGCTGGAGGCGGTGATGGCCAGCTGTGCAGGGCTGTGGCTGACCGCCCGCACCCCCGACCCCGCGGTGGTCCCTGGCACGCCCCTGGCGGTGGAGCTGCAGGCCCTGGTGCGCACGGGGGCCGAGGTGCAGCTCGCCGGGGTGTCCGTCGGCGACACCGACCTGTCGGTGGGCGAGGCACTGGCCACGCACGCCACATGGGAAGCCTCGGCCGAGGTCGACACCGCCGGCGTGCCGCTGTCGGTGCCCCACTGGCTGGCGGAGTCCCCCACCCCCACCCGCTACACCATCCCCGCCGGCGACGGCCGCACCGCCGCCGACACCGAGCCTCCCCTTTCCGCGAGGTTCTCCCTCCGCATCGCGGGGGCTCCCGTTGAGCTGTCAGTGCCGGTGGAGCACGCGTGGACCGACCCGGTGCACGGCGAGCGGCGCCACCCGGTAGAGGTGCTGCCCGCCGCCACCGCCAGCTTCGGGCAGCGCGCCCGCCTGGTGCCCCGCGGCGCCCCCGTCACCGTGCCCCTCACCCTGCGGGCCAGCGCCGGGGCCGTGCAAGGCACCCTGCACCTGACCGCCCCCGACGGCACCGAGATCGACCAGCCCGAGCGCCCCTTCTCCCTCACCGAGGAGGCCCCCGAGCTCACCCTCGCCGTGCAGCTCACCCCGGGGTCCACCGCCGGCCCCCTGCGCGCCGAGCTCGCCATCGACGGCGAGCGCACCGCCTACAGCCGAAGCGTCATCGACCACCCGCACCTGTCCCCGCGCACTGTCCTGCAGCCCGCCGAGCTGGCGGTGGTGCCCGTCGACCTCGACCGAGGCGGCGTCGACCGCATCGCCTACCTGCCGGGGTCGGGCGACACGGTGGCCGAGGGGCTCCGCGACCTGGGCTACCGCGTCGACCTGGTCGACCTCGACACCGTGCGCACCGGGGGCCTCGCCGACTACCCCACCGTGCTCGTCGGCATCCGGGCCTTCAACACCCAGCCCGAGCTGCTCGATGCGCAGTCCACCCTGTACGACTACGTCGCGGGCGGGGGCCGCCTGGTGATCCAGTACCAGACGTCGAACCGCTGGCGCGACCTGGGCGACCTGGGGCCCGAGCCCTTCCACATCGGTCGCGGGCGGGTCACCGACGAGACAGCACCGCTGGTGGCTGTCGACCCCGACCACGGCGTGCTCCACCACCCCAACCGGCTCACCGATGCCGACCAGGCCGGCTGGGTGCAGGAGCGCGGGCTGTACTTCGCCGACCGGTGGAGCCCCGCCTACCAGACCGTGTTCCGCGCCCACGATGCGGGCGAAGAGCCCCTGGAGGGCAGTGTGCTCGTGCTGTCCCACGGCGAGGGCACCCTGGTGTACACCGGCCTGTCGTTCTTCCGGCAGCTGCCGGCCGGGGTGCCTGGGGCCGCGCGACTGCTGGCCAACCTGCTCGCCCACGACGCCGGGCAGGAGGCGGAGTCCCATGAGTGACGAGCAAGAGCCGCCACCGGTGCTCGGCAGCTGGCGCAACCTGTATGCCCTGGTGATCGGGGTTCTGCTGCTGCAGATCGTGCTGTACTGGCTCGTGACCAGGGCCTACGCATGACCCCTCTCGACTGGGCCGTGCTCGCCGTCACTGTGCTGTCCATCGCCGGCTGGGGCGTGTGGAAGACCCGGAAGGTGACCTCGGCCGAGAGCTACCTCAAGGGCGACAACCTCGCCTGGCCGACCATCGGCCTGTCGATCATGGCCACCCAGGCCAGCGCCATCACCTTCCTGTCGGTGCCCGGTCAGGCCTACGAAGACGGGCTGCGCTTCGTGCAGTTCTACTTCGGCCTGCCGCTGGCGATGGTGGTGATCTGCGTCGTGTTCGTGCCGATCTACTACCGGCTGGGGGTGTACACCGCCTACGAGTACCTCGAGCAGCGCTTCGACGTGCGGGTGCGGGTGTTCACCGCGATGCTGTTCCTCATCGGCCGCGGGCTGGCCGCGGGCATCAGCATCTACGCTCCGGCCATCGTGCTGGCCGCGGTCCTCGGCTGGTCGCTCAACCTGCTCAACCTGCTCATCGGGTTGGTGGTCGTCGTCTACACCGTGACCGGCGGCGCGAAGGCCGTCAGCCAGACGCAGAAGCAGCAGATGGTGGTCATCCTCCTCGGCATGTTCGTCGCGGCGGGCATCATCGTGGCGTCGCTTCCGTCGGGGGTGGGGCTGGGCGAGGTCGCGACGCTGTCGGGCGCCCTGGGCAAGATGAACATCATCGAGCTCACCCCCGACCCCAACTCCCGCTACACGCTGTGGTCGGGGCTGACGGGCGGCTTCTTCCTGGCGCTGTCGTACTTCGGCACCGACCAGTCACAGGTGCAGCGCTACCTCGGCGGCAGCTCCCTCACCGAGAGCCGGCTGGGGCTGCTGTTCAACGGCTTGCTGAAGATCCCCATGCAGCTGCTCATCCTGAGCATCGGGCTGCTGGTGTTCACCTTCCACCTGTTCGAGGCCCCGCCGATGGTGTTCGCGACGCCGGCAGTGCAGGCGGTGGAGCAGACCGACGCAGCACCCGCCTACGCGGCCCTCGAGGAGCGCTTCGAGGCATCGTTCCGGGAGCGGCGCCTCGCGGCCCAGGCCGTGGCAGGGGGCGACGAGGCCGCGGTGCCCGCCCTGCGCGCCGCCCATGCCGAGATGAACGCGCTGCGGGGCGAGGCCAAGGAGCTCATCGAGGAGGCGGTGCCCGCCGCCGAGACCCGCGATGCCGACTACATCTTCATCCGCTTCGTGCTGCAGCACCTGCCCCCCGGGGTGGTCGGCCTGCTCCTCGCCGCCATCCTGATGGCCGCCATGAGCAGCACCGCCAGTGAGCTGTCGGCGCTGGGCTCCACCACCGTGGTCGACCTGTACAAGCGGCTGCTCCGCCCCGATGCCGACGAGGCCCACACCGTGTGGGCGACACGCCTCGCCACCGTGTTCTGGGGAGCGATGGCCGTGTCGTTCGCCACCTTCGCGGCGCTGCTCGACAACCTCATCCAGGCCGTGAACATCCTCGGCTCCATCTTCTACGGCGTCATCCTGGGAATCTTCCTGGTGGCGTTCTTCGTGCGCAGGGTAGGCGGCCTCGCGGTGCTCGTCGCTGCTGCCCTCGCCCAGGTCGGTGTCGTCGCGCTGTTCTTCAGCTCCGACATCGGCTTTCTCTGGTTCAACCTCATCGGATGCGTGCTCGTGGTCGGCCTGTCCCTGCTGGTGCAGGCCCTCCCCGGCGTCCCTTCTCGCAGGAGCTTGTCATGACCGTTCTGACGCTGTTCGCCCTCACCGCCACCCCGGCCCTCGCCCAAGACCTCGAGCTGCCCGTGCTGTCGCCCCGTGCCGGCGTCAGCCAGCAGGTGGGCACCGTCATGGTGTCGGTCGACTACTCCAGTCCCGCCCAGCGCGATCGGGAGATCTTCGGCGGCCTGGTGCCCTACGGCGAGGTGTGGCGCACCGGCGCCAACAACGCCACCACCCTCACCGTCGACGGCGATGTCACCATCGGCGGCGTCGAGGTGCCCGAGGGCGCCTACACGATGATGACCATCCCCGGCGCCGAGTCGTGGACGATCATCCTCAACACCGACCCCGCTGCCCGCCCGTGGCGCCACGACGAGAGCCTCGACCTGCCTCGCTTCGACGTGAAGCCCGTCGAGGGGCCTGCCCGTGAGCGGCTCACCTTCCTGTTCGAAGACACCACCGACCGGTCCACCACCCTGCAGCTACAGTGGGCCAACGTGGTCGTGCCGCTGGCCATCGAGGTCGACACCCCGGCACGGGCCAACCGCCACATCGACAACTTCGTCGCCAACGCGGCCCGGCGGATGTCGCAGGCGGCGATGTTCCAGGTCGACGAGGGCGACCTCGACACCGCCCTGCAGCTCGCCGACAAGGCCGTGACGGTCGGTGGCGGCTGGTATGCCACCTTCACCCTCGCCAAGGTGCAGCACGCCCGCGACGAGCACAAGGCCGCCTACAAGTCGGCGAAGCTCGCGCTGGAGCTCGGCGCCGACGACGACAACTTCTTCTACAAAGACCAGGTCGAGGAGGCCCTCGCCACCTGGCCGAAGAAGTAGTCACCCGCCGATGGCGGGGGTGGTGCGCTGCCGGGTGTCATCACGCTTCGACGCCCCACGCGCCTAGGCCCCGTCAGCGCACCACCCTGTACCTACACGGTCCCCACGGGCGATCGTGTATCAACCGGTTTCATCCTCAGGAAGCGACCAGCCGGGCGACGTGCTCGGCCAGCCGCTTCGGGGTGAGGGCCGCCACCAGCCAGCCCTCCCCTGCGAGGCGGCGCGCGAAGGCCTCGTCGTAGACGGCGCGCCCGTCGGTGTCGAGGGCGCACAGGCCCAGGCAGCGCACCCCCGCCTCGTGCAGTTCCTTGGCCAGGGCCAGGCTCGCGTCGGCCTCGCCGAACAGGAAGAAGTCGCTGACCATCACCATCACCGTGCGCCGAGGCTCGGAGATCAGCGAGGCGCAGTGACGAAGGGCGGGGACCATGCGGGTGCCGCCCCCGAGCTGGCTGCCCATGAGCACCGCCAGGGGGTCGTCGACGAGGTGGCTCACGTCGACCACGCGGTGGTCCCACAGCACCAGGTGCACCGTGAGCGACGGCATCGTCGCGAAGATCGCCGCCATCACCGACGCGTGGATGAGGCTGTCGAGCATCGAGCCGGACTGGTCGACCGCGATGACGATGCGCCAGGGCGAGCGGCCGCGCTGCCGGTGGTGGAAGCGCATCCGCTCGGGGGCGAGGCGGCCGGTGGTCGGGTCCCACCGATCGAGGGAACGCCGGATGGTGCCGTGCCAGTCGACGTTTCGGTAGGTGCGCGCCGGAGGGACGCGGGGGTCGCCTCGGGCGCCCGTGAGTGCCGGGAGGCACTCCGCCTCGAGCTCGCTGCGCAGGCCGGCGACCACCTCGCGCACGATCCGGCGCGCCTGCTCGAGGACCGGCTCCGACATGCGGTGCTTGAAGGTGAGGATCGCCTTGACCAGCTCGGGGCTCGCCTGGGCACGCTGCAGCACCTCCGGATCGGTGACCAGCTCTTCGAGGCCGTAGCGATGCAGGGCGTCGCGCTCGAGCACCGTCGCCGCCTCCTTGGGGAACAGCTCGCGCACCTGGTCGAGCCAGCGCGGCACCGACAGCCCCTTGCCGAAGCCCTCCCCCGACTCGCGGTGGGCGCGCTGGGCGAACTCGCGGTCGTAGAGGAAGTCGAGGGCCTCGTCGAGGGCCTCTTCCCGCTCGCCTCCCCCGCCCTCCTCGCCTCCCAAGGGCAGCGGTGCCTCGGCGTGGCGCCCCAGCACCAGCCGCCACCGAACCACCGCGTCGACCGCGTCGACCGCGGCCTCGCGGGGCTGAGCGGACGCAGCGCGCTCCCCAGGGAGAACGGCCCACGGCAGCGCTGGCGACTCGTCGCTCATCCGGGCACGTTATCGGGGCCCCCTCGGAGGTGCCCGTGGCACGCTGGATGGTCGTCGTCTCCGCCCTCGCCCTCACCCACGGGCTGGGCTGCACCCGTCCCGCCCCCGACGGCACCCCTGGCTACACCGTCGGCGGCGACGCCGACACCGACACCGACGCCGACGCAGATGCCGACACCGATGTCGACACCGACACCGACACCGACGTCATCCCCGACGGCCCCCGGCTGCGCGTCGTCGGGTGGAACATCCAGTTCACCGGCGCGGTGGGAAGCGACGAGTACGACGCCACCATCGACATCCTCCGCCGCCTCGACGGCGACGTGGTCGTGCTCAACGAGGTCGACGACGACGAGAGCGACGAGCTGCAGGCCATGGCCGACACCCTCGGCTACGACGAGGTCCTGTTCCCCTCCACCAACCCCTTCGGCTCCCAGCGCAACGCCATGATGGCCCGGGTCGACGTGCAGCTCGCCCGCGTGTGGACGGGCGCGGATCTGTCGGGCGACAGCCAGGCCGAAGACACCACCCGCTACCCGGTGTCCATGACCGTCACCCCCGACGGAGCCGAGCCGATCACCATCGTCGGCAGCCACATGAAGTCGGGCTTCGACGATGTCGACGAGTTCCGGCGCTCGGTCGACACCATCCGGGCCGCCCAGGCCGCCGTGGCCGGGGGCAGCGACAAGATGCTCGTGCTCGGCGACTTCAACGCCGAGCTCGACGAGGGCTTCGACAGCCCCGCCACCTTCACCTCGATCCCCAGCGGCACGCCCTTCGACTACTACCTGGGCAGCGACCTGTACGCCGAGCTGTCGAGCGGCGGCATCGACAACTTCGTGTTCACCCACCTCGAGGCCCACGAGCTGTTCCTCATCGATGCGCTGCAGCTCGATGGCCGCGACACCACCCGGGAAGAGAGTGGTCGCCGCCTCGACTACATCTACGCCTCCCCTGCCGTGCACGACGCCTACCCGGTGGCGGAGATCTACGACCCCCGCGACGAGGTCGGTGGGCTCGACAAGGTGGGCGAGGTGCCCGCCCGGGAGGCAGCCGAGACGGCCTCCGACCACCTGCCGGTGGTGATCGAGTTCAGCTACTGACTCGCCAGGTCAGCAGGCCTGCCACACCGCCGCCGCGACCCCCACCATGAGCAGCACCGCCCATGCGATGGGCCCGCCGAGCGCACCCAGGCGCCCCGGACCGAGCACCCGCGCCGCCCGGCGCAGGGCCGCGGCATGGAGAGGACCCACACCCTCCCCAAGTGCGTCGACGGTCTCCTGCAGCACCTCCAGCAGCTCGGCGCGAGCCTCGTCGCCCCCCGGCTCGGAGCGAAAGACCTCTGCGAGGGCCACCAGGGCTCGTGCCCGCAGCTCCCTGTCGGCCGCCAGCCGATCGAACCGGTCGACCATCGGCACCCGCGTCGCCTTCAGGATGCTGCGCAGCAGCTGCGAGCGCGGCCGATGCAGCCGCTGGACGAAGGTGTGAGCCGCCTCGGGCTCGAGGAGTCGGCCATCGGCTATCGCCAGCATCAGGAACGCCGACTGTGGCCCGAACGCAGCGTCGGTCCACAGGCCTTGCGTGTTCACGTCCACCATCTGTCTCCGTCCTGTCCCGTAGCCTCGCGACGGCACCGAGGCTCCACCGGGGCTAAGGGCGCTGCACGGAGGTCCCCATGAGCGACGCCTGGATCGTCGGAACCGCATCCACCGCCTTCCAGCGGCACCCCGAGCGCAGCTTCCGCGACCTGTCGGAGCAGGTCGTGCGCGGCGCCCTCGCCGACGCCCAGGTGGCCGGCGACGACGTGCAGGGGGTGTGGTTCGGCAACTGCGCCATGCACACGTGGGGGCAGTCCAACATCCGAGGGCAGGTCGCCCTCGGTGCCATGTTCCGCGCCGGAGAGCTGTCGGCCGACGCCGCGGTCGTCAACATCGAGGCCGCGTGCGCCACCGGCTCGGCCACCCTCGCCCAGGCCGTCGCCGCCGCCCGCTCCGGCGCCGACCTCACCCTCGCGGTGGGCGTCGAGAAGGTGTTCCACCCCGACGACATGGCCAAGACCTTCGGGGTGTTCGTGTCGGGCGCGGATGTCGCACGCCGCGACGAGTGGCTGGCCTTCGTCGCCGCGGAAGCCGAACGCCATGATCTGGCGTTCACCCCTCATCCTCACCGGGTCGTGTTCGTCGACATTCACGCCCTGCAGGCCACGTGGCACATGAAGACCTACGGAACCACCCTCGAGCAGATCGCCGCCATCGCCGCGAAAGACCACGCCCACGGCGCTCTCAACCCCAAGGCACAGTACGGCACCCCCACGGAGGCCGCAGCGGTTCTCGCCGACAAGCCCGTCGGAGTCCCCGGCGGCTTCACCCGCTCGATGTGCAGCCCGGTGAGCGACGGTGCCGCAGCCGTGATCGTGGCCTCCGACCAGGGCCTGCAGCGGCTGCCCCCCGAGGTGCGTGCCCGGGCGGTGCGCATCCGAGGCTGCACCCTCACCGGTGGTCGCTGGCGCGGCCTCGACGAGCCGAGCATCGTGCACCGAGGGGTGCACCGTGGCCTGGCCGCGGCAGGCATCACCGCCGCCGACATCGACCTGGCCGAGGTGCACGACGCGGCCAGCTTCTGCGAGCTCGAGGCCGTCGAGGCTATGGGGCTGTGTGGGCAGGGAGAGGGCGGTGCCTTCAGTGCGTCGGGGGCGACGCGCCTCGGAGGCGAGGTCCCCATCAATACGTCGGGCGGGCTGGTCAGCAAGGGCCATCCCCTGGCCGCCACGGGCCTCGGCATGGTCGACGAGCTGGTGCTGCAGCTCCGCGGCGAGGCGGGGGCACGGCAGGTGGCCGACGCGCAGGTGGCGGTCGCACAGAACGCCGGCGGCCTGGTGGCCCTCGACGAGGCGGTCTGCGGGCTCACCGTGCTCGAGAAGCGCTCGTCGTAGCTTCCGCACACGACGCACGCATACCCTAGCTACTTCGCCTTGTTCGGCTCACCTGCGTGCGGACGCGACGACTTCTGGGCCGGCAGCGAGGTCGCTACCACCCGGTAGTTGCGCACGACCCGATCAGAGGCTCGCGACTTCGGTGACTGGTGCTCCGGCATCTCCGTCCTCCACGTCCCCGTCGTAGACGGGAACCCAGTAGTGTCCGCCAGGCAGCTCGATGGGCTGGGCCGACAGGGTGACCTGATCTCCAGGGCGAAGGACGCAGTGGATGCGCGCGCCCTTGTCCCACCCGTTCGCTTCGGACGGGTAGGCGACGCGCACGTTGACGCTGCGAGCCGCCACGTGCGTGTCACCTGGATTCCCGGGCGAATGGCGGCCGGCATAAAAATAGCCGACCGCCTCGCCAGGGCGTCCGTGGCACTTGAGGTGCCTCCGACGCGACGACAACGACCCAACGCCGGGCTCCGCTGACTCCTCGGGTGGCCCATCCTCCACCCGAGAAGTCATGCCCGCCACCAGTGCTCCCCCATCAGGAGCAGGGGCAGGCGTCGGAGCCACGGCGCTGAGTCGATCGTCGCCCGCGCCGGGCAGACCGCCTGCAGCGTCGTCGACGGAGACGTCGATCGCTACAGGCATGGCGTCATCCGACGCCAGAGGTACGGCGTCGGAAGACGCCACGGAAGCAGCGTCCGCAGACGCCACGGAAGCAGCGTCGGCAGACGCTACAGGAGCTCCTTCGCGGGCCTCGAGGGCGAGCAACGCCCCGGTGAGGCCCATGCCTCCGACGACGAGGGCCATCATGGCCATCGCTGCCCCCACCATCAACACACCACCCAGCCGGGCCGGCCAGTTCGCCCGCGGCCCATCGAGCAGCCGGCAGGTCTCCTGCAGCACCGGGTCGTCGGGAGCGGCACTCGCCACCCTCGCCACCAGCGATGACAGCCAGCCGCCGTCGCGGGCCTCGGTGAGCACCATGCGCCACGCCTCGCCCCGGTCGACGCCCGGGAGAGGAGCGTCCATCGGGTCGATCGGCGCGAACTCGGTCGTCATCCGGCGCGCGAGAAAGGCGGCCAGATCACGAAGATCAGCGTCGTTCAGATCCATGCCGTCTTTCGGGGGGAGGGGGGGAGGAGGCGGGGAGGACGGAGGGGGTGCCGGGGAGTGGCAGGGGGAAGGAGTAGGTTTGACACGTCAAGCGCCCCACCTAGAAACTACTTTAGCAAGGTGATTCGCGCGGGCAAGCGTGCCGACGTTCTTTTCGTCACGACCCAATACATACGCCGACAATGAACGGTACGCGTCCCAACCCGATCCGGATGGATCCGAGGCGCACCCGCCCGTTCTACCTACCAGCCGTGCCCCGACAGCCCGGCCTCGATGCGCTGCTCCATCGCCGCCAGCGCTTCCCTCGGCACCCCTCGCTCGGCCTCCGAGGCCGGCCCACGCCCCAGCCGCAGGGCGACCGCGCGGCCGATGGCCTCCACCTCGCTGGGAATGAACCGGGTGAACGCCCGCCGAAGGTCGGGCAGCACCACCTCGAAGCGGTGGGGGTCGAGCTCGACCACCAGCTGATGCACGGCATGCTGGAGCCGCTCACTGACCAGCAGCAGGCTGCGCGCGCTCTGGAACAGGCCGTCGAGAAAGGCACCGACCTGCACCACCCGCTCTCCCCGAGCGTAGCCCCGCAACTCGGCCTCGATGGCTCTTTCGCTGAGGCGCCCGAGGCTGTACAGCACCCCGCAGCCCATCCCGCGCAGGGCGGGCGGCGTGTCGTCGTGGGCCACCAGGGCCCGCAGCTGGTCGGCCAGCAGGCCCAGGTCGAGCCCTTCTTCCGGCCCCGCCAGCACGGCGTAGCGCACCAGGGTCTGCAGCCGGTCGAGGGCCCCCTCCACGTCGTCGTCGGCGACCCCCCGCAGCGACGGGATGCGCACCACGGCGCGCTGGTACAGCGTGGCCTCCACGAGCCCGACCCGCGCGGTGATCGCCTCGGGAAGCTGCGACCGGTAGCGCACCAGCATGCGCAGCTCGACCAGGGCACGCACCAGGTGGTCGAGAGCTTCGTCGGTGGCGAGGGCCGCCTCCACGGCGTCGAGGAGCGGCTCGCACAGCACCAGCAGCCGCATCTGCACAGCGGCCACCAGCAGCTTCGTCACCCGGGGGACCTCCCCCCTGGCGTCTTCCAGCTCATCGCGCACCACGGCCGCCGCCGCCTGCCCCACAGTGGCCCCGCGGTCGGACAGCTCCAGCAGTCGGTCGTCGACGGCCTCACGCCACCGAATGGCCCACGACTCCCCCACCAGGTGCAGGTCGAGCCCCTCCAGCAGGTCGGGCCCCTGGAAGTGCCGGTCGTTGCGGCCCTCCAGCCGACCGAACAACGGGACGTCGAGCAGCTCACATCGGTGGAGGAGCGCAGACTTCTCTCGGTGCTTGTCGTGCTTGCCCAGGTCGCAGCGCACCGTCTTGCGGGCACCGCTGACGTCGATGCGGTGGGTCTTCGCCTGGGCGTAGAAGTCGTCGATCAGGGGCGGCCGCCCGGCCCCTGCGCACACGGCCCCCACCTGGGCGCCCGTGAGGACCTCCCGCAGCGCCTCCTCCACCGGCCCGCCGAAGGCCCGTGCGTCTCCCTTCACGAACGCCGCCAGGGCCGCGTCGGCGAGATCGTCGGGCCCCACCTGGGGTGCGCCGCGCAGCGTGGCCAGGTTGCGAGCCATCGCCCACGCCCCCACCCCGTCGCCGGTGCTCACCACCACGCCGCCGCGCCGCGCCTCCCCGAGCACCCGCAGCAGCAGCTCCTGGCCCGCATCGTCGCAGGGAGCCTCGCTACCCGCTTCCAGGTGACGCCACACCGCATCGCCCCAGGCCGGCTGCCGGTTGAGCTCGTACAGCCGGGCCAGCGCCCGGTAGGAGTGCTGGCACAGCAGCGTCTGTGCGGCCGCCGAGCGCGGCACCCGGGCCCGCTTGCCCTTCGCCCACTTCAGCGCGGCCGCGTGAAACGCACCGACCACCACCGCGATGCGCCCGTCGGGATGGGCCTTGCGAGCGCGGTCGATGTGCCAGCGCATGTGCGCCTCGCGCAGCAGGGTGCCGTCGGCGACCAGCGCCTCGTCGCCCTCCGCCACCTGCCGGGCACACGACCCGAAGGTGAGCAGCGCCCGCTGGAAGGCCTGGGGGTCGCTGCGCAGCCCACGCGCCTCGAAGGTGGCCTGCCAGAAGGCCTCGAAGCTCCGCCACCGCCCACGGGCTGCCAGGCGTCGGAAGTAGGCGGACTCCGCCAGTCGCCGGTCGTCGACCGCTTCGCTCGCCCGGCCCCGAGGCACATGCTCGAATGGGATCTGCGCCCCCAGCGGCGCGTCGATGAACGCGAGCTCGGCCCCTACGTCGCGCCCCGCCACCAGCGCCCGATACTCCGGCGCGTAGGGCACCACCGGCCACCACCCGCGGAAGCGAGCCGGCACCTCGGGGGCCACCGACAGCACGCCGTTCTGCCCGAAGGCGTTCTTCTTGTCGGTGACGCTCGACAGGATGGTGACCGGGGGGCGGGTGTCGGGATGCACCAGGAAGTCGATGAGGGGCGTGGCGTCGTCGGGCCCCTCCACCAGCACGACCGCTGGTTCCGCTTCGCGGATCGCGCGCTCCACCGCCACCGCCGCCGCGACGCTGTAGTGCTTCACCCCCAGCCACAGCACCTGGTCATCGGCCTGCAGCTCGGCGACCCGCGCCTCGATCGCCTCGGGAGGACCCCGTCGTCGCGCCATCAGGCCAGGTGCCTGCGAGCAGCGTAGTAGGCCTTCCAGCTGCCCACGTCGCGGGAGGCCCGCGCCTTGACCGCCACCTCGAAGTAGGCGCGGAGCACGGCGAGGTCGTCGGCACGGTCTTTCGCGGCGGTGCCCGCGAGGTGCAGCACCAGGTGCTCGGGCTCGATCTTCGCCTCCCCGAAGAAGCTCGCGTGCAGCGCCGCGTTCATCCCCACGCTCACCGCCTCCGCCGTCGACATCACCGACGCCGCGCGGTCGAGCTTCACGCCGTCGACCGTCTCGCCCTCGCGGATCTCGTGGAAGGTGGTGACCAGCAACTCCAGCACGTCGTCGCCCAGCCCCACCTGCGCGGCGGGACCTCCCTTCAGCAGGCTGCCCACCCGCTCCCGCACCACTGCGACCTCCTGCTGCAGGTCGTCGATCGGGGGCACGGTCTCGAAGTTGAACCGGCGCTTGAGCGCGGCGCTCATCTCGTTGACCCCACGGTCGCGCGTGTTGGCGGTCGCGACGACGTTGAAGCCAGGCTTGGCGAGCACCACGCCATCGTCCCCCGACAGCTCGGGCACGAAGATGACCTTGTCGGACAGCGCCGACAGCAGCGTGTCTTGCACCTCGTGGGGCGCGCGGGTGATCTCTTCGAAGCGCACGATCTGGCCCGACTTCATGCCCGTGTACAGCGGCGCCGGCACCAGGGCCCGGGTGCTGGGGCCCTCGGCGAGGAGCAGAGCGTAGTTCCACGCGTACTTGATCTGGTCTTCCGTGAGCCCCGCCGACCCTTGGATCGTGCGCAGGCTGGTGCCACTGATCGCCGCCGCGAGGTGCTCCGACAGCCACGACTTGGCGGTGCCTGGCTCGCCGATGAGCAGCAGCGCGCGGTCGCTGGCGAGGCTGACGATGGCCCGCTGCACCAGCACGTCGTGGCCGTAGAACTTGCGGCCGATCACCGTGCTCTGGTCGTCGCCCCAGGCCAGCGCCTCGCCGGCGCTGCCGACGATGAATCGCTCGACGGCCCGGGGCGACAGCGCCCAGCCCGCGGGCTTCGGGTCGGTGTCGTTGGCCTTCAGCGCAGCCAGCTCGTCTGCCCAGCGTCGCTCTGCTGGCAGGCGCACTACGTCGGACATGCTCGACCTCCCCCGGTGCCCTACCCCGCCCAGCGCTCTGTCGTCAGGGCGTCGTGCTGTTGGCGTAGCGCCCACCGAAGCGGTAGGCGAGATCGAAGGTCTCCAGGATCCAGGAGCGGTGCAGCGGCCTGTCGAGCCCGGTCAGGCCCACACCGACCCGCACGTCGACCCGCTGGAACGTGGCCTGGTAGGCGAGGGAGGCGCGGTAGGTCTCCGACGGCGCGAGGGGCTGGCTGTACTGGGCGGCCACGTCGAGGTTGGCCAGCTGGTCGGGCAGGCCATCCAGGCTGCCCGACACCGTGCCGCGGGCCAGGCCGTAGATCGGCAGGTTGGCCTGCAGCACGACGGAGTCGCGGCGGTTGAAGCGCACGTCGCTGGCGATGCGCACGGTGTAGAGGACCGCGTTGAGGGTGGGCACCACCAGGGCGTCGCCGCCGATCGGATCGGCCCCGGGCAGCACCACCACCGGCAGGTCGGTGAAGTCGAACTGCCCCTTACCCGTCGCCCGCTGCACCGACAGCCCGCCGTGAAGCGACCAGCGCTCGTGGGGGTTCACGCTGCCAGCCAGCCCGAGGGTCGTGTAGGTGAGAGAGTCGACGAACAGCCGGTTGCCCACCCCGAAGGCGTTGCGCCCCCCCAGCTGCTTGAGCAGGTCGGTGATCGGCACCGCCATCACCGAGCCGCTCACCGACACGGCACCCCGGTCACCGGACAGAGCCTGCAGCTTGACCCGCGCGTTGTACATGCCCAACAAGTCGAGGAGCGGGGCGGTGCCCAGCTGCAGCCGGGCGAGGGGCGCCGTGTCGATCGACATGAGGCCCAGGCGGGTCACTCCCTTGCTCAGCACGTGCGCGGTGTAGTCGATCTGACGGTCGACCTCGATGGGCTGCTGCACGTAGGGAAGGTCGGCCGGCGGCGCCACGGGCGGGGCCGGGGCGGGGGGAGGCGGCGGAGGTGGCACCTGTGCGTGGGCGGTCGGCGACAGCCACAGGGCCGCGGCGACGAGCAGGGACGAGGCAAGGGACAGCACGCGGAGGCTCCTCGGTGGGTCTGGGACACGATAGCGGGTGCGATGCTCTGGCTGTTCCTCATCGCCTGTCAGGAGCCCTTCGGGGCCGACCGCCACGACCTGGTGGGCTACCGCATCGCAGCGGTGGAGGTCGCGCTCGACGGCGAGGTCGCGCGCCCCCGGGCTGCCCTGGTGAGCGACGGGCGCCTGTGGAGCGACCTGCCTCCACAGCTGGGTTGGTACCTGCTCGACGAGGCCGACGAGATCGCCGACAGCGGCGCTGTCCCCGACGCCATGTCCCCCTCCCCCACCCTGTCCCTCGGCACCGCCCGGGTGCTGGGGCTTCGTGCGAGCTGGCCCGACGGCACGGAGCGGCTGGCGACCCTCGATCTGCGGGGCATCGTTCGCGCGGGGATCCGCGCCGAGGCGATCGAGGCGCGGCCCCTGCCGGTCGATCTCGGCGGTGAGGGTCTCGATCTGGGGCTGGAGGCACGCCGGGGGCTGGTCGCCGACGAGGAGCCGCTGGCGGCGGGCGACCTGCTCCGCCTGACCCCCGAGCCGGTGGGCGGCGGTGACACCGTGCGATGGATGGCCACCACCGGCACCTTCCTGGAGCTCGACGACCACGTCACCGACTGGGCCCACGGCCAGCTCACCCTCGATGAAGGCCTGGTGGAGGACTGGGCGCCGGCCCCCCCCGGCGTCGTCAGCTTCCTGGCGCTGTCCCTCGGGGATGGCGCGGGCCGCTTCCGCGCCGCCGACCTGTGGCTGGGTCCCCCAGACGAGCCGGGAACCTGGGTCGCGGGCCGGTGGCTGCCGGGCGAGGCGCTGGTCGGCCCCACGTGGGTCACCCTGTCCGCTGACGACGATGCCCCCAGCGGGCTGCGCATCGCCGGCACGGTGGCCGCCCCCACCGAGCCTCCGCCGGGCCCGTGCCCCGTCGAGGGGCAGGCCCTCGACCTCGACCTGCTGCTGACGGGAACGTGCGCCCGCCAGGAGCTGGTGGGCGTGCCCGTGCTGGTGGAGCCCGACCCATGATCGCCTGGCTGCTGGCCACCGCCCTCGCCGACGAGCTGCGGGTCGTCGTCCTCGACCCCCGAGGCGAGCCCGTGGCGGCGGCCGTGGTCACCGCCGCGGGGGAGGAGCGCACCACCGAGGCCCGCGGCCGCGCCGCCTTCGACCTGCCCGCTGGGTCGCACGTGCTCACGGTCGATGCGCCGGGCTTTCGCGAGGTCCTCCAGCAGGTGGAGCTGCCGCGACGGCGACCCCTGCGGGTGCAGCTGGGCGCCTCCGACGCCGACCTCGAGGTGGTGGTGGAGGGCCTTCGCACCACGCCCCATGCCTCGCGCCACGTGGTCGACGCCGAGCAGGCGATGGAGACGCCGGGCACCCTCGACGATGCGGTGCGCCTGGTGCAGGCCCTCCCCGGCGTCACCGTGCAGCGCGAGTACAGCCCCACGTCGGGCGACCTGTCGGTGCGCGGCTCGGCCCCCGGCGACTCCCGCTACTTCCTCGACGGCGTCGAGATCCCCTACCTGTACCACTTCAACCAGTATGCGAGCGTCTTCCCGACCAGCCAGATCGGCACCCTGCAGCTGCTGCCCTCGACCTTCGGCCCGTCGTTCGGGGACGCCGTCGGTGGCGTGGTCGACGCCCGCAGCCGCCTCGACGTGCCTCGGGCAGCTCACGGCGGCGCCCACGTCAACTTCGTGATGGTCGGGGGCGACGTGAAGACGCCCCTGCGCGACGACCTGTGGGTCAGTGCCTCGGGCCGCCGCTCCTACCAAGACCTCGCCGGGGAGCAGACGACGCAGTACCCCGTGTGGCCCGTGTTTCACGACTTCGTGCTCCGCGTGGAGCACGGCGACGCCGAGGCGGGCACGGGCGCCTTCGTCATGGGGGCCGGCGACAGCTACCACCGCGCCATCGCCGAGCTCGACGTGGTCGACCCGGTGGAGGCGGAGCAGAGCGCGGTCCTCGACTACGGCGAGTCCTTCGAGATCTTCGGCGTACATCATCGCTTTTCCTCCGAGCGTGTGCGGGGCCGAGCGGTGGCCGCCGCGGTAGGCCATCGCCGCAGCAGCGCCCTGTCCGACCGTGGCGCCTCCGACCTTCGCCAGTGGACGGGCGTGGTCCGGGCCGACCTCGCCGACGCCGGCGACCCCGTAGTGGGCTGGGAAGCCGGCCTGGAGCTGCGCAGCTCCCAGACCGAGCTGGCCATCGAGCCCGGCGGGCCCGACGCCCTGCGGGTCGCGGAGGAGGCGCCGCTCCTCGCCCTCGGGCAGGCGGTCGACGCCACCGCGGTGCGCCAGCAGCTCGGTGCCTACGGAGGGCTGCGGCTGGGCAGTGGCGCGGTTCGCATGCTCCCCGGGCTGCGGGTGGAGTCCGACAGCCAGGGGCTCCCCCGCGTGGAGCCCCGCGCCGCGGTGCGCTGGGTCCCCCGGGAGGGAACGGCGCTGAAGCTGGCGGGTGGCCGCTACACCCAGGCGCCGAGCACCGACCTGCGCCTGCTCGACCCCACCCTGCCCGTGACCAGCTCCTGGCAGCTGGCGGCGGGGCTGGAGCAGGTCGCCGGCCGCGTCGAGGTCGGCATCGACGGCTACCTCAAGACCCTGCGTGACCCGCTGTTCTCCGATGTGGGGGAGGCCCCTCGGGCGGTGCCGGTGGGCGAGGCGGCCGGGCTGGAGGTGCACAGCCGCTATCGGCTGCGCGAGCGGCTGTTCGTGTGGGGATGGCTCGCGCTGCAGCGCTCGCTGATCGGCGTCGACGGGCGCTGGGTGGCGGCCGACGGCGACCAGCGCGTGGCAGGCGGTGCGGTGCTCAGCTGGGACGTGGGCCGCACCAACCTGGGAGCCCGCTACCGGCTGGCCAGCGGTCTGCCCTTCACCCCGCTGCAGGGCAGCGTGTACGACGCGGGGCGCGACACGTGGTCCCCCCTGATGGGCTCCCCCAACGGCGCACGGCTGCCGCTGTACCAGAAGGTCGATCTGCGGGTGGCCTACACCTGGAACCTGCCAGGCTGGACCCTCACCGCCTCCGCCGAGGTGTGGCTGGTGCCCCGTAGCTCGGCGCAGCTGTACCCCACGTGGAGCTACGACTACCGCGAGCAAGGCTGGGTGTCGGGGCCCACCGTGTTGCCGCTGTTGGGGCTGCGCGCCCGGTTCTGATCGGCGCGTCGGCTAGGGAGGCTCCGCTAGGGTGCAGCGGGCTCGTCGAGGCGGCCGCGCTCCCACTCGTCGCCGGAGAAGCGCTCGAAGCCCATCGCCAGCGCCCACTCCTCGAAGGTGCCGTCGCCGAGCAGCTCCTGCACGAAGGCGGCCTGCTCCAGGCGCATCGAGCGCACCAGCGGCCTGACCTCCTCCCACTCGGCCTCCCCCCGGTCGACCCGCTCCAGCTCCATGCTGATCATCTCGGAGGTGTCGAGGAGCACGATGGCCACCTCGTCGGCGAGGTCGGCATCGAGGCCGAGCTCGGCGCTCACGTCGTCGTGCAGCTGCAGCAGCTCATCGAGCTGGGAGGACCTCGTCTCCGCGCGGGCCAGCGCCTTCTCCTCGGGGGACAGCCGCGGCTCTTTCTTGCCGCGCTCCTCCCGACGCGCCGCCAGCTCTGCCCGCCGCTCGGCTCGGGCCTCCTTCCGGGCGAGCCGCGCATCGCGCTGGGCCTCCCGCCGCTCCTGGGCGCTCGCCTTGGCCTTCGCCTTGCCCTTCGCCTTGCCTCTTGCCCGCCGGGGCCCTTCGTCGGTCGGGGCGGCCTCGGGCATCGCCACCTGCACGGCGAGGCCGACCGCGAGCAGGCTCGCGACGAGGGAGCCGATGACCACCAACCACGTACGCATCGACGCAAGCTAACCTCGTAGCCCCACCCCGGAGGTCAGGTGCCCGAGTTCCCCGATGTCGAGCTGTACCGGGAGCGCATGCAGGCCCTGATGGTGGGCCGGCCCATCGAGGCCGTGCGGCTGGGGTCGCCCTTCCTGGTTCGCAGCGTCGACCCTCCGCTGAGCGTGGTCGCCGGGCGCGAGGTGCAGCAGGTGCGCCGGCTGGGCAAGCAGCTGATCATCGGGCTGCAGGGCGACCTGTGGCTGGTCATCCACCTGATGATCGCGGGGCGGCTGCGGATGAAGAAGCGCGGGGCCAGTCACCGGGGTCGCGACGTACAGGCGGTCTTCGACCTGCCCAGCGCCTCGCTGGTGTTCACCGAGGCCAGCAAGAAGAAGCGCGCCAAGCTGCACGTCGTGGGCAGCGAGGCGGGCCTGGCCGACTTCGACCAGGGCGGGCTCGAGCTGTTCCCCCCCGACCGCGACGCCTTCGCCGAGCGCCTACGCAGCCGCAAGCACACGCTCAAGCGCAGCCTCACCGACCCCCGCCTGCTCAGCGGCATCGGCAACGCCTACAGCGACGAGATCCTGTTCGCGGCGAAGCTGTCGCCGGTGCGGATGAGCACCGCCCTCGACGACGACGAAGTCACCCGCCTGCACACCGCGGTGATCGAGGTCCTCACCGACTACACCGACCGCATGCGGGCGGAGATCGGGCAGGGCTTCCCCGACAAAGTGACCGCCTTCCGCGACGACTTCCACGTGCACGGCCGGTACAAGAAGCCGTGTCGGGTGTGCGGCGACCCGGTGCAGCGCATCGTGCGGGGCGACCACGAGACCAACTACTGCGCGACCTGCCAGAACAGCGGCCGGCTCCTCGCCGACCGGGCCCTGTCGCGCCTGCTCAAGAGCGACTGGCCCAAGACGCTGGAGGAGCTCGAGGAGCGCAAGCGGGAGGGCTAGCGCACCAGGAAGGCGTCGAAGCGGTCGAGCTGCTCGACCAGCTTCTCCCGATGCACCCGCTTGAAGTCGGGGTCGGGCATCATGCCGTCGATCTGCTCGTCGTAGCAGGCGAGGAAGGCGGCCCGGATGGGGGCCGGGTCGCGCACCGCGCTGGCCTCGGCGTCCCACGGGCGGGCAGAGCACATCGCCATCACCCCGTTGAGCAGCGCCAGGGCCGCAAAGGCCTCGTCGAAGGTCTCGTCGATCTCCGGCTCGTCGATGAAGGCGTCGATGACCGTCATCAGGCCGTCGACGTGCTCCCCCACGAAGTCCATCGCTGCGTCGTTGTGAAACGGACCCGCATCCCAGGTGCCCATGGCATCTCCCCTCAGTAGGCGTTTTCGCCCAGCGACACCTTGCCACGAAAGGTCCAGTAGACGAGCACCGTGTAGGAGGCGACCAATGGCATGCCGAGGGCGGCGACGAGGCCCATGCGCTGCAGCGTGGCCTCCGACGAGGCTGCGTAGGTCAGCGACATCCCCTCCCCGCCCGGAAGGGAGGGCACCAGATCGGGGTAGATGGCGGCGCCGAAGAGGAACACCAGGCAGGCGACGACGAAGGTGGACGACGCGAAGGCCTGCCCCGCCTTGCCCTGGAAGATGCACCGCGGGATGTTCATCACCGCGCCGATGTTCGCGGCCACCAGCAGCCAGGCCGCGGGGTAGCGCTGCAGGTGCTCGGTGACCCCGGGTCGCGCCACCAGGGTGACCATGGTGACGAGCAGGTACAGCCCGTTGAACACGCCGTAGGTGCGCCACATCCACGGCACCAGCCGCTCCTGCAGCTCGCCCTCGGTCTTCAGGTACAGGTAGATGCTGCCGTGCATCGCGAACAGCGCCACCGCCAGCGCGCCCATCGCCAGCGCGTAGGGATGCAGCAGCGCCAGGGTGCCCCCGCGCATGATGCCGTCGACCAGCTCGACCCCCCACACCAGGTTGCCGACGGCGATGCCCATCAGGGCCGTGGTGCCGAAGCTGGCGAGGCTGAAGGCGTAGTCCCAGATGGACCGCCAGGTGTTGCTCGTCACCTTGCTGCGGAACTCGATGGCCGCCGCGCGGAAGATCAGGGTGTTCAGCAGCAACATGAACGGCAGATAGAAGCCGGAGAATGTCGTGGCATAGGCCTCGGGAAAGGCCGCGAACAGCGCGCCCCCGAAGGTGACCAGCCACACCTCGTTGCCGTCCCACAGGGGCCCGATGCTGTTGATCACCAGGCGGCGCTCGTGGTCGGTGCGGGCGACCAGGGTGTGCAGCATGCCGACCCCGAGGTCGAAGCCGTCGAGGATGGCGTAGCCGGCGAGCAGCACGCCCAGGAGCACGAACCACAGGGTGGGCCAGTCCATCAGTCGCCTCCTTCGGCCAGGTGGCCACCCGCAGCCGCGTCGACCAGCCCGCCGGGCAGCCGCGGCTCAGGGGCGTCGGGGCCATGCTGGATCTTGCCGTTCATCACCCACCACCACACCACGAGCAGTAGCATGTAGACCGTGCCGAACAGCACGATGGAGCTCGCGACCATCTCAGCGGTGACGGCCTCCGACAGCGCCTCGTCGGTGCGCAGCAGACCCTGCACGATCCAGGGCTGGCGACCGGCCTCCACCGACACCCAGCCCACCTGGTTGCCCAGGTAGGCGGGGAGGATGGCGAGCACGAAGGCCCACAGCAGCCATCGCTGTCGGAACAGCGCGCCTCGCGCATGGAGCGCCCAGGCCAGGGTGGTGAGGGCCAGGAAGAACACCCCGATGGTGAGCATCAGGTGGTAGGTCTGGAACACCAACGCCACATTCGGCCAGTCGGAGGCAGGTATCTCGAGCAGGCCCGGCATCTCATGCGCCGGGTCGGCGTGCACGAGGAGCGACAGGCCCCCCGGCACGGCGATGCCGTAGTCGACGGTGTGCGTCTCGAGGTTGGGCACGCCGAACAGCCACAGCGGCGCCGCCTCTGTGTCGAAGTGGCCCTCGAAGGCTGCGAGCTTGTAGGGCTGCAGCTCGGCGACCGTCTCCCCCGCCTGGTGCCCCGACAGCAGCGCCGACCAGCTGGAGGCCGTCAGCACCGCCAGGCCGATGAGCAAGCTCTTCTGGGAGAACCACTCGTGGCGCCCGCGCAGCAGGTAGTAGGCCGAGATGCTGCACACGAAGGCGCCGCCGAGGATGCCGCAGCCCGACCACACGTGCCACAGCCGCTCCACCGACGAGGGGTTGAACACCATCGCCCAGAAGTCGGTGATCTCCGCGCGGGGGCCGCTGGGCCCCTCGACGATGTGAAAGCCCGCCGGCGTGTGCATCCAGCTGTTGGCGATGACGATCCAGATGCTGGAGAACAGCCCGCCGAAGAACACCATGACGCTGGCGAACCAGTGGACCGGGCGCGACACACGGTCCCACCCGAACACGAGGATGCCGAGAAAGCCCGACTCCAAGAAGAAGGCGAAGATGCCCTCGGCGGCGAGGGCGGAGCCGAACACGTCGCCGACGTAGCGGCTGTAGGCGGCCCAGTTGGTGCCGAACTCGAACTCCATGACGATGCCGGTGGCGACGCCCATGGCGAAGTTCACCGCGAACAGACGCGTCCAGAAGCGAGCCATCGCCTCGTAGCGAGCGTCGTCGGTGTACCACCACGCCGTCATGCAGCCGACGAGCACCGCACCCAGCCCGATCGTGAGGGGCGGAAACAGGTAGTGGACCATGATCGTCAGCGCGAACTGCAGGCGCGACAGCAGCAAAACATCCACGTGCGTCTCCTTTCCTTCGCCGTATCGGCCTGCAGCCCGCGAGCGGCGCAGCGAACCGTGGCGGCGACGATCGGCTGGGATGAGCGCCCCTTTTTCACGGGGGACCCTGCCGGTCGCGCGGCATCGCTCTACAGTGCCTGCGTAGGGAGGTGCTCGTGCGCGGTTGGTGGATGGTCGCAGGGTTGGTCGCGTGCGGCGGCAAGGGAGACGGGGACGAAACGCCGTCGACGGAGTCCACCGAGGGGCCGGCCGACACCGACACCGACACCGACACCGACACCGATGCGGACACCGACACCGACACCGATGCGGACACCGACACCGACACCGACACCGACACCGACACCGCCTCCTGCACGCTGACGGCCAATAGCGTACGTGCCACCTGCGACATCAGCCTGTCGTCTCCCGCCGAGGCGACGCTGGTGTTCACGGCACCCGACGCACCGACGCGCACCTTCGTCGCCGACGAGGTCGCCATCAGCCACACCCTCACGGCCTGGGGCCTGCGGCCCGACACGACCTACGACTGGTCGGTCGGTGGCGCGACCGGCACCCTGACCACCGGCGCCCTGCCTCCCGACCTCGCCGCCAGCCTGCTCACGGTGGCGGGCGACACCGACGCCTTCGACGCCGTCCTCCGCCCGCTGTCGTGCGCCGGCACCACCTACATGGCGATGATCGACCCCACCGGGGCCATCGTCTGGTACGAACCCAACGACCAGTATCGGTCGGGCATGGACGCCTACGAGTACGACCACGCGAACCGCACCGTCCTCGTCACGAGCTCCACCAGCTTCCGCGAGACCTTCGTCGACGGCAGCGTCGGGCTGCAGCTGAGCAGCGGCGACTTCAGCGGGTCGCTGCACCACGACGTCACCCGGTGGAACGGGCTCACCTACCTGCTGTTCCAGTACCTGGTCGACGGCACCCTGGTCGACGGCGTGCACGTCTACGACGACACGACCCTCCTCGGCACCTTCCGTCTCGGCGACCACTACACGGTCACCCCAGGAGCCCCTGGCCCGGGAGGCGACGACTGGTCGCACGCCAACGGCATCAACGCGACCGACGACGGGCTCATCGTGATGTCGGTGCTGAAGTTCTCCACGGTCATCGCCCTCGACGGCGACCCGGCATCGCCCACCTTCCTCGACATCGTGTGGTCGGTCGGCGGGAACAGTGGCTCGCTCCCCGGCGTCGACTACCAGGCCCCCACCTCCCTCGACGACGAAGGCTTCGCGGCCCAGCACAACGCCCACTTCACCGGCGACCGGCTGTGGCTGTTCGACAACCAGGGCAATGGCCTGCAGTCGCGCGCCGCCAGCTACGAGCTCGTCGGCGACCAGGCCCTGCTCGTCGAAGACTACTGGTTCGACAACCGCTGCGACATCCAGGGGGGCGCCATCCCCATCGAAGGGGTCGGGGTGCTCGGCACGTGCGCCACCGTCAACGAGGTGTGGATGTTCGAGACCGGCGAGCCCGACCCGGTCTGGACGCTGCACGCCAGCTGCGGGCTGGCGGGCCCGGCCTCCCTCAATCGGGGGATCCCGGTGTGGTTCGACGGGCCGCCCACCACACCATGATGCCGAGCAGCCCCCCGAAGGTGTCGAGCCCTACATCGAGGGCCGACGCCGACCGGGAGATGGCCAGCAGCTGACTGGCCTCGGTCGTCACCGCGAGGGCCACCACCACCGCCAGCGCCCCCCGCGGGCCCAGGCGCCCACAGAGCAGGGCAGCGAGGAGGGCGAACACACCGACGTGGCCGAGCCCCTTCTGCAGCACCAGCCGGGCCCCCTGCGCCAACGCCAGCTGGTCGGCCGCCAGCGAGAAGCCCCGATCGAGCCATGGCCGTGGGGTGACCACGCCCATCGCGAGTACCGCCGCCACCGCGACAGGCAGCCGCCCGACGTGCCGGGCCGCAGCCAGGGCCACCCCCAGCCATCCCACCGCCAGCCCCACCAGCGCCACGACCCACGAGACCCGACGCCGCACGGGCACCATGTCGAGACGCTCCAGCGTCGCCTCGCCCCCCTCACCGACCAGCAGCAGCCCCACCTGCACCTCCTGCCCCTGCAGGCTGCCGCGCACCGACAGCGGCACGGCCCCCCACTTGTCGGAGCGGATCCGGTAGCTGCCGAACCACAGGGGGTCGGCGGGGTCGGTGCTCGCCACCACCAGCTTCGCGCGCTGCCCCGGTCCAGGCACGTGCACGCGGGCCTCGGCTTCCCAGGCCGCCGACGGATGGCTCGGCGTGACCCGATACCAGGCCGTGGCCCGTGCGCGCGGAGCCCTCGTCTGCAGGTACACCCTCCCGTCGCTTCCCTGATGCGCGGAGGCGTCACCGTGAACGGCCAGCTCCCAGCCTCCTTCTGCCGGATCCGGCACCACATCGGGACCGACGGCGACCACGGAGCCCACCGTCGACAGCGCCACCGTGCACACCAGCAGCGCAGCCGCCGCCAGCCCATAGGCGGGGACGGGTGGCAGGCCCGCGACGACTCGATACCGGGCCGTCACTTGGCCGCACCCACGACCGCGGCCAGCGGGAGCCCTGATGCCCTACGAAGACCTACCCCCACGCGCCGCCTACCAGCGCATCGAGGAAGGTGCGGCATACGTCGACGTGCGCACCCCCGGTGAGTTCGCCGAGGGCCACCCCCAGGGCGCGCTGAACATTCCGATGTACCTGATGGGGCCGGCGGGGATGCAGCCGAACCCCGAGTTCGCCCGCGTCGTGCGCAAGCACTTCGAGACGTCCGCCGACCTCGTCGTCGGCTGCCGCTCCGGCGTGCGCTCGGCCCACGCCTGCCAGCTGCTCCTGCACGAAGGCTGGGAGGGCCGGCTGGTCAACGTCGCCGGCGGCTTCCACGGAGGCAGCGTGCGGGGCTGGCACGACGAGGGCCTGCCGAGCACCACCGACACCGAGGGCCGCACCTACGACGACCTGCGGTAGGGCGGCAGCCTCATCACGAAGCGGGTGTCGCCCGGCGACGAGGTGACGGTCAAGCTGCCTCCGTGGGACTCCACCACCGCGCGCACCAGGGCGAGGCCCAGCCCCGTGCCCTCGGCGCGGTCGGTGGTGAAGAACCGGTCGAACACCCGGGCGAGGTTCGCCTCCGAGATGCCGACCCCGTCGTCGTGCACCTCCACCACTCCCTCCCCCAGCCCACGAACGACCACCGACACGCCCTCGCCTCCGTGCCGCTGTGCGTTGTGGACCAGGTTGGTCAGCACCGCCTCCAGCTGGGCCTCGTCGCCCGACGTGTGACCGCAGTCGCCCTCGAAGGCCACCCCGAGCCGGCTCGCCACCCGCTGCGCCAGGCCCTGCAGGTCGACCTCGCTGGCCTGCGGCTCCTCGTCGGCCCGCGCGAGGCTGAGCAGCCCGCCGACCAGCCGCTCCAGGCGCACCAGCTCGCGCTCGGCGTTGTGTAGGAAGCGGGCGCGCTGCTCGAGGGGCATCTCGTCGTCGTCGCCGAGGAGCTCCACCGTGCCGCGCAGCGTGGCGAGGGGCGTCTTGAACTCGTGGGACACGTTGCTGGCGAACTCGCCGATGTAGCCCAGCCGCTCCTGTAGCCGGGCCGCCATGGCCGTCACGCTCTCCGCGACCCGAGCGACCTCGGCGACGTGGGAGCCTGTCGGTCGCTCCAGCAGTCGCAGCCCTCCGAAGCTCCCCGACGCGATCTGCAGCGCCCCGTGATCGAGACGACGCAGGTTGCGCGACAGCATGACGGAGAAGTACGCGCCCACCCCGATCGCGACGAACAAGCCAGCGAACCAGCCGACCAACAGGGGCGCGTCGGCCATGTGGTACATCGCCTGCAGCTCCTCACGGGGGGTGCGGCTCACCACCACCGCGCCGGCGACCTCGCCCCCCTCCCAGATGGGCGCCGCCACGAACAGACGCACACCGGCCCGCCGCGACTCGCTCGACAGCGGGTGGTTGCTGGGCTTGCGCGGCCGCACGCTCGACGAGTCATGACCGCCCAGAGCGGCCCGCACGTCGGGGTCGTCGGCGAGATCGTCGCCGAGGGCGCCCGAGCTCGCCACGACCAGGCCCGACGTGTCGGTGACCTGGATCCCGGCGAGGGTTCGCTCCCGCACCTGCGCGAGCATCGGCGACAGGCCCGCACCGTCGTCGGCCAGCGATGCGCCAGAGGCCAGTCGGGTGGAGGCGTGCAGCGCCAGGATGGCCGCCTGATGCTCGATGTCGTCGCGGGTCTGGTTGCGCAGGTCGGTGCCCAGCGCGCCGGTGCCGAGCACCACCAGCAGGGGCAGCAGGAACACCGCCGCGTGGGACCCGGCCAGCCACGTGCGCAGCGGGAGCACCACCGTGGGGCGCTCGGGCGCCATGCCTCAGCGACCCCGCAGGCGGAAGCCCAGGCCGTGCACCGTCTCGATGGGGTCGCACCCCGCCTCGCGCAGCTTCTGCCGGATGCGGCGCACGTGGGAGTCGACCGTGCGGTCGGACACGTGGTGGGTGCCCGGGTAGGCCAGCGCGACCAGCTCGTCGCGGGGATAGGCCCGGCCGGGTCGGCGCACCAACACCTCCAGCAGCCGGAACTCCGTCACCGTGAGCTGCACCTCCGTCGCCTCGGTGGCGAGGGCCTCGGGGGACGACGACGCCCACACCCGGAACGCTTCCGGATCGATGCGCACGCCCTGGGCCTCGATCACCGCCCCCTTGGGCGCCTCTGCCGGCCGCAGCCGCCGCAGCACGGCCTTGACCCGACTCACCAGCTCCCGAGGGGAAAACGGCTTGGTCAGGTAGTCGTCGCCGCCCATCTCCAGGCCGAGCACCCGGTCGACCTCTTCGCCGCGCGAGGAGAGGAAGACGATGGGGACCATGTCGTCGCGGCGTCGGAGCTCTCGGCACACCTCGAGGCCGTCGACCTCGGGCATGAGCACGTCGAGCACCACCAGGTCGAAGCGCGCCGCGGCACACAGCTGCAGCGCCTGCCGCCCGTCGGACGCCTCGGTGACATCGTGGCCTGCACGAGCCAGCGCATAGCGCGCGACCTCGCGGAGGGAGGGGTCATCATCGACGAGGAGCAGCTTGGCCATGGGCGCATCCTACCCCAGCGACATCAGTTGCCGGTACCCGTGCCCGTCTGCGTCGTGGAGCCGCTGCCCCCGCCCCCGTTGGTGCCCCCCGAGGAGGTGGTGCCCGACCCTCCGGGGGTGGTCGGCGTGGTGGGCGTGGTGAAGGTGCCCGAGCCCCCCGAGGTGCCGCTGCCGCCCACGTAGCTGGTGCCGCCGGTGCCACCGTAGCTCCCCGAGCCTCCCGAGGTCGTGGAGGTCGTGGTCGTGCTGCCGCCCGTTCCACCGGACCCCGTGGTGGTGTCGGTGTCGGTGTCGGAGGTGGTGGTGCTCTGGCCGGTGTCGCCGGTGCTGCCGGTGTAGCCAGTGTCTTTGTAGTCGAAGCCGCCGTAGCAGGCGGCCAGCACCAGGGTCGTGACCGCGCCGCCGACGACCTGCAGGGCGCGATGCGCCGCATGGGAGCCGCTGCAGAAGGGGCACACGGCCGTGTCGGATCGAATGTGGCGGTGACAGCTCTCGCAGGGGATCATGGCCTGGCCTCCTCGGTGCCCGGCACACTGTAGCCGACGCATTCCCTCCTCGAAGGAGCTCATGTCACGCGCCCTCCCCCATCGCCCCGAGCCGCATCCCCGCTACGTCGTGTGGGAGCTGACCCTGAAGTGCGACCTCGCCTGCCGCCACTGCGGCTCCCGAGCGGGCCGCCCGCGCGACGAAGAGCTCACCATCGACGAGGCGGTCGATGTGGTCCACCAGCTCGCCCAGATGGGCACCTACGAGATCAGCTTCATCGGCGGCGAGGCCTACCTGTACCGCGGGTGGCTCGAGGTGGTGCGCGCGGCGGCCACCGCGGGGATCCGCTGCTCGATGACCACCGGCGGGCGGCAGGTCGGGGCCGAGCTGGCGCGCCGCGCTGCCGAGGCGGGGATGCGCGGCATGTCGGTGTCGGTCGACGGCACCCGCGAGGTCCACGACCACCTCCGCAACCTGAAGGGCAGCCACGCTGCGGCCATGGCGGCCCTGGGCCACGTCCGCGATGCCGGCATGACGCCGATGGCGAACACCCAGGTCAACCGCGACAACCTCCCCATCCTGGAGGCCCTCGCCGATGAGCTGGCCGAGGCCGGCATCCGTGGCTGGCAGGTGCAGCTGACCGGGCCGATGGGGCGGGCGGCCGACACCCCCGAGCGGCTACTGCAGCCCTACGACCTGCTCGAGCTCGTGCCGCGTCTGGCGGCCATCGCCGAGAGCCTGCGAGGGCGCGGCATCGAGGTGGAGGCCGCCAACAACCTCGGCTACTTCGGGCCCTTCGAGCACGTGCTCCGCCGCGCCCACTGGAAGGGCTGCCACGCCGGCCAGTACCTGCTCGGGCTGGAGGCCAACGGCGACGTGAAGGGCTGCCCCAGCCTGCCGTCGGGCCCCTATGTCGGAGGCAACCTGCGGCGGCAGCCCCTGGCCGAGGTGTGGGCCGCCTCACCCCAGCTGCGGTTCACCCGCGACCGCGACCTCGACGAGCTGTGGGGCTTCTGCAAGGGCTGCTACTACGCCGAGACCTGTCGGGGGGGCTGTTCGTGGACCTCCCACACGCTCCTCGGTCGCCGCGGCAACATGCCCTGGTGCCACCACCGCGCGGAGACCCTGGCCGCCTCGGGTCGTCGCGAGCGGCTGGTGCAGGTCGAGCGCGCCCCCGGCGAGCCCTTCGACTTCGGTAGATTCGAGCTCGTAGAGGAGGACATCCCATGAGCATCGAAGCGAAGAAGGCCCTCAGGCGGCAGATGAAGCAGATGCGCGCCGGCATCGACGCCGAGGCCCTGGCGGCGGCCGGCACGGGGGTGGTCCCCCATGTGCTGCGGTGGCTCGACGAGCACCAGGTCGATCGGGTGATGATCTACGTGTCGTTCCGCCGTGAGCTCCCCACCCGCCCGCTCATCGAGGCGCTGTGGGCGTCGGGGCGCGAGGTCGCGGTGCCGCGCATCGTCGGGCCGGAGCTACAGCCCCGCCTGCTTCGGGCCTGGTCGGAGCTGCAGCCGGGGAGCTTCGGGGTCGACACGAGCGACGGGGAGGTGCTCGACGGGCTGGGTGCCTGCCTGTGCCCGGGGCTGGCCTTCGACCGTTCCGGAGGCCGGCTGGGCTACGGCGGCGGCTTCTACGACCGCTTCCTCGGCGCACGCCCCGACACAGTCCCCGTCGCGCTGTGCGTGCCCGGCGCCGTCGTCGACCAGGTGCCCATCGACGAGCACGACGTGCTCATGCAGCAGCTGATCACTCCTGCGGGCCCGGTGCTCTAGACCACGGGGCTACAGGCCCGCCAGCACCTCTTGCACCGCGGCGAGGATGTCGTCGCCGGTGAGGTTGTCGTTGCCCGATGGCGTGCCGTGGGTGGTCACGTATTCGATGCGCATCGTGCTTCGCGGCACGATGAAGTCGAAGCCGCATGCCGGGCCCGTACCCACAGAGAGGGGCCACCGCCGAGCCAGAAATCGCGCCATCATCCAAAATTTGTCCGCCACTTCCACGAACGCCTTGCCGCCAGCCCCCCAGGAGGCCACAGAGGGGCATGCCCACCCCACCCCTTCGTGTCGTCGCCGGCGTCTGGCTGCGTCCCCCCTTCCTGCTCGCGGCTCGGCGCGCAGCCGATGCGGCCCAGGGTGGCCTGTGGGAGCTGCCGGGAGGCAAGGTCGAGCGCGGTGAGTCCGATGCCATCGCCCTGGCTCGCGAGCTGGCCGAAGAGCTCGGTGCGACGGTTCGGGTGGGGCCGCTGGTCGCCGAGCACGTGCATGCCTACCCTCGGCGCACCATCCACCTCATCGCCTACGAGGTCGAGGGCTCCGGCGAGCCCGAGTGCCGCGAGCACGCCGAGCTGCGCTGGGTCGACGGGGCGGGGGCGCGCACCCTGACGTGGGCCGAGGCCGACCGACCGCTGGTGGCCGAGGCGCTGGCGCTGCTGGAGGCGCGATGCTGAGCGAGCTGGTCGTGCGCGATCTGGCGATCATCGACGAAGTCACCGTGTCCTTCGGTGCAGGCCTGAACGTGGTCACCGGCGAGACCGGCGCAGGCAAGTCCATCCTCATCCGGGCCCTCAAGCTGGTGCTGGGAGGCCGAGGCAGCGCGGAGCTCGTTCGCGCAGGCTGCGACAAGGCCGAGGTCGAGGCGCTGTTCCTCCTCCCCGCCGACCTGCGGGCTCGCCTGCTCGAGCTGGGCCTCCCCGACGACCCCGAGCTGGTCATCCGGCGCACGATCCACCGCTCGGGCCGCAGCCGCGCCACCCTCAACGGCCACCTGGCCACCATGGCCCAGCTGCAGTCGCTGGCGTCGGGGCTGGTCGACATCTCGAGCCAGCACGAGCACCACAGCCTGGTCGATCCCCGCCGGCACCTGCACTACCTCGATGCCTTCGCAGGCCACGAGGCGCTGGTGGCCGAGGTGGCGGAGGCAGTGGCGAGCGCACGGGCCGCTCAGCAGGCCCTGGCGGCCCTCGAGGCAGAGGCGAGGTCTGACCACGAAGACATGTGGCGGTGGCAGGCTCAGGAGATCGACGCGGCAGATCCACAGCCCGGAGAGCTCGACGACATCGAGGCGGAGCTCGGCCGGTTGGAGCACGGCGAGGCCCTCATGCAGGCCGCCGGGGGCGCTCATCAGGCGCTGTACGGTCGCGACCGGTCGCTGTGCTCCGAGCTGGGGCGCCACGAGGAGGCGCTGGTGCGCGCGGCGGCCTTCGATGCGGCCCTCGAGCCTCTCGTGGAGCGCATGGCAACCGCCCGCACCGAGCTGGAAGACCTCGCCGGCGAGCTCGACCAGTACGCCCGCACCGTGTCGTCCGACCCCTACCGCCTGGAGGCGCTCCGCGAGCGCCGAAGCCAGCTGTTGTCGCTGTGCCGCAAGCACGCCTGCGACCTCGACGGGGTGCTCGCCAAGCGGGCCCGGCTGGCCGAGCGACTGGCGCTCCTCGACGATGCCGAGCACCACCTGGCTCGCCACCATGAGGCCTTCCAGGGGTGCCTGACGGTGGCTGGCGCCGCCGCGAGGCGCCTGTCCGAGGCGCGGCGGGGTGCAGCCGAGGCCCTGGGGGCCTCGATCACGCGGGAGCTGAGCGACCTCGGCATGGGCAGCGCCCGAGTGGAGGTCGAGCTGTCGGTGCCCGACGCCACCGAGGCGAGCACGCTGTCCTTCGAGGGGGCACGGCTGACGGAGTCGGGCCTCGACCATGCCGAGCTGCTCATCGCGCCCAACCCCGGCGAGCCGCCTCGCCCGCTGAGCAAGGTCGCGTCGGGGGGCGAGCTGTCGCGCAGCCTGCTGGCGATCAAGCGCGTCCTGGCTGGGCTGGGCCCGGTGGGGCTGTATGTGTTCGACGAGGTCGACACGGGGGTGGGGGGCGCGGTGGCGGAGTCCATCGCCATCAAGCTGGCCGAGGTCGCCAGCCACCACCAGGTGCTGTGCATCACGCACCAGGCTCCCATCGCCGCCTACGGGGAGGCCCACTACGTCGTGGCGAAGCGGGTCGAGGGAGAGCGCACCTTCAGCGACATCGCCCCTCTGGGCCCCAAGCAGCGGGTCGAAGAGCTCGCGCGCATGCTCGGCGGGCTGGTGATCACTGACACCACCCGGCAAGCCGCGCGGGAGCTGCTTCAGGCCGCTGCAGCGCAAGGTGAGCCGGCCGTGAAGCCAGAACGGGGTATGGGGGCAGTCGAAAGGGGGTCCCCATGCCGCGTATCGAGTCCCTGAGCGACTTCTGGCCCTACTACCTGTCGGAGCACCGCAGCCCCGCGTCCCGCGCGCTGCACTTCGTGGGCACGACCTGGTTCTTCACCGCGGTCGGTGCCAGCTTCGTGCTCAACCCGGTGTTCTTCCCCCCTGCCTTCCTGGGCATGGTGGGCATCGGGGCCGTCGCCGCGCGCATGGAGCGCAAGAAGGCCGCCGTCGTTCCTCTACTGGCCATGGTCGGGCTCACCACGGCGGCGTCGCCCGTGCTCATCCCCGCCGGCGTAGTCGGCGCGTATGCCTGCGCCTGGGTGGGCCACTTCCGCATCGAGCACAACCGGCCCGCCACCTTCCAGTACCCGGTGTGGAGCTTCCTGTGCGACTTCCGCATGTGGGGGCACATGGCCCGCGGCAAGCTGTGGCGCGGTGATCCCCTCGAGCAGCTCGGCCTGACGTGGTCGGAGCCCGAGGCTGCAGCCTGAGAGCTCGGCGCGAGAATGCCCCCCGGAGGATGACGTGAACGTCTTGGTGTTGAACAGCGGTAGCACCTCCCTGAAGGCCTGTGTCGTCGACACGGGCACCGGCGAGCGGAAGGCCTCGGCGGCCAGCGAGCGCATCGGCGAGGGAGGCCCGGCGTCCCACGCCGAGGCACTGTCGGAGGCCCTGCAGTCGGTCGACGTGCCCTTCGACGCCGTCGGCCACCGTGTCGTGCACGGCGGCGAGCGCTTCGTGCATCCCGCCGCCCTCGACGACGATGTGGTGGCCGAGCTCGAGGCCCTGGTGCCCCTCGCCCCGCTGCACCTGCCCGCCAACCTGGCCGGCATCCACGCGGCCCGCCGACGCTTCCCCGACCTGCCCCACGTCGGGGTCTTCGACACGGCCTTTCACGCCACCCTGCCCCGTCGGGCCCGCGACTACGCCCTGCCCGCCGCCCTCAGCGAGCGACACGGGCTGCGACGCTACGGCTTTCACGGCACCTCCCATGCCTGGGTGGCCCACCGCGCCGCCGAGCACCTGCGCACCCCGCTGCGGCAGCTGCGGATGATCACCTGTCACCTCGGGGGGGGCTGCTCGATGGCGGCCGTCGAGTTCGGCCGCTCGGTGGAGACCTCGATGGGGATGACGCCCCTCGAGGGCCTGGTCATGGGCACGCGCTCAGGCGATGTCGACCCCGGCGTGATCCTGGAGATCGCCCGGCGCGAGGGCCTCGACATCGACGCTCTCGACACCCTGCTCAACCGTGAGAGTGGCCTGAAGGGTCTGTCAGGGGGGTCTTCCGACCTCCGCGACATCGAGGCGGCCGCCGAGGCGGGCGATCCGCGCGCCCGGCAGGCCATCCAGATGTTCGCTCATCGGGTGCGCAAGTACATCGGAGCCTACGCAGCCGTGATGGGTGGCGTCGACGCCATCGTGTTCACCGCAGGCATCGGCGAGAACTCCGCCGCCATCCGCCACCGGGCCGCCCAGCGCCTCGACTTCCTCGGGGCCGTGTTCGACGAAGACCGCAACCGTGATGCACGGGTCGACCACGACCACCCCGTCGCCGAGATCTCGGCTCCCCACAGCCGATGCCGGCTGCTGGTGGCCAAGACCGACGAGGAGCGAGGCATCGCCGAGGGCACCGCGGAGGTCGTGGAGCAGACGGCACGGATCGACGCGCCTGCCGCGATCCCCATCGCCATCAGCGCGCGGCACATTCACCTCACCGAAGAAGCCGTCGAGACGCTGTTCGGCGCCGGTCATACCCTCACGCCCTACAAGCCGCTGTCGCAGCCCGGGCAGTTCGCCTGCGAGGAGCGGCTGACGATCGTGGGGCCGCGAGGTCGCATCGAGCGGGTGCGGGTGCTGGGCCCCACCCGGCCCGCGTGCCAGGTGGAGGTGAGCCGCACCGACGAGTTCGCGCTGGGCATGGATGCCCCGATCCGCCGCTCCGGCGACGTTGCCGGGTCGGCGGGCATCACCCTGGAGGGGCCTGCGGGGAGCCTGGCGCTCCACGAGGGGGTGATCCAGGCCCAGCGGCACATCCACATGCACCCCGACGACGCGGAGCGCTTCGGTGTGCAGCACAAAGACATCGTCGAGGTTCGGGTCGACTCCGAGGGGCGAGATCTGGTGTTCGGCGACGTCGTGGTCCGCGTCAAAGACAGCTACGTGCTGGAGATGCACATCGACACCGACGAGGCCAACGCCGCCGAGATCCGCCGTGGCCAGCAAGGCATGCTGGAGCGCACCGCCGCGACGGCCACCGTGCTTCGCCGGGCGTGAGGTTCGGCCTGCTGGCGCTGTGGCTGGTCGCCTGCGGCGGCAAGAAGGTCGAGACCGGCATGGCGAGCTGGTACGGCAAGGAGCTGCGGGGCAACCCGACCGCCTCGGGAGAGCCCTTCCGCCCCGCGCGTCGCACCTGCGCCCACCGCTCGCTGCCCTTCGGCACCGTGCTCAAGGTCACCAACCCCACGACGGGCCAGAGCGTTCGGGTGGTGGTCAACGACCGCGGCCCCTTCGTCGGGGGGCGGGTGCTCGACCTGTCGAAGGGCGCGGCACGGCGCATTGGCCTGATCGATCAGGGGGTAGGCGAGGTGCAGTTCAAGGTGGTGGGCTGCAAGGGCAGCTACGACGACTGCTGATCGTCGTCGGCGCGGCCATGGAGCGCCTTGAGCCGAGCCAGCTCCTCCCGGGCCTTCGCCTCGGCGGCCTCCCGACGCTCCCGCGCGGTGGGTGGCGGCGCCTGCTCGACGGCGGGCGGAGCTTCCGCGCCCAGGCCCTCCCCTTCCCCGCCGTCGGTGTCGTCGCCTTCGTCGTCGAGGCCCCGGGCTGCCCGCGCCTCGGCGAGCTCCCCCTCGGCGAAGCCAAGGAAGTCTTCCGCCAGATCGCCCACCGCCTTCTTCGCGGCGGCACCGGCGGCTGCCGTCGCTGCTTTGCTGGCCTGCTCGGTGGCCGTGCCACGCAGGCGGGCCAGCAGGTCGTCGAGCAGGCCCATCAGGCGGCGCGGCGAGCGTAGCGATCGAGCCACGCCATGATGACGCGCGACTCGGGCAGCGGCACGCCGTCGATGAGGAGGACCGGCACGGTGCGGCGGCCGGTGAGCTCGAGGAGCTGCGACAGCGCCTCGCGGTCGGCGTGGATGTCGCGCAGGGGCAGCTCGACCCCCAGCGACTCCGCGTGGTGCATCACCCGATGGGAAAAGCCACAGCCGAAGTACATGAACAGCTCCAGCTCATGATCCTCGTCGGGGCTCGGTGCCCCGTCGAGGAGCGACGCCGTGCTGGCAAAGCGGTCGAACATGCGCGCCCTCCTGGGTCCTGAGTATCGTGGCCGTGGACCTCCTCCCAGCTGCGGTATGGTGGGCGGCCGGAGGGCCCCATGAGCGAGCTAGCAGGTCTCGAGGTGCACGTGCTGATGGTGTCGGCCACGCCGGGGCGAAGCGACAGTGCCCTGGGCCAGGCCGTGGCCTCGGCGCTGGAGGCGTCGGGGCATCGCGTCGCCGACGAGAGCGTCGTGTCGGCCGAGGCAGGCCAGGTGCGAGAGGCCGTGCGGGTCATCGCGGCGAGCGGTGCCTCCGCCCTGTTGATCGTCGGCGGCTCCACGGCCTTCGAGGGCCACGTGACGCAGGCCGCCCTGGCCCCCGTGCTCTGCCCGCGCTTCCCCGGCTTCGCCACCCTGTTCACCCAGCTGTGGCATGCCCGCGCCGGTAGCCAGGCCGTGTGGGCCGAGGTGGTCGCTGGGCTGGTCGGTCGCACCGCCACCTTCGCCCTGCCGCCCTCCGCCGAGGCCATCGACCTCGCCATCCGCTCGCTGATCGGGCCGCAGCTCGCCGCTGCGGTGGGCGCAGGAGCCACCGTCGGCCAGGCTGTGCCCGCGCCTCCCGCCGCCGCCGAGGTGGCCTACGATCTGTCGGCAGATCCGGTCACGCAGGAAGCCGTGTTCGAGGAGATCCCGGAAGCTGCGAGCGACGACGACGACGAGGAGGCCCCGGCTCCGGCCACCGACGAGCCGCCGCCGCTGCCTCCGCCCAGCGGGGGTCTGGGTGCCCTCGGGCGGCGAGCCCTGTCCTTCGAGCTGAGCCCCGAGGCCCCCGCCGAGGCGCCCGACGACGACGATCCCGCGGCCGGCCGCGACGGCTGGCTGCGTGCGGTGCGCGAGCTCGAAGGCAAGGTCCACCTCGACCAGCGCGAAGAGCTCCCCCAGCCGGTAGAGAAGCTGGCGCCCCTGCTCGACGTGCTGCACAACGCCGGAGAGACCGGCGTGCTCGAGCTGCCCAGCGGCGTGCGCTACTCGCTGTGGGGCTACCCCGACCTGCGCCGGCCCGGCAGCAAGGTCCTCGCCGTCGGGTGGGGGCGGCCCCTCATCGAGCTGCTCGCCCTGCACCGCTTCCCGGTGCAGACCGGCACCTGTATCGACCAGCCTCACGGGCTGCTTCCCCACGCCAGCGACTCCGTCGAAGCGACGGGCGAGGCGATCACCGGCGTGGCCCCGCCCGACACCGACGGCGAGCTGTTCGCCGTCGACGCCACCAGCGTGTGGGTGCTCCGCGAGGGCCGCGTGCATCGCTTCGACGGCCGCCGCGACCGGGAGATGGGCACACCCAAGCAGGCCCTCGCCACCCTCGCGCTGTCGTGGTCGGTCAAGTGAGCGATCCGCGTGCGCCCGTCGCTCTCATGGCGTGCACGCCCGCCCGCCCTCTCGCCGAACGGGTCGCGCGGCACCTGCTGCACTCCCTGGCCGCTGGGGAAGACACCTGGTTCGCCTGCGGTGAGGGCAAGTACGCCGTCGGCCAGAACGTGCGGGGCTGCGACGTCTACATCTTCCAGCAGCCCGTGGTCATCGGCAGCGAGCGCTCCATCTACGACCGCTTCGTCATGCTGCTGCACGCCATCGACGCCGCGCGCTGTGCCGATGCCGACCGGGTGACCGCTGTCGTGCCCTACCTGCCCGGCGGTCGGCAAGACAAGCGCAAGGGCAAGGTGCGTGAGGGGGTGAGCACCGGCTTGTTCGCCAGGCTCCTCACCGAGGCAGGCTGCGACATGGTCATCACCGTCGAGCCCCACAACGAGGCGATGATCGGCTGCTTCTCGCCGCGAGAGGTGGTGTTCGAGAGCGTGGGGGTCACTCAGGGGCTGTCACGCTTCCTGGCTGCGCAGGGCCTGGTGTGCGACACCGTGGCCTCGACCGACGTGGGGGGCTTGGAGCGGGCCCGCTCCTACGCCGAGGCGCTAGGCTGCCCCCTCGCGGCCCTGTCGAAGCAGCGCGACTACAGCCAGCCCAACCAGGTCATGCAGACGACGGTCATCGGGGAGGTCGAGGGCCGCTCGGTGCTCGTCGTCGACGACATCATCGACACCGCCGGCAGCGTGTGTGCCGCCGTGCGCACGCTGTGGGAGGAAGGCGCGACCGATATCGTCGTCGTGGGCGTGCACGTGCTGCTGTCGGGCCAGGGGCCAGAGCGCCTGCATGCCCTGCGCGAAGAGGCGGTGCGGCGTGGCGTCACCTTGCGGGTCGTCGGCACGTCGAGCGTCGAGCATCCCGAGCTGCCCGATTGGTACTACTCGTGGAGCCTCGAGCCGATGCTCGCGCAGATCATCCGCAGCGTGAACACCCGCGGCTCCGTGCGCGCCCTCGAGGGCAGCTGATGGCCGAAGAGCTCACCGAGGCGGAGCGCGCCATGCTCCGCACCCGTCTCGAGACGCTCCGCGAGGAGCTCCAGGCCACCGTCCGTACCACCGGCGACCACGCAAAGACCGTCGAGCTCGACCAGACTGCCGTCGGGCGGGTGTCCCGCATCGACGCCATCCAGCAGCAGCAGATGGCCGACGCGCAGCAGCGACGCAACGAGCTGAGGCTCAAGCAGATCGCGGTCGCCCTGATGGGCTTCGACGACGACAGCTACGGCGACTGCAAGGTGTGCGGCGAGCCCATCGGGGTGCGCCGCCTCACCGCCCGACCCGAGAGCCCCGCCTGCGTGAGCTGCATGGCGGATCTGGAGCGGGGCTGACCCCCACCGCCAAGGCCCGGGCCACCGCGGCCGTGGCCCTCGCCTTGGGTGTGGGCGTGGTGCTCTACCGTGGCCCAGGCCGAAGCTGGGTCCGCGGGCTGACCGGAGATGTGTTGATCGTGGTCTTCCTGGTCGCTGTGCTCGCGTCGGTTCCCGTGGGCAGCACCCGCACCCGCCTCGTCGGGGTCGGGCTGTTCGCTGTCGCGGCCGAGTTCCTGCAGCTGCTCGACCTCGTGAGTCCGGACGCCCACCTGTTCTGGCACCTCACCCTCGGCTCGACCTTCGACCCTATCGACCTGCTGGCCTACGGCGTCGGGCTCGGGCTCGCGTGGGGGGTCGAGGGCTGGTGGGCGAGGCCGAGGGTCGCGGCGTAGGGGTCGACGATGCCGCAGGCCGCCAGGCGCGCCACCTCGCCCCGCAGCAAGCGCTCCGTCGCCTCCCCTTGCGGCAGCTCGTTGTGGAGTCGCTCCAGGGGCGTCGGCCCCAGCTCGGTGCGGGTGTTCGTGTCGACCAGCCCAGCAGGGGCCAGCTCGACCCCTGGGAGCCCCTCCACCAGCGCACGAGCCGGCTCGCCGCGGGCTGCCAGGGCAGCCGCCTTCGGCAGCAGGGTGCGAGGAAGCACCGCCAGCAGCGGATGCCTGTGCCCCGCGATCTCGGCCACGCAGGGGCCTCCGGCGGCTAGCAGCGCCTCGACATGGCCTGCGGTGAGCCCTGGCAGGTCGCACGGCACGACGAGCACCTCGGCCTCATCAGCCTGTCGTAGCGCCTCGGCCACCCCCCACAGAGGGTGGCGTGTCGGATGGGGCGGCTCGTAGACCACAGCCAGCGGCTCTCCCCCGCGATCGGGCCAGGGCAGGCCGTCGTCGTCGCGGCGCACCACCGTCACCTGGTCGACCACCGAGCCCACGACCTCGGCCACCGCGGCGGCCATCGGCAGGCCACGGCAGGGCAGCCGCGCCTTGTCGCTGCCCATGCGCTGGCTGGCGCCCCCCGCGAGCACGAACGCCTCGTTCACCACGGGTAGCCTGCGTCGGGGCGCTGTAGCGAGCCGGCCTCGATGAGCTGCACCCGCACGGCGTCCCCCGCTCGTGGCGCTTCCTCGTCTGCCGGCACCAACAGCAGGCCCTGAGCCATCGCCATGCTCACCACCGCTCCCGACGACTGGATCCCCGTGCTGCGGGCCAGCCAGCCCTTCGGGCCTGCGTGGAGGGTCACGCGCAGCAGGCGCGCGCGCCCCGGGCGGTCGTGGAAGTCTTCCGCAGCAACGGCGTCGAGCACCGGCAGGAAGGGGTGCGGGTCGCCCATCGCCCGCCGCATCCACGGGCGCACGAACTGCAGGAAGTTCACCATGCAGCTCACGGGGTTGCCGGGCAGCCCGAACAGCGGCACGCCGTCGACGGTGCCGAAGGCCAACGGCTTGCCGGGCTTCATCCGCACCTTCCAGAAGTCCATCTCGGCGCCCAGCTCGGCCATCACGTCGCGCACGAAGTCGAAGGGCCCCACACTGACGCCCCCCGTGGTCACGAGGAGGTCGGGCTTCATCGCGAGCATGCCCCGCATCCGGCCCAGCAGCTCTTCCGGATCGTCGGCGCTCGCTTCGTGGACTACCGGCACGCCCCCGGCACGACGCACCAGCGCGGCCAGCGCCGTGTCGTTGCTGCTGTAGATCTGACCGGGCCCCAGCGGCAGCCCTGGGCGAATGACCTCGTCGCCGGTCGACAGGATGCCCACCCGCGGGGCCCGCGCCACCTGCACCGAGACCACCCCAACCGCTGCGAGCAGCGCCAGCCTCCCTGGCGTGAGCCCATCGCCCGGCTCGGCGACCCGCCCACCCGCCGTGACGGCCTCCCCCTTCCGGCGCACGTGCTGGCCCTCCCGAGCCGCCTCGAACAGGTGGACCACGCCCTCGCGTGCGCCGTCGCTGTCTTCCACCAGCACCACCGCATCCGCCCCCGGCGGCATCGGCGCCCCGGTGGCGATGACCACGGCCTGGCCGGGCTCCAAGCGCCCCTCGAAGACCCCGCCCGCAGGCGCAGTCCCCACCACCTTCAGCCCCACGGGCTGCTCCCGGGTGGCCCCCGACGTGTCGGCCGCCACGACCGCGTAGCCGTCCATCGCGGAGTTGTTCCACGGAGGCAGCGCCACCGGTGCCGTGACCACCTGGGCCACGACCCGATCGAGGCTGTCACCGAGCGCCACCCGCTCGGTGCCGGTGGGGCGAACCGTGGCGAGGATGTGGGCGACAGCTTCGTCGATCGTCAGCATCGGGACTCCGTGCCCCCGATGGCGAGGGCTCAGCTCTTGCGGATCTTGATCTGCTGGCCGGGCTGGATCACCGAGCCCCGGATGCCGTTCCAGCTCTGCAGGCTCGACACGCTCACTCCATAGCGCGTCGCGATCGCGCCCAGCGAGTCGCCCCGACGTACGGTGTAGGTCGTCCAGCTGCTCCTCGAGCCACTGCCGCCGGTGATCTTCAGCTTCTGGCCGACGGTGATGTGGCTTGCGTTGCGGATGGAGTTGGCCGACTGCAGCGAGCTCACGCTGACGCCGTACTTGGTAGCGATGCTGCCGAGGGACTCACCCTTGCGCACGGTGTGGTAGGTCGGTGCGCTGCTCTTGGTGCTCGAGCCGCTACCGCCCGACAGCTTCAAGCGCTGGCCGACGAGGATCTTCGAGGAGCTGAGGCCGTTGGCGTTGCGCAGCGACGTGACGCTGGTGCCGTACTTCGTGGCGATGCTCGACAGGCTCTCGCCCCGCCGAACCGTGTGGTAGCTGGGCTTGCTCGGCGCGGGGGTCGGGCGGGCGTCGGTGCGGCTGCTCGACGCGGCCGCAGCGACGACCTGACCACTGCCGCCCTTGGGCACCGTCAGCGACATGCCGACGTAGATGCGGTTGGCGTTCTTGAGGTTGTTCGCGCTCGACAGCGACGACACCGAGGTGCCGTAGCGGGCGGCGATCTTGCCGAGGGTCTCGCCCTTGCGCACGGTGTGGCGCACGACGGTGATCCATTCGGACTTGGGGACCTTGCTGAAGGCGGCCGCGAAGGTCTCCGTCTTGCCCACGGGCAGCCGCACGTCGTAGCCCTCGGGGGGGGTCGCGTAGCGGCGCAGCGCCGGGTTGAGAGCCTTGAGCTCGTCGACCGTCGTGCCTGCGCACTTGGCGAGCACGGCGAGCTCCACGCTGCCGTCGACCCGTGCCGTCTCGTAGACCAGCTCGTCCTGGAACTCGATGCCGGTGAAGCCGTAGCGCTCAGGGTGGTGACCGATGATGGCCGCGGCCATGATCTTGGGCACGTAGTTGTCGGTCTCGCTGTGCAGGTAGGGACCCCGCGCGAGCGCCCACCAGTCGTTCGAGCCCGCCTGCTTGGTGGCCCGCCGGATGCGGCCCGGTCCGCCGTTGTAGGCCCCCCACGCCAGGCGCCAGTCGCCGAACATCTGGTGCAGCTCGCCGAGGAAGGCGATGGCCGCGCCCACCGACGCCTCGGGGTCGCGCCGCTCGTCGACCCACCAGTCGATGCGCAGCTTGTACAGCTTGCCGGTGCTCGGGATGAACTGCCACAGCCCGGCCGCGGCCGCGTGGCTGTAGGCGTGGGCGTTGTAGCCACTCTCGATCATCGACAGGTAGACCAGGTCGCGGGGCAGCCCCGCCTGGTCGAGCTCGCGGTACATCATGGGCCGGTAGCGGGTGGAGCGCGACAGCCAGCGGCTGTAGTACTTGCGGCCCGGGCCGGTGAAGTAGGTGACCCACTTGGCCACCTCGGGGGTGACCTCGATGGGGATGTCGAACTCGGACGGGTCGACGAGGTCGAGGAACAGCGGGTCGACCTCGAGGTGCTTGCTGGGGTCGGTGTAGAAGGCGACGGGGACCTCGCCCCCCGACAGGTCGTCGGTGCGGACCAGCTCGTCGACCTCCAGCTCGTGCTGCTCCTCGATGGCGTCGAGCTGCTCCTCGGTGGGGATCTCGCCTTCCATGCGGTCCACCCATTCCCAGATGCCCTCGCTCGGCAGCTCGGTGGCCGGCACGTCTTCGAGCTCGACGGCCGGCTCGTCGGCAGGGGGCGGCGCGTCGTCGGTCGTGGTGTCGGCCTGCTTCTTCTTCCGGAACGCGGGGAACAGCAGCGGGCGCTTCTTGGTCTCGGCGCTGGCCTCGTCGTCGGTCGACGTGACCTCCTCGGCGGTGGCCACGGGAGCCCAGAGGGCGAGGCACAAGGCGACGGACGTCAAGCGGAAGGCGTTCATGGGAGCATCTCGGGGCGGATGGGGAGGGATGCGGGATGGGGAGGAGGATGGCTCGGGGAGAGCCGAGCGCTGGCCATCCGAAGGAATCGGAGGCGCGAGTCGCGCTGCTGCGGATCTTGCCACGCTGTGGCACCGCTGTCCAGCGCCCGGCGGCGGGTTTTGTCGGCGAAGCCGCCGAACGTCGGTCCCATGACGCCCTCCTGGGTCAGCTGCCTCAGCGCAACGGCGGGGCGCGGTGACCCGAGCGATGCGATAGGAGGCGCCATGGCTACCCCTCGAGACACGGTCTGCAAGCGGATCCGCGGGCTCTACGGCATCGCCGACGCCGGCGCGGCCGGGGGCGATCCCCTTCCCCTGCTCGATGCCCTCCTGGCGGGGGGCTGCCGCTTGGTGCAGGTGCGCTGCAAGGGATGGAGTGAGGAGGCTCTCGAGGAGGTGGCGCGGGAGGCGGTGGCGCGCGCGCACGCCGTGGGGGCCACGCTGATCGTCAACGACCACCCACAGGTCGCCGCGCGGGTGGGCGCCGACGGAGTCCACGTCGGGCAACGTGACGCTCCTGCCGCCGCGGTGCGTGCCGCCCTGGGCCCCGACCGCATCCTCGGTCGAAGCACCCACCACCCCGAGCTGCTCGCTCAGGCCCGCACCGAGGCAGACTACGTCGCCTTCGGCCCGGTGTTCCCCACCGCTCCCGAGCGCCTGAGCTGGAACAAGCCCCCACAGAGCCTGGCCACCCTGCGGCAGGCTCGACGGGCTGCCGCCGACACGCCGCTGGTGGCAATCGGTGGCATCCAGGCGGGGCGGGTCGAGGCTGTCCGGGCCGCGGGCGCCGACGCCTGGGCGGTCATCGGAGCCATCGCCGCCGCAGCCGACCCGGTGGCAGCCACCCGGGCCCTGCTCAGGTAGGCAGCTCGCGCACGTCGACGAGCAGATCGTCGGCGATGCCCATCAGGGCCTCGCGAAGCGCCTCGATGGCAGCGACTCGCACCCGCATCCGCGCGTAGAACAGCACGCCACCGCTCATCGGGGCCGCGTGGTACTCGGTGCGGAAGCGCTCGAGGTGACCGTCGTGGGCCACCACGGCCGCGGTCACGTCGCGCACGATGCCGGGGCGGTCGGTGCAGGTGACCTCGACCTGGTGAACCGCGACGGGGTCGGGGGTGTCGTCACCCCGTTCCCACAGGAAGCGCACGCCGCCCATCGCCTCCAGGGCGTCGAGGAGCGGCTGCTCCTGGCTCTCGGGCACGGTGACCTTCACCACGCCTGCGAACCGACCCGCGAGGGTCACCAGCCGCGACTCGTTCCAGTTGCCGCCGTGTTCTGCCACCAGCGACGACACATTGGTCACGGTGGTGGGATGGTTGGGGCCCAGGATCGTCAGGACCAGCGGGATCATCAGTCGAACTCCTCTTCGTCGAACACGTCTTCTTCGATGAACTCTTCGTCGTCGCCGAAGCCCTCTTCGTCGTCGAAGAACTCCTCGTCGTCGAGCTCCTCTTCGTCGTCGACCGGCTCTTCCTCGTCATCCCGCGTGCCAAGTCGTTGCTCGCGGAGCTGCCGGAGCCGCTCGAGGCGCTCCTCACGGCGCTTCTTCAGCTCGTCGGCGTCGGGGCGCTCCGTCTCCGCACCGACCGGCTCGGACCGGGGCGTACGCGGAGTCGGCCGGGGGCGCACTCGAGGGGACCGCTCGCTGCGGGTGCTGCGAGAGCTGCTCCGGCTCTTGCCGAGCTCGCAGCGGGGGTCGCCCAGGGTGCCCGGGCAGGTGATCTGGTACTTGCCACCGCCCACGTCGCCCGCCTTGAGGAAGGGCTCGAACATCTTGAGCTCGCTGCCCAGGTTCGACAGCAGGATCTCGATGCTCATGCTCGACCGCGCCAGGTCGTCACGCAGGCGGATGGTGCCCGACACCTCGGCGGTGAGCAGCGGCGAGCGCACATCGCCGCGCACCACTTCGGCCTCGCCCTCGTCGACCTTCACATTGATCGCGAGCTCGTCGAGGGGCAGCTCCATGCCCAGCGGCCCGATCCCGGGGATCTCGAGGTCGGTGAGGACCACATTCGCGCCAGACAGCACGATGGAGCCACTGCCGGTGCGCATGCCCTCGGCACCCGCCAGATCGACCTCGAGATCGATGCCGCCGAGCGCGGAGCCCGTCAGGCCCGACAACAGCATGACCTCGCTCATGGGGAAGGCCTCGGCCGACAGCTGCACGCCAGTGACGCCCAGCTCCTCCCGCTTGCCGATCCGATCTGTGCTCACCGTGTAGTACAGCGTGCCGTCGATGGGAGTGATCGAGCCCGACACCGTCGGCGTGCGCGTGATCGCGCTCCACGGCGACACGGCGGCCCGCACGTCGGCTGCCAGGTAGGTGAGCTCCTTGTCAGCCCCACGGCGCTCTGCCTGGTAGACCTTCACCCCCTGCGCAGACGCCCCCAGCCACCACGGGCCCAGTGAGTCCATCGTGACCGCGACCTCGTCGCGGCTACGCTCCGACACCTCCCAGCGCACACGCTCGATGATGGCGTCGCTGGGGAAGGTGAGCACGAAGGTGAGCAGGAAGAGCACGACGAACCAGGCGCCGGCCCCGAACACGAGGAGGAGGCGCTTCATCAGGTGTCTCCCACCGACAGCACGATGAGCTCGAGGGTCAGGGTCATCATGTTGCCCTCCTTGGTCGCCTGGGACTTGAACACGGCCTGCTCGACACTCGCCGGGTAGCCCGAGGTCTCGAGGTCGTGAAGGAGCCGAAACAGGTTCTCCTGGGGCGCCTTCTTGATCTCGACCGTGTAGCGCTGCTGCGACAGGGAGCCCACCACCTCGGGCTGCCCCTGCGCGTTGATGTTCTTGAGCTGCTCACTCACCTCGTGCTTCTGCGCGAGGCCCTCCAGGAAGGCCGACAGCGGCTCCTTGTTGCGGAGGCGGTCTTCGTGGGCGGAGAAGGTCGCCTCGGCCTGTCGGTAGTCGACCTGTGCCTGCTGCATCTCGATCAGCGCTTCCTTGACCTCGATGACGTGGGCCGACTTCGCGGCCAGCAAGCTCCAGACGGTGTAGCCGAAGGCAGACAGGAACATCAGGCCGAAGAAGACGAACAAGGCTGCGAGCATCTTGCGGTCGCGAGGCGACAGCGCCTCGAGCTGGCGCTCGACGAAGGCCGAGGGGCCACTACGGACGGGAAGCGACGGCATCAGCCCTCCTCCTCGGCCACGTCGCCGAGCTCGATGGTGATGGGGAAGCGCACCTGGCCGTTGGACTGCTTGGTCTCGGTGCCCTTGATGGCATTGGCGAACCGAGGCGTGGCCTTCAGCTTCTCCTCGACCGCCGCGCTACCTGCATAGCCCTGGGTCTCGGCGTTGAAGCTGACAGCCTCGCGGGAGACCGTGAGGTCTCTCACCTCCACCTTGATCTCGTCAGGGTCGGGGAAGGCCGCGGTGAGGTCGTAGACGAGCTGAATGGTCGGGGGGACCCCACCCGCGTCGCCCAGCGCCGACGCCCGCTGCACCATGTCGTCGGCACCGGCGCGCATCAGCGCGGCGTTGCCCCGCATGCTGTCGGGGTTGAACCGGACCTCGGGGAGGGTCTCGGCCATCATCTCCTCGATCATCGTCTCCGCCTTGCCTTGCTCGATGTGCATCCCCACCCAGCGGATGGCGGTGAGGGGGATGGCCACGATCACGAAGCTGACGATGCCGATGATCCCGAGCCCGAGCCCCTGGCGCAGCCAGTCGCCGCCGCCGCGGTAGGCGAGCTTCCCGACGCGCAGATCGATGGACGCGCGCTGCCCGGCGATGGCCACCCCGGCCAGCGCCTGGGCGAGGGCGAAGGACGGCGGCGTGCCCTCTCCCATCGGATCCCGTGCCGGCTTGACGGCGACGCCGAGGTCTTGCGCGATGTAGTCCCACAGCTCGTCGATACGCGCGGAGCCGCCGCACAGGTGCACCTCGACGACCTCTCCCCCCAGGGTGTCTTCCGCCTTGATCAGGGTGGAGCGAAGCTCGGCGAGGAGCAGCCCGATGGACGCATCGACGGCCTGACGCGCTGCCAGGGTGAGGCTGCGGTAGCCGGAGTGCCGGGGCAGGCCCGGGTCGGTGATGTCGTCGTCGGCGAGGGCCGCGCCGTGCTTGAAGGCCTCGGCCTCTTGCCACGAGCAGCCCATGGCCTGCGCGATGGCGGTGGTGAAGTTCCAGCCCGCCACGGTGATGGAGCGGCTGTACTGGACCGAACCCTCGCGGACCACGCTCACGACCGTGTCGGCATGGCCCACGTCGACCACGGCCACCAGCTTGGCCACCGGCACGCCCTCGAGCACGTCGGTGGGGTCGTCGACCGCCATGTCGTCGGGGGGCGTGGCCCAGGCTCCGTAGACGTCGCCGTCGACATGCAGGGCCGCAGGATCCAGCCCGCGCTCGGCCAGGCCATCGAGCAGGTCGGACACCGAGTCATGGGTAGCGAGGGCGGTGAGCACCTGGGTCTGCCCCTCGATGGCCGCGATGCGCCACCCCATGACCATATCGTCGAGCTCGAAGGGCACCTCGTTCTCGACGGCGAACGGCAGGGTCTTCTCGATCTGCGCCGGATCGGTGAACGGGATCTTCACGCGGTGGAAGGCGGCGATGTGGGCAGGCAGCGACGCGACGACGCGGTCGGCCCCGCTGGCGCGCAGCGTGGGCACGTCGTCGAGGAGGGCATCGAGGGCCACCAGCCGCTGCTCGAGCGTAGGGGGCGTCCCATCCTGAGGAACATGCTGGGCATGCCGCTCCTCGAAGACGAACTGCCGCCCTGCCTGGCGGTAGGTGCACACCTTCACGTGGTGCGACCCGAGGTCGACGGCGATCAATCGAGGCATGCGCGCTCCGTCATCTCGACCGCCAGAAGAGGATGCGCCCCCCGGGGTCTTCGCTGAAGTCCATGATGGCTTGGACCTCCACCCGTGCGTCGCCCACCTCGCCCGCACTGGTGATGCGGAAGACGTTCGACTGGGTGGTGACGGCTTCGGTGACATCGTCGCGCAGGGGCGCGCCGAGGCTGGCCATCGTGGTCTGGAAGTGCTTGGCGTTGGTGAAGTGCAGGCCACCTTCGGCCATGGGCAGGCCGCGGAGTCGCATGAACTCCGTCATAGCCAGGTCGATCATCGACTCCGACGGCACGCCGTCGAAGTAGGCGGTGAGCAGGGCGCGGATCACCGGCTGGTGGGCGGTGTTCACGTTGACCTTGCCGTCGCCGTAGATCGTGAGGTTTCGCCCGGCCCGCTCCCACACCCCGTCGAGGTGCCAGCCCTCCACCAGGCGGATCTCGTTGTAGGAGTCGAAGGGTGCGTTCTTGGGCAGGTAGGGCGGGTCGAGACGCTCGTAGTCGGCGGACTCGCGGCCGCCCTGGTACAGCTTGATGTCGTCGGCGTCGGTCCAGTCGGCGAGGTTGCCGATGAGCTCCTCGACGATGATGTTGTTCTCGCGGAGCCAGGGCTGGTAGTCCTCGCGCGACAGCAGGGCCATGATCTGCATCCCGGCGGGGGTCTGCAGCAGGTCGCCGAGGGAGGTCGCCGTGAACCTGCCCACGTAGATGCGGCGGTTCTCGTCTTGCACCGACGCGGAGAAGTCGCCGTCGAAGTCGAGGAAGTTGCGGCGCAGCGCCGTGCCCTCCTCCCGGCTCGCCTCGCGCTGCTCGTCGGTCAGCCCGCCCTGGGCGACCATCGCGGCGGCCTCCTCGTCGTCGACCTCGCCGCCGCCCGACGACAGCACCAGCCGCAGCAGCTGGGTGGAGAACATCGGCACCATCTGCCAGATGGAGTCGGCGTTGATGCCCAGCATTGCGCCATACTGCGCCACCATGGGGTTGTTGCCGACCTGCTTGCTCAGCATCAGGATGAGCCGGTACAGCTGGACCCCGGTGCCCGCGATGGCGGCGGCCTTGGCCTCGTCGCGGTGCTGCGAGGCCATCTGCATGCGCTGGGTCGCGTCGTAGGCGATCTCGGTGACCAGCACGGTGAGCAGCATCACCGAGCTGATGGCCATGATCAGCGCCACGCCACCGCGGGAGGTGCGGCCACCACGGTAGAAGCGATGCCGACGGTGACCCCGCGGTCGGGTGAGCTCACGCCAAAGCCAGCGGACGACCCTCATCGGCCGGGCACCGGTGGCAGGTTGAGCGGGTTGCCCGGGCTGGGCAGGTTGGAGCGCGAGGGGCGATTGCTGCGGCCCCCTCCACGGCTCCCGCCGCGGCCGCCCTTGGTGGCCCGGCTGTTCTTGGAGCTGTTGGGCGACGGGATGGGCATGCCGGAGACCAGGCCTGCCGCACCGGTGCCGCCGTAGCCCCCCTTGCTGAACTTCGAGATGTCGAACAGCGCCACGCCCTGGCCCGCCACGGTGCCACCGGTGTTGCCCTGCGCCATGGCCTGGGAGATGGCCTGCGAGATGTCGCCGGTGTTCTTGAGCTGTGGCAGGCGGGGGGCGTAGTCCAACACCACCGTCGTGAGGAAGGGCACGTCTTCGGTCTGCTCGGGATCATCAGGGTCGGATGCGATGAGCACCAGACCGATCTGCACCGCCCGCGGCAGGAAGTAGGGCGTGTCGGCCGAGCGGGTGTCCCACTCTTCTTTCCACTCGCCGTCTTGCTGGTCGAGGTACTTCAGCTCGAAGCTGCGCACGTTGTAGGCCAGCGGCAGCACCTTGCCGTCTTCCGCCGGCTCCTCGTCGATCCGCTGCGACTCGCGCATGTACAGCACGCTGCCGTAGCCCTTGTCACGGGGGGCCGGCTCGGCCCACACCGTGACCTCCATCTGGTCGGACTCGCGGGTGTTGAGGTACATCCGCTGATGGTTGAGGCTGGCGAAGTACAGCGTGTCGGGGGAGTCGTCGAGGCCGACGAACACCGTGCGGTAGCGCTCGGGGGTGAGCCCGCTGACGTTGGGGGTCAGGTAGGCCATCTGCAGGTCGCGCTTGAGCCGTGACAGCGCGGTGCGGGCGGTGCGGGTGGTGGTGTCGCGCAGCGACAGCAGCTGGTTGAACTCGATGGAGTTGCGCAGGCTCTCGGCGACGATCAGGCCCATGATCAGGATGATGACGATGCTGATCATCACCTCGAGGAGGGTGAGGCCGCGACGCCGGCGCTGGCGGAGGAGGCGGCTCACGGCGTCGCTCCTGCCGCGGTACCCAGGCCACCACCCACGCTGAGCATGCCAGCCGGATTGGCCACGTGGGTGGCGAGGGTGACCTCGGTGCCCTCTTCCTTGGCGAAGTCGGAGTCTTCCCCCCACCAGACGCGCACCACCACCATGCGGATGTAGGGGCCGATCATCTGGGTGAGCTGGTCGGGGCCCATGCCCACGGCCCCGAGGGCGTCGCCGGCGCCCCCCGGGAGCCCGCCACCAGCACCTGCTGCGTCGGACATCCCGGGGAACATGCCACCCAGAGCATCCCCGGCTCCCCCCTCCCCCATCATCGAGGCGAGATCGCCTGCCAGCTGGATGTCGATCTCGGTGATCGTGTACTCCCAGTGGTAGTCCTCCAGCTCGCGGCCGAACTCCAGGTTGGTGAGCTCGTCGCCCAGGTCGTCGAACTCGCCGAACTCCACCACCTCGCTGGTCTGGAACCCTTCTTCCTCGAGCTTGAGCATCGCCTCCGACATCTTCAGCTGAGCCAGATCGGTGGCGACGATGAAGCGCTCGGCCTCCTGGGTCGCGATCACCGCGGTGGCCTGCGTCTCGGCGAGGATCAGCAGGGAGACCGTCAGGATCATCAGCGCCAGCATCACCTCGAGCAGGCTGAAGCCTCCTCGAGCCGAGCGACGAACGGTACGCGCCGGCATGGACCACCTCACTGGGGAAGCGCCGGGCCTTCGTCGGGCACGTGGGCGAAGGCATCACGCCAGTCGACGAGCTCGCCGTGCAGCGTCACTTCCCCCGACAGCGGTGCCACCTCGATGGTGTAGCCGTCGGTGGGGTCGTCGTCGTTGACCAGCCAGATGATGGTGTGCTCGGTGAAGCCATTCGACATGACGTACGACTCCACCCTCTGCTTCTCGTCTTCGTCGTCGGCCCCATCGGGCTCGACCAGCTCGCCATACTGCGGCGTGTAGACCCCGCCGAAGACCATCCCCGCAGGCAGGTTGACCTCCATCCGGCCCTCGCCCAGCGACTCGAAGGGCTGCTTGTTCTTGTGCAGCCAGCGCTGCCGCTCCTCGTCGCTCATCGCTGCCATCTTGGCCCGCACCTCGACCTCGTACTCCTCGCGATCTTCCGGCGTGGCTGCGATGAGGGCGCCGGGCTCGCCAGCCTCGACGACGTAGCGGTCTTCGTTGAGGAAGTAGACGATCCGGTAGGTGCGGTTGCGCATCACCGCTTCGTCGTTGAGGCGCTCGTAGATCAGCGCGAGCTTTCGAGCGCCCTTGCGCTTGTCCATTCCCATCATCGACGAGATGCCGGGAATGACCACCACCGTGAGCACGAGCAGGATGGCGATGGCCACCATGATCTCGAGCAACGACATGCCTCGGCGGGCACGACGCTGGCGATGGCGCGTGGGGTTCATTCAGCCCTGCTCGCTCAGCACGATGTCGTCGCCGCCACCCTCGACGCCGTCGGGGCCGAAGCTGACCAGGTCGAACTTGCGACCGTTGCCGCCAGGCGACACGTACTTGATCTCGTTGCCCCATGCGTCGCTGGGCACGCCTTCCTTGCCGTAGACCGCCTCGAGGCCGTCGGAGGTGCTCGGCGGCTTCTTCTTGCGCAGCATGTAGATCTGCACCCGCTCGTCGACCTTGTTCATGGTCAGGATGGTCGTCTGGACCTGACTGTCGCCGAACACGCTCATGACGCCGAAGGCGAGCACGCCCATCAGCGTGAGGATGATCGCGATGACGACCATGACCTCGAGGAGGGACATGCCGCGACGAACGGTGCGGCTGAGCCGACCCTCCCGCCTGTAGGCGCGCACGGCCGCCCGGATGCGCTCGATGCTCTCACTCATGCTGACCTCTCCGAACTGTGATGGTCGATACCGAAGGAATTACTTGATCATCTGCGAGATGTTCATCATGGGCGTCAACAGCCCCATGGCGATCACGAAGACCGTGCCGCCTACTGCTAGAATCATCACCGGCCCGAGAAGACTTGTCATGGCCGAGATTGTCGCTTCTACCTGATCCTCGTAAGAATCTGCCACGACGGTGAGCATGCGCTCGAGCTCACCGGTGCGCTCGCCGATGCCGATCATGTGGGTGACCAGCGGGGGGAACTGCCCGGAGGACTTCAGGGGAGAGGCGATCGACGCCCCCTCCATGATGGCGACGTTGGCGTTGTTCACCGCGCTGGCGATGTGCACGTTGCCCACCACCTTCTCGACGATGTTCAGCGCGCTCACGATCGGCACCCCGGACACCAGCAGCGTCGCGAGGGTGCGGCAGAAGCGGGCCACGGCGATGAGCCGGTTCATCCGGCCGAAGATGGGCACCCGCAGCTTGAAGCGGTCCCACCGGTCGCGACCACTCTCGGTGCCCACCCAGCGCCGGAAGCCCACGGCCGACCCGATGACCACGACGGGCACTGCCCACCACCACCCGACGAGCATGTCGCCGAAGAAGAACACCATGTCGGTGATGAACGGCAGGTCGTCGCCGCCCGGCAGGCTGTCGAACAGGCCGCGGATCCGGGGAATGACCCCCAGGAACAAGAACATGAGGATGGCGAAGCCGACCATGCCCAGCAGGATGGGGTAGGCCATCGCGGAGATGATCTGGCCCTGCAGCTTGACCTGCCCGTCGGCGAAGGTGGCCAGCCGCGCCAGCACCTGGTCGAGGGCGCCCGACTTCTCTCCGGCCCGGACCATCTGGATGTACAGCGTGTCGAACACCTTGGGGTGCTCGGCGAGGGCATCGGCCAGCGGCATCCCTTCGTTCACCTTCTCCTTGACCTTGGAGAGGATGACCTTGAGCTTCTCCTTCTCCGTCTGGTCGACCAGGGCGGCCAGCGCCTCGGCCATGGGCACGTGGGCCCCCACCAGCACCGACAGCTGCGTGGTCATCGTCGACACATCGCGCCGGGTGACGAACTGGAAGTACTTCGCCACGTCGATCTGCATGTCGAGGATGGACTCGCCCCGACGCGTGCCTCCCTCCGACTGCTCATGGATCTCGGTGGGGAACAGCCCCTGCTTGCGCAGGCGGCCCCGCGCGATCTTGGCGGTGTCGGCGTCGATGATGCCGCTGATGGCTTTGCCGCCCCCGTCGAGGCCCTTGTACTCGAAGACCGCCACGCTGCCTCCTAGTGCTCGCCCGCTGTGGTGACGCGCTTGACCTCTTCGAAGGTGGTGATCCCGTCGAGCACCTTGCGCAGGCCGTCGTCGAACAGCGTGTGCATGCCCTCGGCCTCCGCCACCTTCTTGATCTGCCCCGAGGGCGCGTTCTGGATGACGAGACGCTGGATCTCGTCGCTGTTCTGCAGGAACTCGTAGATGCCGGTTCGGCCGGCGTAGCCCAGGCCATTGCACTCATCGCAGCCGACGGCCTTCATCACCGAGTGGCCACGCGCCTCGACCATCTGCCGTTCGTTGAGACCCATCTCGATCAGCTCGGTCTCGGAAGGCTCGTAGCGCCCCTGCTCCTTGCAGTGGGGGCACAGCGCCCGCACGAGGCGCTGGGCCAGAATCCCCAGCACCGTGTCGGCCACCAGAAAGTTCTCTACGTCCATATCGCAGATACGTGCGAAGGAGCTGGCGGAGTCGTTGGTGTGCAGGGTGCTGAACACCAGGTGGCCGGTGAGCGACGCCTGCACGGCGTTGTTGGCCGTCTCGGAGTCACGGATCTCGCCCACGAGGATGACGTCGGGGTCTTGGCGCAGGAAGGCGCGCAGGGCCGAGGCGAAGGTGAGGTCGATCTTGTGGTTGACCTGCACCTGGCCGATGCCAGGTGCCTCGTACTCGACCGGATCCTCGATGGTGAGGATGTTCAGGTCGGGGCTGTTGATCTCGGTGAGCGCCGAGTACAGCGTGGTCGACTTACCCGAGCCCGTAGGACCGGTGACGAGCAGGATGCCGTGAGGCCGGCGAATGAGCTCGCGGAAGATCTTCAGGGTGCCGCCGTGCATCCCGATCTTGTCGAGGGAGAAGACCTTGCCCTTCTCGAGGATACGCATGACGACCCGCTCGCCGTGGCGAACGGGCACCGTGCTCACGCGCAGGTCGATCTCACGACCTCCGAGCTTGCGTCGGATGCGGCCGTCTTGGGGAAGCCGCTTCTCGGCGATGTTCAGCCCCGCCATGATCTTGATGCGCGCCACGATGGTGCTCTTGAAGCGCGAGGGCGGCCGGATGCTCTCCTTGAGCACGCCGTCGACGCGGAAGCGCACGACGAGGTCTTTCTCGTAGGGCTCGATGTGGATGTCGGACGCACGCTCTTTGATCGCCTGCGACAGCACGGCGTTGACGAAGCGGATGATGGGCGCCTGATCCGGGTCGTCGAGGAGCTCGGCATCCTCGAGGTCGAGGTCGCCCTCGCCTTCGTCCATCTCCTCGTCGGCGGCGTCGATGATCGCCTCGGCCGACTGGGCGGCCTTGTCGTAGGCCTCCTGAGTGGCGGTGGCCAGCGTCTCGGCCGGCACGATGACCGGTCGCACCGGGTAGCCGTAGAGCACCCGCAGGTCGTCGAGGGTGGTGAGCGCATCGAGGTCGGCCATACCGACCACCAGCTCCCCGCCGGTGACGTAGAGCGGCAGGATGCCGTTGTCGCGAGCAATGCTGTTGGGCAGCTTGCGGATCGTCTCCGGAAGGATCGACGCCACGTCGATGTCTTTGAGGACGGGCAGCCCCGACAGCGCCCCCATGGCCTCCGCCATCTTCACCGTGTCGACGCCCTTGACCTCCACGATGGCCTGGCGCATCGGGATCTCTTTCTTCGCCGACAACGCACGAGCCTTCTGCAGGGACTCCTCATGGACCCCCAGCTCGGTGAGCTTGTCGGCGATGGCGACGCGACGGATGGCCATGACTACTCGCCTCCCTCAGCCGGCACGGCGGGCTCGTCGACCGGGTCGTCGGGAAGCGCCTCGATGACGATGACGGGCTCTTCGTCGATGATCTGGCCCGCGTCGGCGCCGGGCTCCAGGGTGCGCTCCATCCCGAGCTGCTCGGCGGCGGCCGTGGTGTCGTCGGACAATGGCGCGCCGTCGAGGCGGAGGTCTTGCTCCACCGAGGTGGGGCCGCGGTACATCGACGGCTCCTCGACGAGGTTCATCGAGTAGCGGAGCAGGCTGCGCAGCTCCTCCCAGTAGGCGTCGCGCGACTTGCCGTAGAAGCGGCGCAGGAACTCCTGGCGCTGCGCCTCCTTGACCCGCTGGATCTCGTACATGTCGTCGGGGTCGTCGATGATGTGTGGGGTGAGGAACACCATCAGGTTGGTCTTGCGGTCGGTGCTGGAGGTCGAGCGGAACAGGGCCCCGATGAGGGGAATGTCGCCGAGGACCGGCACCTTGTTCTCGGTCTGGCTCTCGGTGTTGCCCACCAGGCCACCGATGACCATCGTCTGGTTGTCGCGCACCAGCGCCGTGGTCTTCAGCTCGCGCTTCGACGTGATGAAGCCGCCACCGGCTGCCTGCACCGCCGCGCCCTCAGCCGAGTCCTCCACTTCCTGCACCTCGATCTCGAGCTCGAGGGTGACGTAGTTCTCGCTGTTGATCTGCGGCGTGATCTTGAGCGTGATCGCCACGTCTTCCCGCTGGAAGCTGATGATCGGCTGGCCCACATTGCTGAAGGACTGGTTCGTCGGGAACGGGATCTTCCGGCCGACGACGATCTGGGCTTCCTGGTTGTCGAGGGTCGTGAGGTTGGGGTTGGAGATGATGTTGGTGCTGCCCGCCGTCTTGATGGCGTTGAGCGCGATGCCGAAGGCCGGGATGGCGAGGGTGGAGGGCAGCCCGGTGGTCGGGTCGGTGATCGGCACGTCGACCGACTGGCCGTACACCCCGAAGGCCAGGCCCGTCAGCGCATCCTGGGACAGCCCGAGAGACTGTGTGCCCAGCTGAGCGCCGAGGAAGCCGACGGCGTTCTCGCCGGGCTGCTGCGGCACGTGGGCCGCGATGTTGAAGTTGTTCGAGTCTTCGCTGGTGAGCTCGAGGACGACCGCGTCGACGAACACCTGCCGACGCTTGATGTCGAGCTTCTCGATGACCGTCTCGACCACGCGGAAGTCTTCGTTGTTGGCGATGATCACCAGCGAGTTGGTGTTCTCGTCGGCCGCGATGCGCATGCCTGAGTCGAAGGCGGCGATGGCTCCGCTCTCCGCGCCCGCGTCGTCGCCACCGACCGTCGTGCGACCTGCAGCAGCAGCCACCCGAGCAGCGGCCGCTGGCGTGGCCGCCTTGGCGCCCCGGTTGTTCTTGCTGGAGGCCGTGCCGCCCTCCGACAGCTGCGACAGCACCGTGGCGACCTCGTCGGCCTTGGCATTCTCCAGGTAGACGACGTGGATCTGGGCACGGTTCTGCGGGTCGACATCGACATCGATCTTCTGCAGCAGGTCGATGATCGCGGTGTGCCCGTCTTCGTTGGCCAGCACGATGAGCGAGTTCGTTCGCTCGTCGTTGAGCACCTTCTGGATGTACGACGCCTTCTGACCGGCGGTGACCGCCTCGGTGTCGGCCGTCTTGGTGGTGCGGGACGAGCGCGACGAGCGGCGGCTGGTGCGGCTGGTGCGGCTGGTCGCCTTGCTGGTGTCTTCGCTCGACTCGGCCGTGCCGTACAGCTCCTCGATGATGCTCTGCACCTCGCCCGACTCGGCGTAGCGCAGCTGGTAGATGACCATCGACGACTTCGGCGCCGCCACATCCAGCTCGTTCATCAGCTTGTACAGCTTGCGGATGTTGTTGGCGGTGTCGGTGATGATCATCGTGTTGGTCGGCGGGTAGGCGATGATCTTCGCCTCCGACGGTGCCATCGACTGGATGATCTTCGTCATGTCTTGAACGTTGACGTTCTCGAGCTGGATCAGCTGGGTGACGAAGTCGTCGGAGCGGCCGGGGAGCCCGGTGCCGATGCGGATGGGCTTCTGACCCGCCTCCGAGCTCTTCACGATCTTCGACGTGTCGCCGACCGTGGAGATGCTGTAGCCGCTGACCTCGAGGGCTGAGAGGAAGGCCTGGTAGGCCTCCTCGGGCGACACCTCGTAGTTGCTGATGATCGTGACCTTCTTGGACTGCAGCTCCTTGGGGTCGCCGATGACGAAGTTCATGCGCTTGAGCCGCGCGAAGAACCGCACCATGTCCCACAGGGAGGTGTCGAAGAAGTCGAGCTTCACGGTGCCCGCCGGCGAGAGCGGTGGCGGGAGGTCGTTGCCGTCCTCCGGCGTCACGATCGTCTCGCCGTCAGGCGCCGGGTCCTGGGCGAAGGCCGGCGCGGCAAAGAGCATCGCAGCCGCGCAGACGGCTGGGAGGAGACGGCGGACAGAGAGGTTCATCACGGGATGGACTCGGGGAGAGAGGATCACTGGAGGTCGTAGCAGAGGGTCTGCGGGCTACCGCGCCGCGTCACCTCGAGGCAGAAGTTGTTCTCGCTCTGCATCGTCTGGTAGGCGCCCATGGCGTTCTGCATGGAGTCGAGGGACGTGCCGTTGACGCTGTGGATCACGTCGCCGTTCTTGATGCCGAGCTTGTCGGGCAGGGAGCCCCGCCGGATGGCCGACAGCCGATAGCCGTCGTAGTTGCCGTCGGGGCCGCGGTGCAGCAGCGCACGCCCCATCTTCTGCACCGACTCGAGGTCGGTGACGTATTTGTCGAACAGCTCGCGGGGCAGTGCGTACTTGCCGTCGCCGAGGTCTTCGATGCCCTCGTCGTCGGTGGTGGAGCCCGACGAGCGCGAGGTGCGCACCGGCGCCTCCTCTTCGTCCATCACCAGGTACTCGAGCTTGCCCCCGAACTTGAGGGTGACCTTCTTCGGGTCGATGGCGACGACCTCGCGGCCGAGCAGGTCGTCGCCCACGCCGTAGCCGTAGGCGTGGTCTTTGCCGTCTTCGACGATCAGCGCCGAGCTGTAGGCCGCGTTGTTGGCGACCACCGTGCCGAGCAGGCGCACGTCGATCTCGGTGGGTGCCCCCGCTCCGGCACTCGACGTGCGCGGAGCATTCTTCAGGGCCGCCCAGCGCGCCCGCTCCGCCTCATCGAAGATGTTCTGACCGAGGATCACGTCGAGGTATTGGTCGGCGGTCTTCGCCCGCGGAGCGACAGTGCGCGTCGACGGCGCGCCTCCCTCCGCCACGGAGATCACCGGGTCTTGCACCTCGCCGTCGGGCTTGACGAGGTAGCGAATGGTCGCGTTGGCGCCAAAGGCCGTGCCCACTGCGAGCATGGAGGTGACGACAAAGACGATGGGTAGCGTTCGACTCACGGACGACTCCCGGGGGGCCGGAACGTTGTAACTGCAAGGCGCGTGCCGAGGGGAACGGCGCGGTTGCGGCGTCCTACGGTGCGCTCAGGACCGGGCTCGCAGACAACCTGTCACGGACCGGCCGTCGGCCACGGCGGCAGCGACAGATTGTCAAACCCGCTACCAGCCCTCGACCAACTCGACGGCCTCTCGAACGGCACGCAGCGTGCTGTCACGGGCTGCCACCCACCCCGCGAGCTCCCGCGCCTCGTCGGCCTGAGCGCCGAACAGGTCGTCTTCGAGATGCGCCGCCACGACGAATCCGATGAGCAGGCCCACGCGCGGCGAGACCGCCTCCTTGCGACTGAGCCCGTCGCGAACGACCGACCGAGCGGCGGCTTCCACCCGGCCATTGGCGAGGGGATGGACCGTGTCGGTGGGGAGCCCCATGCGCTCCACGCTGGCTTCCCGCAGGATCCCGCGGGCGGTCAGGGAGTCGACCAGATCATCGCGGATATCGGGAATGGCTCGTTGGACTGCGTCGAGGGCCTTGGACACCTGACAGGGCCCGTCGAGGGCCTCCAGCGCATCGAGAGTGGCTGCCAGCACGGGCTCCACGGGCCTGCCCGGGGGATGGGGATGGAGACGGAACTCCCCGCTCGACCGGGTCTGCACGTGGCCCTTGAGCCGCAGCTCCGACAGCGCCGCCCCTCGCAGCGCGTGATCGAGCGCGAGAAAGGCCGCCGCCTGCACGGTGCCCTTGTCGTCGTGCAGAGCAAACAGCAACAGCGTGTCGGGCAAGGGCAGCATCGACGACCTCCTCGGGATGAGCAGCGTGCCATACTCGCGCCATGGGTTGGATCGCCATCCTCTGCGCGCGCCTCGCACTGGCCGCGAGCCCCGACGTGGTCACCCTCCACGTAGGGGTGCACCGAGCGGCGGGTGGCGTGCACGACATCGCCGTCGACGGGGCTGCAGGGCAGTGCCGCGTGTCGGCCGAGCGCCTGATCTGCCCGGCCGATGGGCCCGTGCGCTTTCGCTATGGCCCCGGGGCCCCGTGGGTGCTGCTGGGCGACACCGAGCTCGGGCCTGGAAGCAGCGGCACCGCCTTCGTGCTCATCGATGACGCACATCGCGTCGAGGCGCGCGAGCTGCTGCGCGCTGAGGTCGTGACCGAGGCCGACGTGCGCGATCTGTTCGTGCGCACCGGCGACGACCCGGTCGAGCCTCCCTCCATGGGCATGCTCCTCGACCTGTTCGCCCTGGTCGAGCACCCGGCCTTCGAGGTCCGCCGGGCCGTCATCGACGCGCTGGTCCCGTGGTGGCGCCACACCGCCAGCGACCCGCTGCCCCTCGGCGCCCCCCAGATCGTCCCCGGTGGGCTGATCGAGACGCTCTCCAAGGACCGGGAGACCCGGATCCGGCGACGGCTGGCCAACCGGCTGCGGGAGGTCAACGCGCCCGGCGAGCCGCTGCAGCAGGAGGCCCGAGAGGCGCTGTACCGTCTGGCGCACCAGGCCGGGGGCGTGCAGCGCGCCGCCACGTCGTCGCTGAAGCTGCAGGCGCTGTCGGGCCGCGCCGACCCGGTGAAGGCCTGGATGCTCGCCTTGGAGAGAGTGCAGACGCCGGGGCCTCCGGGCCGCGCCGCCGCCAACACGCTGGGGCGGCTGGCCGGCGAGATCGAGCCGTCCGAGGTCGTGCGCCCCGAGCGCGCCATCGAGCTCGTCTTCCTGCACCACCGCGAGCGCGCGTGGCATGTGTGGAATGCCTGGCGAGACCACGTGGCCTTCGACGACAGCCGGCTGGAGCGCCTGCTGCGGGAGACGGTCGGCTACGACGCAGGGCTGATGGCGTGGTCCGCACGACACCACCCCGAAGAGGTGGCCGCCGTGCTGGCGAGGTGGGAGCCGGCCCCGCCCCACTCCGACCGCTGGCGGCTGATCACGGCGCCCTTCCGCGACACCGAGGAGGAGGCCCTCCGCGCCCTGCTCGATGCGCGCTAGCGGTCAGGGGCGGATGTCGCCCACCACGCGAAGGTAGTTGTCGCCCAGGATCCGCCGGATCCGCGTCGGAGACCAGCCCCGGTCGAGCATGTCTTGGACCAGCAGCGGATGGGCGGTGATGTCTGGCAGATCGGCCGGCGGCACGATCATGCCGTCGTAGTCGGTGCCGATGGCCGGCACCTCATCCCCCACCAGGTCGATCACGTGCTGCAGATGATCGAGGATGGCGGCCCGGTGACAGCCCCACCGGACCGGCGCCAGGAAGCTGGACTGGTACATGATGCCCACCACCCCTCCCCGCTCGGCGATGGCACGGATCTGCGCATCGTCGAGGTTGCGCCAGTGGGGCCTCACCGCGGCGACCCCCGTGTGGGACACGATCGGGGGCAGGTGTGGGTCGTGCACCCCCAGTGCCGTCCAGAAGGTCTCCTTGCCGGCATGGGCGAGATCGACGAGCACCCGCGCGGCGTTGCACCGGCGGACGAAGTGGCGACCCGCCGCCGTGCATCCCCGGTCGCGGCCAGCAGGGCTGCTGGTTCCCCCCAGCCGGGAGGAGGTGAGGTGGACCAGGGTGATGCGATGCAGGCTGCGGCCGAGGGGCCCGTCGAGCACTTCGGGATCCGCATCGAGGGCGTTGCCCCCCTGTAGCGCGAGCCACACCGCCGTCTTGCCTTCGGCCCGGGCGCGTCGATAGCCCGTCAGATCGGTGACCAGCGCGAGATCCTCGGGGTGGGCGCACAGCCGCTCGGTGGCCCGGCGGACGTTGTCGAGGGTGGTGCGCAGGCGGCCTCGGGCCGGTCGGAACGGATTGGTCGCGATGTCGTAGACCACGCCGGTGAGCTGGGCCTCGCGCAGCCGGGGGTAGTCGGTGTGCCCCATGAACGGGCGGGTGCGGCGGTCAACCCCGTGATGGCGCTGGGGCTCCCAGCCGAGCACCCGCACCGGCACCTCCAGATCGAGGTGCAGATCGATGAACGGACTGTCGACCAGCAGGCGCGTAGCTTCCTCGGAGACCCCTAGCTCACGAGCCCATCCCGCCGGATCGGCGGCCCGGTCTCGGTAGTCCAGTCGGCTCATCGCTGGCGCTTGAAGTACAGCTGCGCGGTGCCCGTCTCCTCCGGATCGACCGCTACCAGCTCCCACCCCTGGGCGCCGGCGTCTTCGAGGTAGGCGAACAACGACGGGCAGGAAGCCAACGCGCCCTCTTCGCCCTCTCCGACCTCGCCCTGCCAGTGGCCGTTGGCCCGGAGCACGCGGTCGTCTTCCATGTACACCACCAGGTACTCGAAACGCGTCATCGTTCCTCCGTCGTTGCACCGACGTAGCGCACCTCACGCGACGCGCCACCACAGCCCACCAGCGAGGGGAAATGCGGCACACACCCCAGGTGTCTGCTGGTAGGGATGCCCTCGCGCCCCCGAAAGGACTATCGTGCGACCCATGAAGACCAGCATCAACACTCTGTCCGTGCTCGCTGCCCTGTTCGCCGCCTCGCCGGCCATGGCGCAAGGCGAGGCCCGCGACCTCGCCCTCGAGGCCTTCGAGCTCGAGTTCTTCCGCCATCAGGTGTCCATGCCGGAGGCCGAGCTCGCCGCCCGCTTCGCCCTCGCCTGCGAGAAGGGCTACTCCGCGGCCTGCTCCCGGGTGAGCTGGCTCGGAGACGGCGGCCGAGCCGACCTGCAGGAGGCCAAGGAGATCATGCTCCCCTCCTGCGACGCGGGCGAGCCCGTGGCGTGCATGGTCGTGGGATGGGCCGACGAGGCCAAGTCCACAGAGCGCAGTGGCTCCGACGCCGAGCGCTACATCAAGCGCGCCGCTCGTGGCTACAAGGTCCACTGCGACGGCGGCTTCGCCCCCGCGTGTCACGACTACGCACGGGTGCTCTACGACTACCCCAGCCTCGGTGCCGATCCGCGTGCCGCCGTGAAGCGCTGGCAGGAGGCCTGCTACGCAGGTGTGGGCCCAGCCTGCACGTCGCTAGCCGTGCTCTACCGTGATGGGGGGCGGTCGGTGAGTCCCAGCAGCCGCTCGGCCCGCGACTTCGCCGGCAAGGCCTGCGACGCCGGCGACCAGTCGGGCTGCGCCCTTCAGGCATCCCTCGACGACAGCGACTGGGATGTCGACCAGCTCGACGCCACCTACGGCGAGCTGTGCGAGAACGGCCACCGCGACAGCTGCTGGCGTCTCGCCCGCACCTACTTCGACGGCATCCACCCCGAGCCCAGCGAGGGGCGCACGTTTGCGCTCTTCGAGCATGCCTGTGAGCTGGGCCACGCGCGCGCCTGCTTCGAGGCAGGCCGCCACTTCGGGGAGGGCCAGCAGACCGACGACCTACGGGCTGCGGGCTACTACGAGCGGGCCTGCGAGCTCGGCGCCCCCGCTGGGTGCGCCGCGCAGGTCGACATGATCCTCGGCGAGCGGGTCGAGGGCTCGGTCAAGGATGCGCAGGCAGCCTTCGAGATGGCCTGCGAAGACCGGGAGTCCCTGCCTGCGTGCGCGCAGCTCGCCTACGCCCTCATCGAGGGGGTCGATGTCCCCCGTGACGCCGCTCGCGGCAAGGAGCTCCTCCACCGCGTCTGCGCCGATGCCGGTTCCGATCCCGTCGCCTGCGCCAGCTTGGGCCAGGTCTACGAAGAGGGGCTGGGGGGCGACCGCGACCGCACCGAGGCCTCGAAGTACTACCGCTGGGCCTGCGCGTCGGGCCACATCGACAGCTGCATGGCCCGGGGCAACCTGTTGGTGAGCGACGTGGGCGTCCGCCGCGACGACCATGAGGCCCTCAACATGTACCAGCGCGCGTGCGACGGCGGCGTGGCCGAGGGCTGCTTCGAGGCCGGCTCCATCCTCGAGGAGGCCACCTTCGTCACCCAAGACCTCTCCCGAGCCGCGACCTTCTACGATCAGGGCTGCCAGGGCGACGAGCCCGCTGCCTGCGCCGGGCTGGGCCGGGTGCGGGAGCTCGGCATCGATGGCGCCCCCGACATGGCGGGGGCCCGGGAGGCCTACGAGTCGGCCGTCGCCCTCGACAACCTCGAGGCCAAGCGCCGCCTGGCCCGGCTGCTGTGGAACGGCTTCGGCGGCAAGAAAGACAAGAAGCGGGCCAAGCAGCTGTCGTCGGATGCCTGTCAGAACGGCGATCCGGTGGCCTGCCGCGGCCCCGAGTTCCTCTAGGGCTAGGCGAAGGCTCCCGTCACAGCGCCTGGGTGCCGGTGGACCACACCGCCGTCCAGCCGTCGTAGATGACCATGTTGCCGTCGTCCTGCACGGCGAGGGCCGCGCCCCAGTGCCCGTGGGTCTCGCTCGACCACAGCGGCGTGTCCCACGCGCTGTACACGACCAGGTTGCCGTCGTCCTGCAGCGCTGCCCACGCCCCGGTCTGGCCGTGGGTCTCGGTGTGCCACAGCGCCCAGCCCGCCTGGTACAGGACGAGGTTGCCGTCGCCCTGCATCACCAGGTCGAAGCGCCCGTCGCACGACACCAGCGACTGGTTGGCCTCCAGGATCGTGGTCCCCTCGTACACTCCACAGCCAGCCGGCGAGGGTGTGGGGGAGGTGCCAGGAGCCGGCGAGGTGGTCGTGGCCTCGTCGTCGTCGCAGGGCTCTTCCTCGTGGCCGCCCACGGGGGGCGCACCACAGGCTGTCGCCGAGCTCGCCACCAACAGGTCGATGGGGTCGATGTCGGCGTAGTAGTCGCCGTCGGGCGACACGTTGAAGTGCAGGTGGGTGGACTGAGTGCCCGTGTAGCCCATGGTGCCTACGAGCTCGCCCGCGCCTACCCACTGGCCGACGGAGACCGCGGCCGTGTCCATGTGCCCGTAGTAGTACTCCCAGCCGCAGGCATCCCGCAGCCGCACGCGCAGGCCTGAGGTGGAGCTCACCACCCCCACCGCGACGACCTCGGCGTCGGCCACCGCGACCAGAGGCGCCCCCTGGTACGCGAAGATGTCGATGCCGTGGTGCGAGCCACCCCAGTCGGAGTTCGCGTTCGCGTCGGGGCAGCTGATCTCGCAGGTGCCGGTGCCACAGCTGGAGTGGTCGTAGCCGATGTTGTGGGCGTCACCGACCGGGAACACCGACATGAGCGGGTCGCAGGTGACACGCTCCAGGGGGTCGAGGGACTCCGCCTCGTCCGGTCCGAGCAGGGTCGAGGAGCAGGCCGTCAGCAGCAGGAACAGGGGAATGCGGGACATGGGAACCTCCTGAGCGCCAGGTAGGCGTGCCCCCCCTCACAGACCGCTCAAGAGCTGCTCAAGAACGCCCCCCGCTCGGCGGCGAAGCGAGCTCTCACAGCGTCTCCACGCCCTGGGCGAGCAGCCGCCAGCGCGTGGTGCCGCGCCGATCCGTCTCGGTGCGAATCGCGTGCCGCAGCCCCAGCCCGCGCAGCGTGGAGATCGCCACGTGGACCCGCCGGGTGTCGCTTCCCCGCAGCAGCACCTCCCCCGGCCACACCGCTCCGCAGATGTCAGCGACATCCAGCGCACGGGGCGCGTTCACCAGCGTCGACAGCACCCGGCACAGCACCCGACGCCGCCCGATGTCGACCACCACCCCATCCGGGCCGACGAAGGCCTTGCCATCGAGGCGTACCCGGAGGCGCTGCAGGTGCAGGGTGGCCAGGGAGGTGACCACGCGCTCCTCGAGCCGAAGCCCCGGCTCTGGGCGCCCTCCCTCGACGATCTGGCGAGCTAGCGCCACGGCACCGCGGTCGGCCAGGCCATCGAGCAGGGCCGACGCCTCCTCCGGGCGGGACGGCGCGAGGGCCACGGCCAGGGGGGCCGCCAGCTCAGCCGCTGACGGAGCGCCCTGGGACCGCAGCAGCTCCACTCCGGGGGGGCCCAGGGCCAGGGCCGCAGCGGTGTGCCCATTCATCGCATGAGCGGTGGCACGGGCCACGTCGAGCCACGCCTTCTCCACCGGCAGGAAGTCGCCGTCGACAGCCCCCAGCAGCCCCTCTGGGACCTTGCCCTCGACGTAGTCGAGGCTCTGCAGGTCGAGCCACACCCCCAGCGCCTCGGCGGGCTTGTCGTACTGGCGCCGCTGCTTCCAGGCCCGCGTCATGTGGGCCCGGGCGCCCTTCAGATCCCCCAGGTCGCCCGCGACGATGCCCCGCAGGTGGTAGACCCGCGCCGACAGCCAGCTGTACTGGTCGGCCTCCGCCACCCCCATGGCCTGGTCGAGCACCGCGAGGATCTCGTCGGGGTGGCGGCCGAGGGTGCGGAGCACCTGGCACAGCGAGCAGGTGGCCTGGGCGCGCCGAAAGGCCGAGTCGACCGAGGCCGCGATGCGGAAGGAGCGAGCCGCGTCCTCGAAGCTGCCGTGGTGGGTGAGCACCGTGCCGAGGCGGAAGTGCAGCCACGGGTCGCGCCCCATGGCCGCCGCAGCCTTGGCGAGGGAGAGCGCCGCCGTGCCCTCCCCTTCGATCTGACGCAGCACCGCACGGCTCGACAGCGACGCTGCACGCTCGTTGTCGGTGAGCAGCGAGTCGACCCGGTCGAGGGCCGCATAGGCACGGGGGAAGTCGCGCTGCAGGCTCGCCGCAGCATCGACGGCGAACGCCCAGCGCACCCGCAGGCCACGCGGCCCCTCGTCGGGCAGCAGGTCGTCTCGCCGCAGGGTCGCTGCCGTGTGGCCGCCGTGGCGCTCCCGCGCAGCCAGCACCAGCGCCGCACGCAGCCGCACCGCGGGGTCGTCGGCGCCCACCAGCAGCTCCAGCAGCCCGGTGTCGGCGCTGAGGTGCGCCGGCTCGAACAGCGGCCCATCGAGGCGGTCGACCACCTCCTCGGCGCTCCCCAGCACGCGAGCGGCCAGGCGGCGTAGACACGGCTGCCACACCGCGTCGTCGATGAGATCCTCCACGGCCTCGCGCACCGGAGCCAAGACGCGGAAGGTCGGGGGTCGCCCCCCCAGCGGATGCAGCAGCGACGCGTCGAGGAGCTCGAGCACGTCTTCGTCGACCGGGCGGCCGACCATCTCCCGCAGCAGGTCGACCACCACGGTTCCGGGGACCCGGCTCGCGACCCCCAGCACCTCCCGAGCGCCCTCCGACACCATCTGTGCGCTCTCCAGCACGGCAGCGACCAGGTCTTGTCGCGGCGGGCGAGAGCGGTCCATCAGCTGGCGTAGACCGAGCTCCCGGACCTGCTCCGGGCTGTACAGGCGAAGGCGCTTGGCCGCGAGCTCCAGCGCCAGCGGCACGCCGTCGAGGGCCTCGCACAGCGCGACCAGAGCCGACTGCTCCAGCGTGCTCGCCTGCCGCACGCTGCGGAACGTAGAGCGGATCAGCGCAGCGCCCTGCAGCGGGCTGAGGGGCCCCAGCTCCAGCACGGGCATGTCGAGGGCGAGGCGCGAGCGGCTGGTGACGACCAGATCGGTGTGGCCCTTCAGCGCCCCCAGCAACCCCTTGAGTGCCTCCTCCGCCCCCTCCGCCCCGTCGAGAACCACCACGGGATGACGCGCCAGGCGCTCGAGCAGGGCCCCTTCCACCGCCGCAGGGGCTTCGAGAGCCAGCGCCAGCCGCTGCAGCACATCGTTCCGCGAGCGAGCCCCTTCCAGGTCGACCCACAGCGCCCCGCGCACCTCCCGAGCCAGAGCGGACTTGCCGATCCCGGGGGGCCCGGTGACCATCACCGTTCCGCTGATCTCCAGAAGATCACGCACCTCTTCGATGGCCTCGCCGCGTCCCAGTAGCTTCATGCCCTCGTTGTACCGCGAGTGGGCCCCCCGGCCAGCACCCAAGCTGGGTTACCCGCCGCTGTTGGAGGCCGTTCGTGCGCGTGGTTGTCGCTGAGAAGCCGTCGGTCGCCAGAGACCTCGCCCGGGTCCTGGGCGCTGGTACCCGGCGCGATGGCTACCTTCAGGGGGAAGGCCTCGCGATCTCCTGGTGCTTCGGCCACATGGCGGAGCTGCGTCAGCCCGCCCACTACGATCCCGCGTGGAAGCGCTGGTCGCTGGCAACCCTGCCGATGATGCCCGAGGCCTTCGAGGTGCAGCTTCGCGAGGGGGTAGCCGATCAGTTCGCGGTGCTGAAGCGCCTGCTGTCCGAGGCGACCGACGTAGTGAATGCCTGCGACGCGGGGCGCGAGGGCGAGCTCATCTTTCGGTGGGTCTACGAGCTCGCCGGGGCGACCGCCCCCGTGCAACGGCTGTGGGTGTCCTCCCTCACCGATCAGGCCATCCGGCAGGGATGGAGCCGCCTGCGTCCAGGCACCGACTACGACCGGCTCGCCGATGCCGCACGGAGCCGCTCCGAGGCCGACTGGCTGGTCGGCCTGAACGCCACCCGGGCCCTCACCTGTCGCGCCCGACAGGAGGGCGGCGGCGAGCTGCTGAGCGTGGGCCGAGTCCAGACCCCCACCCTCGCGATGATCGTCGGCCGCGACCGGGAGATCGAGGCCTTCGTGCCCGAGACCTTCTGGCAGGTGAAGGTCGACTTCGAGGCCGACGTGCCCGGCGAGCTGCGGGTGTTCACCGCCACCTGGTTCCGCGCTGATGCCAAGGAAGCCCGCGCCAAGGGGGAGGAGGTGTCGCATGCGGAGCGCCTCGGCGATGCGGCCACCGCCCAGGCCGTCCTCGACGCCACCCTCCACCGGCCCGGCACCGTGGTCACCGCCGACCGCCGCCGCACCACCGAGAAGCCCCCGCTCCTCTACGACCTCACCAGCCTGCAGCGAAGGGCCAACCAGCGCTATGGCCTGTCCGCCGACGAGACACTGAAGGTGGCACAGGCGCTGTACGAGCGCCACAAGCTCATCACCTACCCACGAACCGATGCACGCTTCCTCACCCCCGACCAGGTGCCCGGCCTCCCCGACGTGGTGAAGGGCTTGCTCCCCCTCGCGCCCTACGCCCCCCACGCCCAGGCCATCCTCGCGGCCCCCATCCAGCCCGGCAAGCGCGTGGTCAACGCCGCCGAGGTCGGCGACCACCACGCGATCCTGCCCACCGGCCGCACCCCCTCCAGCCGCGGCCTGACCGTCGACGAGAAGCGCGTCTTCGATCTCGTGGCGCGTCGCTTCCTGGCCGCCCTGTCCCCCGACGCGCTGTTCGACGTGAGCAAGCTGATCGTGCACGTCGAGCCCGGAAGCGAGGTCCCCCAAGACATCCCGGTTCCCCTCACCTACCGCGCCCAGGGCCGCGTCTGCCGCCAGGAGGGCTGGCGGGCGGTCGACCCACCGAAGAAGCGCAAGGAAGTGGAGCTGCCACCGGTGGAGGTCGACGACGTGGTGCAGGCCATCGACGGCAAGGCCCCCGAGGGCCAGACGCGTCCGCCCAATCCCCACAACGACGCGTCGCTGCTCAAGTCGATGGAGACGGCCGGCAAGAAGCTCGACGACAAGGAGCTCGCGCGGGCGATGCGTGGAAGCGGCCTGGGAACCCCCGCTACCCGAGCGGCCATCATCAAGGTGCTCCTCGACCGCAAGTACGTGCGGCGCAAGGGCAAGGAGCTCAGAGCCACCGACAAGGGATTCGCCCTCATCGATGCCGTGCCCATCGACGCCCTCAAGAGCCCCGAGCTCACCGGGCGGTGGGAGGGGCGGCTCACCCAGGTCGCCGACGGCCACGACCGGCGCGACGCCTTCATGGGCGACGTGCGCACGTGGGTCGGTGAGATGGTGCAGGCGCTCTCCACCGCGCCGCTGTCAGCCGCTGCCACCCGCCCGCGGGAAGGCAGCAAGCCCCTGGGCGACTGCCCCGCCTGCGGCAAGCCGGTGCGCGAGCGGGGCCCGGTCTACAGCTGCGACACCGGCCGTAGCTGCCCCTTCGTCGTGTTTCAGAAGATGGCGAAGCGAAAGATCAGCGCGAGGATGGTCAAGCAGCTGCTCACCGACGGCCGGTCGGGCGCGGTGAAGGGCTTCAAGAGCCGCGCCGGCAAAGACTTCGAGGCCGGCCTGGTCTGGTCGACCGAAGAGCAGAAGGTGCGCTTCTGGTTCGAGGATCGGCCGCGGCCTGTGCCGCAGAGGCGAGGTCCCCAGGTAGGAGACCCATGCCCCACCTGCAGCCAGGGGCGCCTGATCCAGGGCAAGACGAAGCTGGGATGCAGCCGCTGGCGCGAGGGCTGTCGCTACACCGTCGGCTGAGCCCGCGCCGCCACCCCGGCCACGATGTCGGCCAGGGCACCCTTCAGCAGATGCCCGTCGCGCACCTTGTGGAGGACTACGTGCTCGCTGCGCGCCGCCAGCGCCTCGCTCACCGCGACCGGCACCACCGTGTCGTCGACCCCATGAACCACCCAGGCAGGCAGGCAGGCTGGGACTCGCAGCGTAGACGGGTCGTCGACCGGGGGTTCCGACCAGTGCAGCGCAGGAGCCAGCAGCACCAGCTCCGCTACCAGGGGGTGGACCTCGCCCAAGGCAGCCATCGCCGCGAGCCCGCCGTACGACGATCCCACCAGCACGCAGCCAGGGTGCGCACGGATCACGGCCACCAGCGACGCGACCCGCGGAGCGAGGACCAAGCCCCGGTGATCCGGGCAGACCACCCGCAAGCCGGCCTCCCGCAGCGCCGTCGCCTTGGTGCCGTCGGGGCGCCCCTCGAGACCATGGGCCAGCACGACCGATCGCATCAGACCTCGCAGCGGCGGGGGCTCGGGCCTACTCTTCGGGGCGGCGAACCGCGACCACCGCCGTGCCGGCGACGATCAGATCGCCGAACTCCAGGGGCATCACCCGGTCGGCCAGGGTGAGGCCACGGTTGCCCTGCCGGTTGATGTAGGTGGGCAGGCGCGGGTGCAGCGGCTTGAGGTTGATCCGGTCGTCTTGCAGCTGGATCGCCGCCTGGTGGCGCCCCGCCAGGGCTCGGTCGAGGGTGAAGCTCTGTGCCCGGGCCTTGGCCGCCCGCGCACCGCCACACCAGCGGATGTTGTCTTGGCCCTTGCGATCGAAGAACCGCAGCCCCGGATGCACCGGATCCCGGCCCACCATCGCCGTCTGACCAGCCATCACGCCGAGGCGGCGCTCGCCATCGGCCAGCAGCAGGCCCACGTAGCCGTGGTCGGCCTCGATGAAGCTCACCGCGCCCGTGGGCGTCTGGATGATGTGGCCGTGCTTGAGGGCGACCTCTTCGCCGCTGGGGATGCCCCGCCCCTGCACCGAGATGCCGGGCGACAGCGCGCGCAGGCGAACCCCGCCTTGGGACACCTCGACCCGGACCAGCGCCCGGTCGGACTTGTTGACCCACCGACCGTCGGCCAGCAGATCGTAGAAGTAGGAGCTGACCACGTCGGACAGGGGCACGGACGGCAGCGCCAGACCGCTCAACACCAGCTCGAGATCCGCTTCGACCCCCACGTCGAGGACGATGGTGTCGGAGCCGCTGGTGCGGGTGACCGCCTTGAGCGTCTCTTCGATGGCCTGGTTGAGGGCCTCGGGGGTCGCGATGACGATGCCCCGCCCGGCGTCGGTCCAGGCGTTGCGATCGGCGCTGGCGATGTTGTAGGCCACCAGCCACAGGCAGGCAGGGTCGAGCACCGGGATCGAGTCGATCGCTTCGAGGAGCGCGGGGGACCCCGGCGTGAACCCCTCGAGGAGCACCACCGGATCCGGCGGCAGCAGCGGCGGCCGCGAGCCGCGCACCAGGCGCACGTAGCTGTTCGTCTCGACCGCGCGGCGCACCTTGTCGGGCAGCCAGGCCCGGTGGGGAGGCACGGCGCGGAAGACTTCCTTCATGCCGGGGATGCCCTTGAGATCGAATCGACCCACCGACTCCCAGGGGATCTCGGCGGCGTTCATGCACACCCGGGTGCCCGGACCGAACCAGACCTCGCCCGCTGGCGTCTTGCTCAGGATGCGCGCGGCCAGGTTGACGGCGTCGCCGAAGGCATCGCCCTCGATCTCCTCCACGTCGCCGGTGGTCATGGCGAGGCGGATCGACAGGTCGCCTTTCTCGCGCACCATGTCTTGGATCTTCAGCCCGGCCCGCAGCGCGTCGGTCGCCGACTCGAACAGCACCATGAAGGAGTCGCCGAGGTTCTTCACGATGCGGCCGTTGAAGCCCGTGACAATAGGCGCCACGAGCCGCTCGTGCTCGGTGAGGATCTGGCGTAGGCCTTCGCGATCCGACCGCGCCACCTTTGCGGTGTAGTTGGCGAGGTCCGTGAACGCGACGGTCCGAGTGACGGTGGACAATCCAGGCTCCTGGCGCCGGGAGGCGAACGGCGGCCCCAGGCTACCCCGCGGGGGGGGGGTACGTCGACCCCTGACGGCACGCCGAAAAAACCTTACGGGGGCGCATGCCCACCAAGCTGTCCGTCAACATCAACAAGTACGCCCTCCTCCGCAACGCCCGTGGCCATGACGCGCCCGACCTGTTGCAGGCGGTCGACACCATCGTCGAGGCCGGGGCGCACGGCATCACGGTGCATCCGCGCCTCGACCAGCGACACATCCGCTTCGACGACGTCCCGCGGGTCCTGGCTCACCTGCGCGCGCGCCACCCGGGCATCGAGTACAACATCGAGTGCGAAGACGCGCCGCAGCTCATCGACATGGTGGAGCAGCTGCGGCCCGCGCAGTGCACCCTCGTTCCCGTCACCCCGGGCGAGGTCACCTCCGACCACGGATGGGATCCCGTCGCCGACGCCGAGCGCCTCGCACCCGTCGTGGCGCGGCTACGGGCCGCGGGGATCCGCACCAGCTGCTTCGCCGACTGCGAGGCCGAGCACATGGCCGACTTCGCAGCCCTGCAGGTCGACCGGGTCGAGCTGTACACCGGGCCCTACGCGTGGGCGTGGGGCACCTCGCGCCAGGGCGAAGAGCAGCAGCGCCTGCTTGCCGCCGCTCAGGCCGCGGTCGACGTAGGGCTCGGCCTCAACGCCGGGCACGACCTCGACCGCTTCAACCTCGAGGGGCTGCGGGCATGTCCCGGGCTGCTGGAGGTGAGCATCGGTCATGCACAGATCTGCCGAGCCCTCGAGGTCGGCACCACCCAGTCGGTGCAGGAGCTGCTTCAGGCCCTCGGCTGAGGCCTCACCCCAGGTCGACGGGCAGTCGCTCGCCGAGCACCAGCTCGGCCTCGCCCACCACGGCCCGGTAGGCCACGACCTCGACGCCCGCCGCTACCGCCGACCGAACCGCCCGCGCATACGTCGGATCGAGATCCGCGGCGAGCTGCACGACCTCGCCGCCCTCGCGGGGCACCAGGAAGAACAGCACCGACCGCACCCCCGGCCGCACCAGCGAGGCCAGCTCTTCGGCGTGGCGCGCCCCCCGGCTCGTCACCGCGTCGGGGAAGCGAAGGGCTCGCCCCTCGCGGAGGGTGACCGACTTCACCTCCAGCCAGGTCACCCCCTCGGGCCCCGACAGCCGAAAGTCGATGCGGCTCCCCCCTGCCGCGACCTCGCGGGCCACTTCCTCGTAGGGGGCGAGCCCCTCGACGAGGCCTGCCTCGAGGGCCTCACGAACCACCTGGTTGGCGCGAGCGGTGTTCACCACGATCCACTCGCCATCGACCCGGATCTGCTCGGCGCTGTAGCGGAGCTTCCGCTTGGGGTTGCCGCTGTCGCGCACCCGCACCGGGGCCTCGGGCGCGGTGCATCCCCGCATGCTCCCGGTGTTCGCCAGGTGAGCGGTGAGGGGCTCGCCGTCGAGGAGCACATCGCAGAAGAAGCGCTTGCGACGCGCGACGAAGACCGCCTCCTGCAGCGGGGCTTCGTACCTCACCCGTCGAGCCGGAGGATGTGCACCTTGAGGTAGCGGCCCTCGGGGAAGGAGGTGGCGGCGGGGAAGTCGGGCGCCTGCCCCAGCGAGGCCAGCAACTGCGCGGTGCGCCCCGCCTTGCGCAGGCCGTCCTGCACGAAGCCGGTGAACTGCTTGGGCGACACCTCTCCCTGGTTGGACGCCGCGATCAGCCAGCCACCGGGGTCGAGCACCCTCGCGGCCGACGCCACCAGGCGCGGGTAGTCGCGGGAGGCCGACCACACCCCGGCGTCGGAGCGGCTGAAGCTGGGTGGGTCGAGCACCACCCGGTCGAAGCGCTCCCCCGTGCGCCGGAAGCGGTCGAGGGCCTTGAAGGTGTCGGAGGCGAGGAAGGTGTGGGCCTCGGGGTCGAGGCTGTTGGCGACGAAGTTGGCCTCGGCGCGGTCGAGCACCTTCTGCGACAGGTCGACCGTGGTGACCTCGCTGGCGCCGTGCATCGCGGCCGCCACCGAGAACGCCCCGGTGTAGGCGAAGGTGTTCAGCACCCGGGTGCCCCCCCAGCTCGGCTCGAGCCACGCACGCACCGCCCGCATGTCGGCATACAGGCCCACGTCGGGCCCATCGAGGGGAAGCACCTCGAAGTGCAGGCCCCGCTCCCGCACCCGCACCGGGCCGGTGGGCACCCGACCGGCGATCAGGCCCGGCGCAGGGTCGAGGCGCTCCGGCAGCGCGTCGCGCGGATCGCGCCGGTAGCACAGAGCCACGCCGCGGGGCTGTCGATGGCGCTCGAGCCAGTCGACGATGCCCGGCACCAGCCGGCCCACCGAGGGATGGTCGAGGATGACGACCGCGAAGGCCCGCCACCAGTCGATGCGAATGCCCGGCAGGCCGTCGTTCTCTGCGTTCACCAGCCGGTAGCCGTCGGTCTGGTCGTCCACCACCAGCGCACGCAGCTCGGCCGCGCGATCCAGCACCCCATCGAGCCACTCCTGATCGAGGGGACCTTCCTCCCGCCGGAACACCCGCGCCGCCAGGAAGCCGTCGCTGGCCAGCCCCACCCCGAGCACCTGCCCGCGGCCGTCGACGACGCGCACCTCGGCGCCCATCGGTGCCTTCCCCTTCTCCACTTCCTTGGGGTAGACCCACGGGAAGCCCTTCTTGAGCCAGCCCGCGCTGTAGGTGTTCACCCGCATCGTCTTCACGTCTGCTCCCCCAGGGTGCCCGGCACCCCTCCCACGTCGATCCACGCGCCCTCGGCCCACGACACCACCACCCCCGCGGCCTCCGCCCGCACCTCGTCGCGGGCGTGACCGTCCAGCCCGCGCACCACGCCGAGCAGCTCCCCGCGGCCGTAGGCCTCGCCGGGCCGCACCAGCGGCACGAACACCCCGGGGCGCCGTACCCGAGGGGCGCTGGTGCGCTGCAGAAGCCCCTGCGGCCGTCGCCGGGCCGCTGGCGCGTCGCGCACCATCGCCAGGTGCGACAAGATGCGCAGCACGGCTCCCACCGTCACGTCGACCGCCGCTGGGTCGACCGCGCGCCGAGGGCCCACCTCGAGGGTCAGGGCCGGCACGCCCATCTGGTTGACCACCGCACCAGCGAGGGAGTGATCGAGCCCGAAGCGCAGGTAGAGCTCGTCGGGGTACTCGTGCAGCACCAGCAGCCCGGCGGCGTGTGCCAGCTCCTCCAGCTGTCGCTCCATCGCTGCGCGCGCCGTGGGCCCCAGGCGCACGGGCCGATCCAGGATGGTGTAGGGCACCGCCACCACCGAGTCGGCGTGCAGATCGAGCACCAGATCCGGGTCGCGACGCTCCAGGTCGGCCCACAGCCGGCCCGCCACGCCATCGGCCCCTCGCCCGCCGCGATCCCCGGGAAAGGCCCGGTTCAGATCGACCCCGTCAGCAGGGACCGGCCGCTGCTGCAGCCGCAGCCCGTGGGGATTGACGGAGGGGTACAGCACGACGCTCCCCGCACACAGCAGCGCCTCCAGGCGCACCTGCAGGGCCAGCACGGCCGCCACCCCCGTTGCCTCGTCGCCGTGCACATTGGCCGTGACCACGACCGTGGGCCCCTCGGCCTCGGCCTCCAGCAGCGACACCGGCACGACCTCCCGACTGGCACCACGCCGCTCGAGTTCCAGGGTCGTCGTGCGTCGTCGCACCGAGTCGGCCATCGATCGTCCTCCCGCGGCAGGCACCTACAGCGACAGCAGGCCGGCCGCCAGCAACGCCAGGCCCGCGACGATCGCGAGCACGGGAGCGCCGAGCACCGCGAGGGCGAAGGCGGCGACCCGAGGACCCGAGGCATCGGTCAGGGCCGCTTCCATCGCCGACACCTCTGCGGGGTCGAGGGCGGCCCGCTCCCCTGCCACCACCGCCCTCGCCAGGGCCTTCCGCGCCGCCTCCGGAAGCTCCGCCGCGACCAGGTGCCGAGCGCGGTCGGTGACATCGGCGGGCTGCACGCCGCAGCTACGGCAGGCCACGAGGGCCGCCCCCTTGGCAGCACCACAGGCTAGGCAGGGAGTCCAGGTCATGGCAGCTGCTATCCTGCCGTCCTACTCGGAGAGCCCGTGCGCAACGACCACGCCGACCTCGCCCTGCGTCAGCTCGAGAAGCTCATCGCCCGCGACCCGATGCTCCGCGACATCGTCAACCCGTCGATGCCCTCCGCTCGGCGTGCCTCGCGCTTCGAGCCGGCGGTCGACGTGATCGAGAACGACGCTGGCTGGGTGCTGCTCCTCGACGTGCCCGGCGTGCCCAGAGCACAGATCAGCATCCGCCTCGACGGCACCCGGCTCGTCGTCTCGGGCGACCGGCCCAGTGGCCACCAGGGCGCCCCTGCGAGGGTCCACGAGCGCGCCGCAGGCCACTTCCGCCGGGAGTTCCTGCTCCCCTTCCAGGTGCGCGGCGACGAGATCCGTGCCCACCTCGATCAGGGCGTGCTCCGCATCGAGCTGCCCAGGAACGGTCCCAGCGCCGAGCGCGAGATCCCCATCGAGCCCACCCCCGCCGGGTAGGGCCGCCTCGGCCGGCCTGCCATGGGCCCATCGCCCGGGCGCCCCGAGATCCGGCCCGAGACGTGACGGTTCGTCACGGGCCCTTGACCTCGACCCCGTCCGTCCCGAAGTGGGGGATGGGTGGCGATTCGCCGTGCAGTCCCCTACGATGAACACAGGGAGAGTCGATGGGTGGTCTCGGAAAGCTCGGCGAAGAAGTTCGGCGCAAGCTGGAGCAGTGGGCCCAGGCCATCGAAGATGCGCTGTCGCCGGCCCCCCCGCCTCCCGAGCTCGTGCCGGTGAAGGTGCCCGTGGGCCGCCCCCGCAAGCGCTAGCGCTTGCCTGCCACCGACCCGCTGTCCCTCGGGATTGCCGCCGCCGCCGTGCTCGTCGCCACGGCCGCTGGCTACTACCGCCGCCGCACCGAGCCACAGCTCGACGGAGAGCGCTGGCTCAAGACGACCTGGGTGACGCTGCTGCGAGGGGCCGTCGAGGCCGAGGGGGGAGATGCCGATGCCTGGGAGGCTCGGGCAGCCGCCGTGCCCTACCACCCCGCTGGCCGCTTCCCCGAGCAGAAGGTGCGGCACCCGGGCGTGGCGCCGCCGACGCTGCTCGAGGGGGAGCAAGGTTTGCTGGAGCGTCTCCGGGCCGTGCCCGAGCCAGCCGATCGGTGGGCGGTGCTGTACGACGACGATGAAGACGCCCGCGCGATGCTGCTCGACGACCCCTACGAGCTCGGCGCCGCCTACGCGCCGTCGGGGCCGGCTCGCCCCGACACGACGTGGGACGACGTCGCGGCGTGGGGCGCAGGCGAGGTCCCCCTCCACGACGTGCTGCTCCACCGCCTCGGCGCTCGCCTGGTGTTGATCGCGGGCACCGAGCCGCCCCGCCTGCTGCCGCACCTGCAGGCCATGGCCCCCGACAGCCTCCGCCTCGACGCCCCACCGTCCGAAGAGCTCGTCGCGGCCTTCGAAGACGCCCTCGAGCGACCTGACACGCGGCTTGTGCTGGTGGCGGAGGGCGACGCCGTGCCGGGGCTGCTGCAGGTGCTGGTCGACCACGCCGGCCTGCGCGATCAGGTCGTGGCGGTGGTCAGCGTCGGTGGGGTGATCGGCGGGCGGAGCGATGTCGACGAGGGGCCGCTGGCAGAGTCCACCCGGCTCGACTGGATGGAGCGCTGGTTCGGCCAGGAGCACCTCGACACCGGGGTGGTGCGCCTCACGCCCTACATGAGCCTGCAGTGGCTCGACCGCCAGGCCTGGCCCCCGGGTGTGGCTGGCCTCCCGCTGCAGCACCAGCGCTTTCCCGAGCCGGCCGAGCAGGCCGCCACCGCACAGACGATCGAGTCGGTGGATCTGGGCGTGGTCCCCCACGATCACAGCGACGACGAGCTACTGGCCAAGGCGCTGCTCTTCGTCGTGTGTGGCTGGGTCGCCAGCCGGCGGTAGCCCTACCGCCCGTAGCGCCAGCGCACGATGCGGCGCGACGACAGCATCCACGGGACCTCGACCTCGCCCTCTCCCTCCAGCAGCCCCTCGGCCACGCTGCGAGCCGCCGCTACCTCGAGCCCCAGCGGCGTCGCCCCGAAGCCCACACAGCCCACCAGCCGAGGGTCCCCGGGGAGCGGCCCGACGACCGGCAGCCCATCGGGGGACTGCGCGAACACCCACGCCCACCGCTCCACCACCGGGCCGTCGAGGCCGAGGCGCTGGCGCGCGAAGCCCTCGAGCTTGCTCTGGATCGACGGCACGATCACCGACGCGTCGCGCTCTCCAACCTCCAGGTGGGGACTCGCCCACCGCGCCCCCGACACCCGCACACCGTCGTCGTCGACCCGCCAGCACGTCCAGCCCTGCCCCGCCCGGCCGGCCGTGACCGAGCCCGACGCCGGCTGGCCCTCGACCCGGAGCCCTTGATCCCGCACCGGCATGAGCCCGGCCAGCGCAGGATGCAGCGACGCGGCCCCCACCCCGCAGGCCAGCACCACCGCCTCGGCCGCCACCCGTTCTTCTCCGACGACGACCTCGAGCCCATCGACCCCATCGCGCAGCGCGATGACCGCCGCACCTGAGTGCACCCCCACCCCCGCCGCCTCAGCGAGTCGCGCCAGCTGGTGCAGGTGGCCCAGGGGGACCCGACCATCGCCGGGCAGCGCCAGCCCGCCCTGCTCGAAGCGACCGCCCGTGCGGCGGCTCACCTGTGCGGCCTCCAGCGCCTCGGCAGACACCCCGAGGCCCTGCAGCGCAGCGACCGAGCGCTCGATATCGCCGGCCTCACCGGCGAACACACTGGCCCACACGGTGCCCGTCGCCTCGAACAGGCCGAGGGCGTCGAGCAGCTGACGCGAACGAGCCGCCCAGCCCCACAGCGCCGCTGCGCGCTCCTGCCCCAGCGACGCCACCGTGCGCCCCGGGTGCTCCAGCACGCCATGCTCGACCAGGCCGAGCCCACGCCCGCTCGCGGCCTGACCCACCGGGCCTGCCTCCAGCACGGCCACGTCGACCCCCGCCTCCGCCAGCCACCGTGCGATCAGCAGGCCCGCGGTGCTGGCCCCCACCACGACGACATCGGCGCTGGCAGGGAGCGCCACGTCAGGCCTCGTCGCCCAGGACCCCCGCCGCCGCAAAGGCGCGGTCGAGCAGGCCCTTGTCGGCCTGGATGGCCGTGCGCTGCATGTAGAAGTGCAGCCCACGGCGCCCCCCCAGCTCTTCGCCGCCACCGGCCTTGCCCGGCCCGCCGTGCACGAGGTTGGGCAGCACGGTGCCAGGACCCGGCGACTGGTCGTGCACCTTGCGGCTCCCCCAGTGGACCCGGCCCGAGTAGGGCGCGACGCCGAGGACGACCTGCCCACCCCACGCAGGATCGTCGGAGTAGACGCTGGCGACGAGCCCGCCGCCGCCAGCAGCCACCAGGGCCGTCGCGACCTCGGGGCTGCCGTCGTAGGTGAGCACCGTGGCACAGGGCCCGAACACCTCGTGCTCGTGCACGAACGGGGTGTCGAGCCCCTTGTCGGAGCGGAACAGCGACGGCCGCACGAAGTAGCCCTGGGCGGGCGCTTCGCCCTGCCACACGAGCTCACAGCCCGCCGCGAGCTGCTCCAGCCCGGACGCCACCGCCCGCTGCTGACTGGCGCTGGCGGCGGGGCCGATCTCGACGCCCTTGTCGCCCGGCGCCCCGACCGTGACCCCCGACAGCCGGTCGGTGAGGGCCTCCACCACATCGTCGACGAGGGCAGTGGGCACCATCACCCGGCGCACGGCCGTGCACTTCTGGCCACACTTCTGCGTGAGGTCGCGCACCACCTGGTTGACGAACATGAACCAGGTGTCGCTGCCGACCTCGATGTCGGGGCCGAGGACCGAGGCATTGAGGGAGTCGGCCTCGATGTTCAGGCGCACGTTGTGGGCCACGATCGCGGGGTGGCTCCGGATCCGCGCGGCGGTCTCCGAGCCCCCGGTGAACGCGACGCAGTCTTGCGGGCCGACGTGGTCGAGCAGGTCGCCGGCACCGCCCATCAGCAGCGACAGCGCCCCATCGGGCAGGACCCCGGCGTCGACCCACAGCTCGACGATGCGCTGGGTGAGCCAGGCCGTCGCCGTGCCCGGCTTCGCGACGACCGGCATGCCAGCCAGCCAGGCCACCGCGGCCTTCTCGGCCAGGCCCCATGCGGGGAAGTTGAAGGCGTTGATGTGGACTGCGACCCCGCGGCGCGGCGTGTAAACGTGCTGCCCCACGAACCGCTTGCTGCGGAGCACCCGCTCGGGCTCCCCGTCGAGGAGGATCTTCGCATCGCCGAGCTTCTTGCCCAGGTAGGCGTACCAGCTCAGCGTGCCGGAGGCGCCGTCGACATCGAACTTGCCGTCGCCGCGGGTGGTGCCGCCGTTGCGAGCCGACAGCTCCAGCAGCTCGTCGCGGTGGGCATGGATCACCCCCGCGAGGGCCTCCAGCATGGCGCCGCGCTGGGCGAAGGTCATCGCGCGCAGGGCGGGGCCGCCGACCTCGCGCGCGTGTCGCAGGGCGGCCGACAGGTCGAGGCCGCCGCTGGCGACCGACGCGATGGGCTCACCCGTGGTGGCGTCGTGAAGCTGGCGGGCAGCGCCTTCGCCCGTGACCCACCGACCCTCGAGATAGCTGGAAAGCGTCTGCATCTCACCCCCGTTCAGCGCGTCCGAGTAACCTGACGACGGCATCGCGCGCCGCAGCCGGCCCGACACCATAAGGAGCGCTTCGTGAGCCCCCCGATCCTCGTCCAAGGCCTGGTGAAGCGCTACCCCGCCCGAGGGGGTGCCGTCACCGCCGTGGCCGGGCTGGGCTTCACGGTCGCAGCCGGTGAGGTCTACGGCCTGCTCGGCCCCAACGGTGCCGGCAAGACCACCACGTTGCGCTGCCTAGCTACCTTGGCCGAGCCCGACGAGGGGCGAATCGAGATCGGGGGCATCGATCGGCGCGCCGACCCGCTGGGGGCGCGGTCGCGCCTTGCCTACGTGCCCGCCGAGGCCGGGCTGCCCGAGCGGCTCACCCCTCGGGAGGTGGTGCGCCTGTTCGCGTCGATCCAGGGCGTCGCCCGCCCGCGCGAACGGGCCGAGGAGATGCTCGGCCGCTTGGGAGCCATCCCCTACGCCGACACCCCCTGCGGCGGCCTGTCCACCGGGATGAAGCGGCGGGTGGTGCTGGCGCGAGCCCTCGTGCACGAGCCACCGGTGCTGCTCCTCGACGAGCCCACCGACGGCCTCGACGTGCCGGGCCGCCGCGACGTGCTCGCCGTCATCCGCGAGCAGCGTGATGCGGGGCGCGGCGTGGTGCTGTCGTCGCACATCATGGGGGAGGTCGAGCGCGTGGTCGATCGAGTGGGCGTGGTGGCGAGGGGGCGCCTGGTCGCAGAGGGCACGGTCGCCGAGGTGCTGCAGCAGGCAGGCGTCGACAACCTCGACGACGCCTTCATCGCGCTGGTGGGGGCCGACGCGTGAGCGCGCTCTTCACGCTCACCTGGTTCACCGTGCTGCGCTTCCTCCGGGAGTCTCGGGTCGTGCGCTCCGTGGTGTGGCCCGCCTTCCTCGGCCCGACCACGGTCAGCCTCACCCTGCTGGCGGTCGCCGCCTGGACGACCCCCCAGCTGTCGGTCGCGGTGCCCCCGAGCTTTCCCGCAGACGTGGCGGCCCGGCTGAGCGAGGAAGGATGGCTGGTGGTGGAGGAGGCCGACCCCGCCGTCGCCGTCGAGGCGGGGCGCATCTACCTGGGCACCGACGGGCAGACCATCTGGAGCGCCGCGTTCCCGGAGTCCACCTTTCGCCTGGAGAACGTGCTTCGGCAGGAGCGTGGGGCCGCCTGGCGCATGGTCCCCACTCGACCGCTCCTCCCCCATGAAGGGGTGCGGGTGGTGGGGGGGCACGGGCTGCGTCCCCTGGCGTTCCTCTACGTGCTGTACGCCATGGTCTTCGCCATGGGCTCGGTGGCCCGCGACCGCGACGAGGCGATCATCGACGTGGAGCGCTCCCTGCCGGTGCCTACCTGGATGCCCGGCTTTGCTCGCTGGGCCGCCACGGTCGGGATCCTGTCCGCCGCCTGGGGCCTGACGGTGCTGCTGATGGTGGTGATGATGGACAGCCTCGCGCCGGTCGACCACTTCCTGCGGGGCGTCGGCGCCATGGCCGCTGCCGCCGCCGTGGGCCTCGCCCTCATCGGCGGGGGGGGCATCCGCAACGGCTTCTCGGCTGCCTTCGCCACCGGCACCTTCGCGGTGGCCGGCTTCATTGCGGTGGGCACGAGCCTGCCCATGGGTAGCTACCTGCCCCTGGCGAGCATCCTGACCAACGGCCCCGGATGGTCGTCTGCGCTGGGTGGCCTGGCCCTCGGGCCCCCTGCCGCTGCCGTCTTCGCGTGGCGGGTCGGGAGGGCCTCGTGATGCGCCCACGCCGCGTGGCCGCTCTGGCATGGCGCGATCTGCGCCAGGAGCTCAAGGGTCGCCAGGGCCTGTTCGTTCCCGGCGTGTTGATCGCGCTGCTGCTGCCTACGTCGCTGTACAAGCAGCCGCCCCCCCAGCTCGGCTTCGCCGATGTGGCCGGCGACGTGCCCGCCGAGGTGCTCTCCCTGCCCCGGGTTCGGCTCCGGCCCACGGCACGGGCCACCGCCTTCCAGCAAGGCGACGACGAGCTGGTGTTGTCGGGGCCCGACCTCGACCAGACGATCCGCGAGGTCCTCGACGAGCAGCACCCCCGCGGAGCCGTGGCCATCGCCTGGCGAACGCCCGAGCAGCAAGCTCCCCACCGCGGGTTGCTGCTGGCGCTGATCGCGGCGTCGTCGCTCACAGGCCCCGTCTCGTCGTCCATTGGGACCGAGCGTTCGCGCGGCACCCTCACCTCCCTGCTCACCGCGGCAGTCACCCGCCGGGAGATCATCGTCGGCAAGTGGCTGGCGTGGGCGGGCTTCGGGCTGGCGGCGACCCTGTCGTTCACAGCCGTGGCACTGTGGCGCGACGTGGTCCCCATGGGCTGGTGGCTGCTGGCCCTCGCCACCGTGCCCATGGGGCTCACAGCGCTGGGCTTGTGGGTGGTGCGGCGCGCCACCGACGTGGTGAGTGCCACCGCCACCGCCCTGCGCCTGCAGCCCGCTGCGCTGATGGTCACCGCCCTCGCGGCCTACGTGCTGGGCGACTACGATCCTCACCTGGGCGCGCTGGTCCCCCTGGGCGGTGCGCTGATCACCTCCGGCGACGTGTGGCTGGAGGCGACGACCACCGCCCCCCTGGTCGCGGCGGGCTCCACACTGACCCTGACGGCGGTGCTGCTGATGCTCGCCGCTCGCGACCTCGACGAGTCGCCCGCCGAGGCCCCGCTGGGCACGGGCTGGACGGGCGCGACCGTGGCCGGAGCCGCTGCCGGCCTCGCCCTGTGGATCCCCCTCGTCGGCCCCGAGCTGTGGCGTCAGGCCGGCAACCCCGGGCTCACCGACGAGCTGTCCGTCGGCACGGCTGCCCTGGGCGCGAGCGCCGCGCTGCTGGGCTGGGGCCTGCTACGGGCTGCCGGTCACACCGGTCCCATGCACACCTTCCTCGACCTGCGGCGGCCCAGCCCCCCGGCCCTGCTCCTCGCGGCAGGTGCCGGGGTGGCCCTGGCGCTGTCGAGCGGCGGCTTTCAGGCCTTCACCGACGCCACGACCCTCCTCGGCGCCATCAGCCAGCGGCTGGGTGACGCGTTCGTGCCCGACGCGGTGCCCTGGTGGGGCGCACTGGCCCTCATCGCCACCGAAGAGCTGATGTTCCGCGGCGTGCTGGTGCGGCAGGTCGGCGTGGTGCCCGCGAGCACGGCCTGGGCCGTGGTCAAGGCGCCCCTCGACCCCTTCGCGGCCCTCGTCGGCGCCACCACCCTGGGGGCCGCCTCCCAGGCTGGCGGCGTGGTCGCCAGCCTCGTGACGCGGCTCACCGCCTGGGCGCTGGTGCTCGCGGTTCCCGTGCTACCGACCCCTGCGGCCCTCGCCATCGGCCTCGCCGCAGCCATCGGCTTCGGGGCGTGGCTCAGGCGTGCAGGTCGGACCACCAGCTGAGGAAGCGCTCGGTGTGCACCACCGCCTTCAGCCGCTCAGCAACCAGATCGGTCGTGGTGTCGGCCCAGACCTCGCGCAGGTTCACCTCGTCGAGCCAGGCGCCGAAGGTGCCGTCGCCAGCCTCCTCCATCACCTTGGCCACCCGGGCCTCGGTGCGCTCGACGAAGTCGTCGCGGCTGACCGCCGCCCGCGTGGCGCCCACGACGACGCTGACGATCTCCTCGGGGCCCAGCTTGTCGGCCTCCAGAACCAGCTCGGCGATGGTCGCGTCGAGCAGCACGTCGAGGATCTGCAGACGCATCTCCCCGAAGGCGGCGGCGTGCTCGGGGTCGGCGATGTAGCGAGCGATCGCCCGCATCGCCTCGTGGTTGGCGCCCGAGGTGACGTCGCCTACCCGCACGTCGAAGGTGTTCTCCACCTCCTCCTTGACCGACTCCACCAGGTTCTCGGCCATGCTGCCGAGGTTGCCGAACAACCCCCGCCCACGGGAGGCGGCCCGCTTGCCGAGCCCGCCCAGCATGCCCTTGTCGACATCCCCCACCCGCTTCCGCCACCGCGCCATCGAGTCGGCCAGCACCGCGCGCACCAGCCCGCGGAGCGCCGCCTGGTCGATGATTCGAAACACGAGCTCTTCATCGGGAGCGTAGGCCCGGCCGAGCAGGTCGCGCAGCGGCTCTTCGGCCTCGGGGACCATGAACTGCCGCAGGGTGCGCTCGTCGGTGGACCATCGGTCGCGCTCCGCCGCGATGCGCCGGTCGACCCAGTCGCGAACCTGGTCGCCATGGGTGCCGGCTTCGAGCACCGCCTTGAGCTGAGAGGCCACCCAGCGGGGGCTCGCGATGTCGCGCAGGGGCGTCTCGGTCGCCTCGTCGACGACCATCCGGGCCAGCGCGGTGAGGGCCTCGCCATCGTCGGCCTGCAGCCGCGCCAGGGCGCGGCCTTCCGCGTCGCTCATCAGTCGGCCATCAGGGCGCCGGAGATCCAGTAGGCGCCCGTCACTGCTACGTCAGCGTTGTTGTAGGGGAGCGACACCGTGGACTCCCGGACGCGCCCGATGCGGACGAAGATGGTCTCATCACGGTCCCAGTCGGCCCACAGGCTGCCCGGCACGGTGAACTCACCCGCGTCTGCCACGGCGCACGTCAGGGTCTCTTCCAGCACGTAGGTCTGGGTGTTGGCGTTGTAGACCGTCTTCTCCATCACGATGGCCACGTAGTCGCCGGGGCTCTGGGCATCCCAGAACACGTCGAACTGCCGAGGCACCCGCAGCGGCGCAGCCGAGTCGAGGTCGGGACCCGTCACCCGCAGGCCATCGGGGATGCGCACCATGTCGTCGATGGTGAAGGCCTCCCACGCATCGGAAGCCTCGCCGGCCACCAGGTCGTAGCCCTGGCCGGCCTCCACGCCTCCCTCGCTCTCCATCCAGCCATCGATGGACTCGAGGTCGATCTCCGCCGATGCACTGACCAGGGACGCGGCCCCGGCATCGAGCAGGTCGAGGGTCGGGGGGGTGTGGTCTTTCGCGCAGGTGTTGAACACCGGCGTGTACTCCTCCCACGACTCGTAGCGAACGGGCTCCACCAGCGCGAAGGCGGCGTAGGCACGGTCGGTGACGTTCGCGGCCCAGTAGTCGCCGACCACGTCGACAATGGCGACGGTGCCAGCCAGGCCGACGAGGCCCGAGGCGTCTTCCCACACCCGGAATCCATCCGACACGCGCGCCTCGGCGCCGTCGCGCTCGACGACCACGTCGACCACCCCGACATCCATGGCGGGCACGCGCACGACGAGCTCGTCTTCGCTGCTGGAGAGCACCTCGGCCGACACATCGCCCAGCCACACCTCGGTGAACGCGTCGAAGGGACCGCCCTCGATGACCACCTCGGCGCCGCCGACGTGGGTGCCGTAGGGCGGGTAGACCCCATCGACCACGAACGACTCCCCGCCCACGGTCTCGACCGGAGCGTCTCCGTCGTCTCCGTCGACCCCATCCGACCCGTCGGAACCCGTGACCGAACCGGTGGACTCGGCAGGCGTGAGGTCAGGGTAATACTGGATAGTTCCGCAGCCGGCCGCAAAAGCGAGCAGCGCGAGGCGTGCATCGATCATGATCTTTCCCCCGAAAGCGTGAGGCCTGTAATCGCATTCACCGCTTCCGCGCAAGGCTTCCCGCATCGACAGAGGGGCGCCGACCGTACGGTAGCCGGGCACGAGCTGGACGGTGGTAGGGTCTCGGCGGGAGGCAACGATGGCAGACCTCGTTCAGGAAGACCTCGTCGTGGGTTCGGGTGCGGCCGCGGCCAAGGGCCACGAGGTGGAGGTCCACTACACGGGCTGGCTCACCGACGGCACCAAGTTCGACTCCAGCCTCGATCGCCATCAGTCCTTCCGCTTCGTCCTCGGCCAGGGGCAGGTGATCCAGGGCTGGGACCGCGGGGTCGCGGGCATGAAGGTGGGCGGCAAGCGCAAGCTGACCATCCCCAGCGAGCTCGCCTACGGAGATCGTGGGTTCTCTACCGTCATCCCCCCGGGGTCGACCCTGGTCTTCGAGGTCGAACTGCTGGGGGTTCGTTAGCCTTTGTCCTCGTCCCGCCCGTGCCTGGCGCTGGTCCAGCTGGTGGGGCTCGAGGCCATCGAGGCCCGGGTGCCGGCCGCGATGGCGCGCGCGAAGGCGAGCGCATCGCAGCTCGTGCATGAGCTGTCCGGAGAGCTGGGCGGCGAGGTCGGCGTGTCCTCGGTGCGTGGCATGGCAGTGCAGTTCGAAGAGGCGTCGGCGGCTTGCACGTTCGCCATCCGCATCCACGAGCGCCTCCTGACGCTCGACTGGCCCGCCACCGTGCTCGTGCATCCTGATGCTGCGGAGGTGCGAAGCGCCGACGGCGTGCTGCTGCATCGGGGGCTTCGGGCCCGAGCGGCCATCCATCGGGGCCCCTTCCATCGAACGGCCTCCGGCCTCAAGGGGCCTGCGGTCTACCAAGGTGCCCGCCTGCTGCACGCCGCTCACGCCGGGCAGACCCTCATCTCCTCCGAGGCCTGGCGCTACCTGCGAGGCCCCCTCCCTGCGGGCGCCGTGCTGCGGGATCTGGGTCCCCACTCCCTTCCGGGGGTGCAGGGCTCCACCCGGGTGTTCCAGCTCATGCCGGAGGCCCTCGATGCCCGAGAGTTCCCCACGGGCCTCGCACAGCACCTGGCCAGCCAACGTCGAGCCCCGATCCTCGGGCGAGAGGGCGACCTCGAGGCGCTTCGCGAGCTGCTGGTCCTCGGCGTGCGGTGGCTTCACGTAGCGGGCCACGCCGGGGTCGGCCGTTCCCGGCTGTGCGCCCAGCTCGCGGCCTACCCACCGGAGACCTTCCGCCGCGCTGGGGGGGTGTTCACGGTACGGCCACGGAGCAGCGACACGCTGGAGATCGTGCGCGCAGTAGCCGACGTGCTGTCCGTGCCGCTGTCGCGGGCCACCGACGAAGCCCGAGCGATCGAGCAGCTGGGCCATGCCTTCCTGGCGTTGGGCAGCACCCTGCTCGTGGTCGACGGCCACGAGGCGAGCCGCAAGGCCCTGGCGCGATGGCTCGAGCTCGCACCCGAGCTGCGCGTGGTCGTCCACAGCACCGAGGCGACCGAGCACAGCGGCGCCACCACCTACCTGCTGCGACCCCTCGCGTGCGCGACCGGTCCGGGCGCTCGTCACACCGATGCCGTGCGTCTGTACACCCTCGCCGCCACGTCGGCCCACACCGGCTTCGTGCTCGGGGAGCCGGTCGACGTGGCCCTGGCGGTCAAGGCGCTGGGGGGCAATGCCCTCGCCATACGCGTCGCCGGGGGAGCGGTCACGCAGCACAGCGCCTCTCAGCTCGCGGCCCGCTTCCTGGGCCGCAGCGTGCCCCTCGAGGAGATGGTCGACGTCGCGGTGGAAGCGCTCAGCGAGCAGGAGCGAGCCGTGCTGCGGGTCTGCGCCCTGGTCCCGGGCTGGTTCGAGCCGGACCTGCCCAACGCCATGCTCGACGAGCCGCTCCCTCGAGAGGAGATCGTGGCCACCCTGCGGTCGCTGGCCACCCGAAGCCTGCTGGTGCGCCGCATCGATGCCGAGCTCGCCCAGATCACCCGCTTCGGGATGCCCGAGGCCATCGCGGAGGTCCTGGTCGGCCAGTGTTCCGACGAGACCCGAGAGAGCCACGAGGCACGGCTGGCGCACCTCGTGCTCGAGCGCTGCGGGAGGTGGTCGCAGCAGGCCTTCGGGCGCAACCGGCCCGAGGTGCTGGCGCGCCTGGCCCTCGACTGGGAGAAGCTGCTCGCCATCATCGACTGGGGGGTGGACCGCGCTCCCGACGATGCCGCGTGGGCGGATCGTGCGATGCAGGCCGTGCTGGTCCTCGAGCCGGTCCTCCGGAGCCGCGGCCCGCTCCCGCTGGAGCTCCTGCTCCTCGACGCATCCATTCGGGCCGGCGACAGCGTGCTCGGCAACGATCCCGTGCTGCAGGTTCGCGCGCTGGTCGCCCGGGCCGACTGCCGGCTCCGGGCCGGCGTCGAGGGTCACCAGAGCGACCTCGACCGAGCGAGGTCCCTCGCCGAGCGATGGGGAGACGCCCGCGGTGTCGCTCGCACGGAGCTGATCCAGGGGCGGGTGTGGATGGTCGAGGGCGACAACACCCACGCCGTCGAGGCCTTTGGCGACGTGCGCGCTCGCTTCGAGGAGCTGGGAGACCCCATGCGCGCCGCCCTCGCCCGGGCCCTGGAAGGCTCGGTGCACCTGCGCACCGGCGACTTCGAGCAGGCAGAGGTGGCCCTGGTCGAAGGCTCGATGGGCCTACGGGCGGTCGACGCCCGCCACCTGCTCGCCCGGGTGCTGGGGTGGATGGGCGAGCTGTACCGCCGCACCGGGCGCACCACCGCCGCTCGCTCGGTGAGTCGCGAGGCCATCCGACTGCACGAGGAGCTCGGCTCTGTCGTCGCGGAGTGCCGCACCCGCCAGGAGCTGGCCACCCTCGACTACCAGCTCACCCGCTACGGCGAGTCGAGCGCCGGGCTCGCCCGAGCCATCGAGCGCGCGCGCGCCATCGGCGACCGGCGCCAGGAGAGCCACGCGCTGTTGCTGCTGGCCGTCGTGTCCATTGCCCGGGCCGACCACGCGACCGCCCGCGGCCACCTGCTGGAGGCGCTGGCTCTGTCGCGGGAGCGAAACGACCCCCACGCCGAGGGCCGCGTGATGGCCTACCTGGGCCTGCTCTACCACTTCGACGAGCAGCCCGACGCCGCCCGCACCTACTACGCACAGGCCATCACCCAGCTTCACCGCCAGCGAGCCTACCGCCTGGAAGCGCTGTTCACGGCCTGGCGGGCCGAGCTGGAGGCCGAGCAGCTGAACGTCGACGAGTGCACCAAGCAGTTCGAGGCCGCCCGTGACGTGCTCACCCACAGCAACGACCGACACACCGAGCAGGCCCTCCGGCTGCTGTCGCAGGTGCGGGTGCTGGCCGAAGGCGTGCTGCGCGGGCAACCCGAAGAGGGTCGTCAGGCGCTGCGCGAGCGGCTCAAGGGCACCGACCCGCGCGCCCTGTCTGCCGAGGCGAGGCTCGCGTATCGGCGGGTTCGCAGGCTGGCGACGAGGGGGCTGCTGCAGCGTAGTCCCCCCCCTGCCGCATCGGGCCCTGAGTCCTCGAAGCGTGTCGATGGGATAGAATCGTAGAGGTGGGGGTGGGCGCACCGGGAGGGGAACACCGCGGCGGGCTCGCGGGTCGCCTCAGGCGCAGCCGTCGCTTCCCGGCGCGACTGTAAGGGTTATACCGGCCGCACGTTCGGTCCACGAAGGGGAGGAGGGTCGATGCACAGGTTGCCAATCACATCGTTCTTCCTGGCTTCCTTGCTGGTGTCGACGAGCGCGTCGGCCGCGACCGTCGTGCTCACGCCGCTGGCCAACGTGCAAGGGGCCGACGAGAAGCGTGTCGACGGCATTCGCCAGCTGATGAGCTCCGAGCTGGAGTTCTCGCCGGGGGTCGACTCGGTCAAGGAAGTGCCCAACGCCAACGAGATCACCGATCCCTGCCTGATGGATCCCCGCTGCCTCGCGGGCATTGCGCAGCGGGCAGGCGGCGACCAGCTGCTCACAGGCAAGGTCACCCCGAGCGGCGGCAACTTCAATCTCGACCTGGTGTTCTACGACGGGCAGTCCATCGCCCGGCGGCGCCAGTTCGTGGTCCCCAACGACTCCACCGCGATGGCGAACCAGATGACGCCCATCGTGCAGGAGATGCTCACGGGCAACAACCCGCAGGCCTCCGGTGGTGCCGCCACGGTCGACGACTTCGACGACTTCGACGACCTGCCCGAGGAAGGCGGTGGCATCCCCGTGGCGGCAGCCGTTCCTCTGCCCGCGCCCACCTACGCGCCGCCTCCGCAGCCTGCCTACGCGCCGCCGCCGCAGCCCGCCTACACCCCGCCGCCGCAGCCCGCCTACACCCCGCCGCCGCCGCAGCCCGCTCCGATCAGCGATGCCGATGCCGCCGGGATGATCAGCTTCGGTGCCAGCGCTGCCGAGATCTCCGCCGAGGAGGTCGACCAGATGATCCAGTTCGGCGCTCCGACCGCGGCTCCGCCCGCGCCGACCTACGCAGCCCCGCCGCCGCAGCCCGCCTACACGCCGCCGCCGCAGCCCACCTACGCGCCGCCACCGCAGCCCGCCTACACCCCGCCGCCGCAGCCTGCCTACCCGCCGCAGCCGCCGCCCAACTACACCGGGCCCTACGACCCCGACCTCGCGCGCGAGGCCGCCATGGCGCGCAATGGCGGGCAGCCCGTCCAGAACCTCGACGAAGAGCCCTCCCGCAGGGAGAGCCGAGGTAGCAACGCCGGCGCGACCATCGAGCGCGACATCGCCAGCACGATGCAGATCACCGCCCGCGGCGGCTATGCCAAATACTTCGTGTTCGACTTCGCCACGGTCGGAGCCGAGGTGGCCGTGCCCGTCGCCGAGGGCTTCCACCTCCTCGCCGGTCTCGAGGGCTACGCCGTCAACCGGGTGCTCCCCCTCGAGCTGCAGCTCGCGACCGGCATCGAGAGCGAGTGGAACACCATCTTCCCGGTCAACCTGGGCGGGATGTACAAGTTCACGACGCCGAGCATCGCTCAGCCCTACGTCGGGGCCGACGTGATCTTCGTGCAGTACTACAAAGACGACATCGGCGCCGACTGGGCGGGCGGGGCTCGCCTTCGCGGCGGCTGCGACTTCATGATCATCAACAACTTCGGCCTGAACATCAACCTCGCGGTGGGCGGCTGGACGGGTAAGAACTGGAGTCTCATCCAGGATGGCGTCGGTCAGTCCGGCCTGCTTCCCCAGGTGTCGGCCGGCACGGTCATCGCCTTCTAAGGACTCGACCCGCACGTGGATGCGCTCACCGGTCTCACCTGCCTGTTGGTGGGTATCGCCCTGCCTCTCGCCGCCCTGTTCCTGGTCGTGCGCCGGGGCATGCGCCAGCTGGCGGTGGCCGAGGCCTATGGCGACGTGAGCCGGCGCCTCGGGCTGCCGGTCGACACCCGTGGCCTGTCGCTGCAGGGCTACCTGGCCAGCAAGAGGCTGTGGGTCGGTCAGGTGATGGTCGGCCACGGCCCCGACCGTCGGCACATCACCTGGGCCGTGCTCGACCTCGAGCGCCCGCTGGCGTTGGGCTTGTTGATCCGCCGGCGGGGGCTGTCCGAGCGGATCTTCCGCAGGGCTCGGAGCCCGGAGGTCGCCCTGCCCGACGCCGAGCTGGAGCGGCAGCTGGAGGTGCATGGCGACGACCCCCGTGCCGTTCGCGAGCTGCTGCTGCGGGGTGAGGTCCTGAGCGCCCTCGACGGCATGGTGACGCGCTGGCGGGATGTGGTGGTCACCGATCAGTCCGTGAGGGTGCATCTGCCGGCGCCCCTGGCCCGCACCGGCGAGCTGCAGGAGCTCGTCGACGGCCTGACGCGCCTCGCGCGCGTGCTCTACGAGGCGCGGAGAGAGGGGTCCCCCGCACCTGGGCTCGAAGACCTGGTTCCCCCCTACGAGGCCCTGGCGGCCGAGCTGGGGCTGTCGTTGGTCTCCTGCTTCCCTGGCCTGGAGGGCCACATCGAGGGCCACCCGGTGAGCATCACGCCCGCGCGAGCCCCACGCGGCTACGGCGCCGAGGTCAAGCTCGCCTTCCTCGACCACACTGAAACGGGCCTGCTGGTGGAGCGGCAGGAGGCACCCGACGGCTACTGGAGCGTCGGCCAAGACATCCAAGTGGGCGACGAGGCCTTCGACGACCGCTTCGTGGTGAAGGGCTACGACCCTCAGGCCATCATCGAGCTGCTCACCGATGATGCCCGCGAGGCCCTGCTGCGCCTGTCGGAGCGCGGGGTGGTGAGCGTCGACGACGTGCACCTGCGGGTGCAGGGGCTGCCCCTCGCCCCCGAGTCGCTGCGCGAGGTCGTCGAGCTCGCCGCCCGTGCCGCCCGGGGCCTGGGCTGGTGATCAGTCTTTGAGCTTGGTGCGCAGCCTGCGCACCGCCTCGGTCACCCGGATCTCCACCGTCTCCTCTTCGTCGCCGAGGTGCACGGTAGCGGTGTCTTCATCGGAGGGTGTGCGCAGGGCCGTCTTGCCGTCGACCATGTAGCTCTCGATGCTGCCCATCGACATCAGCCGCTGCACGGCCTGACGCCGTAGATCGGGGCTGTCGGGAATGCCGTGCCCCTTCCAGCGGTGAATGAAGTAGTGGGCCCCCACGAAGCCGCCGCCGCCCACGAAGTGCGTCTCCGCTCGCTGCAGCTCGCGGAGCATTTCCTGGTCGATGTCGCCGGGAGCGAGGGGCGCCGTCTCGGTGGCCGTGGGCTCGACGCCGAGGCCCTGGTGGCTGTACTCGCTCATGTTCTCCAGCAGGTCGATCTGGGACCACGCCGACCGCACCAGCGAGCGGCTCAGCCCCTGGCTGCCGAAGGTGGCGATCCACGCCTGCTTGCCCAGGGCATGCAGCGCCGTCAGTGCCGGGCACAGGTCGAGGTCGCCGGAGAAGATCACCGCGACATCGAAGGCGTCGGCCACCGCGAGCTGGATCACCTCGGCGACGAGGGAGGTGTCAACCATCTTCTCTTCGGTGTAGCTGATCGACTGGTGGCAGTGCGGGCAGCTACGGCTCGTGGCCCGGCGGTTGAACCGCCGCACGAAGAAGCCCGGCCGACGCTCCAGCTCCTCGAGCAGATCGGCCAGGGCACGCCGCTCCGCCCCCTCGTCGTTCGGATGGGGGACCCCGGTGTAGTAGTAGGCCGCGATCATCCGCGTGCCACCCACGTGCTCGGTGACCCATCGCGCCATCGCCCCGTGGTCGAGCCACGTGTCGTGCGCCGTACGACGGAGGTCTTTCATGTGGTTCTTGCCGTCGAAGAACAGAGCAACGCGCATAGACCGGTCACCAGAGCAACGCCGCAGAGGCGGCAGAGGGGCCTAGTCTACCAGACCAGGCCCCCGTGCCCCTCAGGCAAGAGCCGACTCCGACGCGCGCAGGAGCAGCTGCTGCAGCCGGCGCCCCATCGCCGCCGGCTCCACCACGGTGCCTTCGAGCAGGCAGGCATCGTCGTACAGCAGCCGTGTCATCTGCTCGGCCGCCTCGGTGTGGCCGCCCTCGTGTAGCCCCGCCAGGTTGCGGATCAGCGGGTGGCGTGGGTTGACCTCGAGCACCCGCTTGGCCTTCATCCCCGACCCCGGCTGAGCCTGCGCGAGGATGCGCTCCATGTTCGCCGAGATGCCGTCGTCGGCATCCACCAGCACGCACGCCGAGTCGGTGAGGCGGGTGGACTCACGCACATCCACCACGTGGTCGGCCAGCAGCGACTTCACCCACGGAGTGAAGGCCTCCAGGTCGATCTTGTCTTCGGCGGACGCCTCGTCTTCCTCGAGGTCGAGCTCGCCCCGCGACACCGACTTCAGCGGCGTGTCGTCGAACTCGGTGAGCACGCTCATCAGCCACTCGTCGACGGCATCGGTGAGCAGCAGCACATCCCAGCCCTTCTTCTTGAAGGCCTCGAGGTGCGGGCTGGCCAGCGCGCCCTCGCGGGACTCCGCGGTGAGGAACCAGATGGTGTCTTGCCCCTCGGGCATCGCGGCCTTGTAGGCCTCCAGCGACATCTGACCCTCGCCGTCGCCGTGCGACAGCGCGTTGAAGCGCAGCAGGGGAAGCAGCTTTTCGCCCCATGCGTGGCGCTCGTGGTAGTAGCCCTCCTTGAGCAGCACGCCGAAGTTCTTCCAGAAGTCGGTGTAGCTGGGGGACTCCTCCGAAGGCTCTTCCTTGGCCCACTTGCCGAGATCTTTGAGCACCCGCTTGACGAGCGCTTCGCGAATCTTGCGCACGATCGGCGTCTTCTGCACCATCTCCCGCGACACGTTGAGCTGGATGTCTTCGCTGTCGACGACGCCCCGAAGGAAGCGCAGCCAGTCGGGGAGCAGCTCCTTGGCGTGGTCTTCGATGAGCACCCGGCGGGCGTACAGGCGGGGGCCCTTGTTGCCGTCGGGCTGGAACAGGTCGTAGGGGCGGTTGTCGGGCACGAACAGCATCGCTGCGTACTGCAGCGGCGAGTCGACCTTGACATGGATGCGCCGGGCCGGGTCTTGCCAGTCGACCGCGACCGACTTGTAGAAGGCATTGGCTTCTTCGTCGGTGACCTGGCTGGGGGGCTCGGCCCACAGCGCCTTGCCGCTGTTCACCTGCTCCTCGCCGGCGAAGATGGGCCAGGCCAGGAAGTTGCTGTGCTTGCGGATGATGGCCTGCAGCTTCGCGTCGTCGGCGAAGTCGGTGGCGTCGTCGCGCAGGAACAGGGTGATGGCCGTGCCCCGATGGGTGCGCGTGCCCTCTTCCACCGTGAAGCTGCCCTTGCCGTGGCTACGCCAGCGCACCGCGGGCGCGTCGGGCTGGAGGGACTTCGTCTCGACCAGCACCTCATCGGCGACCATGAAGGCCGAGTAGAAGCCGAGGCCGAACTGACCGATGAGCTCGGGCCCTTCCGCGCCTTCCGCCATGGACTGCATGAAGGCCTTCGTGCCCGACTTGGCGATGGTGCCCAGGTGGTCGATGACCTCCTCTTCGGTCATGCCCAGGCCGTCGTCGTCGAGGGTGATCGTCTTCGCCTCGGTGTCGACGGACACCCGGATGCCCGCCGTCTCGCCCTGGGCAGGGGTGAGGTCGGACCGGGTGAGCGACAAGAAACGCGCCTTGTCGAGGGCATCGGCGGCGTTCGACACGAGCTCGCGGAGGAACACCTCGCGGTCGGAGTAGACAGAGTGGATCATGAGGTCGAGCAGCTGCTGGACCTCGGCGCGGAAGCCGTGCTCGGTGGCGGTCATGAATGCTCCTATGCAATGGGAGGTGGGCCCGTTGCCCGGCCCGATGCGCGTGTGGTTAAACACGGAGCACGCCGCGACAACGGGAGGATGGCCATGCAGACTCGATGGTGGATGGTGCTCGCCCTGGTCGCGTGCAAGCCGAACACGACAGAAGGAACGTTCATCGCAGACTATGCCTACGCTATCTGCGACAAGGCGGCCATCTGCCAGTGGGCCGAGCTCCCGGTCGATCAAGAGGAGTGTGTCGAGTACGTCACGGGCGGCATGGAGGAGTTCGAGGCCTACTGCGGCAACTTCCAGATCACCACGGCCCGCAACTGCCTGTCGGAGATCCGCCGCATGACGTGCGACCAGGGCTCGGAATACCAAGACGATGATCGACACCCGGGAAGCTGCGCCGCCGTCTACCAGTGCAGTCCCACCGAATAGTCCCCTACTCCCGAGGCCCCCTTGCCCGAGCCCGTCTCCCCCGTCGTCTCTCGCTTCGTCGACTACCTCGACGCCTCCCCCACCCCCTTCCACGCGGTAGAGCGCGCAGCCGACCTGCTCGCAGCGAAGGGCTTCACCCGCATCGACCTGTCCGAGGCCCCCGAGTCCCTGCCCGTCGGCGCGCGGCGCTACGTGCAGGAAGGGGGGCACCTCATCGCCTTCGTCATCGGCAGCGAGCCGGTCGTCGAGGCTGGCTGGCGGATGGTCGCCACCCACACCGACTCCCCCAACCTTCGCCTCAAGCCACAGCCCCTGGTGCGCAACCACGGCTACGTGCGGCTCGGCGTCGAGGTCTACGGCGGGGTGCAGATCCCCACGTGGGTCGACCGCGACCTCGGGCTGGCCGGCCTCGTGCACCTGCGCCAGGGCAGCAAGCTGGTGAGCCGGCTGGTCGACATCCGGCGCCCCCTGTGCCGCATCCCCACCCTGGCCATCCACCTCAACCGGGAGGTCAACGACAAGGGCCTCAAGCTCAACGCCCAGAAGCACCTCCCCGCGGTGCTCAGCCTCGACAAAGACGGCGACGACCCCCTCCGTGAGCTGCTGAGCGCCGAGCTCGACGTCGAGCCCTCGAGCGTCCTCACATGGGACCTCTCCCTGTTCGATCTACAGGCCCCCACCGTGGCCGGCAGCCGCAACGAGTTCGTGCACTCGGCGCGTCTCGACAACCTCGCGTCGACCCACTCCGGCATCGAGGCCCTCCTCGACAGCGTGCGCGACGCCCCCCCCGCCACCACCAACGTGCTGGCGATGTTCGACCACGAGGAGATCGGCTCGCAGACGAGCCGCGGCGCCAACAGCCGGGCCCTCGACAACGTGCTGCGCGTGACCCTGCGCGACGCCGAGCAGCAGGGTGCCGGCACCTACAGCCGCGCCCTCGCCAACAGCTTCCTGATCAGCGCCGACATGGCCCACGCGGTGCATCCCGGCCACGCCGACAAGCACGACGCCGAGCACATGCCCCGCATCAACGCCGGGCCGGTGATCAAGACCAACGCCAACAAGCGCTATGCCACCGAGGGCGAGACGAGTGCGCTGTTCCTGATGATGTGCGAGCGCGTCGAGGTGCCAGTGCAGTGGTACTCCCACCGCTCCGACCTGCGCTGCGGCTCCACGGTCGGCCCCATGCTGGCGGCCCGTCTGGGCGTGCGCACGGTCGACGTGGGCAACGCCATGCTGTCGATGCACAGCATCCGCGAGCAGTGCGGCGCCCACGACCACCCGATGATGGTCAAGGCGCTGTCGGCCTTCTACCAGGGCCCCGAGCGGCGCTGAGCGGCTACTTCGCCCGCTTCACCTGCAGCCGCCCCTCCTCGAGGTCGCGGGTGAGCACCAGCCGGCCGACCTGGCTCGCCCCCGAGGTCGCCGCCAGCACCAGCACATCGTCGACAGCGGGCGGCGGCTCGGCGAGCAGCGCTGCCTGCTCCCCCTCCGCCACCAGCAGCACCCGGTAGGTGCCCGCAGACAGCGGCGGAAGCGGGTAGATCCCGTTGCCATCGGCCTCGATGGGGATCGACCACGGCGCCCCCTCTCCGCCTTCGGCCACCAGCTGCAGCACCCCATCGAAGGGCTGGGGCAGGTCGAGGGTCGGCCCCGTGGGACTCCACTCCAGCCCCACCGTCGCTGGCGGCTGGTCGGCATCGACCGCCGTGGGGCGCGCCGGACGCCCGCCACAAGTCGCCCGCACGGTCACCTGACCACGCCCCGTCGCCTCGAAGCCGCCGCCACGAGCCTGGGCCACCGTGCCCCCCACGAAGACCTCACAGTCACCGGGCAGCTCCCCGCTCACCGCCCGCACCTCCACCCGCACCGGAGGCTGCGGTGGCGCCAGCGTGATCGTCTGCAGCTGGTCGATGACCTGCACCGGCACCGGCTGCTGCGATGCGCCCTTTCCCGTCGTGCACACCACCTGGGGGACCGCCTCTGGGACCTCGATCAAGGTGTGCGTCACCAGCGGTTCCTTGCACCGCAGCCGCAGCGTGGCCTCGAAGTGGTCTTCGAGGGGCCAGGTGGCCACCACGTCGCAGGGCGTGGGGGGGCAGGCGAGGATGGCGCTGCGCATCCGGGGCAGCGTCAGCTCCAGCACCCTCCCCTCGTCGTCGGGGCGGTAGCTGCGACCGATCACCAGCCCGGTCCGCCGGATCGACACGTGCTGGTTGGGCGGCTGCCAGATCACCTCGAACCGACCGGTCTCGTCGGTCTCGTCATCGGTCTCGACGGTCGACACGCGCTGGCCCACCAGCGGCGTGCCGTCGTGGTTCTTCAGCACGCCCACCATGCCCTGGGGGCCCGTGGCATCGAGGTTGGCACCGCAGGCCAGCAGCCAGAGGAGCAGCATCACGACCTTCTCCTTGCAGCCGCGACCCTATCGCGCTCGGCGGAGCCCAGTAAGCACCCAGTGACCAAGAGACACCCGGTCGGAGGCGTGCCCCTCGGCGGCCACGTGGTCGAGGACCGCCCCAAGTGCATGGGCCACCGCGCTGCTGGCGTGGTTGCGCACGTCGCATCGGAACACCACCTGTGCAACCCCCGGGCAGCCCAAGCCGACCGCCACCAGCGCCGCGACCGCCTCCCTCGCGTAGCCGCACCCGGTGTGGTCGGCGTGCAGCCAGTAGCCGATCTCCAGCGTCGCCGGTGAGGGGTGCCCCATCAGCAGCACCTCTCCCAGGAGGACCTCGCCTTCGCCCCACACCGCGTAGCGGGCCGCCCGAGGATCGAGGGGGTAGGCGGCCAGCAACTCCCGCGTCGCCGCCAGCGTGCGGGGCTCGTCGCGCATGAACGGCACCCAGGGGCGCAGGTGCGCGTCGCTGGCGTCGAGGGCAGCGCGCAGGGCCTCCGCATCGCCGGGCCTCCACGGACGCAGCATCAGGCGAGCCGTCGTCAGCGTAGTAGGCAAGGGGGGCAGCGTCATGCGGCCCAGGGTAGCCTGGGACCATGAGCGAGCGAGTCGTCACCGAGGGCTTCCACGAGCGCGTCTACGCCAAGGTGCGGCAGGTGCCCGTGGGCTCGGTCACCACCTACGGCGACGTCGCCGCGGCGCTGGGCTCTCCCCGGGTGGCGCGCCACGTGGGCTGGGCCCTGGCGGCGCTGCGCGACGACGACGTCCCCTGGCACCGAGTGATCAACGCCAAGGGCACGATCAGCTTCCGGGGCGACACGCCGCGGGGCGAGCTGCAGCGGGCCCGGCTCGAGGCCGAGGGCATCGCCTTCGACGCCAGGGGTCGCGTCGATCTGAAGCGGCTGCGGCACCGGTTCGAGGTGGTCTAGCCGTCGGCCAGCACGACCAGGCTGTAGCCGCCCAGCCACCGCACCGTGGCATGCGTCGCCACCGCCATCCCCCGCCGGCGCAGCCGGTCGCCGATGCCCTTCCCCAGCGGCTGCGCCCGGTGGTAGCGCTCGGCGGCGACCCGGTAGCCCGCAGCCTGCAGCCGCTGCAGCGCCAGGTCGCGGGTGTACAGGTGGCGATGCCCGTAGCGGGGCCACACCGCATTGAGCCGTGCGCGGGGCCTCACCAGGTCCCAGACCGACAGGTCGAGGGGGAAGCGGAACAGGAAGTGGTCGGCGCGCTCACGCAGGTCTCGCAGGAAGCCCAGGTCGTCGGGGACGTGCTCGACGACGTCGAGGGCGAGCATCAGGTCGGCGCGGCGCTCGGAGGCCAACAGATCGCCGCACACGTAGTGCAGCTGCCCGCCCTCGCGCTTGCGCGCCCGCTGGATGGCTGCCTTGGCGATGTCCCACCCCTCCCAGTGCGTGTCGGGCAGGTCGTCGGACAGTGCCTGCGACAGGTGCCACAGCACGTCGCCCCCGCCACAACCCACGTCGACCACCACCTTCGGCACGATGCCGCCGTAGCGGATCAGCTCGGCCATGATCTCGGCCTTGGCCGGGGCGTCGGCGGCGTGCCAGTCGGGGTGCTGCTCGGCGTAGCGGCCGGACCGATAGCGGTCGGTGGCGTCGGCGGTCATCAGGGGAAGGTATCACCTGGGACCACGTTAGAAGCCCGGGCGCACCGGGAGCCCTCGTGATCCTCGCTCTGCTCTCCCTCGCTCATGCGGGCGGCTACTACTTCTCCGACTCAGGCATCGTCGCCACCGGCCGTGGCGGCGCCTGGATCGCCGGCGCGAACACTCAGTTCGCCCAGCACCACAACCCCGCCGGGCTCATCCGCATCGACCGGCCCACGGTGAACCTGGGCTGGAGCGGGGTCCAACAAAACGTGCAGTTCCGGCGCATGAAGGCCGACCCCATCGACGGGGAAGACCCGTTCTACCCCCAGGTGGAGAACGCAGCCCGCCCCTTCGACATCCCCCAGCTGGGCTTTGCCAGCCCCATCGGCGACCGGGTGGCCTTCGCCATCGGGTTCATCAGCCCCTTCGCCCCCTCATCGCTGTACCCCGAGGAAGGCCCGCAGCGGTACACGATCAAAGACACCGGCATCTACCAGTTCGGCGTAGGCCCCTCGGTGGCCGTGAAGCTGCATCCGATGCTCACCCTCGGTGGCGGCGTGCAGTGGAGCTACCTGCAGCTGTCGGAGACCATCGACATCACCACCAACGGGGCCGACGACCCCCTGGGCGACATCGCCGTCGAGGCGAAAGTGGCCGATCCGTTCACGCTGACGGGCAACATCGGGCTGCTGTTCGATCCCCACGAGATGGTGACCATCGGCGCATCGTTCACCCCGGCGAGCCGCTACGAGGCGCGGGGCTCGGGCTCCCTCGACTTCGAGGGCAACGGGCTGGCGGTGCTGATGACCGAGACGGCCTACACCGACGACGACGTGGCCCTGGCCATCGCGCTACCGAACGTGTGGCGGGCCGGCGTGGCGGTCCGTCCGGTGCCCACGGTGGAGATCGAGGCGGCGGTGGTGTGGCAGGGCTGGTCGTCGCTGGCCGACATCGAGATCACCGACATCGACGTGACCATCGAGTCCGACTCGCCCTTCATCCCCGAGGAGCAGCGCCAGGTCGACGACCGCATCGTGCTCCCGGCGGGGCTGCGCGACACGGTCTCGCTGCGGCTCGGTGCCGAGTGGCAGGCCGACGAGCGGCTGGCGCTGCGGGTCGGGGGCTTCCGGGAGTCGGGCGCCCTCGACGACACCGAGGTGAGCGTGGCGCTGGTCGACACCACCAAGTGGCAGCTGGGCTGCGGCGCCTCGGCCTGGACGGGCGAGCAGAAGCGCTTCCGCCTCGACCTGGCCGCCGCTGCGCTGTTCTTCCCCGACCTCGCGATCCGCAACAGCACGGTCAAGCAGATCGATGCGGGGGTCATCGACACCACGGAGCCGTCCATCGTGGGCAACGGCGACCTCTCCGCGTCCGGGTGGATCGTGGGGGTGCAGGGCTCCGTCGCGTTCGGGCCGCTGGTTCGATAGGGGCTCGGCATGCAGCCCATCCCCGCCCTGATCCTGTCCGGCTACCTCGGCGCCGGCAAGACGACCCTGGTGAGCCACCTGCTGGCCGAGGCCCAGCAGCAAGGCATCAAGCTCGCCATCATCTCCAACGAGTTCGGCGACACCGGCATCGACCGGGCGCTGGTCGACGCCGGCGAGGAAGGCTTCGTCGAGCTCGACGGCGGCTGCGTGTGCTGCCGGCTGTCGGATGCGCTGGGCGAGACCGTCGAGGGCATCATCCACGCCGCCAAGCCCGACCGGCTGGTCCTCGAGTGCTCTGGCGTGGCCCTGCCCGGCGACGTGCAGGTGCAGTTCTGGCGCCCTCCGGTCGACGACCTCGTCAGCGACGAGGTGGTGGTGGTCGTGGTCGACGCCGACCGCTTCGTGGGAACCCCCGACGGTGAGCTCGACGACACCTTCCTCGAGCAGATCGAGGCGGCCGACCTGCTGCTGCTGAACAAGATCGACCTGGTGACGGCCGCGCAGGCCGACGCGTGCGAGGCCCGGCTGGGCGAGCTCACCGGCGGCCAGCCCGTGATCCGCTGCACCCACGCCAAGGTCGACCCCGCGCTGCTCTTCCCCCCCGACCCCGAGGGGCTCCGGCGCGCCCGCCGCGACGGCAGCGCCCAGCCCCAGCCCCACACCCATGAGCGCTTCACCACCCACGAGCTCGCCTTCCCCGGGATCGTCGACGGCGCCGAGGTGCTCGCACAGGTCGCCGCGCAGCACGCCATCCGCGCCAAGGGCTTCGTGCGCACCGCCGACGGGGTGGCGGTGCTGCAGGGCGTGGGGCAGCGCATCGAGCTCACCCCCTTCAGCCGCCCCCTGGCCGACGACCTGATCGGGCGGGTGGTGATCATCCACCGAGAGGAGGGGCACGATGAGCACGGCCACGACTAGGTCCCCCTACCCCACGGCCCTCACCATCGCGGGCTCCGACAGCGGTGGCGGCGCCGGCATCCAGGCCGACCTGAAGACCTTCCTCGATCACCGTGTGTTCGGGATGAGCGCCATCGCCGCGATCACCGCCCAGAACACCCGCGGCGTCACCCGGGTCGACCCGGTGCCGGTGGAGGGTCTGGTGGCGCAGCTCCGGGCGGTGTTCGACGACCTGCCGGTGGGAGCCGTCAAGATCGGCATGCTCGGCACGGCCGCCCACGTGCGGGCGGTGGCCGAGGTGCTGGGCGCGATGGCCGAGCGGCCCCCTGTGGTCCTCGACCCGGTGATGGTATCGAGCACCGGCCACCGGCTCCTCGACGAAGATGCCGAGCAGGCCATGAAGCAGCTGATGCAGCAGTGCGACCTGGCGACCCCCAACCTGCCCGAGGCAGCGGTGCTCGCCGGGAGCGACGACCTGCAGGCCATCCACGCGTGGGCGGCGGCCCAGCCCTGTGCGGTGCTGCTCACCGGCGGCGACGCCGAGGGCAGCGAGGTCATCGACACGCTGTACCGCCCGGGCTGGCCGGCGCGGGCGTGGTCGGCGCCCCGCCTCGGCAGCGGCTCCTTCCACGGCACCGGCTGCACCCTGTCGAGCGCTATCGCCGCCCGCCTCGCCCACGGCCGCGAGCTCGAAGACGCCGTAGATGGCGGGATCGGCTACGTGCAGGCCCTGATCCGCGAGGGGGTGAAGCTCGGCAGCCCCGGCGGCGGCCACCCGGTGCTCCCCCACGGCCTCGACTGATGCGCCTGTGGGTGTCCATGGGGGTGAAGCGGCGCGGGCGTGCCGACGAGCCCCTGCGGCCCCGGCTCGTCGAGCTCGACGCCGACACCGGGCAGGTGCTGCGCCAGCTCGACTGGGACACCCCTGCCGGCTGCGGGGCGGGCCCCGAGGTCCACCAGGAGTTCACGGCGGGCCACGCGATCGGCGACAGCTTCTGGCAGCCCACCCACACCGAGCTGCTCCGGATCGACCCCGACAGCATGGCGGTCGTCGAGCAGGTCGGCCACCCGTTGCTGCACGGCGTGCACAGCGTGGCGCCGGGGCGCGACGGGGGGCTGGTGGTGAGCTGTGCGGGGCTCGACTCCGTGCTCGAGCTGTCGACGAGCGGAGAGGTAGTCCACCATCACTTCCTGGGAGGCGGCCCCTTCGCGGCGCGGCACCCCCAGCCTCGCGACTTCCGCGTGGTGCCCTACGACGCGCTGAAGCCTCACAGCCACCACCCCAACCACGCCCAGTGGGTCGGCGACAGCCTGCTCGCCACCTGCTTCGAGACCCGCCGTGCCCACCGGCTGGTGGGCGAGGGCCCCGACATCGAGCTGGCCGAGGGCATCCCCCACGACGGGCGCCTGCGCGACGGGCTGCTGTGGTTCACCCAGGTCGACGGCCGCATCCTCGCGACCCATCCCGACGGGCGCCGGGAGCACGTCATCGAGCTGTCGAGCCTCGACCCCACCCCGGGGCTGCTGGGATGGTGCCGAGGCATCGACAAGGTGGGCCATCGGCTGTTCGTCGGATGTACCCAGCTGCGAAGGTCACGGCACCGCGAGGTGGCTCGGTGGCTGCTGCGCGGAGAGCAGGGGCGAAAGCGGCCGAGCCGAGTCGTGGAGATCGACCTGCGGGGGCCGCACATCGTGGCGGAGCACGTGCTGGGTAACGAGGCGGGCGGCACGATCTACGGGATCTGGGCCTGGGGCTGAGCCTCGCCCCGAACCGCCGCTGCGACAACTTGCCACAGCACCCCATCGAGACAGGCCGCGCGGATCCGGCACGCATCATGCAGGGTCTGCGGCAGAGGCCACACGTGCCACGCCCCCCCCTCCTGAGGAGCTTTTGATGTCCCTACGCCTACCTGCCCTTGCCACGATCCTGCTCGTGTCGACCGCCGGCACCGCCCACGCCGGCCGCGTGGTGTCCGAGGCCGCCGCCATGCCCCATGCACCCACGGGCTTCGGAGCCTGGAGCCTCGACAACGTGCAGGTCGACGTCGTTGGCGGCCAGTTCAACCCCGGCACGGGTGCCTACGCCATGGGCCCGGAGGGCGTGTTCACGAGCTCGGTCTTCGACGATGTCGGGCTCCGCACCGGCATCGTGGTCGGCAAGGACTGGCCGGTCGGCGAGCCCTCGGGCGTGAAGGTGGTGAACGACGACACGGCCGTGTCCAACGGCAAGCCTGAGAACTGCCTGCTCACCACGTCGTACCTGGAGGGCGGCTACCTCGATGCCGCCGTGCCCTCGCCCACGCTGTGCAGCAGCCCCTTCCAGAGCCACAAGCGGTTCAAGGTGAACCTGCAGCCGGAGAGCCTCGACGCCAGCGTCGACCTGGTGTTCCACATCGAGCCAGACGGCACCAGCCGTGACTACCAGGTGTTCCAGAAGATCAACAACTACACCGACGCCCGCCTGGAGGGCTTCGTGGTGCAGGTGGGCGTGGGCGTGGGAAGCAGCTTCCGCCCTGCGTCCGACGTGGGGCTCGAGTCGGCCCTGTGGCTGTCGGTGCCGCCCACCATCTGGGACGCCACCGATGTCGCCACGTTCTCTCATGGCCTGTTCGGGCCTGCCGATCAGCACTTCCCCACCGACGGCTTCTTCGACGACCAGCGCGCTGGCTACCTCACCGAGGTGGTCGAGTACATCCCCGGCACGGGCCAGGGCGACACCTTCCGCTCCACCACGACCCTGGGCAGCAACTACGCCCAGGTGCCCCCCGTCACCGGCCCCCTCGAGCAGTTCGGCCCGTGGCTTCCGTCCATCTGGGCCCCCCACGGGTACTTCTTCGACGACGACGGCGACCCCGAGACCGACGCGAGCCTGATGGCCTTCTGGGGCGAGACCGCCGCCGGCTCCGGCCAGTACACATGGCTGATGGGCGATGCCGATGGGTTCGCCCCCGTCGACCCCGCGCTGCTCGCCACCTGGGATGCCGACCCCCTCTACGAGGTGGGCGAGATCGAAGACCTGCTCAACCTGGGCCTCAACTACATCGTCACCCTGGGCACGGTCGATGCCACCTGGCCCAGCTGGGACGCCGCCTCGTCAACCGCGACGTTCACCATCCGCATGACCCCGGTGGAAGACACCTCTGGCCTGGGCGCGCCCGGCTACGTCGCCAACCCGCCTCACCAGGGCGGCGATACCGGGATGACCGGCGACACCGGGCTCACCACGGGGGTGACCGGGGAGACCGGCGGGGGCACCACCGGGGAGACCGGCATCACCATGACCGGCGACACGGGCCTCGTAGCCACCGCCGAGACAGGCTGGACGCCCACCGGCTTCACGGGCCTCACCGGCGACACCGGTGATGCAGACACCGACACCGACACCGACACCGACACCGACACCGATACGGACACCGACACCGACACGGACACCGACACCGACTCGGACACCGACACCGATACGGACACCGACACCGACACCGACACCGACACCGACAC
>CBDUIC010000008.1:0-115174 GCA_965367245.1 uncultured bacterium | reverse complement strand
GGCGCGGGGGGCAACTCCTTCGGGCTGCTGCAGTTCGACAGCGCGGTCACCTTCCCCGGCACCACCTTCAACGTGGGCAGCGGCGGCTCCCCGGGTCAGGGCGGCCAGGGCGGCGTCAACGGCCTGTCGGGCCCCAGCGGCCAGGCCGAGACCATCAAGACCTGCACCGGGCTGTTCGACTGCTGACCGCTCAGGGGCGGTCCGCCTCCTGACCCCACAAGCCTTCCACCACCTCCTGCATCTGTGCGGCGGTGGTGGTGGGTGGCATCGGCTCGCCGATGGTCAGCGCGACGCGGGAGAACAGGCCCCTGCGGAAGGGCTTGCTCATCGCCTTGCCGCCCTGTCGGCTGAAGAAGCTGCCCCACAGGCCGTTGAGGGCCATGGGGACCACGGGAACGGGGTCGCGGGCGAGGATGCGCTCCACGCCGGGCTTGAAGGGGTACATCTCTCCGTTGTCGGTGATCCGCCCCTCCGGGAAGATGCACACCACCCAGCCCTCACGTAGGTCGTTGCTGATCCGGTCGAAGGCCTCCTGCAGCGCCGCCTCCCCCTCCTTTCGCGACGCGATGGGGATGCACCCGGCCTGCCGGAACAAGAAGTGGATGATCGGCATCTCGTAGAAGCCCCGGTACATCACGAAGCGCGCGGGCCGCTTCACGCTCGCCGCCACGATGAACCAGTCGATGAACGACACGTGGTTGCACACCAGCACCGCACCACCGGTGTCGGGCACGTTCCCATGCCCTCGCACATCGACGCGGTAGGCCACCACCGACAGCATCCACGCCACGAAGCGCAGGAGGAACTCGGGGACCACGGTGTAGATGTAGATGGCGACCAGCAGGTTCCCCAGCGCCAGCACGCCGAACACCGCCACCGGGTCGAGGCCGACGGCCTGCAGCCCCACCAGGGCCAGCGAGCCGAGCACCATGAAGAAGGCGTTGATGACGTTGTTGCCGGCGATGATGCGGGCACGCACCTCGTCGCGGGCACGCTGCTGGATCAGGGTGTACAGCGGCACGATCAGGAAGCCCCCGGAGATGGCCAGGCCCAGCAGGCACACCCCGATGAACCAACCCATCGGCTGGGCGGCGAACGCGAGCACGCCCATGGGCTCGCCGACCGGGAACGGGGCGCCCACCGCGAACAAGCCCAGGGTGAACACACTCATCCCGAAGGAGCCGATGGGCACCAGGCCCAGCTCCAGCCGCTCTCGGCTCAAGCGCTCGCACCACATGCTGCCGATGCCGATGCCCACGCTGAACAGGGCCAGGAACAGCGTCGCGATGCCCTCGGTGCCTCCCAGGATGTCTTTGGTGTAGGGCGGGAACAGCGACAGGAAGGCGGAGCCGAACAGCCAGAACCAGCTGATCCCCAGGATGGACAGGAAGACCGAGCGCTCCTCGCGGCACAGCCGGATCAGCTCGATGGTGGGACCTACCGGATCCCACTTCACCTCGAGGCCTGCGTCCTGTGGCTCGGTCGCCGGGACGAAGTGGCTCGCCACGCGCCCCGCCACCGCGATGAGCAGCACGCCTCCGGCCACCACCCACTCCCCCCGCGGGACGCTGACCAGCAGGCCGCCCGCCAGCGTGCCCAGCAGGATGGCCAGGTAGGTGCCCAGCTCGATGAGCGCGTTGCCGGTGACCAGCTCATCGTCATCCATCAGCTGCGGCAGGATGCCGTACTTGCACGGACCGAACACCGTCGACTGCAGCCCCATGAGGAACAGCACGAACAGCAGCATCGGCACGTTCCCCAGCGCGAAGCCGGTCGCGCCGAGCACCATGACGCCGATCTCGGCGTTCTTCGTCCACCGGATCATGGCGGACTTGTCGAGCTTGTCGGCGAGCTGACCGGCTGTCGCCGAGAACAAGAAGTAGGGCAGGATGAAGACCGCGGCCGACAGCGCCACCATCGACTGTGGAGGGAGGCCGGCGACCGACACCGCGCGAAAGGCGATCAGGATCACCAGCGCGTTCTTGAAGAAGTTGTCGTTGAACGCGCCCAGAAACTGGGTCACGAACAACGGTCCGAAGCGGCGAGTCGTCAGCATGGCGGCGTGCACAGCACCTCCCTGGGTGGTGGGTTTGCGAGGCTCGTGCCGTGGGCGACCTCGCTGCCCTCGTGCCCGGCGGAGCCCACGCTACACCACATGCCGTCGGCACCTGCATGCCGTGCTGTCGCCGCCCCCTCGACGATGCGGCTGCAGGGGCGGGTGCGTCGGATTAGAGGCAGGAATGCGCTCGTCGTCGTACCTGGTGTTGATGCTGCTGCTCGCAGCCCCCCTCGCCCATGCGGGGAAGAAGTCTGCTCACCAGGCAGAGGTGCGACGGCTGTTCGAAGACGCCCACAAGTTCTCGGATCGTGGGGCGTGGGCGGGTGTCGAGCGGGCCTACCTGCAGATGCTCACCCTCGAGAAGAAGGGCGCCACGCTCACCCACGACATGCACCTGCTCGGCGCCAAGGCCGCCGAGACGCGGGGCGACATCTACAGCGCGTGGGAGCGGCTCAAGCGAGCCCAGCAGGTCGAGTCGAGGATGGACACCCTCACCTGGCTGGCGACCATCGAGGCCACCTACAGCCGCTTCGAGATCGAGATCCACTCCTCCTACCAAGGAGAGATCACCCTCACGAGCCTCGATCCGCTCTTCGACCCGGTCCATCGGAACACCCTGCAAGCGGCCGAGGCCACCCTGCAGCAGAACCGCTACCTCGAGGGCCTCCTCCCCCTGGGCCGCTACCGGCTCGCCGGCTCGGTCGCCCTCGACTCCTACGGTGGCGACACGCAACAGGTGGTGCTCCGTGCCAACCGCGCGACGGTCAGCGACCCCTCGGTGCTCGCCATCGACATCCCCGATCTGCCCGACCACCAGGCACAGGTGGCGGTGATCGTGCGGGAGGAGATCGACGCGGCGGCGTGGTCCAAGCTGTCGACGACCCTGCAACAGGCGGTGCTCAAGGTCGAGGGAGTCGACAGCATCCAGGTCATCCCCGTGCCCGAGCGCCGCTTCTTCGCCGACTTCGACCCGGCGACCCTCGACGGCCTGGGGCTCGATGGCAAGGCCATCGCCTCAGCCATTCAGGCATCCCTGGGGCTCGCCGACGGCGTGCTCACCGTCGGGGAGCGCCAGATCGTCGTGCCGCCCGACGCCGTGCCCGGCCTCGATGCCCTCGGCCAGGTCGAGGTCCCCATCGAAGACGTGGTGATCACGCTGAACACACTGGCGCGGCTACGCGAGGGAACGGCGTCGGGAGATCCGGCGGGCCTCCGCATCCTGCTCACGGCTGCCGCCGACACCGCGGCCGTGCGCACAGAGGTCGGCGCCACCCTGCAGAGCGACCCCGCCTACGAGAAGGCCGGGGTGGTGCTCGCGGAGCTCACCGCGCAATGACCTTCACGGTCTCGCCGATGTCGTCGAGGATGGCCCGAAGCGCATCGTAGTCGGGATGCTTCACGCAGACGTAGGCGTTGGCGAGGTAGCCCGCCTCGACAGGCTGGGTGCGGCTGCCCACCGGGGGCAGGCGGAGCTTGAAGATGCCCGCGCCGTAGCGGGTCTGCATGCGCTCGACGCCCTCGTAGCCGACGATGTGGCCATCCTCGGTGGGGCGCAGGTTGATGAGCCCGGCCGCGAAGTGGCGCTGCGACCGCTCCTCGAGGGGTAGCCCGGCGACGCCACGGGCCCAGTCTGCATACAGGTCGATGCCGTGCGCCTCACAGTAGAGGTCCCAGTGGTTGCAGCCCGGGGGCCGTGCACCGATCTCCGAGAACAGCAGGCCCTGCGGACCGGCGAACCACTCCATGTGCGTGGCCGTCGTGCCAAGCTCGAAGGTGCCGATGACCTTGCGGCCGAAGTGCCGAAGCTCGTCGTAGCCGTCGGCCTCGAGTCGGTTGGTGTGGACCATCTGGGGGGAGATCCACCGGGTTCGCATCGCCTCCAACACGTTGGGGTAGTAGTGCGTGATGAACTCGTGCCGCACCTCACCGTCGACGGTGAGGGTGTCGTAGAAGCCCTCGTGCCCCGACACGAACGACTCGACCGTGAAGTAGCCCTCCCCGCGATCGAGGCCGACCTCGGCCACGGCGGCGTCGAGCTGTGCGCGGTCGTCGATGCGGTAGGTCGCGGCGGCGCCGGCGCCATCCCGCGGCTTGAGGATGAGCGGGTAGCCCTCCTGCTCGGCGAAGGCGTAGGCCTCGGCGGCGGTCGACACCGCCGCGTTGGCCGCACAGGGAATCCCCTGATCGCGCAGGAAGCGCTTCATCACGAACTTGTCGCGGCACAGGGTCACCTGCTCGACGCTGAGCCCGGGAATCGCCGACTTGGCCCGCACCCGCGCGATGGGCAGCATGTGGCTCTCGATGGTCGCTTCGAGCCGATCGACCCACGGCCCGCGCTCTTGGATGCGCCGGACCGCAGCCAGCAGGGCATCCTCATCGCCGAGGTGGGCCACATACTCATAGCCGTCGAGGAGGTGCCGCAGCTCGCCGTCGAGGTGCTCTGGTGCGAGGTCGCCAATCCCCGACACGCGCACGCCCACCTTCTTCAAGCCTCGAACGAAGCGTCGCTGCCCCGCGGGAAAGTGAGGCGCGACGAAGATGACGTGGGGCATGCAGGCTCCGATCAGGTGCGGGCGAGCTTGTCGCTCTCCGTCTTTCGCCAGAACTGGACCATTCCGAAGAAGTGGTCGGTGAACTTGTCGATCTCGTGCTCGGGGTAGAGCGTAGCAACCTTGGCGCGGACAATGTCGCGGAAACGCTCGGTGCCGAAGAAGTCCATCGCGATCCGGTCGAGGTCGCCGAGGTGCTCCTTGTTGAAGGCCACGAAGGCGTCGGTGTCGTAGTAGGCACGGGCGATCTCGTCGTAGCGCTCCAGCTGCTCGTCGTAGTCGAGGCTGGGGTCGTGCGCGTCGAAGTACTTGTCCCACTCCAGGGTCAGCTTCTTCTTGCGCTGGGTAGCGGCGCAGAACAGAGTCCACCGGATCATCGCGGTGACCAGCCACGGGAAGTGGTAGTGCAGGCTGGTGACCTGGCTGTCGGGGCAGGCGTTGGCGAAGTCGATGGGATGCATGTCTTCGGCGTTGCGCAGCAGCTCGCAGGAGTTGAAGTCCCACCCGAAGAAGGCGTTGATGGTGCGGGTGATGCGGGTCGCGCGCTGGTAGCCGTCGGCATCGAGGAAGTTGAAGTCGATGCGGTAGCGGTCGTGGAGCGGCTGATCCGGGTCGTAGCGGATGACGTTGATCTGGGGCCCGATGCCGACGCAGCGCACGAAGAGGTCCCAGTCTTTCACGGCCGCCTGCAGGTGATGCACCCGCTTGCCCGAGCGGTCGTAGGCAGCCCGCAGCGAGGCCTCGTCGGTGACCCGGGTGACGCCCACCCAGCCGCCGCCGTCGTAGGGCTTGAGGAAGGCGGGGTAGCCGACCTTGTCGCCCACTTCGGCCAGACTGAACAAGCGGTTGTAGCGCTTGACGGTGACATCCCAGTCCCACTCGTCGTCGCTGACGTATTCCTTGGCGGGGATCATCCATGTCTCGGGGATGGGCAGCCCCAGCTTCATCATCGCCACGTAGCTGGTGTGCTTCTCCATCGACTGGATGGCCCACGGGTTGTTGAGCACGTAGACGCCGTCGAACGCGACCTTCTTGATCCACTCCCGGCTGATGGGGAACCAGTGCGTCAGCCGGTCGATGACCAGGTCGTACTTGGGGCGATAGCGCAGGTCGTAGGGCTCGACCGTGACGCGCTCCACCTCGAACGACACCTCGTCGTCGCCGACGGGCACCGTGAGATCGAGCTCCTCGACCAGCGCCTCGAAGGCGGCGGGCCAGCAGAGGTCTGCGCCGAGTGAGAGCCCGATGGTTCGCGTCACCTTTGCCATGAGATGCCTCCGGCGGCACTGCTATCGCGCCCCTTGGACGGCGCCATGCGCAGCGGAGCGGACGCTGCGGGCCCACGCGCCCCATGACCTGCGGTACAATCGTCGCGATGGCCGTGCGTGAACCACAGTCCCCCCTGTCGGTGGAGGGGCGCCGCTACCGTGTGACCGCCCTCCTCGGACGCGGCGGCTTCGGCACCGTGTACAGGGCGGTGCTCGAGGGCGCCGGCGGCTTCGAGAAAGACGTCGCCATCAAGCTGATGAACGACGACGAGGTGCCGGAGCTCCAGCTGCAGCGCTTCCGCGACGAAGCGAGGATCCTCGGTCTGGTCCGGGATCGAGCCATCGTGTCGGTCGACCCACCCACCCGCCTGCAGGGCCGCTGGGCCGTGGTCATGGAGTACGTCAGCGGCGCCTCGGTGCAGCGGCTGATGAAGCTGGGCCCGATGCCACCTGGCGTGGCGGCCGAGATTGTGCAGGAGGTCGCACGCGCCCTCGACAAGGTCTACCGAACCGTCGGCCCCGACGGTAGCCCGCTCAAGCTCCTCCACCGCGACATCAAGCCCGACAACCTGCAGCTCACCGCCGACGGTGAGGTCAAGGTGCTCGACTTCGGCATCGCCCGGGCCGACTTCGCCGCCCGAGAGGCCCACACGCAGGCCTACATCGGCGGCACCCGCGGCTACATCGCCCCCGAGCGCCTCAGCGGGCGTGAGGGCCCCGAGGGCGACATCTACTCCCTCGGCGTGTCCGCCCACTTCATGCTCACGGGGGAGCGGCCCAACCGCCGTCAGCTCATGGGGCTGTCGCCCATCGACGTGTCGGGGCTCGACAGCGACGGCCAGGCTCTCATGGAGCTGGTCGCGAAGATGCGCTCCGTCGTGCCCGAAGAGCGGCCCACCGCCCGCGAGGTGGAAGACGCCTGCCGCGTCGTCCGCCGGCGCTGCGAGGGCATCAACTTGCGCAGCTGGGCCGAGCGCAACGTGCCCCAGGCCGTGCGCCTGAAGACCGACGACATGTGCGGCTCCGTGCTCTCCGAGACCCTCGCCGCCGTGCCCTCGGAGGAGCGCTTCGAGCTGTCGGAGGCCGTGTCGGGCGTGCATGCTGCCCCCCCCTTCGCACGGCGGCGCGCACGATGGCCGCTCATCGCCGCCGCCTTCCTCGCCCTCTTCGTCGGCCTCCTAGGCTTCCTGTCGGTGGGTGGCGTGGCCAGCCTGGGGCTGGTCGCCGCGGCGCTGTCCGGCGGAAGCCCAGCCCCCGTCCCCGAGGCGCCCGCCCTCGACCTGCCGGCTCCAGAGGCGGCCCCCGTGGCTGCGGCGCCCGACCCCCAGCCTGCGGCCACGCCCCGGGAAGACGAGCCCAAGCCCGTCGCGCCCGCTCCAGCGGCCCCGAGCCCACGGGCAGCCCCGTCGCCTCGCCGAACCCCCAAGCCCGCACCGGCCCCCGCCCCCACCGGCACGACCTACAGCGTCACGCTGTCCAGCGTGCCCTTGGGCGCCGACGTGTTCGTCGACGGGTCGAAGGTCGGCGTCACGCCCGTCCCGGGGCTCGAGCTGGGAGAGGGGTCCCACGAGATCAAGATGATCGGCGACGCCGAGACGACGGTGAAGACCATCACCCTGGGCCGCCGAAGCCCCAACCGCTGGGTTTGGACCGGCGGCGAGCGGTGGGAGGAGTTCTACTGAGCCCACGGGTCCTGGCCCTCGGGTTGCTGAGCCTGGCGTGGGGTGGCACCGCCTGGGCCCTCCCCTGCCCGGATCGCGCCGCGCAGCTCGACACCCTGCAGGCGTCGGTGGTCACGGCCGACTTCGCCAACGTGCCAGACCAGCTCGAGGCAGCCACCGAGGCCTTCGGCTGTGGCGCCAAGGCCACCCCCGATCAGCTGGCGGCCCTGTGGATCGCCGAGGGCGCCTACCTGGCGTTGACGGGCGAGAGCGTCGCGGCCATCGACTCGTTCTCCGCAGCCCGTAGGGTCGCACCCGACGGCTGGATCGAGGCCTATGGGGGCTCGCTCCGCAAGGCGTGGGAGGTCGCGCCGCAGCCGAGCACCGTGGGTCGCATCGATGTCGACCCGCGGCCCCAGTGGTGGACGGTCTTCGTCGATGGAGTCCCGGTCGACAGCCTGCCCCTGGAGGCAGGCACAGGGCTGCATGTCGTGCAGGTAGGCCCTGATGCCGCCGACATCCGGATGGGCAAGGTGGTGTTCCTCAGGCCGGGCTCCACCGCGGTGGCCGCGCACAGCCTCGAGGAGGGAGCCCCTCCCGTGCCGAAGGCTGTCACCCCCGAAGCGCCTCCGCCTCCAGAGCTCCCTTCCCTGCCCATGCTGTCGGCCCACGTCGCAGCGGGAGCGGGGGTGGCCGTCGGGCGAAGCGAGCCCGGGTCTTCGGCGGCCCAGATCGCGGTGCCGCTCGAGTGGGGTGTGCTGTACCGACGCGGCGGCCTGTGGGGTCGGCTGGGCGCATCGTCGGCCCTGCGCATCGGCTCGCAGTGGGCCTACAGCGACGCCCGTGGCGATGCCCTCACCCCCACGGCGCTGGGCACGCAGCTCGCCGTCGGTGGTCGCACCGCCCAGGGCGACGTCGGAGCCCTCGTCGGGCTGCAGTGGCCAGGCCGCGTGGCCCTGAGAGCCCTCGTGGCCGTGCCGCTGGGTGAGAGCCCGTTCTACGCAGAGGGCCGCCTGGGCACCAACATCCTCGCCGGCGCCGAGCCAGCGGTGGAGCTGCTCCTCGCCGTGCGCCCCGCCCTGTGGCGCTGACCACACCGCGAGCCGGCGCTACTCGTAGTACATCCACAGGCGCCCTGGATACAGCCAGGTGAGCCCGTCTCGTAGGCGGTCACGCCAGGCGATCCAGTTGTGCCCGTCTTGGGCCTCGACGAAGCGCACGTCTACGCCATGATCGGCCAACATCGGCCGCAGCGAGCGGTTGAACCAGATCAACGACTCGAAGGTTCCGCACGACAGGAACACCTTCGAGTGGATGCGGCCCGGGTCGTCGCGTAGCTCGTCGACGAAGGCCACGACGGGGTCGAACAGGTGGCTGCGGCCGTGGTGCCCGATGTCGGTGAACACGAAGGAGCCCGACTGCAGCAACAGCTTGCCGAAGGTGCCGGGGTGGTGCCAGGCAGTGAACAGCGAGGTCACCGCCCCGAAGCTGGCTCCCATCAACCCCAGGTCGGCGGGGTCTTCCGAGATGCGGAACCGCTCTCGCAGGGCGGGTAGCAGCTCCTCGACGACGAAGCGGGGCTGCCGAGGGTCGGCGCCATACTCCTTGTTGCGGTCGTGCCCTGACGTGAACGCCATCAGCAGCGGCGCGACCTCGTGGCGAGCGATGAGGTTGTCGAGCACCGTCACGATGCTGGTGAACCGCAGGTAGTCACGGCCGTCGTGACAGATCACCATCGGGTAGCGCTTGTGGGCCTTGAACTCGTGCGGCAGGTAGACCGTGGTGGTGCGCTCGTCGCCGTACACCTTGCTCGAGATGGTGAACTCGACGGTGCGACCCGGGCGTGACCCGGCTTCCGGCTGCGTCCACCCAGGGGGCTGGTAGCCGGGCATGGCGCACACCGAGTTCGAGCCGAACGGATCGAGCGCCGACATTGGATTGTGCGGATCACGAATCCATCGTCGCTTGCCCGCGACACTCACCTCGAGCTTGTACTCGACCCGAGCGGAGCCCGGCAGCTCCACCGGCAGGTACCACGCGTTCGTTCCCTCCAGGCGGAGGTAGGGCTGGCGCGACTCGAGCCCGAACACCCAGTGCAGCAGATGCACCGACTTGACCTTGTCGCTGCCGCGGTACCAGAACACCGCGGTGTTGGCATCGGTGAGGGGGAAGGAGTGGGACGCCTCGAAAGCCGCCACCAGTGCCTCGGCATCCTCCGGATGCTCGGCCAGCTGCTCCTGTAGCTGCACAATCGGCCGCATCGCGCTGCGCTCGGTCACAGGCACTCCATCGTGGGGCACAGCCCGTCGAGCCCCAGCTGCAGGGCCGCGCCAGCCTCGCCACGGTTGACCCAGGCCTCGTCGCGACGGGCCAGCCATGCGCCGTTCTCCAAGCCCAGGCACGCCGCCGGGGCGAACCGCTGCGCGAACAGCGCGACCCGGTCGTCGCGCTCGAGGCGCAGGCGCTGCTTGGCGTGGGGCAGGAGCACCGCGCCGGGAACCAGCCCCAGACCACGGTCGAGGAGCTCGGGGTAGCCAGCCCCCTCCGGCGGGTCGTCGTAGAACAACACGATGCGCTCTGTCAGCACCATCGCACCCGCCGACCACGCCACGATGTCGCCGCCTGCGGCGTGGCGGGCCTGCAGGGCCAGGTCGACCCCGAAGAAGCGCAAGCGGTTGAGGAGCACCGCGACGTGCCCCCCGGCCAGCACCACCGTGCGGGCCTCGCGCACCGCTGCCTCCGCCTTGCCCCGCAGGCTGGTCACCAGGGGATGCTGGATCCAGGGGGCCAGGGGCTCGGCGTAGCGCGCGAAGATCTCGTCGGCGCCGGCGAGCATGCCGTCGTCGAGGGCCTGCACGTGACGCAGCGCGTCGCTGTACTCGCGCTGGGCCACCGGATCGGTCAGCCCCTGCTCACGAAGGGTTCGCAGCACCTGCAAGGCGGCATGCAGGCGCACCCGATGCAGCCTGCGCAGCCGGATCAGCTCTTCCTGGCGGGGCCGGTAGGCCGCGCGCAGGTCGGGCAGCTCGCGGGTGATGACCTCGAACCAGGTGTACAGCGGCAGCACCACCACGTCAGGGCCCAGATGGTGCTTGAGTGCCTCGTCGTCGGTCTCGTCGCTGCGCCACCCGGCCGTGATGACGAGCACCGTGCCTTCACCGCCCAGCTCGTCGAGACAAGCGGGCGCATTGGGGGTGGGGCGTTGGGGACCGAGCACGTGCAGCATCGGCCTCGTCTACCGTGGACCGAGGCTGCCGTCACCGTCACCGATACCGCACCCGAACCGTCTCGACGAGCCGCTTGGTGGCTGCCACGACCGTGTCGGTGTCACGGTGGCGGAGGATGACGTAGCCATCCCCTTCGTAATGGGGCGAGCGAGGTCGACCGAGGCCGGGCAGCTGGGTCTCGACGACGAGGTCACCGACCTCCCGCTGAGCCACGTCGAGCCGCTCCACGGCCGCGACCCTCCCTGCCCCCTGCCCGCGAAGGTAGGCGATCGACACCGCCCACCCGCGCTCGAAGGGGCCGTCGAAGGCGTCGAGGGCCGCCGCACGGGCCCATGCCCGGTACATGTCGACATCGTGGGCCCAGCTCATCAGCGACACGAACTGGGCACCGGGCGGTCGCATCGCGATCTCCCCCACCGCCACCGAGCCATCGGGTCGCCGGAACCACTCCATGTGCGTCATGCCCGAGTGCATCCCCAGCCGCTGTACCGCGGCCGTGCCCACCGCCTTGGCCTGGGCAAAAGCCGGGATGTCGATGTGCCGCGGCAGCACGCACACCCACTGCATCCAGGGGTTCTGCGTCACCTCGAGGGGCCCCGGCAGATACCGCGAGATGCTGTGGAACACAGGCTGCCCTCGCACGGTGAGGGTCTCGAAGCTGTACTCCCGCCCCGACAGGAACTCTTCCGCGAGGACCTCGTGATGCGGCGCAGGCCGAGCCTCAGCGAGGGCTCGACGGAGGCTCTCCGCATCGTCGCAGCGGTAGGTTGCGCGGCAGCCCGAGCCCGCCGGCGGCTTGAGCACCACCGGGAAGCCCACGGTAGCCACGAAGGCCCAGGCATCTTGCTCTCTGCGCAGCCGCGCGTCGCGGGCGCACGGGATCCCGTGAGACCGCAGCGCCCGCTTCATCTCGCCCTTGTCGCGGAACCGCTGCGCCGCCTCTACGTCGCCACCCGGCAGCCCGTAGTGACTGCGCAGCTGGGCGAGCTGCACCTGCACGTCTTCCAGCACGCCGACGATGCGGTGCAGGGTGCCGTGCCGGGCCCGCAGCCTCTCCGCCCCGAGGAGCAGCTGCCGCGCATCGAGGGCCGAGCCCACGACCTCGAAGTCGTCGTAGATCGCTGCGACCTCCCGCGAGGGGCGCTCCTGGAACAACCCGAGCAGACGCACCCCCCGCAGGGACGCCAGGGCACGACCGAAGCGATGGGTGGCACGGATGCCCGGAAAGGGCGCGACGTACACGACGTTGCGAGCCGGCGGCACAGCCACCTCCACAATCCGGGGGCCCTAACCGTTGCATCCGCAGTCGACCGCTCTCCAAAGCGGCGATAGACGCGCGACGGCCTGGAGGGTCTATGGACGTCGTCTTCCTCTCCCCTGGATACCCGCCCGAGATGCCCAACTACGTGAGGGGGCTCGCGCAGGTCGGCGCCCGCGTGTGGGGCGTCGGCGACAGCCACCGCGACGCGCTGCCGGCCATCACGCGCCGTGCGCTGACCGGCTACCTCCAAGTCCCACGCATCATGGACGAAGGCGATGTGCTGCGCCGGGTCAAGGCATGGCTGGGCGACCGGGTCCCCGACCGCATCGAGGCCCAGTGGGAGCCGCTGGTCATCCTGGCGGCTCGGATGCGAGAGGCCTTCGACGTGCCAGGGATGTCCGTCGACGTGGTCCGCGGCTTCCGCGACAAGCAGCTCATGAAGGAGCGGATCGCTGCTGCAGGGCTCCGTGTGCCCCACAGCGCCCGCGTGCGCACCGCCGAGGAGGCACGAGAGGCCGCCGAGCGCTTCGGCTTCCCCCTCATCGTCAAGCCCATCGCCGGGGCCGGGTCCGCCGACACCTACCGGGTCGACGACATGGCGGATCTCGACCGGGTCCTCGAGCTCACCCAGCACGTGCCCGAGGTCTCGGTGGAGGAGTTCGTCGAGGGCGAAGAGTTCACCTACGACACGGTGTGCATCGACGGCGCCCCCGCCTATGAGAACGTCGCGCAGTACCTGCCTCGCCCCCTGGTCGCGCGGCAGAACGAATGGATCTCACCGATCATCTGCACGGTGAAGAACCTCGACCAGCCGAAGCTTCGCGACGGCCTCGCCCTCGGGCGCAACGTGCTGAAGGCCCTGAAGATGGGCACGGGATTCACTCACATGGAGTGGTACCTCAAAGACGACGGCGACGTGGTGTTCGGCGAGATCGGCTGCCGCCCCGGCGGAGCTCACCTCGTCGACCAGATGAACTTCACGTCCGACATCGACCTGTTCCGCGAGTGGGCGCGGGCGGTGTGCTGGAAATCCTTCGATGCCGATGCCACCCGCCGCTACAACTGCGCCATCGTGTTCAAGCGCGCCCAAGGAGAGGGTGTCATCCGCCACCGGGCAGGCCTGGAGGCCTTCCACCGGCGCTTCGGCCCCGCCATCATGTGGGACAACCTGCTCCCGGAGGGCGCGCGGCGCCGCAACTGGAAGCAGACCCTCGTGAGCGACGGCTTCCTCATGGTCCGCCACCCCGACTGGCACACGGCCCTGCGGATCGCCGGCTCGGCAGCCACCGATGTCACGTTGTACGCTGGCTGACGATGTACATCCCCTCCTTCACCGAGATCGTCCTGCTGCTCATCGTCGTCATCGGATGGTCGCGGTGGCTGACGCCGCGCGTGCCGGCGGCCCGCTGGGTTCCCTACGTCGCCGGCGGTGTCGTGCTGGGTGGCGTGGCCTTCGGTGCGCTGGCGGTGGTCGCCGAGAACACCCAGCAGGTGCTGTGGTCACGCTGGGCCGCCCTGCTCACCTGCCTCGGCTCGATGGCCGTGCTCGGCTCGTGGACGGTGCTGAACGCAGGCAAGCCTACGCCCGGCGACGACCCTCCGGGCTGACAGCTCGACGCTGGGTGAGCCACCACCACGCAGCGCCGAAGGCAGCCCCCCCCAGGTGGGCGGCGTGGGCGATGCCGTCGCCGGGGCCGACCAGGCCCACCACATCGAGCACCACGAAGCCCCCAACGGCGAGCCAGGCAGGCATGGGAAGCAGGAACCAGACCAGCAGCCGCTGCTGCGGGAAGGTCAGCGCGAACACCACCGACAGCGCCAGCACCGCCCCAGAGGCCCCCAGCATCGGCGAGCTGCTCAGGGCGAGGTGGGCCAGCGAGGCACACAGCGCCCCCGCGACGTAGAGCACCACCATCGCGCGGGGCCCATACCGAGCCTGCACGGGCGCCCCGAAGACCCACAGACCGATCAGGTTGAACAGCAGGTGGTTGGCGTCGAAGTGGCTGAAGGCCGCCGTGAGGAGCGTCCATGGCTGGTAGAGGACAGTGGCTGGGTCCATCACCATCATCGCAGCCCAGGGCTCACCCAGGGGCGTGTCGATGAGCATGTACAGCGCCACGAAGACCGCCACGTTGATGGCCAGCAGGACGGCGAGGGGCGACCAGGCCCGGCGGGGGGGCGCGGCCTGCAGGGGAACGGAGTAGCGACGGCTCATGACCATGGCGTATCCACCAAGTGCCGACCACGCGCCCTGGCCCGTCCACCTGGCCAGCAAATGCGTTACGACGCCCCGGCCCACGAACCGGGGGACCTCCCATGAAGTACGACAACGTCGCCATCGACTCCATCGGCTACGTCCTCCCCCCCCATGTCGTGCCCTCGAGCCAGATCGAGGAGGCCGTGCGCCCCACCCTCGACCGCCTCGGCCTGCCTCCTGGCCAGCTCGAGAAGCTGTCGGGGGTCAAGGAGCGTCGCTGGTGGGATCCGGGGGTGCAGCCGTCGACGGTGGCCGCCATGGCCGGCGAGCGCGCGCTGGAGAACGCCGGCATCACCCGCGAGCAGATCGGCTGCCTCATCAACACCTCGGTGTGCCGCGACTACCTCGAGCCTGCGACCGCCGCGATGGTGGCCGGAAAGATGGGCCTGTCCCGCCACACCTTCAGCTTCGACATCGCCAACGCCTGCATGGGCTTCCTCAACGGCCTGGTCACGGCGGCCAACATGATCGAGCTCGGCCAGGTCGACACGGTGCTGGTGGTCGACGGCGAGAGCAGCCGCGAGCCCGTCACCGCGACCATCCACCGGCTGAACAGCCCGATGGCCACCGCCGACACCTTCCGCGACAACTTCGCCACCCTCACCCTGGGCTCGGGCGCCGTCGCCGCGGTCGTGCGCCGCAAAGATCTCTGCCGCGAGGGCGGCCACAAGCTCAACGGCGCCGTGTTCCGGTCGGCCCCCGAGTACAACGAGCTGTGCCTGGGCAACCACACCGAGATGAAGGCCGACCCCCACGGGCTGCTGGTGCATGGCGTCGGCCTCGCCGTCGAGACGTGGCCTCTCGCCGTCGACGAGTTCGGATGGCAGCCCGGGGATGTCGACGAGTTCGTCTGCCACCAGGTGAGCCTGTCGCACTTCACCCACACCTTCCAGCAGCTCGAGCTGCCCTTGGAGCGGGCTCTGCTCACCTTCCCCTACCTGGGGAACGTGGGCCCCGCGTCCGCCCCCCTGACCCTCGCCCTCGGCGAGACTCAGGGTCGCATCACGCGCGGCAAGGAGCTGTGTCTGTTCGCAGTGGGCAGCGGGCTCGGCTGCGTGATCCTCTCCGTCAGCTGGTGAGATGATGACCGACTACGCCTCTCTTCCTGCCGAGGTGCGGGCCCACTACCCGTGGCCCGGCGCCTTCCACACCGCGAAAAGCGGCCACCAGCAGCACTACCTCGACGAGGGCGAGGGCGAAGTGCTCCTCATGGTGCACGGCAACCCCACCTGGAGCTTCTACTACCGGCGCCTGGTGGCCGAGCTGTCCGCCGACTACCGCTGTGTGGTTCCCGACCACGTGGGCCATGGCCTGTCCGACAAGCCGCAAGACTGGTCGTACCGCCTGCAAGACCACATCGACAACCTCGTGTCGCTCATCGACCACCTCGACCTGCACGACATCACGCTCCTCGTGCACGACTGGGGCGGAGCCATCGGCTTCGGCGCTGCCCTCGCCCGGCCCGACCGCATCCGGCGGCTGGTGGTGTTCAACACCGCCGTGTTCATGGAGAAGGTGCCCCTCACCATCCGCACTGCCCGCAAGCGCGTGTTCGGGGAGGCGGCCATCCTCGGGCTCAACGGCTTCCTCCGCGGCGGCCTGATGCAGGGCGTCGTCGACCGCAAGCGGATGAAGAACGGGGTCGGGGCAGGCTACTTCGCCCCCTACGACAGCCCTGCCAACCGCATCGGGCACCTCAAGTTCATCCGCGACATCCCCCTCGAGGAGGGGCATCCCACCCGCGAGACGATCGATCGGCTCGACCGGGAGGTCGAGAGCCTCAACACGCTGCCCACGATGTTTCTGTGGGGCGACCGCGACTTCGTGTTCACGCCGCGCTTCCTCCACGAGCACTGGCTGAAGAAGTTCCCCGAGGCCGAGGTCCACCAGTTCCCCGACGCGGCCCACTGGGTGGTCGAAGATGCCCACGAGCTCATCGTGCCGCGCATCCGTGACTTCCTGGCCAACAACCCCCTGTAGCAGGGCACCCACAGGGGTGGGTCATTGCACACACGAGCGGCGCGTGGGTCGCCGCCGACGTGGCTACCTACGACGTCCTCGGGTTGGCCCGGCGCTTGCTATGACAGCAACCAACCCAGGAGGTCACCCATGTTTCGTGCCGCACTGTTTGCGTCCCTCGCCCTCACCGCTGCCTGCGGAGGCGACGGCTCCACCGACGACACCGGCGGCGCCGAGATGTCCGAAGCCGACTTCAAGGCCGCCTTCGAGACCAAGGTGTGCGACCAGACCGAGGTGTGCACCGGCTCCCCGTGCACCGGCGACGAAGAGCTGCTCACCAAGCAGACCGGCTGCACCTACGACGCCGCCTTCGCCGCCGACTGCCTCGACGGCGACTTCTACTGCACCGAGCCCGAGCCTGGCGTGAGCGTGCCCCTGGCATGCGGCGACGCCTACGTCTGCAACTGAGGGCTCATCGGCAGGTGGAGGCGTTGCCCGGCCCAGGGTCGATCAGGGAGACGACGCCTCCCTCCAGCCAGCTCACCAGCCCATCGTGCATCGACACGCCCTGCACGGACTGGTCGTGAAAGGTGCCGTCGGCTGACAGGGTGGTGTGCGTGCCGCAGCTCGGCCCGTGCACCGCCACCGCGGGCTCCAGAGCAGCCAGCCCCTCGAGCAAGGCCATCGACGCGTGGATGTAGCCTGGCAGCGTCACCCCCAGCGCCCCGTAGCTGTCGTACAGCACGGCGTCGCGCAGGTCGTGGTGCACGAACAGCGGCGCCTGCAGGTAGCGCTGATGCACGAACGAGGGCTCCCAGCAGTGCCAGGGGGCTGCGGCCTCCCCGGCCAGGCATCCCGCGTGCAGGCGAGCCGAGTAGATGGGCAGCACCTCGTCGCTCCACTGGCGCTGTAGCTCCGCATCCCAGGCCTCGGCGGCCCCTGGCGCATAGGCCAGTGCCGGGTCGGGCGTCGACAGCGCATCCACCACCACGTACGACGGCGCTGGAGCCACCGCGGCCGCGAGCGCATCCCCATGCTGGGTCACCGCCATCCCCCCCGCCGACGACCCCGCCCACACCACGCGACCGGCCTCGGCCAGAGGGGGCATCTCGACCTCGCCGTCGTCGCTCGCCCCACCGGCAAGCAGCCAGCCCACCGCCTCATCGACGATGCGTGCACCCTCGAAGTGCATCCGGAAGGCGCCCTCCTCGTCGGTCGACAGCACCACGTCGGCGGCGTCGCCGAGCCAGAAGTCAGAGCTGCAGTAATAGACGAAGGCATGGTTCCAGCCTTGGAACTGCGAGCGTTCGTCGAGGGCCTGCAGCCCCCGGATGTCGCGCTGCTCCGGTGCCCACAGGCTGCTCATCTTCGTCGCGTTGTAGGCGTCTTCGGCGCACCACCGAGCGGCGCAGTCCTCGCCGCTCGCACAGCGCGAGCCGCCATCGAAGTACACCACCCAGTCGGTGACACCGGGATCGGCAGCAGGGCGCACATAGAGCACCGCTGGGGTGCCGTCGTTGCAGCGCGCCGTCGGCAGGGTCACCCGATGCATCGAGACGGCCGGTGGCTCGGCATCGAAGGCAGGCTCGCACCGGGTGGCCAGGGCCTCCCCCACCATGGGCACCGAGGGGGCTGTGTCGGCGGTGGTCGCCGTGTTCGCCGTCGTGGCTGTCGCCGGCGACGTGCCCGACTCAGACGGGCTCGTCGTCGCGGGCGAGCCCGTGTCGACCGGCCCATCGGACGCGCCACCAGCTGGCTCATCGCCCTGGCAGGCAAGCACCCACAGCAGCCCGATCATGGGCACACGCTCTGCGGTGCCGAGGGGTCGTCGACCGCGATCACCGGCTGCCCATCGAGCCAGCTCACCAGGGCATCGTGGAGCGACTGGTCGACGCCATCGACCGGCAGACGCAGGTCGTGAAACCAGCGGTCGGCGTCGAGAAACACATGCTGAGCACAGGTGGTGGCGTGCACCCCCACCTCGGGCCGGGCGGCCGCCAGGTCGGTCATCGTGGCCGCCGTGGCCTCCGCGAAGTCGGTGCTCGACAGCCCAAACGACGCGAACACCTCCTGAATCAGGTTGTCGCGCAGGTCGAAGTGCAGGAAGAACGGGGTCGTCACGTGGTCGGCCTGCAACGGGGTGGCCACGATGCACTCCCAGGTGGACCCCGCATTCGCCAGGCAGCTGTCGTCGGCCTGAGCGTCGTAGACCGCGACGAACTCGTCGTTCCACTGCCGCTGCCCAGAGGCCTCGGCCAGCGCTTGCTGAGCAGCCGTCAGGTGGGCTTCGGAGGGCCCCGACATCGCGTCGAGCACCCCGAGCACCTCCACCGGGGCCAGCCTCTCTGCGAGCCGGTCGAGGTGCGCCATCACCCCCACCGCCCCCGCCGAGCTCCCCGCCATCACCACCCGCGATGCCCCGCCGAGGGGCGCGAGGGCGACCTGCCCATCGTCGGACACCGCGCCCTGCTCGAGGGTGTCGATGAGGCTCTCGACGATCAGCGCGCCCTCGAAGTGCACGCGAAAGGCCACGCCCTGGGCATTGGAGAGCACGACATCGGAGCGCCGGCCCACCCAGTTGTCGGAGCTGCAGTAGGGCACCTGCACGTGGTTCCAGCCCGCGAGGGCATTGCGCACCCCATCGCCGTCGATGCCCTCGATGCCCCGGTCTTCGGACTCCCAGCGCGAGCTCATCTTCCGGGCGTTGTGGAAGTCTTCGCCACACCAGCGGATGCTGCACTCCTCCCCGGTCGCGCAGCGGTTGCCTCCGTCGAGGTAGATGACCCAGTCGTCGGCGTGGGCGGGGTCGGTAGCGGCGCGCACGTAGGCGACCGCGGGGGTGCCATCGTTGCAGCGGCCCGCAGGCAGGGTGACGCGGAACAGGTCGTCGCCCCCGGCACCCACAGCGACCGCCTGGGTCGGGTCACACCGGCCGAGCAGGGCCTCGTCGATCAGGGGGACCCCGCCGGTGTCGCCCGTCGGCGCCCCGGGGCCCGTGTCGCTCGTGTCGCTCGTGCTGCCGGTGCCCGCCGTGTCGCCCGTTGCTGCGGTGTCGCCCGTGCCCGCCGTGCCGCCGCTGGCGACCAAGCCGCCCGTGCCGCCCGTGCCGGCGCTCGCTCCGGTCGGCGCCTTCCATCCCGTCGACGCGGTGGGACCCGCCGTCGCCGGCGCCACCCCGCCCTCGGTCGCCGTGTCGCCGGAAGGCAGCTCCGACAGCGACTCCGACGCCCGCCCGCCCACGTCGGGGGAGGGTGCATCGAGGCAAGCGAGGAGGGTCCAGAGCATCGCTGCACCCTAACGTCCCGCGGGACCGACCCGCGTTAGGAGGCGCGGGCGAGGTCCCCAGTGAGCACCCACAACGTCGCCAGCGCCCTGCGCCGGCACGCCATCGAGCGCCCTGATGCGCCCGCCATCGAGTTCCCCGCGGCCAGCTACCGCACCGACGCCCCTACCTGGGATGTCTACAGCTACGCGCAGCTCGACCGCGAGTCCGACGCCTACGCCCGCGGCTTCGTGGGCGCTGGCGTGCGCCCGGGCGACCGCACCCTCATGCTGATGAAGCCCAGCCTCGACTTCTACGCGGTCCTCTTCGGCCTGTTCAAGTGCGGGGCGGTCCCCGTGCTCCTCGACCCGGGCATGGGCATCCCCAACCTGCTCAAGTGCATCGAGCGCAACCAGCCCCGCGTGGTGGTCGCCATGTCGCTGGTGCACGCCGTCCGCACCTTCGTGCGCAGGCCCTTCGCCAGCGCCGAGATCCTGGTGACCGCCGGCAGCCGATGGTTCTGGGGCGGCACCACCCTGTCGGCCCTGCACACCCCCGCCGACGAGCCCTTCGAGCTGGTGATGCGCGAGGCAAGCGACGACGCGGCCATCCTGTTCACCTCGGGGTCGACGGGAACCGCCAAGGGCGTCGCCAGCAAGCAGGCGATGTTCGCCAGCCAGGTGGAGGCCCTGCAGGCGATGTTCGGCTTCCAACCAGGCCAGCGCGACATGCAGGCCTTCGCCGCCTTCGCCATCTTCGACGTGTGCATGGGGATGACGAGCGTCATCCCGAAGATGAACCTGTCGAAGCCCGCCACCGCCCGGCCCGAAGACATCGCCGCCGCCATCACCCACGGCCGCTGCGACGTGGCCTTCGGCAGCCCCATCGTCTGGCAGAACACCAGCCGCCACTGCGTGCAGCACGGCGTGCGCTTCGAGGGTCTGCGCACCCTGCTCACCGTCGGCGCCCCCATCCCCGCCTACCTGCACCGCCGCTTCCGCGGCATCCTGCCCGAGGGCGCCCAGGTGTTCACCCCCTACGGCGCCACCGAGGCCATGCCCATCAGCTGGGTAGGCTCCGACGAGATCCTGGGTGGCTGTTGGGACCGCACCGCAGCCGGCCATGGCACCTGCGTGGGGCGCATCGTGCCCGGTGCCACCGTCGCCATCATCGCCGTCACCGACGACGACATCCCCGCGTGGTCCGACGACCTCTCCCTCCCCGCAGGCACCGTCGGCGAGGTGCTGGTCGCCGGCGACATGGTCTCCCCCGAGTACAAGAACGCCGACGAGGCCAACCGGAACAGCAAGATCGCCGATGGCGAGAGGGTGCGCCATCGCATGGGCGACCTGGGCTACCTCGACGACGAAGGCAGGCTGTGGTTCTGCGGCCGCAAGGGGCACCGCCTGCAGACGGCGAAGGGCATGGTCCCCGCCGTGCCGGTCGAGGGCGTGTTCAACGAGCACGACGACGTGTTCCGCACCGCCCTTGTGGGCATCGGTGCCCCAGGCAGCGAAGTCGCCGTGCTCTGCGTCGAGATGGAGCCAGGCAAGGCGTGGTCGCCGGCTGTCGAGGCCGCGCTGGTCGAGCTCGCCGCCGGCACCCCCCACGAAGGCCTGGTGCAGCGATTCCTGCCCCACCCGGGCTTCCCGACGGATGCCCGTCACAACAGCAAGATCCGTCGTGGCGACCTCAAGGCGTGGGCCGAGCCCCGCTGCGCCGATCTGCAACGAGGAGCGGCCGCATGAAGGCGTTGGTCACCGGAGGAGGCGGCTTTCTGGGCCGCCGCATCGTCGAGCTGCTCCTGGAAGCGGGCCACGAGGTCCGCTTCCTGGCGCGGGGTCGCTACCCGGAGGTCGAGGCGCTGGGCGCCGAGGGCCTGCAGGTCGACCTTCGCGATGCCGAGGCCGTCGCCGCCGCCGTCGCCGGCTGCGACACCATCTTCCACGTGGCGTCGAAGGCCGGCTACTGGGGCAGCCGAGAAGACTTCTACGGCATCAACGTCAACGGCACCATGCACCTGCTGGAGGCCGCCCGTGTGCACGGGGTCGGCCGCTTCGTCTACACCTCGACGCCCTCCGTCATCGGCTACGCCGGAGAGGTCACGGGTATCGGCGAGGCCCCCTACCCCGACACCTGGGAGTCGCTGTACGGCGAGACGAAGGCCAAGGCAGAGCAGGCCGTGCTCGAGGCCAACCGCCCCGGCCTCGCCACGGTGTCGCTGCGGCCCCACCTGATCATCGGGCCCCGCGACAACAACCTGCTGCCTCGCGTGGTCGAGCGCGCCAAGTCCGGCAAGCTGCGCATCGTGGGCGACGGCGACAACGTGGTCGACCTCACCTACGTCGACAACGCCGCATGGGCCCACCTCGATGCGGCCGCCGCCCTGGCCGACCCCGAGGCTGCCTGCGCCGGCAGGGCCTACTTCATCAGCAACGACGAGCCGGTGAAGCTGTGGTCGTGGGTCAACGACTTCCTGCCCCGCGTCGGCGCCCCCACCGTCGACCGGTCCATCAGCCTGGGCGCCGCGAGCGTGGTGGGCTCGGTGATGGAGACCGCGTGGCGCTGGCTGCCGCTGTCGGGGGAGCCTCGGATGACCCGCTTCCTCGCCGCGGCGCTGGCGAGGTCCCACTGGTACGACATGACGCCCGCCAAGGAAGACTTCGGCTACCGCATCCGCGTGCCCATGGCCGAGGGCACCGACCGCACCGTCGCGTGGTTCCAAGAGGGGCAGGCATGACGCGCACCGAGCGCATCCGGGGCGGGCTGTACGGGCTGCTGGTAGGCGACGCCCTCGGGGTCCCCTACGAGTTCCACGACCCGTCCAACCTGCCCGACCGCGACGACATCGACATGGTGCCGCCCGAGGGGTTCAACCGCTCCCACCGCGGCACACCCGTGGGCACCTGGAGTGACGACGGGGCCCAGGCCCTCGCCCTGCTCGAGACGGTGTTGTCCTGCGAGGGCTTCGACGCCGCCCACTTCGGCGCCAACCTGGTCGCGTGGTGGAACGAGGGCGCGTTCACCCCCGACGGCCGCGCCTTCGACATCGGCAACCAGACGACGACCGCCCTGGAGAAGCTCGAGGCGGGCGTGCCTGCCTTGCAGGCCGGCGGCGGCGGCGAGCGCGACAACGGCAACGGCAGCCTCATGCGGGTGCTGCCCCTCGCCCTGTGGCACACCGGCACCGACGGCGATCTCGTGCGCGATGCTCAGCTGCAGTCGCGGGTCACCCATGCTCACCCTCGCAGCCAGGCCTGCTGCGCGCTGTACTCCCTATGGGCTCGCCGCATCCTCGAGGAGGCCGACGCCCCCTACAACGACGCCCTCGACACCCTCCTCGAGATCTACCAGCACGCCCCCGCGCACAGCGCCGAGCTCCAGCGAATCCAGCAGCCCTATGTGCCGCGGGGCACCGGCTACGTGCTCGACTGCCTGCACTCCGCCCGCGTCGCCCTGCGCGGCCCCGACTACGCCGCCATCGTGCGCCGCGCTGTCGCCTTCGGCCTCGACACCGACACCACCGCTGCCGTCGCCGGAGGCATCGCCGGCCTGCGCCACGGCGAGGCGGGCATTCCCCAGGCCTGGCGCGATCAGCTCCAGGGGCGCGACCAGGTCGAGGCCCTGTGCAGCCAGGCAGGCTGGGTCCCCTGAGGTTTTCTTGGGGGACCACACAATAGCGGCGCCCCCCTAGCGTCTCCCCCGGTGATGATGCCCCGAGCTGCCATGCCTGCCGCCGAATCCCACATCGCCGCCCTGGCCGATGAGCTGCTCGGCTTCTTGCGACGCCGGGCCCCGGCCGACGCCGAGGAGCTGGCCCAGGAGACCTGGGTGCGCCTCACCGCCGCCGCCCCCGACACCGACGAGCGCGGCTTTCGCGCCTATGCCTTCACCGTGGCCCGCCGCCTGCTCATCGATCGGCATCGCCGCGCGGTGCGCCGAGGCCCCATGGTGCCGCTGCAGGGCGGCCTCGCCGGCAGCGCCGACCCCCACAGTGATGCCGTCGCCGCGCAGACCCTCGCGGTGATCGAGGCCACCCTGCAGGCCATGAAGCCCGAGGTGTCCCAGGTGTTCCGCTGGCGCACCACGACAGGGCTGTCGTTCAAGGAGATCGCCGCGAAGCAGGGCTGCTCGATCAACACGGCGCTGGGTCGCCACCACCACGCCACGAAGGCTCTCGCTCGCGCCCTGCGCGAGGCGGGCCTGGGAGGTCCACGATGAGCTGTCCCCACGCCGAGACCACCACGGTCGCCTGGTGCTATGGCGAGGCCGACGACGGCCACGCTGCCCACATTGCCTCGTGCGAGCCCTGCCAGGCGGTGGTGGCCGACCACGAGCTGGTCACCGGCGCCGTCGCCCCCTTGGTCCCCGCCCTCGTCGAGGCCGCCCCCGCGCCGTCGCGTCGATGGCTCGCTCCCACGGCCATCGGCATCGGCGTCGCCCTGGCGGCGGCCGCGCTGCTGGCCATCGGCGTCGCGCAGCGCACGCCGAGTCCCACGCCCTACGTAGAGCCCGCGCCTGTGCCGGTGGCCACCGCCCCCGAGCCTCTCCCCGACGACCGGGTCGATGCGCGTATCGATGCCCTGCTGCTCGAGCTCGAAGCCCTCGACGCCGACCCCTCCCTGCTCTGAGGTCCCGATGATTTCCCTGCTGTTGTCCCTCGCCCTCGCCCAGCCCTCCCCTCCGACGCCTCCCGGTGGATGGAACGGTGCCCAGCCCCCCCGGCCTCCGATGGAGAGCCTGATGCAGGTGCTCGAGCATCGCGACGAGCTCATGCAGCTCGTCGCCGAGCACGACCCCCAGCAGCACCAGCGGCTGGTGCGCCTCGAGCAGCACGACCCCCAGGCCTTCGCCCTCGCCCTGGTGCGGGTGGCCAAGCAGGTCGAGCGCATGCGGTCCGACCCCGAGGCCCTGGAGCGCTTCCATGCGCTGCAGGAGGAGACGGCGAGGGTGAAACTGCTGGCGAGCGGCTACGCCGAGCTGTCGGGTGCCGAGCAGAAGCGTCGCCGAGCCGAGATCGAGGCCTCCGCGACCCGGATCATGGAGATCAAGCAGGCGGAGCGTCGTGCCCACGTCGAGGAGCTGCGCGCGAAGATCGAGGAGATCGAGGCCGACATCGAGGAGCGGGAGGCCAACGCCAAGCGCCTCGTCGATGCCTTCGTCGACCAGCTGCTCACCGAGCGCATCGATCTATAGGCCGCAGGCGCGTAGGCCCTCGCGGTCTCGCGGCACCAGCAGCTCCGCCGCCTCGGCATCCTGGAGCAGCGCGCAGTAGCAGTCCCGTGCCGTCACGCTCTTCACCTCGGCGAGCCAATCCGACGGCGCCTGCCCCGCCGTGAGGCCGACGGGCGGCGCGTCGAGGAGCCCGGGGGCGCCCAGGCAGCGGGCATCGTCGGCCAGCAGCCGGGCCACGGTGAGCGGATAGGCGGGCAGGTCGTGCCAGGCACTGCGGGGCGCGTCGGCCAGCAGGCCGAGGCGATGCTGAAGGGAGCGTGCATCGTCGCCATCCGTGAGGGGACCTGGGTACAGCCGGTCCCACACCTGCAGCATGTGGTTCGTGTCGGTGCGCCGCCGCAGCCCGCTCATGTAGGCGTGGCGGGCCTCGCGCAGCGGATCGCACAGCTCACGCTGCCGCTGGCGATCGCCTGCCTCGGTGAGCCCATGCCAGCCCGAGCGCTCACAGCGCGTGACCGGGAAGTGCCAGCGCTCCCGGGTGGCGGTCGTCGAGTAAGCGCCCACCAGGAAGCCCAGCCGGGTGGGTAGCTGGGCGAGCACCCGAGAGCTGGCCGCCGACGGGCCCCAGTAGGGCAGCGTCGCCTCCAGGGCTCGCAGCCGCGGTAGCTGGGTCGCGCGGGCTCTCGGCCGCACCCGGGTGATCCCCATCGGCGCATCGTCGTCGAGGCCTCGCCCCGCTCGTGGCGGGCGGGTGTACGGGAGCACCACCTGGGCCGTCGCCAGCTCGCCCTCCTCATCGTAGACCCACTCCCGCCATCCCTCCCAGGGCTCCACGTCGGCAGCGGCCACCGCCCCACAGTCGCCGTCGTGCCCGGCAGCACACCTCGCCTCCCGCCACATCGACAGGAAGGCCTCGACCCCCCGCAGGGGCCCCTGCACGCGCTCCGCGTCGTCGCCGGCGGCGGCCATGGCCTCCATGTGCAGCTGCGGGAGCAGCCCCACGTGGGCCAGCCCGCGGTGGGCCACCTCCGAGCCGATGCTCGGCACCGCCGCGGAGCAGGGCGTGCCCCCCCAGATCGGCGGGCGAACCACGCCCGTGCCCGTCGGCTGGTTGATGAATCCGTTCAGATCGCTGCCGTAGGTCACCGCAGGGCCCGCTGCCGCCGCCGTCTCCAGGTGCAGCCCGGAGACCACCGACGTGCCCTGGCAGTCGGCCCGACCCAGGGTCTCGGCGAACGGCGACCCCGCGGGGGCCTCGCCCGTGGTCGCCTCGTCGTCACCCGGTCGCACCCCCACCAGGCGCAGCATCCCCAGATCGTCGGCGGTGAGGTTCTGCTCGCGGAGCAGCAGGTTGCTCTGTTGTGGGTAGGCGTGGGAGCTGTACATCGGCACCCCCAGGTCGAGGTCGCGCAGATCGGCGAGGGCAGCCCGCGACAGGTGCGAGGTGTCGATGAGGACCCCGCGGGACGCGAGCACCTCGGCCAGCACCTCGCCATCCTCGGACAGCCCGTACGGGTTGGTGTAGGGCCGGGTGGGCGACCGCTTGCGGTACGCCTTGGGCAGCGCATGGGCGGGCGGTGCGTTCTCGAACAGCCGGAACAGCCCTGAGGTCGACGGCGAGCCCGTGTGATCCGTGCTCAGGGCCGCCTGGCACTCCGGATGCCGCGAGCGCTCTCCCTCCCACTTCCAGGTCGCCGCCTCGTCTCTGCAGCGCAGCCAGCCATCGTCGTCGTCGTTGCGGATGCGGTGGGGGTGCCGGTCGCGCCACTGCTGCTGCTTGACGAAGGTGGCGTTGATGTAGGCCGCGCCGGCGAAGGGCGAGTCGTACTGGTGGGCCAGCTGCACGGTGGACACCAGCGGCAGCTCGTCGAGGTAGTGACCGAGCGCGCGACGAACCGCCTCCTTGCGGGCGATGCCCAGCCGGTCGCCCAGCCGACGCGCCCGGCCGATGTAGCCGTCGGCAAAGGGCGAGCCGTAGCCGATGGTCTCCGAAGGGCCGAACACATCGGAGCTCTCCAGCGACAGCACGATGGCCAGCTTCCCCTCCTGGATGGCCTGGGACGCCTCCTGCGGCGTGGTCACGATGCGAGCCCAGTCCCCATGACGGTCGGCCCAGGCCACCGCCGCCTCGTACTGCCGGTGGATGGCATCCATGTCGTTGCAGATCGAGGGGGTGTCGCGGCGTGCCTTGCGACTCACCTGCTGTCGGCACAGCAGGTTGTTGTGGACCAGGCTGACGACCACGAGGTTGAGGCCCACCGCCCCCGCCCGCGCCGCGTCGCCCATGTTCGCCTCGTAGTCGGCGTAGAAGTCGTCGAGGGCAGCATGCACGAAGGCGTCGTCGCCCTGCTGATCGAGCCACCACAGGGCCGGGATGCCGTCGTGGGCGAGGCGAAGCCAGCCCTCCCACGACTGCTGGTGCGCCAGGGAGTCCGAGGTCGGCCAACCCAGCCAGTGGGGCAGGCTCCCCGCCGTGGAGATGGCGGCGGGCGGATGCTTGGGCCGCAGATCGTCGGAGCGCTCGTCTTGCAGCGCCCGGTAGGCCAGCGGGCGCACCACCAGCTCCGCAGGGCCCGACACCGGCAGGATCACCCCGTGCTGCACCCGCCGCGGCACCCTCGGGTGCTCCATCACCTCGCCACACTCCCCCAGGGCCATCGCCGGCGGCCCCGAGGCCTCCCCAAAGTACCAACGCCCCGCGTAGGCCAGCTCGGCCCACTGGTGCAGGTGCAGATCGGCCAGGCCGGTGACCGGCACCGGGGCCTCGACGGGCTCGGGAGGTGGGGGCTCGGTTGGCGGGAGGGGGACCGGGTCTTGGGCGAGAGCAATCGACAGCAGCAGCCAGGGCACGCGCGCCTCCGGGCTCATCCTACCGCTGAGGCCGTACGCGGCTATGTTCAGCCATGATCTGGATGCTCACGACGGCCCTCGCAGGCCCATGGGTCCCCCAACCGGAGGGCCGGTACCTCGTCGCCAACGAGGTGCTGCTGCCCCGCGCGGTGTGGTTCAACGACCTGGAGGGCCGCTTCGGCTTCGAGACCCGATCCTGGCAGGCTCGGGCCGTGCTGGGGTGCACGGCGACCGCGGGCAAGCGCGACCGTCGCGAGGTCGTGTGCACGGTGGAAGACGTGGCGCTGCAGGCGTCGGCCTTCCAGCGCACCCCCGACGACGACCCAGCACAGACCGTCGCGGTGCTCGAGGCCTTCGAGGGCCACCTGCGGGGTAGCTCGCTGCACCTGACCCTCACCGAGCGAGGTCGCCGTACCCGCTGGCACGTGGAGGGAGAGCCCGAGGGCTCGCTGCGCCACACCGACATCGGGCGGCTGGTCGGGCTCATCCTGGAGCGCTCGGCGGTGGCCCTGGTGTCGGAGCGGCCCCGCGACACGCTGGACGTGGGAGGCCAGTGGGTCGCCTCCGGCCCAGCGCTGATGAGCTACCCGATGGAAGAGGGTGCCAAGCCCCTGGGCTCGGCGCAGCTGCTGCACCAGGTGAGTGCGCTGGGCGACCGGGTGGTGATCGACGCCGCCGGCGAGGGCGCCATGCTCGACCCGGTGAGCAACGAGCAGCTCCGCAGCGTGCTGCGAGCCCGGTCGGTGTGGTCGGCGACCGGGGCGGTGCGGGAGCGAACCTGGTCGCTGGATGCCAGCGTGCTCGACGTGGTGACCTACCACCACGCCGGATGGCTGCGCCGGCTCGGGGCCGACGCACCCGTGCCCGAGCTCGGGCCGACGCGACAGGTGCGGGGGCCAGGGGTGGCCAAGGGCGACGACCTCGCCGGCCTGCCCGCCTGGCCCGAGCTGCGCTAGCCGCTACGGGTAGCCGCCGAAGAGCAGGCCGAGCTGGATGCCGATGAAGCCGCCCCCGATCCCAGCATCGACGCCACCGGCCGACGTTCCGCCGCCAGACGCCGTGGCCGCGCCCACGACGGGAACCGACACGTCGATCTGCGGCACGAGCCGGAAGTTGTCAGCGAGGCGCGCGGCGTAGCCGACCTGGCCTCCAGCTGACAACAGCAGGCCTCCCGCCGAGGCGCCGCCGCCACCACCGCCCACCAGGGTCGGGCGAAGCATCGGCCCGAAGGTGAACTCGCTGCCGCCGCCCGTGGGAAGACCGAGGAGCAAGGGGACCCTGGTGTCCCAATAGAACACCGAGGCTCCTCCCCCGCCGAAGCCAATCACCGTCGTAGAGGGCGCAATAGCGATGGCCATCGAGTCCGTGGCAGCCGGGTCGGTGAGCATGGCCTTCAGTTGGATCTCGTAGGCGCTGGTTCCGAGGCGCCCGCCCACGTCGATGCGATCGGTAACCCCGTAGCGCCCTGCGAAGTTCACGGACGGCAGGCCAACGGAGGCCCCGCCACCTACTCCGACCGCTGCCCCAGGCTCGATGCCGAACTGAAAGTTGCCCTGGCCGTTGGTGCGGGCCGTCTGCACGGTGGCCGGCGCACAGGCCGCCGCCAGCAGGGCCAGCGACGCTGCGTACATCATCTTGCGCATGAAGGATCTCCTCGTGAGTGAAGCCGAGCATGGACGAAACCGAGCTTGCTGCATTCGACAACTCGTGAAGATTGGCGACGAATACCCGACCAGAACCACAATTGTTCAGCTTTCATCGCCGTAGTTTCGATCGGTTACACGATTCCGACAGGTCCCGTCGTCGGTGCAGGGTCGCTCGAGCACCGCGGTGCGCGGCGCGGCGTGGGAACGCCCCCTGTGGCGTCTCGCTTGCCATTAGGGTGGTCGGCACGGGAGGCCATCTGTGTGGATCGTCGTTGGGATGAGCGTGGCTGCGGCCTTGGAGCCCAGCCCCACTGAGTCGCTGCTGGTGCAAGCCCTCGACGAGGCGTCGGTCGCCCTCGCCGAGCAGCCCGAGCAGCCCCACTACGTCGCGCTCACCGTGCACGACACCGAGCAGCACACCCTCGTGGCCCGCGACGGCACCCTCGCCTACCGAGCCGACGAGCGCGCTCGCTACCTCGATGTCGACCTCCGCGTGGGCACCCCCGAGCTCGACTCCACCCACCCGCTGCGGGGCTTCTCCTCCCTCGAGGGAGACGACCGCGGCGCGCTGTCGGTGCCCCTCGACGACGGCTGGGCGATGGAGCACGCCGTGTGGCGGGAGATCGACCTGCGCTACCGCGACGCGGCCGAGCGGATCGTGGTCCTGCGAGCCAACCAGAATGTGAAGGTGGAGGAGGAAGACCCCGCCCCCGACTTCCAGGCGCTGCCGCAGGGAGCCGTCCACCGCGCCGAGGTGCCTCCTCTGGCCCTCGATGAGGCCACCTGGGCCCCCGCCCTCGTGGCGGCCAGCGAGTGGCTCGAGCAAGCTCCGGAGGTCGTGCGTCACAGCCTCACCCTCGACGGCGACCGCGTCGTCCGCACGATGGTCGACACCGAGGGAGCGCGCATCGCCGACGGCCGGCGCCATGTTCGGCTCTCGCTGCAGCTTCAGGGCGTGGCCGACGACGGCGACGACGTGTCGGTGTTCCGCGCCCTCGACGTGCACGACCCCGAGCGCCTGCCCGAGCCCGAGGCCGTGATGGCCTGGGCCGAGGAAGGGCTGGCCTCCCTGCGGGCACGGCTGGAGGCACGCCGGGGCGACCCCTACTCGGGGCCGGTGCTGCTGGAGGGCCGAGCCGCTGGGGTGTTCTTCCACGAGGTGATGGGCCACCGGGTCGAGGGCCATCGCCAGAAGCGCGACAACGAGGGCAAGACCTTCGGCGATCACGTAGGCAGGGCGGTGCTCCCCGAGTGGATCGACGTCGTCGACGACCCGACGGTCCCCGAGCTGGCCGGCCACCAGCTCAACGGCCACTACCGCTACGACGACGAGGGGGTCGAGGCCATGCCGGCGGTGCTGGTCGACGACGGGGTCTTCCAGGGTTTCCTCATGAGCCGGTCCCCCATCGAGGGCTTCCCGACCAGCAATGGCCACGGCCGGCGCTCCACGGGGCGCAGCCCCCTCGCCCGGATGGGCAACACCCTCGTGACCGCGAACCAGACGGTCCCCAGGGAGGGGATGCGCAAGCAACTGCTGGAGGAGGTGGTTCGCCAGGGTCTCGACTACGGCTACATCGTCGACGAGATCGACGGCGGGTTCACCATGACCGGCCGCGTGATGCCCAATGCCTTCAACGTGCGTGCCGCCACCACCTGGCGGGTCTACGCCGACGGGCGCCCCGACGAGCTGGTGCGAGGCATCGATCTCGTCGGCACGCCCTTCGTCGCCTTCTCCAACCTGATCGCCGCCGGCGACGACCCACAGGTGTTCAACGGAAGCTGCGGGGCCGAGAGCGGCTGGGTGCCGGTGAGTGCCGTGGCGCCCAGCCTGCTGTTCCGAAAGCTCGAGTTCCAGCTCAAGGAGAAGTCCGACGACCGCCCTCCCCTGCTGCCCAAGCCGGTGCTCGGCAACGACGGCGACGCCGACGCGGGGGTGGCACGATGATCGCGCTGCTCGCATCCCTGGCCTTCGGAGCGCCTCCGGCCGACGACGCCCTCGCCGAGGTCCTCCACGAGGCGGTCGACCACTACGCCACCGCCCTGGAGCTGCCCGAGGCCCCGCCCGTCTACCACCTCCGCTACCACCTGGTGCGGCTGGGCAGCGTGCAGGCGCGCGGCAGCTTCGGCTCGTTGGTCTACGTCGACCCCCGCACCACCCACGCCCTCGGCGTGGAGCTCCGGATGGGCAGTCCCGCCTTCGACAACCTCGGCTTCGGGGGCTGGGAGAACGGCCTCGCCCGCACGTCGCTGCCCATCGAGCTCACCCCCCACGCCCTGCGCCTCAACGCGTGGCGGCTCACCGACAGCGCCTACAAGGAGGGTGTCGAGCAGTTCGCGCGCAAGGAAGCCCAAGTGCCCGAGCGAGACGACCACCCCGGCGACTACACCCTCACCGGGCCCGTGGTGTCGAGCGTCGAGGCCCCCGTCGTAGCGCCTGCAGAGCCGCTGTCCGAGCTCGCCCGCAGGCTGTCCGCCGCGTGGCTGGGTGGTCCCGTGCTCGACCGTGGCGACGTCTACGTCGGTCACGAGGCCGGCAGCAGCTGGACGATCGACAGTGAGGGAACCGACGTGCGCCGGGCGAGCCACGAGACGACCCTTCGCGCCGCGGCACACCTGCGCACCGCCGACGGGCAGCTGCTCACCGACGCGGTGCTGTGGACGGCCCGTGACCCCGGCGACCTGCCCCCCGAGGCCACCATGCGGTCCGCCATCGAGCAAGCTCGCGACCGCCTCGCCGCCGCCGCCGCCGCCCCCCTCCTCGACGACGAGTACGTCGGCCCCGTGCTGTTCGAAGACGACGCCGCCACCGACCTGTTCCGCTACCTGCTGCCCGAGCAGCTCGAGGGAACCCCCGCTGAGATCCCCTTCGACACCTGGTTCGGCGATCTGGGGACGTCGCGGGATCCGGTCCGCGTGGGTCGCCGGGTTCTGCCCCCCGGCTGGGCGGTCATCGACGACCCGCAGCTGCTGCCCGACCACCCCGGCGCGTTCACCCACGACGCCGAGGGCACCCCCACCAAGGCCCTTCGCCTCGTCGACGACGGCATCGTGCGCACCCTGGCCATGAGCCGCACCCCACGCCCCGGCCTCACCGAGACCAACGGTCACGGGCGCGCCCGCATCGGCCAGCGCGCCGAGGGCAAGGTGACGATGCTGTCGGTCGTGCCCCCCAAGCGGCTGTCCTCGACGAAGCTGCGCAAGGCGGCCCTCAAGCTCGCTCGTAGCTACGGGCGTGACTGGGTGTTCGTGGTGCGCCGGCTGCAGGTGCCGGCCGTGCGCGGGCTGTCTCGCGGAGGCGGCTTCCTGATCTTCGGCAACGACGAGGCCCCGGCCCTCCCCCCTCCCGTGGTCGTGGTGCGGCTGCACGCCGACGGGCGCGAAGAGCTCGTGCGGGGGGCCACGTTCGCCAGCGTGAGCCGCTTCGTGCTGCGCGACCTGGTCGCGGCAGGGCCGCAGGCGGCCACCAGCGCGATGTTCCCCATCGGGGGTGGCTGGGCCGATCTGGGAGCCACCGAGGGCCTTCCGGGCTTCACCACCGCCCCCGCGGTGTTGGTGGGCGAGATGGAGCTGGTCCCCACCAGCGGCGACCCGCGCGACGCTCCGCTGCTGCCCCCGTTGGCGATGCCCACCGAGTGAGCTCGCTGTCGTCGGGTCCTCCGATCGATACGACGGGGCCATGGCACGACACTTCTTGATCCAAGGCGCGAGCCGCGGCATTGGCCGCGAGATGGTCCACCAGCTGCTCGAGCGGGGCGAGCGGGTCACCGGCACCGCCCGCCATCCCCCAGACGACGAGGCGAGGGCGCGCTGGCTGGCCCTCGACCTCGAAGACGAAGCCTCCATCCGCGCCGCCGCCGAGCTCACCGAGGGCCCCATCGACGTGCTCGTCAATGTCGCGGGCCTGCTCCACGACGGCACGCTGCAGCCCGAGAAGCGGCTGGCGCACTGCGACCCCGAGGCGCTGGTGCGCACCTACCGGGTCAACGCCATCGGGCCCCTGCTCGTCGCCAAGCACTTCGCCCGCCACCTGGCGACCGACGCCACCTTCGCGTCGCTGTCGGCACGGGTGGGCAGCATCGACGACAACCGCCTCGGCGGCTGGTACGGCTACCGAGCCTCGAAGGCGGCCCAGAACATGTTCACCCGCAACCTGTCGATCGAGCTGGCACGCCGCCACCCACAGATCAAGGTCGTCGCCCTGCATCCCGGCACCGTGCAGACCGACCTGTCGGCGCCCTTCCGTCGCAACGCCAAGCAGGTCTTTCCCGTGGAGCTCGCTGCCCGGCAGCTGCTCGAGGTCATCGACAGCCTGACACCAGAAGACAATGGGCGATTCCTGGCCTACGACCGCTCGCCCATCACCTTTTGACTACTTGGGCAGGTGCTCTTCGTTGAGGAAGCCGTCGTCGCGCTCGGGCAGCGTGGGGTCGCAGTACAGCACGTACCAGCCCTTCGTCTGCTTGGCCTCTTCGTTGATCATCTCGGCGAAGTCGGGGAGCGTGGCCTTCTTCTCGAGCTCGTAGACTGCGGGCACCGCCTGGCCCGAGCGCACGCAGTGGGCGAACTTGTTCCGCCGCACCTCGCCCATGAGGTTGCCCTCGACCGTCTCGCGACACTTGCCGAGCTTCTTGCGGTTGCCCTTCTCGCAGACCTCGAGCTGCGCGTCGTTGAGGAAGCGGTACCACTTGTTGGTGAGCGCATCCTCCTTCGCCAGCTCCGTCTTCTCGATCTGCTCCTCGAGATCTTCCTCGGTCTCGGCGAGCTTCTGCTTGGTCTGCGTGAGCTCGACCACCAGCCGCTCCTTCTCCGCCTCGGCGATGCCGAGCTGCTCCCGCGCCTCCGCCAGGTCGGCCTTCGCCTGCTCCAGCTCCCGAGCGAGGTTGCTCTTGCCTCCGCCAGACGACCGGGCCTTGAGCTGACCTTCCAGCTCTTCGACCCGAGACTGCCGGCTGTCGACTTCCTTCTCCAGGGAGGCGACCTTCGACTGGGCCTTCTCGAGCTCGTTGACCGTCTCGTTGACCTGGGGCGCGCAGGCAGCCGCCAGCTCTGCCGCCGTCAGATCCCGTGGGACCTTGATCTCGACCTTGTCGGCCGGCTTGATGACCCAGCCGATCGCGGTGCCGAGCACCGCGCCGAGGGCCAGCGCGGCGATGGCAGTGGCGAAGGGCAGCACCATGGCCACCACAGAGGGCCCGCCACCGTAGTCGAGGTCGTCGTCGTCGTCGTAGTCGTCGCTCATGAGGCGCTCCCAGGGCGGCCGGTGGGCCGCGAGGCGTCAGAAGGTACCAAGAATCGCTTGCTCAGGGGAAATCCACTGCGGCGACCAGCCCAGAGCCTCCAGCTGAGGCTCCAGGGCGGCCCGGTCGCCTACCACCACCCACAGCCGGGCTCGCTCGTCGCCGAGCCAGGTGGTGGCAGCACGCTGCACGTCGTCGGGGGTCACGTCGGCCAGCGCCACATAGCGGGCCCGAGCCTGCTCGATAGACTCGCCGCGGTCGAGGGCGCGGTCGTAGCGGTCGAGGGCATCGGAAGCCGTGCCCCGCGTCGTGTTCCAGCTCTGCACCAACCGACGGTAGGCAAGCTCGAGCTCGGAGTCGGTCACCCCCTCCGACCGTAGCCTCGCCACCTCAGCCTCGATCTCACGAATCGCATCGCCCGCGTTGTCGACCGCCACGTCGACGGAGACCGTGACCATCCCGTAGTGCTCGCCCCGGTGGTAGCTGGAGCGCGCGCCGTAGGTCCAGCCCTTGTCTTCGCGCAGGTTGGTGTTCAGGCGCGACAGGAAGTGCCCCCCGAACGCGTAGTTGCCCGCCCACATCGCGACCTCGTCGCCGTCGCCCTCGGCGGGGGCCTCCATCCGCAGCCGAAGCCCGACCTGCGGCTGACCGGGCATATCGACCGCGACCACCCGCACGCCGCCAGCCACGTCGACCTCGAGCTCGGGCTCGGGCTCTCCGTCGCTGCCCAGGCCCTCCAGCATCGCCGTGAGGGCCGGCTCGACCTCGGAGTAGGCCACGTCACCGACCACCAGCACCTCGATGGGCGCCTCCTGCAGCCACCGCCGGTAGAGCTCGGCCAGCGCCTTGTTCTTCACCCCATCGAGCTCCGAGGGATCGGGCCGAGCGCCGTAGGGGTGGCTCGCAGGGAACCAACCGAAGCCCGTGGCGGCCGAGGCGACCCGCGACAAGCTCGAGGGGCCGGTCACCTCGTAGTAGCGGTGCTGGTTGACGACCCAGCGCTTGGTCTCCGCCTTGGGGAAGGCTGCCGCTCGCACCACCTCGGTCAGCAGGCCCAGGCCCACGTCGAGGTCTTCCTTGGGCACCTCCATCCCCAGTGTGCCCTCGTGCAGCCCGATGCGGGAGTACACGTCGAGGTTGTGCACGTCTTCGAGGGCCGACAGCTGCGACGCATCGGTCGTGGCCGAGGCCGCATCGGCCAGCCAGCCGACCCCCCGCCCCACCAAGCTCGCCTCCCCCATCAGGGCCAGCACGCCGCTCCCCGCCCGCACGGCCACCTCGACCTTTCGCACCCCGGGCACGTGCACCACGTGGACCGTCGCACGGCCCAGGGTGTGGACCTCGGGAGCCGCGAGCTGCAACACCTCGGGCGCGGCCACCGGCGGAGGCTCGGCACGCATCGGCCCGGTGGGCACCTCCTCCTCGCTGGTCGCCTCGTCTCCCCCCTCCTCGGCAGCTGCGGGGGGAGGGTCTTGGGCCAAGGCGAGGGCCGTCAGCAGGGCAATCATGGCAGCTCCACGGGGGTCGAGCCCTCCAGGGCGCCGTCGTCGCCCCGGGGCACGTTGCTGAGCCGGCTCGGCTCGCGGTCGATGAGGTACTTCCTGGCGACCCGGACGACGTCGTCGGCGGTGACCGCCTCGTAGCGCTGCCAGACATCGCCCAGGCAGACCGCCTCACCGAGCTGCCGGTAGCAGTCGGCGAGGTTCTCTGCGACGTCTTCTGGGCGCTCGGTGCGGTCGAGGAGCTGACCACGGATGGCCCGCTTCGCCCGGTCGAGCTCGGCCTCGGTCGGCGGCTTCTTTGCCAGCAGCTCGATCTCCTTGACGACCTTCTTCTCGAGCTTCTTGAGCGGTGTGGACTCACTGCTCACGATGGCCATCATCAGGCCCGCCCGCTCCGAGAACGGCCCGAACATCGACACCGACGACGCGAGCTGGCTCTCGTAGTACAGCTTGTCGTCGAGGCGTGTGCCGCGCCCGTTGCTGAGCACGTTCGCCAGCAGATCAAGGGGAGCCTCGTCGGGATGATGTCGGGGGACAGCGGGCCACGCCAGCCACAGCGTGCGCTCCTCGACATCGTCTTCGATGACCCCGCGACTCGCCAGCAGCGGCGCCGGGAGCGGCTCCGTCTCCCGTTCCAGCTCGCCCTCGGGCCGCGGCATGTCGGAGAACCAGTGCTGCACTCGCTCCAAGACCACGTCGGTATCGACCGACCCCACGATGGCCAGCACCGCGTTGTCGGGCCGGTAGTGGCGATGCCAGAACGCCCTGACGGCCTCGACCTCGAAGCCCTCGACGTCGGCAATCGTGCCGATCACGGAGTGATGGTAGGGGTGGTCGCTGGGGTAGCTGATCGCTCCCAGGGCGTCCCAGTCACGGCCATTGGGCTCCGCGTAGCCCTCGGCTCGCTCCTGCAGCACGACGCTCTGCTGGTTGCTCACGTTGGTCTCGTCGAGGCCCGCGTCGAGGAAGCCCATCCGGTCGGACTCCAAGAACAACGCCAGGTCGAGGGCGCCGCTGGGAAAGCTCATGTGGTAGGCGGTGATGTCGTCGCTGGTGTAGGCGTTGTTCGACCCACCCGCGGCGGTGAGCCACTCGTCGAACATGTTCGTCGGCACGTTCGCCGAGCCCTCGAACATCAGGTGCTCGAACAGATGCGCCGCGCCGAACTCCCCTTGCCGCTCGTCGCGAGAGCCGACGTTGTAGGTGAGGTGCAAGGCCACCGTGTCGGTGCGGTGGTCTTCCGCGACGATGACGACCAGGCCATTGTCGAGGGTCTCGACGGTGGCATCGACCGCGAAGGGGTCGGCCGCGAAGGCGGCAGGAAGGAGCATGGAGAGCAACAAGGTCGACAGGGGGACCTCCTCGGAGCGGCGCATCGTACCAAGGGAATGTAGAAAGGGGCATGCAACCCCTCCCCCCACCCCTCGCCGCGCTGCATCGGTCGCTCCGCGATGAGCAAGAAGCAGAGCAGCGACTCCTCGACGACCTCGCCCGCGGCAGCCTGGCCGACCGCATCGCGGCGGGGGTGGCGTGGCCGCGCCTGCAGGTGGAGCGAGAGGAGCGCCGAGGGCGTCACCACGTGCTCGATCTTCGCGCCCCCCGGGGGGTGGTCCTCCATGATGGGCTCGACACGGGCGACCCGATCTGGCTCGTCGCTGGAGGGCGCCGCGTCCCGGGCATGGTGGTGGGGCGCGACAGCCGGGTGGCCGAGGTCCGCTGCGAGGAGGCGCTGGAGGGCAACCAGCGGGTCGAGGTGCGTCGTCGGGCCGACCCTTCCACCTGGGTGCGCTACCGCCAGGCCCTCGAGCGAGGGGCCGAGCACCCCTCGCGCCTCGTCCAGCAGCTGATCGCCGATCCGCCCGTGGCCGATCGCGGGGTCGAGGAGGGCGCGCTGCTCGAGGGGCTCGACCCTGCTCAGCAGCGCGCCGCCGACCTCGCGCTGCGCGCGGAGCACCTCGCCGCCATCCATGGTCCACCAGGCACCGGCAAGACCCACGTCCTCGCGGCCATCGCGGCCCACCTGGTGTCGCGGGGCGACCGGCCATGGGCCCTCGCCGACAGCAACGCGGCGGTCGACCACCTGGCGCTGACCCTGCATCGCCGAGGGCTGCGGGTGGTCCGCATCGGGCGCTCGAGCCGCATGCGCGACGAGGTCGTTCCGCTGGGCATCGAGGCGCAGCTGGCCAGGTCCCCCCTCGCAGGTGCCCTGGAGGCTCTGGAGCGAGACATCGCCCGGGCCGCCGGGCCGAGGGAGCGGCGGGAGCTGGTTCGCCGACACCGCGCCCTGCGACACCAGGCGGAAGACCACCTGCTCGCGTCGGCCGAGGTCATCGCCAGCACCTTCGGCACCCTGGTGCGCCGTGCCGAGCACCTGCCCCCAGCCCACACCGCCCTCGTCGACGAGGCCACCCAGGCCACCGAGCCCGCCGTGTGGGCCGCGATCCCCTATGTGAAGCGGCTGATCCTGTTCGGCGACCCGGAGCAGCTCGGCCCCGTCTGTCGCGTGCCTGGGCCCCTCGAGGTCAGCCTGCTGGAGCGAGTGCTGCGGGAGGGGCGCGTGGAGGCGCCGATGCTCGAGGTGCAGCACCGGATGGCGACGTCGCTGCGGGAGCTCGTCGCCGAGGTGTACGGCACCGCCTACCGGGATGCGCCGGCTGCCGCGGCCCAGGGCCCCATCGACGGGCGACGGGCGCTATGGATCGACACGGCGGGGGCGGGCCTCGACGAAGCGGTCGACGAGGCCACCCGGTCTACCTACAACGAAGGTGAGGCGCGGCTGGTGGCCCAGGTCGTCGGGCAGCTCCTCGAGGCGGGCGTGCCAGCCTCCGACATCGGCGTGATCACGCCCTACAGCGCCCAGGTGGCGCGGATCGGCTCGCTGCTGGAGGGGCTCGACATCGCGTCGGTCAATGCCTTTCAGGGGCAGGAGCGGCCGGTCATCGTCGCGAGCTGGGTCCGCTCCAACCCCGACGGCAGCCTGGGCTTCGTGGCCGACGGCCGGCGCCTCACGGTCACGCTGACCCGCGCCCGCCGCCTGCTGGTGATGGTCGGCAACAGCGCGACCCTGTGTGCCCACCCGCGCTTCGAGCGCCTGGTCGATCAGCTCGCCGGGCGTGGCGACCTGGTGTCGGTGTTCGAGCCGCCGTGGAGCGACACGCTGGGCGTGTGACGGTACAGCCCCGTAGGAGGCGCAGATGTGGTGGTGGTGGCTGATCGCTTGTGGAGGGCCCTGCGGCGACGACAAGCCGTGCAAGGTCGACGGCGGCAGCTACTACGTCGTCGCCCCCGACGACTGGGACGGCCGTGAGGCGCTGCCCGTGGCGGTCTACTTCCACGGCTACAACAACACCGCCGAGGGTCAGCTCGATCGAAGCACCAGCCAGGAGCTCCGCGCGGCCGGCTGGCTCACCGTGTTTCCCGACGGCGTCGACAAGACCTGGGCGAACGTGGGGTCCCCCAGCCAGGCTCGTGACGAGATCCCCTTCACGGAGGCCGTCCTCGACGACGTCGAGGCGTCGTTTCCCGTCGACCGGGTAGTGGTCAGCGGCTTCAGTCAGGGCTCGTCGATGGCCTGGGACGCCGCCTGCTACCTGCCCGACCGCTTCGACGCCCTGCTCGGCGCCAGCGGCTCGTTCTGGCAGCCCGAGCCCACCCGATGCGACGGCCCTGTCGCCGTTCGGCACACCCACGGCCGACAAGACGGAGTGATGCCCCTGGAGGGCCGCCCCATCGGCAGCTACCACCAGGGCAGTGTCGAGGTCGGCTTCGCCGCGTGGCGGGCCACCAACGGCTGTGCAGAGGCTCCCGACGACGTGTTCGAGCGGGGTCCCGAGACCTGTGAGGTGTGGTCGAGCTGCACCTCGGGCCTGCCCCTGGAGCGCTGCCTGTACGACGGGGGCCACAGCCGCCCCAGTGGATGGACCGAGCGCATGCTCGACTGGGTCGACAGCCTCCCCTGACCCGATCAGGTCGACCAGCGGGCCGGCACCACCAGCCCGAGGCTCTGCAGGGCCGCGACGACCTCCTCGTCGGCATCGTCGAGGGCCTCGGGCGGGATCGGCACGACCGCCATCACCAGATCCCCGGCCGCATCACGCCCGATGGCCAGCCGCGTCGGCACCTCCGGCGGCCCCTCGAAGCCGATCCCCAGCCCCGCATCCCTCGGCGCTGCCTCGACCGCCCCTCCCTCCACCGCCTCGGCGAAGGCCACCGGGTCGAACGAACCGTGCCAGTGGACGACCCCCTCGGCCCAGCGACGCCCCTCTCCCTCCCCGAGAATGCCCGCCGCGGCATCGCCCCGCGCCACCCGCAGCGCGGCCTCGTAGCGGGCCAGCCCCGCCAGCACGGGTTCCCGCTGACGCATCAGCCAGTCGGCCAGCCGAAGCCCCAGGGCCCGCCGGGCCGGCGGGTCGTCGCCGGCAAAGGCCTCGGCCAGGTCGACCTCGGCGTCTTCGGCGAGCTGCATCGTGACCGGCACCACGCTGCGGAGCCCCTCGTCGAGCTGATCGACCCCCCGCCCCGCGCCGGCCCAGTCGTAGCCGACGGCGAACACATCGGCGGGGTGCGGCCACCCTCGTGCCTCCGCGTCGACCGCGTAGGCTTCCACCAGCTCCTGTGGGGACCCTGCCTGCAGCCGATCCCAGTGGGGCGCTGCCAGGTCGGGGTCGCCTCCCACGGCCTGCAGGACGCGGGCGGCCAGGTCTTGCCGAACCCACTGCTCCCGCGAGCCTCCCAGGGGCGCCAGCTCCGCTCCCTCGCACACCGCCCGCACCACCTCGAGGCTGCGCTCGGCGAGGTCGTCGAGGTGGGTATGCCAGCCGCCGCGCCCCGCCGTCGCGAAGCGCTCGGCCCACGCCGTGAAGCCTCGGCTGTCGAGGCGTGGAGCGTGTGCCTGCGCGTACGCGAGCCCGTCGCTGCACAGGTCGAGGCTGCCCCAGACGTGCGGGCACGGCTGGCCCAGCCGTCGGGTTCGCGCCACCGCCGCGAGCTCCTGCTCCACGAAGGCCTGAGCCTGAGAGAGGAACCGCTCGGCGCGGGCATCGTTCCGAGGGGCGGCGCCGGCCTGCGCAGCCGACTCACAGGCGGCACAGAGCCCACGGAACAGCGGCCCCTCGTGGCGGGGGCAGCGCCGCAGCCGCACCTCGTCGAGGAAGTACCACAGCACAACGGGGACGAGCTCGGCGAGGCGCCCCGCCGTGGCGTGGAACAGCGGCGTCGCTCCCGGATGCCAGGCGAAACCGACCAGGGCATGGCACAGCTCGTGGGCCGACCACTTCGCCCGGTGGCCAGGGTGAAAGCTCCCGATGGGCAGGTCGTGCCGGAACGACGCGTACTTGGGCTCCGGAAGCACGCCATCGACCCACTCGGGCAGAGCGAGATCCGCCCCCGCTGCGGCCCAGCTCGTGGGGAGCGGCAGCGTAGCCCGATGCTCGAACTGGTAGAGCAGCAGCCCCTCGCGCGCCGCTTCACGCCCCACGGCGGCGGCCGCTGGCGAGCGCGTCAGCTCGTGACCAGGCACTCCCTCCAGGTCGGGGGCCTCCGCGGAGGCAGCCCCCAGGTGCTGCACGGCATGGGCACGGTCGAAGGCCACGGGGCGGCTCCAGGGAATGAGGCGGGGGGCCTCGTGGTTGCAAGGGCGCGCCTTGTATGCTGGCACGCCACAGGGTCCACCTGCTCCCCGAGGTCCACGTGTTGTTGATGTCGATCACCCTGGCGATGGCCGCCTCTCCCCTCGAGCTGCTGGTCAGCGACCCGCAGATCACCGCCGTCGTGCTCGAGTGCGCCGACGGAACGTTCAAGTCGTTGGTGAAGAACGGCGTCGCGGCCTTCGAGATCAGTCCCGACGGCTGCACGGTGAACGTGATCCGCCGAGCCGGTCGCCTCGATGCGCCGGGCCGCTACGACTGCACCGTCGAGGGCTGTCGTCAGGTCGATGTGCACCACCGAGAGGTGAGCGACGCCGCGGGCCGCATCAACGTCATCAACGAGACGCCCCTCGCCGGCGGCTCCTGGCTCGAGCTCACCTGTGCCTCGGGGGCTCGGCTGCGGGCCGACGTGGTGGAGAACACCGCCGTGTTCGAGGCCGTGCCCGACGAAGACTGCACGCTGCTGTTCAAGGGCGGCGCCCCAGCGAAGTATCGGCCGATCCGATGGGGAACCTGGCGGTGCAACCTCACCGACACGACGGCGGTGTGTTCCCAGCAGTGAGGCCACGCCTCAGCGCATGATCATCGTCTTCTCTTCGCTGCCCTCTTCGTCGGTCCACAGGCGGGGCTTCACGCGGCGAGGCAGGCGCACGGTGATGCGGGCGCCTTCCCCGATGGCCGTGTCGACAGACAGGCCCCCGCCCATGGCCTCGGCGAAGCCACGACACACCGCGAGGCCCAGGCCCGTGCCGTCGTAGGCCCGGGTGCTGCTGATGTCGGCCTGGCCGAAGGGCACGAAGGCCTCCTCCAGCTGCCGATCCGTCATTCCGATGCCCGTGTCGCCCACGAAGATCTCGCAGTCGATCGCCACCACTACCCGCACGGTGACGGTGCCGTTCTTGGTGTACTTGGCCGCGTTGTGCACCAGGTTGAACAGGATCGACTGCACCATGCGCCGGTCGAGCCAGGCCTGCTCGTCGGCCTCGATGGCGACCTCGATGGTGTTGCCGTTGGCGGCCGCCACCGGCCGCACGCCATCGACGACCTCTTCCACCAGCGCCTGGAAGTCGATGGGCTCGGGCTCCACCTCGTGGCGACCCGACTGCATCTGGGTGAGGTCGAGCACCGCCGTGACCAACCCGAGGAGGTGCCGACCGGCCTGACGAATGCGCACCGCATCCTGGCGGAGATCGTCGCCTTCCAGCTCCTCCGCGAGCAGGTCGGCGTAGCCGAGGATCGCGTTGAGCGGGGTGCGCAGCTCATGGCTCATCCGCATCAGGAAGGCCTCGTTGGCTCCCGCCCCGCCCTCCTTGCGAGCAGCCGTGAGCTCGGCCTGGAACTTCGCGCGCTCTCGCAGCTCTCGTCTCGCGATCTCCTGCAGCTCATTGCGGAGGTTGGCCTCCACCGCGATCTGCCGCTCCTGCACGAGGGCGAGCTCGCGCACCCGCTGCACCCCCTCCACCTCAGGGAGGTCGTGGGGGACGACGCCGCGCTCGCACAAGGCGGACACCGCTCGATCGACCGGGGTGACCTCCGGACGCAGGCCCAGCGCCACGGCCACCACGACGCCCACCAGCCCCCCCACGAGGGCTCCCAACATCGCCAGGAACACCGCCAAGGCGGGGCTCCCCACCAGGCCTGCGCCCACCAGAGCCCCCAGTGCGGCCCCTACGGCCGCGAGCACCGCACCCACCAGTGGCGACAGCGCCCGGCGGATCAGAGGGCCGCCTCGGCCGCTTCCCAGCGCTGCTGCGCCTCGACGAACGCGGCTCGTGCCCGCTGCAGGGCCTCTCTGGCCACCACCGCGTGACCGTCGGTGATCGCGGACCAGCACCGAGCCAGGTTGCGCTCGCCAGCGGAGAACGGCGAGAAGTACTCGGTAAACGTTCCCAGCCCGTGCCGAGCAATGTATTGGTACCGAGCGTCGACCGCAGGGAGGATCACGTCGGTCGACATCAGGTCGAGCCGCTCCCGAACCTCGGGCTGATCCGCATCCATCGGCAGGGGCTCCAGCAGCGCTCCGAGCTGCTCGATCTCCTGGAGGACCTTGCCTACCTGCACCCCGAAGTCGACGCGATCGGTGCTGCTGCCGCCTGCCGCATCGGCCGCCTGCTGGCGGCGAGCGAGCACGGCGCCCGCCACGACGAGCACCACCCCGGCGCCCCAGCCCACGCCACCCACCGACAGCCAGCCGTTCAGGCGAGCCTGGGGGCCTGGAAGTGTCGCCGGCTGCTCGGCGGCCACCGCTGCGCGGTAGTCGCTGTAGGCATCGCCGTTACGCGCGCCAAACAGCGACGCCATGATCACCCCGAGGCACAACAGCGCCATCGATGCCACGCGCATCAGGCACCTCCCATCTGCTGCATCGCCAGCCGCACGCCCGTCCAGATGAGCTGGGTGAGCGCTTCTCCGACGATGAGCCCCGCCGACACAGGCACCAGCTTACCGCCGATGAACCGTGCGCCCCGCGCTCGCTCCAGCCCCATCGCCACGAAGCAGCCGATCCCGTAGGCGAGGGTGATGGAGAAGGGCAGGTACATCGCCAGGCCGACCAGGACGGCCACCCCACCGATGGGGAACACCGACAGCGCGCCACCGATGACCGCGCCGCCTACGTACTTGTCGACCGCTGCGTCGCTGTTCTGCAGTGCCTCGATGATCCCGCGCAGCACATCTGCCTGCGGAGCCATCAGGCACTCCCCCGTCTGCTGCAGGCAGGCCGTCGAGTCGGGGCCGAAGCCCGGGGTGCCATCACCGGGAGCGTTCCACAACAGCATCAGCACACCGATGGCCACGAAGGGGCCGACCCAGCACAACAGGAGCTGCGCGATCTGCTGCTCGCGGGGCACGCTGCCGACCAGGTGACCGGTCTTGAGGTCTTGCATCATGTCGGCGCACTGGTTCGTCGCGATGCACACCGCCACGCCGATCAGGATGGCGGCGGTGACGTTGCCGCCGGTGAGGAAGAACATCAAGGTGACCGCGATCAGTGCCAGCCCCGACAGGGGCGAGATGTCGGTCTGCCCGGTCGCCTGCGCCACGATGATGCCCGCGAGCCCCAGCCACAGCGACCCGACCACGGCGACCAGCAGCGCCGTGCCGAGCCCGAGCTCTGGCGTCGCCAACCAGGCGGCGATGAACAGCAGGACGAAGGCGCCCAGCGCCCCGACGCCCACCAGCGCCGGGGGCACCTCTTCGGGGGACGACCCCTGCTCTGCTGCCATCTTCGCTGCGGCCTGCAGGCTCTTCATGGCTCCGGTCACCGCCGGCAGGGCTGCGAAGACCCCCGCGAGGGCGCCGCCGATGAGCATGCCGATGCCGAGGGGGCGGAGCATCTGACCGTAGGTCTCGCCGGCGTAGTAGCCCTCGAGGGCCTCGGCCTCCATACCGACCGGGGCAGGCACCCACCCCAGCAGAACCACCGCCGGAGCCACGATGAGGTAGGCGAGCACACCGCCGGCGAGGAACGGAAGCCCTCCTCGCCCGGAGAGCAGGCCGGCACCGAAGTTCGCCGCCGACACGTACAGCGCGAAGGGTGCCCAGGCCGGCAAGCCGACGAGGTGGCCCAGGTCGAGCTCCTCCGGGAGAATGGCCAGGTTGACCAACACCGTGAGGCCCGCCGCGAGCAGGGCCCCGCCGACGAGCAACATGCCCTGCGACAGCCCCTCACCCGGAGACTTGAGCAGGGTGGCCACCGCCGTGCCACTCGGAAAGCGCAGGCGCTCGAACTCCACCATCTGCTTGCGCAGCGGGATGATCAGCACGATGCCCATGAGCGATCCGGCCACTGCTGCGAAGCACAGAGGCCACACCGGGATGTTGGCGAGGGTCGGGTCGCCCACCGACAGCAGGAACAACGCAGGAAGGGTGAACACCACCCCGGCCGATGCGGTGTTGATGCCCGAAGCGACCGTCTGGTTGATGTTGTTCTCGACGATGGAGCGCCGGCGCATGATCCCGCGAAGGAACACGAAGCCCATGATGGCGGCGACGGTGCTGCCGGCCAGGCCGAAGCCCAGCTTGAGGGCGATGTAGACGAAGCTCGCCGTCATCACCACGCCCTGCAGCGTGCCCAGCACGATCGCGGGGATCGACAGCTCCGGGTAGGGCCGGACGGTGGACTGAGACATGGAACTCCCGGCGAGGGTGGCCGCCCCTAATTCGCCGCGCGGCGTGCGCCCACGACGGGTACTTCACCACACGGGGTCGCCGGAGCCACGAGACGTTACTACGGGCACCCCATCGAGCCCCTGGAGCCCGCTGATGCCCTACGTGGTGATTGACAACTGCCTCGAGTGCCGCTTCACCGACTGCGTCGAAGTCTGCCCCGTCGACTGCTTCTTCTCCGACGACACGATGCTCTACATCAACCCTGATGAGTGCATCGACTGCGGCGCCTGCGAGCCGGCGTGCCCCGTCGAGGCGATCTACGCCAGCGACGACCTGCCCGCCGACAAGGCGAAGTGGGAGCAGATCAACGCCGACAAGACCCTCGACGGCACCCTCGAGCGCATCACCGAGTCGGGGGAGCCGCTTCCCACCGCCGAGGCCAAGCGCGCCCGCCTGGGGCTGTGACCCTCGCGTTGCTGTTGCTGGCCTGCGGCACGGCTCCCCCCGAGGGGCCGCCCGTAGCGCCCGCTCCTCCCGTCGAGGCCACCGAGGCCGCACCGCCAGCCCCTGTGCCGGCACGAGGTGGCGTGCGGGTGCTCCACCACCGCATGGCCAAGGGTCAGCGCACCCCCAGCCACGTCTCGGCCACCTGGCTCGACAGTGGGCTGCAGCTGATGATCACCGGGTTCGATGCCCCCTGTGAGCCCACACCGAGCTTCACCCTCGTCGCCGCCGGCGACACCTTTCGGCTGGTCGAGCTCGACCCGGGGGCGAAGGCGGGCAAGGGTGCGTGCACCGGCTCGCACACCATGATGCTGCAGATCGACGGCTTGTCAGCTCGTGACCTCACGGTGCAGGTCGACCGTCACGATGGCAAAGACTTCGGATCCACCGAAGTCCGGTCCACCGACCACTAGATGCAGCGCCTCACCCCGACGACCCCCAGCCTCGCCTACCGGGTCTATGGCGACGAAGGGCCGCGGGTGTTGATGGTGATGGGCTTCGGCATGGCCGGGGTGATGTGGCGCAACCAGGTCGAGGCCCTGTCGCCCACCCACCAGGTCGCCACCTTCGATCACCGGGGATTGGGGGCGTCCGACACCGACTCTTCGTGGTGGACGATGCCCACGCTGGCCCACGACACCCTGCGTGTGGCCGATGCCCTCGGATGGTCTCGCTTCCACCTGGTCGGGGCCTCCATGGGAGGCATGATCGCCCAGCACGTCGCGCTGGCCGCCCCCGACCGCCTGGAGAGCCTCACCCTGATGATCACCCAGGCCGGAGGCCGCCTGGCCTGGCTTCCCCCACGCTCGGGGCTCCGTGTCATCGCCGGGCTTCCCCGGCACCGCACCCCGCGCGCCCGTGCCGAAGCCCTCGGCAAGCTGCTGTACACCAACGACGCCCACCATCGTGTGCCCCCCGAGCGCATGGCCCAGCGAGCCGACGACATGGCAGCGCACGCCCCGCCTCGGGCCACGATCGTTCGCCAGCTCCACGCGATCCTCCGCCACCACACCGCCCACCGCCTGCACGAGATCACCACCCCCACCCTGGTGGTGCAGGCCGCGCGCGACCGGCTCGTGCGGCCCGAGCACTCCGAGCGCCTCGCCGACGGCCTCCCCCACGCCACGCTTCTCCGCGTGGGGGCGGCGGGGCATGGACTCATCGTCGAGGCAGCCGAGGTCGTCAATCAGGCCCTGGCGACCCACATCGCCACCCACGACGACGCGGCTCACCAGCTGTCGTAGGTGTCGACGACCTCGCCCTGTGGCGTGGTCACCAGCACCCGGTCTCCCTTGCTGTCGGCCAGATACAGCCGCTCGCAGGAAGCGTCGACCGCGATGCCCATCAGCTGCACGGGCTTGTTGGGCCCCGCTCGCTCCGGCGAGAAGCCGCCCAAGCGGTTGCCCTCCATGTCGAAGCGCACCACCCGGTGGTTGCCGAGGTCGGCGACCGCCAGCCACTGGCCGGGGCACACCGCCACCGCAGACGGGAAGCTCAGGGGGCCGTGGCCGCCGTCATCGAGGAAGAACGGCTCCGCCCCCGACGCGGTCACCCGGTACATCCCGTGCTGAGACTGGTCGATGACCCAGTAGACGCCCCCATCACGGGCCACCGCGTGGGGCGAGGCCGAGCTGTGCAGCACGCCCCCGAACGACCCCACGAAGCGACCGTCAGCATCGATGAGGAACAGCTCCCCTCCCCCAGGGTTCGCGACCACCAGCCGGCCGCCATCGGCCACCGCGATGCTGTTCATGGTGTGGGCTGCCGAGCGGAAGTGCCCGTCGAAGCGTCGTAGCCCGACCTCGACCCCGTCTCGGAAGCGCTTCACCTCCCACACGTCGCCCTCCCGCTCCACGCTGCCCTCGGGCCGGCGGTTGGTGACGAGGAGCGTGCCATCGTCGTCGACGGTGAGGCCGTAGACCCGCCACAGCTGACCCTTGCCGAGCCCCCGCCCGCCGAACACCCCACGGGCCTCACCGTCGGGCCCGAAGGCGACGATCCGGTCGTGGCCGAAGTCGGACACATACAAGACCCCATCGGGCCCGAGCGCCAGAGCGTTGGGCCTCCCCAGCTCGTCGGGGAGCGGGGGCGCGCACGCCAGCAGGAGCAGGGTCCACCACACCGGGTCATCGTACTGCACCCTGCATCCAGCGGCTGCCAGGTAGACTGCCTCGAGGAGGACCCATCCCCGCGCCGCGCCCCCGCCCCACCCGAGTGCACTTCCCCCTGTGGGCCAAGCTCGGGCTGTTGTTCGGCACCCTGTTCGGGTCGGCCATTGCCGCCTATGGCGGGCTCGCCGTGCGAAGCGACCTCGCCGACGAGCAGGGCCGTCTGCGTGGAGAGATGCGCGCCGCTGGCGCTGCCCTGGCGGCCGGGATCGACGGAGAGACCTTCGCCTCGTTCCAGCGCGAGTCGGATCGGGAGCGCCCCAGCTTTCAGGCCGTGGTCCACCAGCTTCACTCGGTGGTCGACGCCGCCACATCGGTCACCTGGGCGGGCACCTGTCGTCGCGACGACAAGGGCACCTGGCACTGGGTCGTGGAGCACACCAACGAGAATGCCTACGCCGTCGGGTTTCCCATCTTCGACGGCGAGGCCGAGCGCAACCACGCCCTCGACAGCGGCGAGGTGGTGTATGCGCCGCTCATCGAAGACGAGACGGGGCGCTGGCGCACCGTGTTCGCGCCCATCCGCACTACGAGCGGCCGGGTGGTCGGCCTCGTCGAGCTGGTCGCCGACGCCGACCGAGACGTGCTGCTCGCCCGCACCGCCGCGAAGCGCATCCTCACCCTCGCCCTGGTCGCCAGCGCCGTGAGTGTGGCGCTGTCGTTCCTGTTCGGCCGGGTCCTCGCGGGCAACCTCGCCCAGCTGGTCACCGCGGCGCGCAGGGTGTCTCAGGGCGACTACGACGTGCGGGTCGAGGTGCAGTCCAACGACGAGATCGGTCTGCTGGCCGACTCCTTCAACGAGATGGTGTCGGGGCTGTCCGAGCGGGAGTTCATCCGCGACACCTTCGGCCGCTTCGTGAACCCCGATGTCGTCGCGGGCATCCTGGAGGACCGCTCTCTGAGCCTCGGCGGCGAGATCCGCGAGGTGACGGTGCTGATGAGCGACCTGCGGGGCTTCACCGCGCTGTCGTCGGAGCTGGGGCCAGAGCGCATGGTCGCCCTGCTCAACCGCTACCTGTCGGCGATGACCAACGTGGTCGACGCCCACGAGGGCAACGTGGCCGAGCTGCTCGGCGACGGCATGGTCGTGCTGTTCGGAGCGCCGGTGGCCCGCAGCGACGACCCCCAGCGGGCCGTGCGCTGCGCCGTGGCGATGCAGCAAGCCCTCGTGGCGTTCAACGAAGCCGAGGGCCGGCGGCTGCAGATGGGCATCGGCGTGCACACCGGCGTGGTCATCGCGGGCACCATCGGTAGCCCACAGCACATGAAGTACGGGGTGGTCGGCGATGCCATCAACCTCGCCTCCCGCCTCGAGGCCTACACGGTGGGCAGCCAGGTCCTCATCAGCCACGACACCGCCGCCCACTTGCAGGCCGCCGAGCTCGGCCCGGTCCAGTCGTTCCTGCCGAAGGGCCGAACCGAGCTGCTCGCCTGCCACGCGGTGCTGGCCATCGACGGCGTGCGGAGCCCGGTGAGCGACGGGCAGCAGCAGGCCATCGAGCTGGGTGGCTCCCTGTGGCGCCTGCACGGCAAGACCGTGTCCGACGAAGCCGAGGCCGTGCGCATCGTCGCGGTCGGCACACAGGCCCTCACCCTGGAGGGCGTGTCGCTGGCGCTCCGCGACAAGGTGCGCCTGTCGATCGAGGGGCCCCACGGCGAGCTGCGCGACCTGTACGGCACGGTAGCCAGCCTCGAGCCCACCGTGGTCCACCTCACCAGCATCACCCCCGAGGCGAGGCAGGCGCTGGAGAGGCTCGGGTCGTGATCCTGGCCCTGCTCGTCGCCTGCGACCCCTACGCCGCGTGGCCCGCCCCCGAGACGGTCTTCCCCTTCGTGTACACCCCCGAGGAGGGGCTGCCCGCCTACGCCGACGTGCGGGTCGAGACACAGACCTGGGTACCTCTCGTCGATGTCGAGCAGACCGCGCTGTACATCGAGAAGTCGTTCGCGCATCGCCCGGGGGCTCCCGCCGAGACCTGGCTGCACTTCGGCGAGCAGCGCCAGCTCCCCGTGCCTCCCAAGGCCGACGACCTGCGCCTCGATCTCGGCGGGGATCTGCTGCCGGTCGACGACATCGACCTGTCGGAGCTGGAGCCGCTGCTCACCGGCGACCTGGCCATCGCCAACCTCGAGACGCCCACCGCCCCCGGGGTCGACACCGTCGGCGGGATCTACGCCTTCAACACCGACCCGAGCTTCCTCGATGCGCTGCCCTTCGAGGTCCTCCAGATCAACAACAACCACAGCCTCGATGCGGGCGACGAAGGCCTCGAGGCGACGGTGGGAGAGGCCCGCCGCAGGGGGAAGGTGGCGGTGGGCGTCGACGACCATGCCCTGGTGTCCATCGGCGGCACCCAGGTCGCGCTGCTGTCGTACACCTGGGGCCTCAACGTCGACCTCGCCACCCGCCACGACCTGTTCGTGCTGCCCTTCGGCCACCTCGACCCCATCGACCTGTCGCCTGTGCGCGACGACGTGCTCGCGGCGCGGAGCCGGGGCGCCGAGCTGGTCGTGGTGCTGGCCCACTGGGGCTACGAGTACGAGTACTACCCCACCCCGCTGCAGATGCAGCGCGCGCGCGAGCTCGTGGCCGCCGGCGCGGATCTGGTGGTCGGTCACGGGCCCCACGTCGTGCAGCCGGTGGAGATCTGCTCGGTCGACCAGCCCTCGCAGTACCCGGGCCTCGGCACCTGCAGCCTGCGCAGCCCCGATGGCCAGCCACGGGTAGCGGCGATCCTGTACTCCCTGGGCAACCTGACCAGCGACATGCTCACGGTCCCCACGCAGGTCGGTGCCCTCGCCCAGGTGAGCCTGCGGCCCGGGCGAGGGGTCACGGGGCTCGACTGGGTGGGGGTCGCCAGCGTCGAGCGTGACGGGTTCGATCGCGTCGTCCCCCTCGACACGGTGCTCGACGATCCTGAGATGGCCGAGGAGGCAGCCCGCCTCGACGCGCACATGGGCGGCCGCTGGAGGCGCCCGTAGCGGGTTGTTGAAAATGGGAGCCCGCGACCGTTTTCAGCAGCCTGCGTGAGCGAAGGGCGAAGCGAGCGGTCCCTGCCACACGAGTCCGCAGAGAGCGGAGTGACGGAGGAACGTAGCGAACGGAGGGCCGGGTGGGAGGCGCCGCGCAGCCCGTAGCGGCAACAGGTAAAGGCCGGTCGAGGAAAAAGCCGAGCCTGCGAGGCTTTTTCAACGGCCTGCTAGGCGTCGGCCCAGCGCACGTCGGTGGTGCCGCCGACCCCCGCTGTGGCGAGGGCATCAGCCCGCTCGTTGCCCGCGATGCCCGCATGCCCGGCGACCCACTGCAGCGACACCCCCGGCCGCGCCTTCAGCCGCTCCCGGAGCCCCAGGATCAGCTCGCGGTTGGCCTTGGCCTTCCACCCCTGGGTGAGCACGCCCCGTGCGTAGCTGCTGTCGGAGAACACCACCACCGGCGCCTCGGGCGCGACCCCCGCCTCGTCGAGCAGCTCCAGCGCCATATCGATCGCCGTGAGCTCCGCGATGTTGTTGGTGGCACGACCCAGGGACCGCGAGGCCTCTGCGACCCGCCCATCAGGAAGCTCGACGCGGACCCCCGAGCCGGCCGGCCCTGGATTCCCCTTGCAGCCGCCGTCGGTGAACGCCACTGCCGTGTCGTCGGACAGGGCCTCGAGCCGCTGCTTGGCATCGGCCATCGCCGCAGCCGCCTGGGCTTTGGTGCGGGTGCCGGCCTTGCCGAAGCCGCTCCCCTTGCCCTTGCCCTTGCCCCGCTTCTTGGCCGCATCCGCCGACACGCCTTCGTCGAGGTCGATCACGGGGGACCCGGCCACCAGCGTGACCCGCGACACCCCGCCTCGGTAGACCTTGGCCCCGGGCTTGTCGCTGTAGCGGATCGCGACCCGCCCGCCCTGCACGTCGAGGGCTCCGCCCGACGTCACCTTGGCCCAGACCTCACCATCCTTGAACGTCGCCTTCATCCAACTCATTCGGCTTCGAACTCCGCTTGTACGTCTTTGTCGACCAACACCACGATGGCGAACACGCCCAGGGCCGTGCCCAGCGGCACGTTCATCAGGCCCACGCAGCCCAGCACCAGCGCGCCGATGCGCGACCACGGCGCGCGGCGCCGCAGAGCCGTGCCCACTAGCAGCTTCGGGACCGCGAACGCCAGCTCGAACAGGGCGGCGAACAGGAGGATACCGCCGTAGACCCCCCCGATGACCGCCGCCTCGTAGTCGCCCGTGGACAGACCGAACCCACCCACGCCCCCCATGAGCAGCGCAAACAGGAGCACCAACAGCACGCCGATCAGCTCCAGTGCCGCGTAGGCCATGAACGCCAGCCCGAGGGCGTCGACGTATTTCGTCATCGGAACCGTGCCCGGCCGCCCGTGATCACGGGCTTGCCCTTGCCGTCGAGGGTCTGAAAGGTCACGCCGTCGTCGGACTCCCACACCTGCAGGGTGAGCGTGTCACCCGGAAACACGGGGCGGGCGAAGCGGACGGCGAGCTCGGCGAGGCGCTCCGGCGCACCGGGCGCATAGTGGGCGATCAGATCCCGCTGAGCGAAGGCCATGGTGCACAGCCCGTGGAGGATGCAGCCCGGAAGCCCCGCCTTCTGGGCGACCTCGGGGTCGGTGTGGATGGGGTTGTCGTCACCCGAGGCCACCGCGTAGTCGCGGGCCTGGTCTTCGCGCACCGGCTGCGCGACCGACCAGGTGGGCTCGGGGAGCGGATCCGCCGGGGGCCGTGGCTTCTTCTTGGCGGGCGGGGACGCGGAGCGCACGAAGTACGACGTGGTGCCACGCACCACCTCCTCGTCGCCGACGGTTCCCTGCAGGGAGAAGGTGTAGATCCGGCCCGACGCCTTGGTGGCCACGCCCGCCAGGGCACCGGTGACGTGTAGGGCCTCGCCATCCCGCAGCAGTCGCGAGAACGACACCGCGTGCTCGCCGTGGACCAGGCGGAGCATGTCGATGTCGAGGGTGTCGTCGCCCGCCATGCCCAGCATCATGCCGATGAACGGGCGCACGTGGAACATGGGCGGCGCCACGGCTCCGTAGCTGGCCTCGGGGTCGTCGGTGGCCGCCGCGTAGGCCCGAAAGTCGCTCTCGGTGAGCCGGTGCACCCCGCCGTCGTAGGGCTTGCCCAGGGGCCACTCGCGCTCGGATCCCTCGCTGCTCATGCCGCCTCCTGTGCCGCTCACCTCGCTCGGAGCGAGCCTCGAACCCTATCCTGCGCCTGTGTTGCTCACCAGGGACTCCGCCCGGCGCCAGGCGGCGTGTACAATCCCCGCCATGCAGACCTCCCCTCATTCGTCGTCCCACATCCTCTCCCTCGCCCCTCGGGCATGGTTGCCTCTCGGCTTGATCGCCGCTGGGTTGGCGGTCCTGACCGCCTGCGGCGGCGGCGGGGATGGCCACGACCACCACGGGGAAGAGCACCACGGCGAGGCGAATGCGCCGGCCGATGAGGAGATGGTGCCCGTCGAGGGCATTCCGATGTCGTGCCCTGAAGGCACCCGGCACCAGCAGGCCGAGACGTCCAAGGGCGTCGAGCACTGGTGCGATCGCAACGGCACCATGCACGGCCCCTTCCTGCGCCTGCACAAGAACGGCAAGAAGCAGACGAGCGGCGCCTACCTCAACAACCTCCCCGACGGCCCGTGGATCTGGTGGCACGCCTCGGGCAAGGAGTCCGAGAAGGGCAAGTACGTCAAGGGCAAGCAGACCGGCTCATGGACGAAGTGGTACGAGTCGGGCGCCCGGGAGGAAGAAGGCGACTACCTGCAGGGCCGCAAGCAAGGCACATGGACGAAATGGTTCGAGAGTGGCGCCAAGATGGAGAGCGGCATCTACCACAACGGGATGAAGAGCTCCCTCTGGACCTACTACCTCGACGACGAAGAGAACACGCCTGACCGCACCGAGCGCTTCGAGAACGGTCAGGTGGTGGAAGAGAAGAAGCTCAAGAAGAAGTAGCGCGGGCGGAACCGCGCCTCCGATACGCTGTCCCGTAGCGAGGGTGTCGGAGGTCGGATGAGCGTGTGGACCGAGCTAGCTGCGCTGTGCGTGTACGGCCCGCTGGTGGTCCTGCTTCACGAGGCTGGCCACGCGTTGTTCGCCCGCGCCGGCGGGTATCGGGTCACGTCGTTCGCCGTGGGCCTCGGCCCGCCGCTATGGAGCATCTACCTCCGTGATGGCGTGGTCCTCCATGTCGACCGCTGGCTGGTCGCAGGCGGCGCCTGCACCGCCATCCCCATGGGCACCCCCACGCGCCGGCGCGCGTGGTTCCACGCAGGAGGCCTGATCGTCCAGGCGGCCCTGGCAGTCCTGCTGCTGATGCTCCCTTCCTCGGCCCTGGTCGACCGCATGGCCCAGTTCAATGTCCTGGTCGCCCTCACCAATGCGCTGCCATGGCGCTGGGCAGGCCAGGCATCCGACGGCTGGCACCTTCTCGACGCACTCACGGGCACCCACCGCGCCGGCACCGTGGTCGCCCAGCGGGGCTCCCTGCAGCGAATGGCCGACCGCGAAGAAGCCGCGGGCAGCCCCGTCGGCTTCACGTGGTGCCAGGTGTGCCTGGCCTGGTCCGACGTGCAGCTCGGTGCCCCCGAGCAGGCCCGCGTGCGGCTGGCAGGTCACGGGGCACAGGCCACCCGAGCGCCCTGGCTCGACGCGCTGTTCCACGTCGTCGACGCCGAGATCCACCGGACCGAAGCGCGCCCCCTCCGCGCGCTGGCGATCCTGGAGGAGGCGACGGGCATCGACGGCCTGAGCGATGACGGGCACGCGCTGGTTCGCCTCGCCGAGGCTCGGGCCTGGCTCGATGCCGGAGGCCCGGAGCGCAGCCGGAGCTGCCTCGCCGAGCTCGCGGGCACCGCGGGCCCCCTGGCGACTCAGGCCACCGCGGTGCTGCTGTGGGCGAGCCTGGAGGGCCCGACGGTCGACCTGGAGCTGGCCACCTGGCGCGTCGAGCGGCGCGCCCACGAGGCGTGGATCGATCCCCTCGACGCCGTGGTGGCCTTGGCTGCCGCCGCCGACGAGCTTCGCCAGCGCGGTCGCCTACCCGCCGCGCGGGGCGCCAGCGACGCGGCCGCCGCCATCCTGGGCCGCGTGCTCCGCTCCCTCGACGAGGTCGACGCCAGGCAGGCCCGCATGCGGGTGGGGCACTCTTCCTGGCATGGCCACGAGGCGCGAGCGCACGCACCCGACAGATCCAAGGAAAGGAGAAGCACCGACCGAATTTGACCCCCCCGGTCGGTGCTTCTGAAGGGGCCAGGCCCCAAGCTAGGAAGTGTGAAGTCGCTCGCCTCGAATGCACCCAACGTGCCAAGCTCTCGAGACACGGAGCAACGCACCAAATGCGAGCAACTGCGCAAGCTGCGCACGCCCACTTGCTCACCCACTGCGCCATCTGTGCTGCGCTCCTTGCTCACTCGGCGCACACTTGCTCATGTTGAGCAGCCTCACCGCCGACGCTTGCGCAGCTTGGCGGCGAGGGTGCGTCGCTGCACCGCGAGGAGCTGAGCGGCTCGCCCCACGTCGTGCTCGGCGAATGCCATCGCCTGATCGATGAGCTCCCACTCGTAGCGTTCCAGGCGCTGCCGAAGCGGCGTGGGGGCACCGCTGACGTCGCTGGCCGGAAAGCCCTCTCCCGCCCCGAGCCGCGACAGCTTGTAGACGAGGGTGCGTCGAGGCATGCGCAGCAGCTCGGCGGCCTGGCTCTGGTTGCCATCCGCTGCCGCCACGGCCCCGCGAATGAGCGACGCCTCGAAGGCGCGCAGCTGTTGCTTCAGATCGAGGGCCACGATGCGGCGGGGGCCCACGCGGTCGGCGATGGCGGGTGTCTGCCGGTGGTCGGGGCGCGGCAGGTCGCCGAGGGCGCCCAGGTCGTCGGTGTCGAAGGTGCTACGGGAGGTGACCACGACGGCGCGCTCCACCACGTTGCGGAGCTCGCGGACGTTGCCTGGCCAGTCGTAGGCCTGCAGCAGGCGGAGCGCCGCTTCGGTGGGGCCATGCACCTGCCGACCATGCAGCGCGTTGGCCTGCCGCACGAAGTGGTGCACCAGGGGCTCGACCTCCTCTCTCCGCTCACGCAGCGGTGGCACCCGGAGGGTCACGGCGTTGAGGCGGTAGAACAGGTCGCTGCGGAAGCGGCCCTCATCGCACAGTGTGCGCAGGTCTCGGTGGGTAGCCGCCACCACCCGCACATCGACGGGTATCTCCCGACTCGAGCCCACCCGCTGCACCGTGCGAGCCTCCAAGACCCGCAGCAGCGCCACCTGCGCAGGGGGCGACAGCTCCCCGATCTCGTCGAGGAACACCGTGCCCCCCTCCGCCTCCTCGAACAGGCCGGGCCGCGTCTGCTCCGCGCCCGTGAAGGCGCCCCGCTCGTGACCGAACAGGGTCGACTCCAGCAGGGTCGGCGGAATGGCACCGCAGTTGACGCTCCTCAGCGGGCCATCCGACCGGTCGCTCCGGCCATGGAGGCGCTGCGCAACCACCTCCTTGCCCGATCCGGTCTCCCCGTGGATGAGCACCGACAGCCGAGAAGCAGCCACCTGCTCGACCGTCGTGAACAGCGCCTCCATCGCCTCCGCCACCACCACCAGCTCCGGCCCCGGCTCGGGGTGGACTCCACCCTCGACCTCACGAACGACCCCGCCGCTCTGCCCCAGCGCCGCCTTGGCCGCCGCCAGCATCCCCTCCGCCGTGCGCTCGCCGGGCCCCATGCACAGCCCCACCTCCCCCTGCACGTCGTGAGCCAGCATCGCCAGCAGCCGCCGGGCCTGATCGCGGTCGACCTCGGGCAGCAACACCACCACCCTGTGAACGCCGAGGGACGCCAGCCGATCCACCGATCGTAGGCCCTCGCGCACCCGCCCCAGCCAGGCGACACCCGCGGGCCCGCGGGGGCGAACCACCGCCACGGCCATCGTGCGACGGAACATCGAAGCGCGCTGCAGCTCATCGGCTACCCCATCGAGGAACCGCTCCAGCCCCGCGACCGTGACCTCCGAGCGGTCGGCGGCGAGCACCACGCGCACCGAGCCGAGCCGAGCCACATCGGTCGGCGTGAGTCGGACCTTCCCCTCCACCCGGGAGCCCCCCACGAAGGTTCCGTTCGTCGAGCCCAGATCTTCCAGCCACACCTCGCCGCGCAGGCAGCTCACCCTGGCGTGGCGACGCGACAGCCGGCGCGACCGCGGCCGCAGATCCGACGGCGGCTCACGGCCCACCACGACAGACTCCCCCTCGAACAGGGGGACGACGAAGGAGCCGTCGCGGTGCTCTACGACCAGCATCCTCGCGCCGCTCGGCGGCGGCACCCGCACCGCCCCTGCGCTCTCGTCGAGAGTATCGCTCGTCCTGCGCATCATGGGCGGTACTATAGCGGCATGACCCCCGCGCAGCTCGATCACCTCCTGGCGCTCGCCGGCCAGCCTGCCTTCCTCACCGAGTCGGATCCCGACGAGGCCCTCGACCGCATCGAGGCGGCGTGCGATGCCGCCCACGATCGGCACCGAGAACGTGCCTTCGGTGCCCTGCTGCGACGAGTGGAGGCCACGCGTGGGCTCGCGCCCGTCGTGGCCGGCGTGCGCCGGGAAGCCCTCGTCCGATGGGACGCCACCACGGCCACCTTCACCGGGCACGACGTGCACACCGGCTCCCCGAAGATGGTCCGGGTGCTGCACCCCCACGACGGGCCCCGACGGCGGCGGTGGCTCGCCCGCCAGGGCCGAGGCCTGCCCGGCGTCGTCCACCGCTCCGACGCGCTGGTCTGCGAGCTGCCTGGGCGCCCCCTCGATGCCGTAGCGGCAGGCGACCCCGCCCTCACCCGCCTCCTCCTCACCGGTCTGGTGCAGCTCCACGGCCGCACGACGCCGGGCCTCGCGCCCGAAGAGCTGCGGTGCGTCGACGGATGCGTAGTGGTGGTGTGCCTGTCGCGGGGCCCTGACGCGAGCGGCGGCATCCAGGCCCTCGCCCGCACCCTGCAGCCCCCCACCGAGGGGCCGCTGGCCGACGTGGTGAGGGGGCTGGCCGAGCTGCCGCCGGCGAGCTCCGCCGAGGCGAGGTCGCTGGTGGTCGGTGCCCTGGCCCGAGAGCTCGCAGGGATGCGCCACCACCTGCTGGCCCGGTGGTCCGCCACCCTGCAGCACACGCGCGTGGAGCGCTTGGCGGGCATGGTCCGCAGGATGATCGACGCGGTGCCGCCTCCGCGTGGTCGTGCTGCCGCCGGGGTCGACTTCGAGGGCCAGGTGCTCACCGTGAGCAGCGACGAGCAGAGCGTCGCGTTCGGTCCTCCCCACGACATGGCGACCATCTGGACGGCCGCCGACGGGTTCGACGCAGCCCTCGCCCGCCGGCTGCTCCGCGCCCAGGCGGCAGCACCGCCCAACCCACGGCTCTCCAAGCAGGTGGGCGGCGACGCAGCCTTCGGCGACGCCATCGGACGCTGGGTCGCTGCGGGTCTGCGCCTGCGCACCCTGCAGCTCCTGCTCCGTACCCAGGCTGCGTAGACCGGCCGCCTGCTCAGCTCGACAGCAGGCCCTGCGCAGCCAGCTCGGCGTCAGCCTGCGCAGCCCATCCTCGGTTCGCTCGCGGCGAGGCCGGCGAGGGATGCAGCACCTGACCGATGGGCACCCGGTCGCCCAGCACCTTCTCGGCGCGCTTGCGGGCGAAGGCCCCCACGCCCACCACCGCGGACGGCTCCAGCACGTCGACCATCGCTCGGAGCGCGTCGTCACAGGCCTCGAACAGCGGCGTGCGCTCGGCCACCGGGAGCTTCTCCGGCACCCGGTTGCGGCCCGTGGCCTCCAGGAAGAGCAGCGGGCAGTAGTTGACCACGAAGGCGCGCTCGAAGAACGCCTCGGCCGTGCCGAACCGCTCCGCAGCCCAGCCCCACAGCCTCCGGCCCGACACCTCCGAGCGAGGGTGCTGGAAGCCCAGCACCGGCCGCTTGGGATGCTCGTCACGAGGCCTGCCCACCGCCTCCTCGATGCCCATCCAGTCGCGCACCGCGGCGACCTCCCCGAAGGGCACCCCCGTCTGGGCCATGCCGTAGGGCCCGGGGTTCATCCCCAGAAACACCACCCGACCGCGCCCCTCCCCGAAGGCCCGCAGGTAGGCATGGTGCGGTGCCCGGGCGTAGTCGAGCGGCTGGTAGACCGCCGCGACAGGGTCAGCAAACGCCATCCCGTCGAGAGCCCGCACCAGCCCCTCGGTCACCTCGATCAGCGCCTGGCTCATGACCGAGCCACCTCACGGATCGTGGCGACGACGCGCTCTTGCAGCCCGCGCAGGTCGAGCCGCTCGGGGGCATCGTTGGACGCCCGCAGCGCATCGACGGTCTCATCCATCCGGCGGCGCCCACCACCGGTGATGCCCAGCAACGTGCCGATGGCGTGCAGGGCCGCACGCTCGTCGCCCGTCACCTTCTCGTCGATCTTGGCGACCCAGCTGGCCACCGCGTAGACGAACAGGCGCTGCTCGCCGTCGAGGGACGAGAAGTCCATGTCGGCGAAGGTGACCGGCGTGGCGGCCATCTCCCGCAGCGACTGCACCTCCCGATCGCTTCGCCCAGCCGACCGCGCCGCGTCGAGGATCGCCTCGAGCTCGGTGTCGGCCAGCTCGCCGTCGATCCACCCGATGGCGAGCAGCGACTGAAACAGCTCCTGGGTCAGCGGCACCTCACGATCCATGTCGGACCTCCCACGCTCACCCTACCGCGAGCAGCTCCGCCTCCAGGTAGGCGTGGTCGCTGATCCGCCCTCCGTCGGCCTCCTTGGCATCGACGACCCGTACCGACCGAGCGTCGAGCCCCGGCGCCAGCCAGAGCCTGTCGAACCGTGGCCCGGTACGAGGACAGCGTCGAGCCAGCGGCCACCAGGTGACCGCCTCCTGGGAAGGGGACCCCACCATCCGCCACGCGTCGCGCACGCCATGAGGCGCCAGCAGCTCGTCGACCTCCCCTCGCAGGTTCGTGTCTCCGGCGAACACCGCGCGACCCGGCGCCTCGGCGAGGGCCTCCGCCACCATCGTCACCTGGGCTCGGCGCTGGCGGCGGCCCTCCGCCAGGGACTCCAGGTGCCCGGTCGCGACGCGCAGGGGCTGGCCGGCGAAGGTGAGGTCCATCACCAGGAGGGCTCGACCCATCTGGGACCCCGCGAACGGCCGCCGCCATGCACCCGTGGGCACAAGCCGTGGGCCGGCAGCGATCGCACAGTAGTAGCTGCTGTCGGACACCGGGCGGGTGGGTGCGAAGGTGAAGCCCGCTGCCCGAAAGTGCGGCAGCAGGTGGGCCATCAGCGTGCGGTCGACGACCTCCTGGAGCACCACCACGTCGGGCGGCTGCTCCAGCAGCAGCTCCAGGCAGGCCGCCTCCGTGCGTTCGTCGAGGCGATGGGGCTCGAGCCCGAACAGGTTCCAGCTCACCAGTCGAAACGAGCTCACGCGCCGCCTTCCTTCACGTCGTCGAAGGTGAGGGAGAACCGCGCGAGGTACTTCCGCAGCCGATCGGCGTCGTTGACCGTCGTGCGCCGGGTGCGCGACACGGCGAACAGCTGGCGCCCGGCAGCCGACAGGCTCGGGGCCCGTGCACACACCGCGAGCACGTCTTCGAGCTGCACACGATCGAAGCGATCGAGCTCCGATGCCCCCTCGCCGAGCAGGGCCGCCACCCGCCCCGCGCCCTCGGCTTCTCCCCCACCCCAGGCACGCCGCAGGCGAGCGGTCTCTGCGGCCACCTGTGCCTCTCCGATGCGGCCCCCCTCCGACAGCGTGGCCATCCGGGTGACCGCGGCCGACAGGTCGCGGAAGTTGCCGCGCCACAGCCCCTCCGGGCCCTGGGCGAAGGCGAGGAAGGCCTCGCGGGCCTCCCGGTTGAACGACACGCGCCGCCCCACCTCGCGGGCGAACCGCTCCAGCTCGTGGTCGAGGTTCGGCTCGAGGTCTTCCGGCCGATCCCGCAGGGCAGGCAGCTCGAAGGCCCACAGGTCGATGCGCGCCAGCAGGTCTTCACGAAAGGCCCCCTGGCGCACCCGCTGCCGCAGGTCGCGGTTCGTGCCAGCGAGCAGCTGGAAGTCGGACCGAACCTCGCGCTCGCTGCCCACGGGCAGGAAGCGCTTGTCTTCCACCGCGCGCAGCAGCATGGCTTGCTCGTCGAGGCCGAGCTCGCCGATCTCGTCGAGGAACAGCAGGCCCTCGTGGGCGGCCAGCAGCAGCCCGTCGCGATCGGCCACGGCGCCCGTGAACGCCCCGCGACGGTGGCCGAAGAGCGCCGACATGGCCTGGTCGCCGCGCAGCGTGGCGCAGTTCACCTCCACCATGGGCCCTCGCAGTTGATGGCGCGACCGCTTCAGCTCGTAGATCCGACGAGCCAGCTGCGACTTGCCTGCACCGGTCGGCCCGGTCAGCAAGATGGGCGCGGGGCTCGCCACCGACACCAGCCCGAGCTGATCGATCAGGGTGTTGAAGGCCTCGTTGCGGGTGGCGATGCCCTGCTTGAGCAGGTCGGAGCCCTCTCGGGCCGTGCGGGCGAAGCGCTTGGCCAGGGCGTCGTAGCGGGCCAGGTCGAGGTCGATGATCGCGTAGCTGGGGGGGCCACCGCGGCTACGAGGCGGGGAGGTCTGCAGCAGGCGCCCCGGTAGGAAGCGGGACTCCGTGAGGAGGAACAGACAGATCTGCGCTACGTGGGTGCCGGTGGTGATGTGCACCAGCAGGTCGTCGTGGTCATCGAGGGCCAGGGCCTGCGACGCATCGTGCAGCGCGCCATAGACCTCCTCGAAGTCCCACGGGTCGTCGAGGCTCAGCGCCACCTGCTCCACCACGGTAGACGGGCTCACCTGATGGATGTCTGCCACCAGGTCGTCGGCCCCCCCCGCCTTGGGCACCAAGAGCACGAGCCGGTCGACGAGCAGATCATCGTGCTGGCACAGCGAGACCGTCGGGCGCCACCGAGACCATCGCTTCGCGCCTCGGCCCGCATCGAGCTGGGTCCCATAGAATCCAAAGGCGACGGTGGCCACAGGCACTCCTATCCCACAAGATACATGGCTATCCCATTCTATCGAGCGTGCAGGCTTCCTGATGAGGTGGACCACGCTACGATGCGGATCGACGCCCCCGCCATCGGTTGGCACGGTCCCTGCGATGTCCCCAAGCCAAGGAGGGCCACATGGCGAACCACGATGTGATGCAGGGAAGCAACGGCGGGCTGATCAAGGCATGGATCCGCGGGGTTCCGCTGGAAGACCGGGCCCGGGGCCAGCTCGAGAACCTGGCCTCGATGCCCTTCGTGGGGCCCTGGGTCGCCGCGATGCCCGACGTGCACCTCGGCAAGGGCGCCACGGTCGGCTCGGTCATCCCCACCGAGGGGGCCATCATCCCCGCCGCGGTCGGGGTCGACATCGGCTGCGGCATGATGGCGGTGCAGACCAACCTGCGCGCCGAGCACCTCCCCGACGACCTCGGCCCGCTCCGCAGCGCCATCGAGGCAGCCGTTCCCCATGGCCGCACCAGCGGGGGTCGACGCGGCGACCGCGGCGCCTGGGGCAACGTCCCCGACGTGGTCGGAGGCGTGTGGTCGCAGGGGCTTCAGGAGGGCTTCGAGGCCCTGGTCGCCAAGCATCCCAAGCTCGGCCGAAGCAACCACGTAGTCCACCTGGGCACCCTGGGAACCGGCAACCACTTCATCGAGGTGTGCCTCGACGAGGCCGATCAGGTGTGGTTCATGCTGCACTCCGGCTCCCGTGGGGTCGGCAACCGCATCGGGCAGTACTTCATCTCACTGGCCCAGCGGGAGATGGAGCGCTGGTTCATCCACCTGCCCGACCGCGACCTGGCCTACCTGCCCGAGGGTAGCGAGTACTTCGGCGACTACGTCGAAGCGGTGGGCTGGGCGCAGTCTTTCGCGATGAACAACCGGGCGCTAATGATGCGCGCGACCCTGGAGGCCGCCACCTCGGTGCTGGGCCCGTTCACCACCGGGGAGATGGCGGTGAACTGCCACCACAACTACGTCAACAAGGAGCGCCACTACGGCAAGCGCGTGTGGGTCACCCGCAAGGGGGCCGTGCGCGCGGGGGCCGGTGAGCTCGGCATCATCCCCGGGTCCATGGGCACCGCCAGCTACATCGTGCGCGGCAAGGGCAACGCCGAGTCGTTCTGCTCGTGCTCCCACGGGGCCGGCCGAGCGATGTCGCGCACCGCAGCCAAGAAGCGCTTCACCCTCGAGGATCACGCTCGCGCCACCGAGGGCATCGAGTGTCGCAAGGATGCCGCAGTGATCGACGAGACGCCGGCGGCCTACAAGAACATCGACGCGGTCATGGCGGCTCAGGCCGACCTGGTCGACATCGTGCACCGCCTCCGCCAGGTGGTGTGTGTGAAGGGGTAGGGCCATGATCCGCATCGACGGTGCCTTCGGAGAAGGCGGAGGGCAGATCCTGCGCACCAGCCTCGCGCTGAGCTGCGTCACCGGCCAGAGCGTGGAGATCCGCCGCATCCGCGCCGGTCGGCAGCGCCCGGGCCTGCTTCGGCAGCACCTGTGCTGCGTGCGTGCCGCGGCCGCTCTCACCGGCGCTCAGGTCGAGGGGGACCACCTGTCGAGCGACTCGCTGGTGTTCCGCCCGGGCCCGCTGCGCGGCGGAGCGCATACCTTCGCCGTAGGCAGCGCCGGCTCGGCCGGCCTGGTGCTGCAGACGGTGCTGCCGCCCCTCCTGGCGGCCCCCGAGCCGGCCCAGCTGGTCCTCACTGGAGGCACCCACAACCCGTCGGCGCCCCCGGCCGACTTCCTGCAGCGCTCCTTCCTGCCGCTGCTCGGCCGCATGGGAGCCCGGGTCGGGCTGTCCCTCGAGCGCCATGGCTTCTACCCGGCCGGCGGCGGCCGCTACGTCGTCGACGTGCAGCCAGGGGCACTCACGCCGCTGGAGCTGCCCAGCGAGCGCGGTCCCGTCCGGTGGGAGGTCGTCGCCCGGGTCGCCAACCTGCCCCGACACATCGCCCACCGTGAGGTGGTGTCTGCGTGCCGCCGCCTCGGGCTCGACGCTGCGGCCCACACCTCCGAGGAGGTGGAGGCCGATGGCCCGGGCAACGTGGTCCACGTCATCGCCGAGACCGACACGATCACCGAGGTGTTCTCGGCCTTCGGCCGGCACGGGGCCAGGGCCGAGCGGGTGGGCAGGGAGGCCGCCGACGCCGCCCGCCAGTGGCTGGCGAGCGGTGCCGTGGTCGGCCGCCACCTGGCCGACCAGCTGCTGCTGCCGATGGCCCTGGCCGGGGGCGGGCGCTTCCTCACCGAGCGCCTGTCACGGCACACCCAGACCAATGTGCACACCCTGCGAGCCTTCCTCGATGTCGACGTCACCCTCCGGGAGCGCGACGACGGCCTCGTCGACGTGCGCGTCGGCGAGGCCTGACCGAGCGGCCTACAGCGGATCGCCCACCTGCAGCTGCACCCAGGCCCCATTGGCCCCAGCGCTGATCGCGGCTCGCGCGATGTCGGGGGTCGCCACCACGATCACGGGATGGTCGGCGGACAGGCGCACGAGGGTAGCCAGGTCGATCTGCGGGGCGGTCGCCAGCCCCAGATCGCGCATGACCCCGCCCTCCCCGAGCAGGATCTGCTGGTTGCCTCCGCTCCGGATGCGGTCGGCGGCTGCCAGCCACTCCGTTGTCGTGGCCGTCGGGTCTCGCTCCAGCAGCACGGGCGTGTGCAGGCGCCCGACCGCGTCGAGCACGGCGGGATCGGCCATCTGCCCTCCCCGCACGATCAGCAGATCGACCTGGGACGAAGCCCCCTCGGCACTGTCGGCGTCGACCTCGGTAGCCGTCGGCCAACCGGTCAGCTGGCCCGCGTCGGCCACCTGGGGCAGGGGCCCGACCAACACCAGATCCGCCCGCCCGGAGTGCTGCCGCGCCAGGTCGGCGAGATCAGGCCCCGAGATCAGCCACACGGGCTCCCGCCCACCGACGACGCGGTCGCCCACCGCGACCCGACGCCGCCGTCGGGGGGCAGGGTCGGCCGTGGTGCGCCGAGGCTGCGCCGGCTTGCCCGCGGCGCCCGTGACCGCCGGGTAGCAGCCCATCACCCGCAGGTAGCTGGTGTGCTCCCGAAGCTCGTCGAGGGCCGCCTGCACCTCGGGTGCTGCCGAGTTGCCCTCGAGGTCGACGTAGAACAGGTACTCGAAGGGGGCGCTGGGGCGCGGCCGAGACTGCAGCTGCGACAGCGACAGGCGGTGATCTTCGAAGCAGCGCAGGGCACGCAGCAGGGCTCCGTGCTGGTGCTGGGTGCCGAACACCAGCGAGGTCTTGCAGGGGATGCGCAGATCGTAGGTCGCCGGCTCGCGCGCCACGACCACCATCCGCGTGAAGTTGGCCCGCTGGTTGGCGACGCCCCGCTTGAGCACCTCGAGCCCCAGCATGTCGGCGGCCACCTCGCTGGCGATCGCGCCCTGGCTGGGGTCGCCCTCCGCCAGGATGCGCTCACAGCTGCCCGCCGTGTCGGTCCAGCTGCGGGGCACGCAGCCGGGCAGGGTGCCGAGGAACCGAGAGCACTGCAGCAGCGCCTGGGGATGGGACCACACCGAGCGCAGCCCCTCCACCCGAGCCCCGGGAAGCCCGATCAGGCAGTGCTCCACCGGCTGCACTTCCTCGCCGACGATGTGCAGCTCCATGCCGGCGAGCAGGTCGTAGGCCTCGGAGATCGAGCCGGCCGTGGTGTTCTCGATGGGGAGGACACCGTAGGTCGCGACGCCATCACGCACCGCCTCGAGCATCGAGCGGAAGCTGTCGTGGCCGTCGTAGACGACATCTGCGGTGGAGGCAGCGAAGTGCCTGCGGGCCGCCTGGTCGCTGTACGAGCCGCGCCGGCCCTGGATCGCCACCCGGATCACCGGCGTCGGTGGGTTGTCTTGCTCCACCAGCTGCTGACGTTGCCAGCGCACCGAGTAGGTGAGGATCTCCTGGTAGACCCTCGTGACCAGCAACGGGTCGGCGCCTACCTCGTCGGCGATCTCCGTGAGCCGTGTCAGCAGGGCCTCTTCCCGCGGCACGTCGCGCAGCGCTACCGGCGTGGCCATCTTCAGCGCAGCCACCTTCTGCACCACCTGCTGACGCTCGGCGAGAGCCTGCACGAGGGTGCGGTCGACCGCATCGAGGGCGTCGCGCAGGGACCGGAGTTCGTCGCTCATGGGACCACCGTGAACGGAGCGGTCACCACCTCGCTGCCATCCGGCAGAGCCACCGACAGCCGGTAGTCGCCGTCGAGCTCCGGGCCCGCACCGACCACGGGGTGCTGCACGGGGAACTCGAACGACCAGTGGTAGCCCCGCTCGGGCAGTGCCCCGCTGTAGGGGGGGTCCATCGACAGAGAGACGCGGAACAGCGGATCGTCGGAGGTAAACGGCATCCCCGCACCGCGGAGCACCGGGTCGCCGGCGGCTGTCTGCAAGGTGGCCACGGGCGCGCCGAGCCATGGATCGAGCCCAGCGACGGTGACCGTGATCGTGTCGGTGGGCCCCACCGACACAGGCGGCTCCACGAGCACGTTGCCTGCTCCGGTGCCCGACTCCACGAGGTAGGGATCGTAGCCCTCGGTGTCGAAGGGCAGCACGGGGGCCGGACGGTCGGCCACGGGGGGCACCGCGCCGAGGGCTTCCGCCATGGCCTCGACGACCTCGGCCGCCAGGTAGTCGCCTTGACGCGGGCCCCACAGCGCTCCGCTCGCCTCGTAGCCACCCTGCCACCAGTCGTCTTCGAGGATGGAGTAGCCCAGGTAGTCTTGGCTGTAGCCGAGGAACATCGCCGGCGTCGCTCCGAGGGCCGCCACGTCGGCGAGCACCTGCTCGGCCAGCAGCGTGCCCGGCTCCCCCGGGAAGGTGACGAAGTGCAGCCCACCCACCGCACCGACCGTGAACTCGGTCTGCATGGGCGCCGGGAACTCCTCGCTGAACGGCAGACACGCCTCGTCGAGCCCCTCCTCCACGGTGCTCACGTCGCAGTCGCCTTCCGCCGTGCAGTAGACGGCGCCGTACTCGTAGTCGAACTCGTCGGGCCCGTAGCCGATGACCTCTCGGTCGATGCGGGTGCGCAAGGTGCGCGACCAGATGTCGGGCGTGTCCGTCCACTCCAGGTCGACCACCGCGGCCTCGACCTGATCGGCGACCGCCTGCCCGATGGATGCGATGCGTTGGGACCCCGAGGGAAGCGCAGGCCCCTCTTGAAGCTCGACCACCGGGTCGCCAGGCGACATGTCGGCGCCCCAGCTGTTGAACATCTGCACCGGAACACCGAGGCGGTCGGCCACGGCGTGCTCCACGCCCCCCGACACGTCTTGCGACAACAGCAGCTCGTCGATGCCGTGGATGGTGCCGTGGATGGCGTAGGTGAGCATCACCGCATGCAGCTCGCCCTCCTGCTCGATGGCCAACACCGGCAGGTCGCCGTTGACGTAGGTGAGGCCGTCTTCACAGCGACGATCGTTGATGCCGAGCCCGCCGTCGGCGAAGCCGTACCCCACCCGACCGGGCTTCAGATCGTCGAGAGCCCCCTCGACTGCATCGGCCATCGCGTCGACCATCCGCTCGTAGTGCTCGGGGAGGAAGTAGTCGACGATGATGTCGAAGGGCCCGCCTCCGTCGACGACACGGCCGGGCCCAGAGTGGGTGTGGGTGGCCCCGATGATCAGCTGGTCGTCGAGGTCGCGCCCGGTGCGCTCTTCCAGCTCGAGCACGACGGACCGCCGTAGCTGCTGAAACACGCCGACCATATCGGTGCGCAGGAAGACGACGGTGTAGTGGTCGCCCCGAGACATCGCGATGGCCTGGAAGTCGGGGTGGCCGTGGATCCCGGTGGTCGCGGGGAACAGCACCGAGAACGGCGACGGATCGCTGGTGACCCCGAAGGGGCCGAAGCCTGCCGTGCCGATGCCCACGGGCGCGGGCATCCGCACCTGAGCGGCGCCTACCATCAGCGGACCTGGCTCCGGTAGCGGCTCGGGCGTGGTGTCGGTGTCGGTCGTCGGCCCCGTGTCGACGATCGAGGTGGACGGCGTCGGCTCGGTCGGCGTCGGTGTCGGTGTCGGCGTCGTGCCGTCGTCGTCTTTGGAGCCACACGCGACGAGCAGCGCGAGGGTGAGCAGCGACATGGGGCCTCCGAGAGCTGGCAAAGGGGCCTCATAGCCGTGTTCCTGTGGCGCGGCCGCTCAGGCTGCCGACGCCCTCAGCTGGGAGGCTGGCAGGTGCCACCCGACTCGCAGACCAGATCGACCACGAAGTCGTCGTTGGCGATGACCCACACCTCGATGTTGTTGTCGACCTCGCCGTCGACGTAGTCGAGCTCTCCGCTGGCGCCGAAGACATCGATGTCGGAGCCCGCGGCGAAGGCAGCCCGAGCCTCCTGGTAGCCGGCGGCGTTCAGGGCGGTCTGGTCTCCCGACAGCAGGTGGAGGAAAGCGCGGGAGATGCCCTCACCCGTGACCTTGCCCTCGTTGACCCGTGCCCACTCGGCACCGAACAGCACCATCCACCCGGCATCGTGGCTGTACGACGCGTAGGCGTTGGAGTCGGCCGGCGGGCCCTCCGGGTAGGCGCCGGTGTAGGCCCCCACGAAGTTGATGTAGGGATCGTAGCCGGCGGTGAGCACCTGCGGGCGGGTGCCGCGAATCCGCGGGAACAACGTGCGGGCGGTGGCCGAGACGGTGAACAGGCCGGGGTCGGCCGCTGCGTCGGCGAGGAACACGTTGCCGGTGAAGCTCTGCACCGACGACAGGCTGCCGAGGAAGCTCGCCACGTGAGAGCTCTGCGAGCTCACGAACAGCACTTCCGCCCCGTCGGGGATGTCGGCGTAGTCGATGTTCGTCAGGTCGGTGTAGGAGATCTCTGCGGGGGTCGGGCCATCGAACAACGCAGCCACGCCCTGCCCCAGCGGCCGACCATAGGCGTTGTCTTCGTAGATGATGTACAGCTCGTCGACCGCACGCAGCCGCATGTCTTCGGCGATGGCGAACGTCTGCAGGTCGTCGGGCGGCACGGTGCGCCAGAACGTGCCCGGCGACGCCTCGCTGGGCAGCTCTTCAACGACCGACAGCTCGGAGCTGGTGGCCGAGGGCGACACGATGACCGTGCCCGCGGCCCTCGCGGTGTCGATCACCTCCAGCGACTCCGACGAGGTCGACGGCCCAACGATGGCCGGGATGCCCAGGTCTTCCGCCATCAGCTTCGTGACGGCCATGGCCGCTTCTTCCACACCCAAGTCGTCGTAGGCCACGTCTTCGTCGGTGTCGCAGTGCATCAGCGCGACCTGCGGCTGGCCCTCGTTGAGGTCGTCGCCTCGGTACTGAATGACGGCCAGCTCGGTGGACTTCCGCTGCACCTCGTCGAACTCACGCGAGTAGATGGTGCCGATGACCAGGGCATCCTTGTACTTGAGCGGGGCCGTCAGCAGATCCTCGGGAAAGGTCGTCTCACAGCGAGCGCTCACTTCTACCTGGGCGCAGTAGTCTTCCGCGCAGACATGCCCGAACCCGAAGGCCTCGCGACACTCCGCGTTCGACGTGCAGGCGTCGGGCTTCGGGCCCAGGATGCAGCCCGACAGCAACAACCACCACATCAGAAGCTCCCTCCTACGCCGACCGCAGCCGGGGCAACGTAGAGTGCCAGATCTGCCGCCCGGGCGCGCTTCTTCTTCGCACCGAGGGTCACCACGGCGCCCGTGGCGAGGGCGGCGACCCCCACCACGTAGCTCACGTCGGCGATGACCGAGCTGCTCGCGTCGCGCTTCACCAGCGGCTGCGCATCGGCGGTGCAGATGCCCGGGTCGCCGGCGCACAGGTCGGTCCACTGGCCTCTGGCACCCAGGGCACGAGCGGTGAACACCGTGCCCGTGCCGAGCCCCACGGCCCCAGTGCCGAACAGCACCCAGGCCCCGGCGGGCGGTCCTGACTTCTCAGCCGCCTGCCCGGCCGCTGCCAGCGCCTCGGCCTTGGCGCGCTCCTCTTCTACGCGCTCACGCAGCTGCGCGAGGCGTCGCTCGACCTCTTCGACCTCGTGGTCGCGCGCGTCGGGACGGTAGCGCTCCAGTGCGTCGAGGGCTTCCTCCCACCGGCCGAGACGCTCCAGCGGAGCGGTCAGGTTGAACAGCAGCCTCGGCTTCTCCGACAGCTTGTAGGCCAGCTGGAGAGCGTCGACCGCCTCCTCGTAGCGCCCCTGCTCGTAGAGCGCCTGACCTTGCGCGAACAGCACCTTCGCCCGTTCCTGGTCTTCGTCGGCGGTGTCTTGGGCCACCGCGCTCGACAGTGAGCAGAGCAGCATCCACATCGCGATCATCCCTCATCCTCCCAGGGGTCTCGCATGTCGCCACCCGACGGGCGGGGCGGCGGAACAGGCACCGGCTCGGCAGGCTCTGGCTCCACCGGGGCCACCTCGGGCTCGGGCTCGGGCTTGGGCGGTGGACTCACCTTGCGCACCCTCGTCTTGTCGAGCTTCACCGTCGGGCTGGGCACGTCGGGTGCCAGCCGCATCTTCTGCGACTCGTAGCCCTTGGCCGACACCTCGACGATCCACTCCTCGCCCTCGGCGATCGTCACGGTGAGCGGTGTGATGCCCAGGGCGACGCCATCGCGCTCCACCCGAGCGCCGCCGGGCTCGGAGGTGAGGGTGACCTCGACCTTGCTCGGCACGGGCTCGGAGGGCGCCACAGGCACGGGGACCGGCACCTCGACAGGCACTTCCTGCACCACCGGCTCCGGCTGGCCCCCGTAGAGCGACCACCCCACGGCACCCAGCACCAGGGCCAGCAGGAACAACCCACTGCCCAGCAACACGATGCCCAGCCCACCACCACCGACCAGCACCATCGTGGAGGTGTTCAGCGGCCGGGAGGTCGCCAGGGTGGGCTGCACCACCACCTCGCCTCCTGTCGACGTCAGCCGGGTCGTGGCCCCTGCGGCCTCGATGTCGGCGAGACGCACCTCGTGGCTCACCTCGAGGCCCTCGGGAAGCACCAGCATGCCGTTCTCGAGCCGGAGCTCGAGGTCGCTCACCTCGCCCCGGAGCTCCTTCTCGCAGGCCTTGAGGGCCCGTGCGAGCTCGTTCATCGACGCGAAGCGCAGGGCCGGGTCTTTCTCCAGGCACCGCATCACTACCCACTCCAGCGCCGCCGGAACGCTCACGTCGGGGTTGGCCTTCTTGAACGGGGGCGGCTGCTTCTGGGTCTGCTGCATCAAGACGTGGAGCGGGTTGCCACGATCGAAGGTCGGCCGACCCGTGAGCATCGCGTACAGGATCAGCCCGGTGGTGTAGATGTCGGCGCGGCCGTCGACCTCGTCGCCGTGGACCTGCTCTGGCGAGATGTACAGCGGCGAGCCCAGCACCGTGCCTGTGCGGGACAGCTCGGACTCCTTGCCCAGCTCCTTGACCAGCCCGAAGTCGAGCACCTTGACGTGCTCGTGCTCCCCGTGGGCGGTGATCATCAGGTTGCCCGGCTTCAGATCACGATGAACGATGCCGCAGTCGTGAGCCTCCATCAGGGCCCCGGCGATCTGCTTGCCGATGTGGACCACGCGGGTCGGCTCTATCGCGCCTGCGCGGTTGAGCAGGTGCTGCAGCGACTCGCCGTGGATGAACTCCATGGCGATGTAGTAGATGCCGTCGTCGGTGGTGCCGTAGTCGTAGATGCGGATGGTGTTGGGGTGGGCGAGCTTGGCGCACAGCGAGGCTTCCAGGAAGAACCGATCGCGGAACTCCGAGCCGTCATCGTGGATATCGAGCACTTTGAGCGCCACGTCGCGGCCGAGCGGTCGCTGGGTGGCGCGGTAGATCTTGCCCATTCCACCGCGATTGACGAGCGCTTCGATCTCGAAGCGGCCCCCCAGGACCTTCCCGACGAGCGGGTCCACGCCTTTCCCACCGGACCCGCCGGTGGCATCGGTTGCTGCCATTGTGTTCACCTGGTGAGACCCAAGCATCCCCCAGCGACACCCGTGCTGTCCAGTCGGCCCTCCCACAGGCCGTCACGGTCCGTCATGCCCGGACCGCTTGGTTGCCGCGAGCCGTCGGGCGGTGCTAGCAGGGGCTTCCGCGCACGGAGACGTCGTTGCCCCATCCAATCCCCCGCCCGCCCCACATCGCCTCGCTGATGGCTCGGGCCCTCCCGCTCCTGCTCGCGGCCCTGCCTGTCGTCGCCTCCGGAGCCGAGGTCCAGTTCGAGGGATCGTACCGGGCCCGTGGGCGGCTGTTCGACACGCTGTCGCTCAACCGCGACCTCGGCGACCGCAGCGAAGCGATGTCTGCCTACCTGGAGCACCGCCTGTGGCTCCGGCCCCGCTTCCTGGTCAGCGACGACGTCACCCTCAACGTCGACTTCCTGGGCCTCGACAACGTGATCTGGGGCGACCAGCCCGGCGTGTCCACCAGCTTCGTCGACAACGCCTCTCCCGCCTTCGACTACACCCTCACGGCCCCTACGTCGGCCACCGACGAATACGCTCCCCTCCGCGACTTCACGCTGTGGCGTGCCTGGGGCGACTTCCAGACCCCCATCGGCCGGTTCAGCGTCGGTCGCATGCCCCTGCACTGGGGAAGCGGCATGCTGCTCAACGACGGTGTGCACGTCAATCCGCACTACGCCGACTTCGGCGACACGGCCGATCGCGTGCAGTGGGAGTACCTGATCCGCGACCAGTTCATCCTGCAGGTCGCAGCCGAGCTGCAGTCCGAGGGCTTCGTCAACGACCCCGAGGAGCGGGTCGACGACCGTGCTGCCTACAGCCTCGTCACCGCCTACCGCAGTGAAGACGTCACCGGCGGCATCCTCCTCCGCCTCGACCGCAACCGTGCCTTCGACTTCAGCATGTTCACCGCCGACGGCGCCGTGGATGCCCAGCTCGGCAAGCTGCACGCGGAGCTCGAGGTGGCGGGTCAGTTCGGTTCGGGCGACCTCGACTCGGGCTTCAACGACATCTCCATCACCGCCCTCGGGGCCGTGCTGGATGCCGAGCTCGCCCTCGACGCCATCGGTCTGGGTGTGCAGGCTGGCCTCGCCACCGGCGACGGTCGCGACGACCAGGGCCTGCGCACCTTCACCTTCGACCGCGACTACTCCATCGGCCTGATGATGTTCGAGCAGCCCATGCCGGTGCTCGCCGCCACGGCCCCCAACGACGTGAACGAGGGGCGGTCCTACGAGGCCACGCTCACGGGCAACGCCGTTTCCAACGCCCTGTTCCTCAAGCCTCGCCTCCGCCGCAGCATCATCGATGGCCTCGAGGCGGAGGTCTCCTGGCTCGGGGCACGGGTCGCCAAGGTCCCCGAGCGCATCGGGGATCGTCGCAGCTACGGCATGGAGGTCGGGGCTGGCCTGCACTACCTCGGCGTCGAGCACGTCGATGTCGGCCTGCAGGGCGCGCTGTTCCTGCCCGGCACCTACTACAGCAACTACGACGACGGCACCCTCAGCGACTTCAGCGACTCCGCCCTCGGCGTGCAGCTGTCAACGCGCATCCACTTCTAGTCGGCTGTCGGCCGCTACTGCGCCGCAGCCTTCACCGTCACCGACGCGCCGCTGGCCACCTGCACCGTCTCGGTGTGGTCGATGCCCAGCGCCTCGTTGACCACCCTCACCTCGTGCCCGCCTGGGTCGATCGGCAGATCCCGCAGGGGCGCCGTCTTCTTGAGCTGCACGCCGTCGACGTAGACGTGGGCCCACCCGCCTGACAGCGTGACCGTCAGCGCGCCGGGGGTCGCCGCCTCTTCGAGAGTGAGCCGCACATTGCGCCGGTCCCCCTCCTCCAGGGCCCGCACCGTCGAGCTTCCCTCGGCATACCCATCGAGGGCCATCGCCACCTGCAGCTTGGTGCCGGTGGGAGCTGTATAGGTCATCGGAGTCGTGCCCACGGCACGGCCGTTGACCGTCACCTGGGCCCCCGGAGGCGTCGACTCGAACCGCACCTTCGGGGGACCCGACTCGTCGCCTCCCCCAACCTGCGGCTCGGGAGCCTCGACCGGCTTGGGCACGTCGGCCTTGGGCTCGGGCGTGAGCTGCTCCACGACCTTCACCTGCTGCCCCTCAGCGACCAGCACCGTGCGCTCGAGGGGCACAAAGCCATCGGCCTCCAGGCGGATGACGTAGGCGCCGGGGGGAAGCTCATCGAGGGTGAGCGTGCTCGACGTGCCCTCCAGCTTCCCGTTCACCAGCACCCGGGCCTCCGGCACCACCATCACGTCGACCGACCCTGTCGTCTGCTCGACCTGCAGGAGCGGATCGAGCCATCCCTGGGACCACGCCAGGTAGCTGGCAACGCCACCGACCCCGAGCAGCAGCACGAGCACCACGCCACCGCCGAGCATCGTGGGCGCGACCAGTCGCACGGCCGTCTGCGTGACCGACAGCGTGCCTGTCTGCGACTCATCCCAGTCGGGCCGGTCGCGCTTGAGCTGCGCCGCGATGGCCGACCCCTCCGACAGCCGCACCTTCTCGTCGTGGATCGCACCGGCGAACAGCTGCTTCATGAACGCAGCCAGCTCGTCGCGCAGCGAGTCGGGGGTGGCAGGGAACAGGTACTGGCGGAGATCGTCGGCCATCTCGGCCGCCGTCGCATAGCGGCCGTCGAGGGAGCGGGTGAGGGCCTTGAGGGCGATGGCCTCCAGTGCCGGAGGCACGTCGGGCTTCACCAGCGACGGCGCGGGCACATCTTCGTCGCGGATCTTGCGCAGTGTCGCGGTGTCGGAGTCGGTCTTGAACAGGCGACGGCCCGTGAGCATCTCGTAGAAGATGATGCCGAGGCTGAACACGTCGGAGCGGTGATCGATCGTGACGCCCTTGGCCTGCTCGGGGCTCATGTACTCGAACTTGCCCTTGAGCACGCCGTCTTTGGTCTCGTAGGCGTTGGACTCCGCCTTCGCGATGCCGAAGTCGGCGACCTTCACCTCACCCTCGTAGGACACCAGCACGTTCGACGGCGAGATGTCGCGGTGGACGATGCCGTAGGGATTGCCGTCGACATCGACCTTGTCGTGGGCGTACTGCAGGCCCTTGCACGTCTCGAGGGCGATGAAGGCCGCGAAGCGGAAGGGCAGGTAGACGCCGTCGCGGGCGAGCTGCCGCAGGATCTGGCGCACGTCTTTGCCGTCGACGCACTCCATCGCCATGAAGTAGTTGTCGAGCAGCTTCCCGAAGTCGTAGATGCGCACGATGTTCGGGTGCTGCAGCGCCACCGACACCTTCGCTTCGTCGATGAACATGTCGACGAAGTCTTGCTTGGCCCCGATGTGCGGCAGGATGCGCTTGATGACGAGCAGGTTCTCGAAGCCGCCGTGAGAGTACGTCTTCGCCTTGTAGATCTCCGCCATGCCCCCCGTCGCGATGTGGTCGACGAGGTAGTACTTACCGAAGGTCTCTGGCTGGAAGTTGGCCATCGCTCCTACCGACGTAGCACGGTCTGCTGCGGAGAACCGGCCTATTCCGAGGCCGTGGGGGAGGTGCCGCCCGACCAGTAGGCCTGCAGGTCGTCGCACGTCCACTCGTTGCGGATGCCCTCGGGGGTGCCGTAGTCGGAGCACACGTCTTGCTGCTCGCTGTCGGCACTCTTCTGCGCTTCCTTGCAGGCATCGAGGTCGGCATCCGGCACGGCGAAGCCGCACTCCTCGGCGTAGTCGGCCATGTTGTCGCACAGCCGCTCGCAGGGGCTGCCACAGCCCGCCGCCAGCACCAGCACCCCCACCCATCGCATCGCTGAACTCATGCTGCCCTCGCCGCGCGCAACCTAGCGCGATCCTGCCGCCGGTGGCGACTTCCTCACAGGCTCAACACGTCACGCATCGTGTAGGTGCCCGACGGCTTGTCGGCCAGCCACCGCGCGGCCCGGAGGGCCCCCAGGGCAAAGGTGCGTCGGGAGCTGGCCACGTGCTGCAGCGCCACCCGCTCCCCGTCCGCGAGCAACCACACCGTGTGGTCCCCCGCCACATCCCCGCCCCGCACTGCGTGGTAGCCCAGCTCCTGGCTTCCCCGGGGGCCCACCTGCCCGTCACGGCCATGCACGGCGCGAAGCCCGGGCCGCCCGCGTTGCGCTGCCGCGCCGAGGGCGAGGGCCGTGCCCGAGGGCGCATCCACCTTGCGACGATGGTGGACCTCGACCAGCTCCACATCGGCCTCGGGAAGCGCGGCCACCGCTCGCTCGACCAGGTCGAGCAGCACGTTCACCCCGGTGGAGAAGTTGGCCGCCTGCAGCAGCGGCGCCCTGCGCGCGTGGCCCTCCACCGCCGCCTGCGTCGCCCCGGCGAGGCCTGTCGTCCCCGTCACCAGAGGCACCCCATCGAGGTGCGGCAGCGCGGCCTGTAGGGCCGCGGGCGTGGAGAAGTCGACGACCACGTCAGCCCCCTCGAACACGCCCGGCCCGACGGCGCGGAGCGCGACCCCGGAGGCAGTCGACCCGCTCTCGGCGGCCACGGCCACCGCCAGCTGCAGGTCGGCGGCGGCAGCGATCGCGTCGCACACGAGCGTTCCCATGGCACCCGACGCGCCCAGCACTCCGATCGACAGCGCCACGCCCACCTCCCACGCCGCTCTAACCAGCCCACCGTGGCGCTCCCCTCCCCACGCGGGTACACGCGCACATGCTCGCCCTGTTCCTGGCCCTCGCCTGCCGCGACCCGCGCCCCGTCGCCCCTCCCCCGCTGGAGGCCACCGCTCCGGTCGCCCCCGCGCCCAGCCGCCAGGCCACGCGCGAGGAGGCTCGCGCCACCGTCGTCGCCGTGGGCGACATCATGATGCACGGCATGGTCAAGAAGACCGCCGCCGACCACGCCGACGCCACCAACCACGAGGGCTACGACGTGCTGTGGCAAGCCGTCGCCCCCCACCTCGCTGCCGCCGACATCGCCTTCGGCAACCTCGAGACGCCCATCGCCCCCGACCACCACCGTGGCGTGCGTCAGATGGTGTTCAACGCCGACCCCGTGGTCCTCGACAGCCTGCTACACGCCGGCGTCGACGTGGTGAGCTTCGCCAACAACCACGTCTACGATCAAGGCCGCGACGGGCTGCAAGAGACGGTCGAGCGGCTGGCGGCCCACGAGCTCGCCTTCATCGGAGCAGGCCTCACCTGTGCCGAGGCCCAGGCGCCGGTCCTCCTCGACGCCAACGGCATCTCCGTGGCCTTCATCGGCAGCACCGACCTGTACAACGACGCCCTCAACGCGGCCGACGACGCGCCCTGCGCCGCCACCTTCGATCCCGAGTGGGTGCTCGCCTCGGCGGCCGCCGCACGGGAGCAGGGGGCGGAGATCGTCATCGTCAGCGTGCACTGGGGGGTGGAGTACGCCACCGGGCCCCTCGCAGAGCACATCGAGGCAGCCCACACCCTCATCGACGGTGGCGTCGACGTGGTGCTGGGCCACCACCCCCACGTGCTGCAGCCCCTCGAGGTGCGCCAGGCCCCCGACGGCCGTATGGGCCTGATCGCCTACAGCCTGGGCAACTTCGTGTCGAACCAGAGTGCGTGGTGGGTGCCTGGCATGCACAGCGCCGCCGCAGGCAACCCCCGAGACGGGCTGCTGCTGTCCTTCGACCTGGTGCGCAAAGACTACGGCCGCGGGCCGGGGGGCACGACCCTGCAGCGCACCGAGCTGGCCAATGTGCGCACCGTCCCGCTGTGGACACGCAACAACACCCACCACCGACGAGGCGACGACAAGGTGTGGATCGCCGTGGAGCCGACCGCGGAGCGATGGGCCTCCCTGTGCACCGCCGAGCCAGAGGCCGACGAGCAGGCTCTGGTGGCCCTGCGGCGAGAGGCCGACGCGATGGCGATGCGCTGGCGCCAGGTGCGCGGCATCGTGGGGGAGGCCTTCCTGCCGCCGGCGACCGACCCCTGCGGGCCGCCGTCGCTGCCGGCCGATCAGTAGTAGACGGGCAGCTTGCCGGGGATGCCGATCTCGATGCGGTACAGCTCGGCGCGGCGGGTCACGTACAGCTCGGTGCGCTCGAAGCCTCCGATGCCGTTGCCGAAGCGAACGGCGCTGTAGCTGCCCCAGGTATCGATGGACAGCAGCCGCTCGCCCACCCCCTCCTTCGACACGCGGAACAGTGTTCCGTCGGAGTAGTCGACGATGTACAGGTTCTCGCACACGTCCATGCCGATGGTGTAGTACTGGCCCGAGCTGGGGGTGAAGAACAGCTCGGGCTCGCCCCATGTGGTGTCGTTGATGCGCGGCACCACGTAGATCTGGCCGTCGCCGCCCCACGGCGCTTCGGAGATGTAGAGCCGCTGCTCGTCGGGCGACAGCTCGATGCCGTTGGGGTTGTCGAGGTTGCCGGCCACCGCCCACTGCTCCCCGGTGTAGGGGTCGATCTGGCGAACCCGCCCGTTCGACGTGTACTCGCTGACGAACAGGTAGCCACGGGAGTCGGCGGCCAGGGCGTTGGGGAAGGTGAGCCCCGAGGCGATGTTGTTCTTCGCCCCCGTGTCGGCATCGATCCACAGCACCCCGCCCAGATCGGGCTGCGCTACCGCGAGGTCGCCCGTGGGCAGCACCCGCAGGCCAGCAGGGTCGCTGCCCACGTTGGCCGCGTAGATCTTCACGGTGCCATACGAGTCGAGCCCCTCGATGTTGTCCCACTTCTGGGAGACCAGAAAGCCCCGCGGATCGAAGTCGAAGTCTTCCTCCGTCACGAAGTCGGTGCCCTGTGGGGGCCCTACCGGAGGGTTGGGGCGACTGCAGTCGTAGGCGAGCAGCCCGGTGTCGGGGCCCGTGTCGCCCGTCGTCGACGCCGTGGCCGTCGTCGTGGTCGTGGTGAGGGTGAAGGTCGACGCCGATGAGGCGGTCGCCGTGTCGCCCGTCGGGGTCGGGGAGGCCTGCCCCGACCTCAGCGGGCCCCGTGGTGAAGTGCTCGTGCTCGGCGTGCACGCCGACAACCCGATCGCCAACCACACAGCCCTCATCTGCACCTCGACTCCATCATGCCCGGTGTGGAGCGCACCCGTCACGCCTGACAGGTCAGAACGTGATGACCACCGACCCGCCATCTTGCGGCCCCGTGGGGGTCGGCGTCGGCGTGGTCGGCGTCGTAGGGGGGGGATCGTCTCCTTGGGACGCCGCATACGCCAGCCCACCGCCCAGAGCCGCAGCCGCGACGACACCGGCCACGACCCCTACCACCAGCCCCGTGCGACGCTTCTTCGGCTCGTCTAGCGGCAGGGGTGTCGGCGGGTGCAGCAGCAGCGAGGCCAGGCCTCGGTTTGTGCCGAGGTCGAGGGCTAGCGCAGAGGGCGACGTCGACGTGAGCTGGCCATCACGGTCGACCAGGTTCATCAGCAGGGGGACCGTGGTGAGCGCCTCGTCGGCAGCCGAACCCTCGTAGGGCACCTCGAGGGAGCGCGACCAGGCATCGCGAGCCACATGGTACAGCTGCAGCTTCAGGGCGTCGCCGTCGATGCCGCCCAGCAGCACCAGCTCGACCCCCGCTGCACGGGTTCCCAGCGCTCGGTACAGCGCTCCGATCTGCTCGGCTCGACGCGTTCGGGAGCTCCCCGGGCGGCCCAGCCAGGGGGCGTCGACCGCCACCAACACCGTCTCGGCTCGGGGGGGCGACACGGTCGGCGGCGGGGGCGGAGGCGGGGGCTCGCTGCCCTCCCCATCCTCGGGGAGCTCGGGGGCCGGTGACGGCGGCGGCACGGCGAGCTCGACCCGCTCGTAGCCACGGCGCCCCTCGGCCCCCCACACCACCACGTGGTGCACCCCCGGCCGTAGCCCTTCGATCACCGCCGGGACGGGGCCGACCGACACTCCGTCGACGAAGGCCTCGGCCTCTTCGGTGGCCTTCACCGTCAGGGTGACGGGGTGCATCGCCAGGCGCTCGGCGGCCGCGGCATAGGCCTCCACCGCACTCGGAGGAAACAGCGCGGGGTCGGGTGAGAGGCTCGGCGCCAGGGAGGCCGCTGCCTCCATCGCCTCGTCGACCCCGTCGACGCCCTGCTGCAGGCGCGCCGTGCCCAGGTAGACCCACGACTGCCACAGGTCTTCGGTGTCGTGGCGCCCCGGGTAGGTGAGCTCCAGCTCCACCGCGGCTTGCTGGAGCAGCGCGATGGCTGCCTCCCACTGGGCTTGGTTGAACAGCTCGATCCCCGAGGCCAGCTTCTGCCGTGCGGGCCCAGCCAAGCCATCGTCGACGATCAAGCCCTCCCGGCCCTCGATGGTCGACGCCACCTGGCCGGCCGCCAGCACCCGAGCCTTGCCCGTCTCGTCGATGGCAGCGACCATGCTCGCGGCCAGTGCCTCCTGCTCTTGCGCCGTCAGCTCAGACTGGTGCAAGCCCACGAACGCGAGGTCGGGGAGGTCGCCGGCAAAGGCAGGCGAAGCGGTGGCGAGGGTGCCGATCAGCGCGAGACGAAGCATGTTGGAGCCATGTTCCCGGTACATCACGCATTCATAGCACTCCTTGTCGCCACCTGGATCCCCGCGGTGGCTGTGGCCAGCACCCCGGGCCCCGACGCCGAGGCCCTCGCCCGGCGCGGCCAGGTCTACGCCGCGGTCCAGGCGGCGCAACAGCAGATGGCAGAGTCCCCGAACGACGTGGAGAACCTGGAGCTCTACGTCGACCTGTTGCTCAACGTGGGCATGGCGGTGCGTGCCGAAGACGAGTTCGCGCAGCGGCTGCGAGCCGCGCCGGATCGGCCCGACAACCACTACCTGCTGGGGCGCGCGCTCGCCGACGTGCGACATGCCCGAGAGGCCTACGAGAACGCGCTGCGCCTCGATCCCGACCATGCCCGCAGCCACATGGGCGTCGCCGCCGTCTACGTAGCCCTCGGCCAGCCCGCCCCCGCCCTCGACGCCTACCGCCGCGCGGTCACCCTCGACCCGCAGCTCACCGAGGCCTGGCTGGGTCAGGTGCGCCTGCACGCCCAGGCCGGTGACGAGGCGAAGGCCGCCGCCGTGGCCGCCGAGGGCCTCGCCGCCGTGCCGAACGACCCCGGCCTCGCCCTCGCCGTCGCGACGCTGATCCCCGAGCGGGCCGCCACGGTGCTCCCGAAGGCCGTGGCCCAGACCCCCGACGATGCGCCCCTCCTCGCCGCCTACGCAGCCCAGCTGCTGGCCACGGGCGACGCCGAGCGGGCGGAGATGGCCGCCAAGCAGGCGCTGCTGATCGACCCCACCCACGGCGAGGCCCGCCGCATCGCCTGGATCGCGTCCGACATCGCCGCCCAGCGACTCACGGCCGCCCAGGCCGTCCGGGCCGAGGCTGCTGCCGGCAAGCCCAAGAAGCTCGACCAACTCGTCGAGGAGGCGCCACGCTCCATCGTGGTCCGCCTCCTCCGAGCCCAAGACCACCGCACCAACGGCGACCTCGAGGCAGCCGTAGTCCACCTCCAGAAGGCCCTGGAGGTCGACGGCGCCCACCCGGAGGCCAACGCCGCCGCGGGCCAGGCCCTCCTACAGCTCGGTCGCCCCCAGCAGGCGGCCCCGCTGCTCAGCATTGCCGCCGCCGCCAGCCCATGGGATGCCGCCCTGCAGGTCACCTGGGCCAGCGCCATGCAGCAGGCCGGCCAGCGGAGCAAGGCCCTCGGCGTGCTCGCCAAGCTCGCCAAGGAGCGGCCCCTCAACGTCGTCGTGCAGGGCGCCTATGCCCAGGCCCTGGTCGATGCCGGTCGGGCCGAGGAGGCCTACCAGGCCATCCGCAAGGCGCTGCTGCTCCTCCCCGATCCCCGGCTCGCCGCGGCCTTCATCATGGTCGCCACCGAGGCCGGCCACCACGAAGAAGCCGCCGCGCTGCTCGACACCATCGCCGACACCACCGGCAACGAGGCCATGCGGGCCAAGGCCCAGGCCCTCCGCCAGCGCTGACGCTCCGCGCAGCCCGCCGAGCCTACTTGGCCGGCACCGACCAGCTACCCTCGTAGACCTTGTCGCCGTCGGGGTGCGGTGCGGTTAGCGACCAGGTGCAGCTCGCCGCGCCGTAGTCGCCGGGGCTCGTCACCTTGTACAGCGGTGCGAGCGTGTAGCCGCGATCCTCCCCGGCGTAGATCACGTCGAAGGTGCGCTCGTAGGGCTTTCCAGGGCGCACGGTGCCGTCGCTGCCGGTCGTGTCGCACTGGGTCTGGAAGCGAACGGTCCACGTGCCCTTCGGGCCGACGTTGGGCACCCGCAGCCGGGCCTGCACCGAGTACTCGCCCGGCTTCAGCTCGCCGGCATCACGGCCCAGGAAGGCGCCGCACTCCTTGGTGGCTCCCTTGCACAGCCCGATGCCGTCGTCGGAGAACGGTCGCACCCCGGCCTGCACGTCGGCCATCAGCGGGCCGATCAGCTTCGACTCGAACGCCGTCATCGCCGGCTCGGCCTTCGGCTCGGGGGACTTCGCCTTCGCCGGCGCGGGGGCCGGCGCCTCCGCCTGGGCACAGACGTCGGCGCACTCGGCCGCGCCACACTCGGGTGCCTCCCCGCCACAAGCCGCGAGGCCCAGGGCGAGCGCCGCCCCGCTGGAATACGTAGTCCATCCGCCCATGCTGCCCTCCAGCGGCGCACGCTACCACGACCCGATCCGGGAGCCGACATGCCCAAGCCACCTGCCCGCGGGCAGCGCCTGTTCAAGCTCGCGTCGATGACAGCCTCGGTGGCCGGTGGCTACGCCAAGAGCAAGGTCAAGCGCGCCCTCGGCGGCGATGCCGAGGAGGAGGAGCGCAGCTTCCGCAAGGCCAGCGGTGAGCGGATCGCCGCCACCCTCGGCGAGCTCAAGGGCGCCGCCATGAAGGTCGGGCAGTTCGCGTCGGCCGCCAAGGAGCTGTTCCCCCCCGAGGTCACCGACGCGCTGTCCAAGCTGCAGCGCGAGGCGCCGCCCATGGAGTACGAGGTCATCGCCGAGGTGATCGAGAGCGAGCTGGGCGCCCCGCCCGAGGTGCTGTTCCAGTGGTTCGATCGCGAGCCCTTCGCTGCGGCGAGCATCGGGCAGGTCCACCGGGCCCGCACCGACGACGGGCGCGAGGTCGTGTGCAAGGTGCAGTACCCCGGAGTCGACCACGCCCTCGACTCCGACCTGCAGCAGGTCAAGCTCGCCCTGAAGCTCGGAGGCCTCATCAAGGTCGACAAGCGCATGGTCGACGCCACCTTCGCCGAGCTCCGCGAGCGGATGAACGAGGAGCTCGACTACTGCAACGAGGCCGACAACGTCCGGCTGTTCCGCGACTTTCACGCCGAGCACGAGGGCGTCGCCGTGCCCGATGTGGTGGGCGAGCGCTCGGCCAAGCGCGTGCTCACCCTCACCTATGAGCACGGGCGCCCCCTCACCGACCTCGGCCAGGAGGGCGTCCCACAGGCCCTCCGCGACCAAATCGGCACCCGCCTCGCCGACATGCTCACCCGGCAGCTGTACGAGCTGCGCACCATCCACGGCGACCCCAACCCGGGCAACTTCGCCTTCCGCGACGACGGCACCCTGGTCATCTACGACTTCGGCTGCGTGAAGGCCTTCGACGACGCCAGCATCGAGCGGATGACCGCCATCCTCGTCGCCGCCTTCAAGCGCGACTATGCCGGCCTCGACCAGGCGATGATCGACGTGGGCCGGATGAAGGCCGACAAGTCCATCGAGCCCAGCGACTACGACCGCTGGCTCGCCGCGCTGGCCGAGCCGCTGTACGCCGAAGACCGCTACGACTACGGCGCGGCCGACCTGGGCAAGCGGGTCAAGGAGCTGGTGCCGTGGGTGATGAAGCGGGCCCACTGGTGGGAGCCCGTGCCGGAGATGACCATCCTCGACCGCGCCGTCGGAGGGATGTACGACAACCTGCGCGCCGCCAAGGCTCGCGTCCCCGTACGACAGATCCTGCTCGAGCACGTGGAGATCGGATGATCCTGGCCCTCACCCTGCTGGCATGCTCCGGCGGCGACGACCCCGACGGCACCACCCCCACCACCCCGCCGGCGCCCACGTCTCAGCCCACCGGCACCGACACCGCGACCACCACCGGCCTCCCTCCCACCACCGCCCTCACGGGCGACACCGCCACCACGCCGGCCGTGCCCAACCCCCTCGCCTTCGAGGGGGCGCCACCTCAGCACCTGCTGATGATCAGCATCGACACCCTCCGTCGCGACGCGCTGGCCCACTACGGCGGCGACGGCGCGATGCCCTGGCTCGACGGCGTCCTCGCCGACAGCGTGCACCTCGACGACCACATGGCCTGCTCGAACTGGACGATGCACTCCACGAGCTGCGCGATGACCGGCCAGCAGCCCATGAGCTTCGGCTTCCTCCCGTCGCTCCTCGACAGCCCCCCTCCCCCCGTCCCTGCCGGCACCCCCATGCTCGCCGACTGGCTGGGCGACGCCGGCTTCGCCTCGGCCCTCGTCACCACCAACGCCATCTTCTCCAGCACCTACAACAACGCTGCGGGCTTCGACGAGGAGCTGCTGGCCCCCAACACCCGCAGCACCCCTGCGGCCGGAGCTGCCGCCGAGCTCACCGGCCTGCTGGAGGCCATGCCCACGGGGAGCCGTCGCTACGCACACCTGCACCTCATGGAGCCGCACCAGCCCTACGACCCACCCGTCGAGTACCTGTCCGAGCTGGAGCCCCTCGGCCCCATCGCCTACGACCTCACCACCACCGACGGGCACAACGCCGCCGTCTACGACCTCATCCAGGGCACCCTCGACCCGGCCGAGGCCGCCGTCGTCGAGGCCCACATGGCCATCCGCTACCGCGGTGAGGTGCAGTGGCTCGACGACCAGCTCGGCGCGTGGTGGGCAGACCTCGAGGCGGCCGGCTGGCTCGACGACACCCTGGTCGTGTTCTGGACCGACCACGGCGAGCAGTTCTTCGAGCACGGCTACCAGACCCACGCCTGGACGCTGCACCGCGAAGAGAACGACGCCGTGCTGTTCTTCTGGGCCAAGAACCTTCCGGCAGCGGCCCACGCCGGGCCTACCTCCGGCATCGACATGGTGCCCACCGTGCTCGGTGCCCTCGGGGTTGCCACACCCGCCAGCGTCGAGGGGCTGCCCCTGGGGTCCATCCCCGACGACCGCCCGCGCTTCGCCACCGCCGCCGGCAAGGGCGGCATCTTCCAGGCCGTGGTGCAAGGCGACCACAAGCTGCACTACAGCTGGACCGACCCCGCCGACCCGCCTCCCTACGCGCTGGTGGGCCACGGCGCCTTCGTCTACGCCCGCTCCGACGTGGCCGAGCAGACCGACCTGTTCGACCCCGCCGACCCCGTCACTCAGTCTCTGTGGACCGCCCTGGTGCCGCACATCGAGGCCGTCCGTGCCCTCACCACCGAGGAGCCTCACCTGCCCGACGGGCTGAGCCTGTGAGCCTCGCCACCGCTACCATCCGGGGGCGCTCGGTCAACCTGGGCGACGGCCCCTACGACCCCGCCGACCTCGCGGCCCTGCAGGGCAAGGCCTTCCGCATCGACCCCGACGACCCCTGGGTCGAACAGCGCGACGAGATCGGCCACAGCTACCTGCACGGCGCCGACGCCGGCTGGCAGGAGCACCCCGACTACATGGACTTCCTGCAGGCCGAGTCCCCCATCCATGCCCTGAAGGCCGCCGAGCGCGATCTGGTGTGGCACCACTGGGAGCCCTTCGTCGAGGGGGGGCGCGTCCTCGACATCGGCTGTGGCATCGGCCGGTTCACCCTGCCGCTCCTCGACAAGGGCTACGCCGTCGACGCCGTGGATGCCGATCTGGCCAGCCTGCAGCGCCTCGCCTGGCACGCCGTCGGCCGCCAGGGAGCCCTCGATCTGCACTGGTCGAGTGCCCACGTGCTGCCCGAGGGGCCGTTCGACCTCGCCATCGCCTCCGAGGTGCTCTGCTACGTGCCCGACACCGTGGGCGCCCTACGCGAGGTCCACCGAACCCTACGGCCTGGAGGCCGCCTGCTGCTGTCGATGGAGGCCCGCTGGGGCTGGGCGCTGTCCGAAGACGCGCCCATGGGCGGCATCGAGGCGGCGCTGGAGGGCGACGGCGTGCTGCACGTGCCCGGCGAGCGCTGGGTGCGCACGGTCGACGAGGCGACCCTTCGGGCGCTGCTCACCGAGGCAGGCTTCGAGGTGCTCCACCTGGTGCCCAGCCACTGGATCCCCGATGGCCCGCTGGAGGGGGTAGCGCCGGAGAGCCTCGACCTGTCGGAGCTGCTGGCCCTCGAGGCCCGCTGTCGCGCCCACCCGGTGTATCGCCCGCTGCATCGGCTGTGGCTCGCCGTCGCCCAGGCCTGACGGGCTACCAGCCGTCGTTGCTGTGGTTGTGCCCGCTGCCGTGGCACGACCCGCCCGAGCAGGTGCTGCCGTTGTAGGTGATCCCGGTGGCGGGCAGCAGCGACACCGTGGGCTGCCCGTCGACATGCAGCGCTGGGCCGATCAGGCCCTGGCCGGCGTCGACGACCGAGTCGTGGCACTCGTAGCAGGCGTAGCCCTCTTCGAGGTGCTTCTTGTGCTCCCCGGACATGCCATCCCAGTCGTCGGCGTTGCTGGTCTGGTCGGGGTGGCAGTCGTCGCAGGCGTAGGCGATCGCGCCGTCCGAGACCGTGCCCGTGCCCCTACCGTCGCCATGGCAGTACACGTTGCTGCAGGTGGTGCCCGCGTAGCTACCGCCGGGCTGCACGGCGCCCGCGAAGCTCACCTCGGCGACCCCGGGGGTCGTGTCGAACCAGTGGCCCGCGTCGAGGAGCGCATCGGCGTAGGGCCCGCCGGGATGGCAGTTGTCGCAGGCGTAGACCGGATGCCGGGTGCCCTCGCCGTGGGGCAGGTGCGCCTGGAAGGAGATCTGGGCCACGGCCGTGGTGTTGTCGAGGTCTTCGGGGGGACGCCCCGTGAGGTCGCCATCGCTGCCGCCATGGCAGTACACGCAGTCGCTCCGCCAGCCGGGCACGTGGCAGTCGTCGCAGCCCTGCCCCGAGCTTCCCCCCTGCAGATCGGCCCCGTGGCAGCTCGTGCACACCGTGGTGCCAGTCAGCGCGTCGGTGCCGTGCTCCAGGGGGTCGTCGTAGCCGGGCGGGTGGCCGCCCCCGCCCCACTCCAGGCCTTGGTGGTCGTAGCCGTGGCAGGCGATGGTGCAGCTGTTCGCCACCTCGTCGAAGCCGGTGGCTCCCAGGTCGACGTGCAGCGCGCCGTCGACGTGCCGAGCGCTGTCGTCGATGATCAGGCCACCGCCGGCCACCGGCGCGTGGCACGACGCACAGTCGGTGTCGGGGCGGCCCAGGTGGGTTGCGTGGCTGCCCGACATCCCTGACCACGGCGACGTGCTCGCGTGGCAGCTGTCGCACCCCATGGCGGGGTCGTCGACCGACACCACCCCGGTGCCCAGCCCGTCGCCGTGGCACCACGTCGTGCAGCTCCCCTGGGAGAAGCTGCTCCCCACCGCCAGGCCCCCGAAGGCCACCTCCGCTGCCCCGGGGCTGGCGTCGATGGCGTGGCCCGTCGACAGCGCCGTCGTCGGCACGACGTGGCAGGTGTCGCAGCCGTAGGCGGAGTGCCCGATGCCTGCGGGATCCGCGTGGGCTCCGTGGCCGGGGAAGCTGATGGCCGCGCCGTCGGCCTCACCGTCGATGTCGCGTGGCGGCATCCCGGTGGCGTCTTGCCCGTGGCAGAAGCTGCAGTCGGTGCGCCAGTCGGGGTGGCCCTCGGCCGTGTGGCAGTCGTCGCAGCCCGGCCCCGTGCCCCCCTCCCAAGTGGTGCCGTGACAGACCGTGCAGTCGCTCAGCTGCAGGTTGGCGTCGAGCCCGTGCAGCTCCGGTCGCTCGTAGCCTTCGGGGTGGGCCGACTCCACCGTGGCCCAGTCGCACGCCGAGCTGTGGCAGTCATCGCACTGCTGGGTGGTCGCCGGATCGTGGCTGGCCGGGCGCTCGGCCTCGTGGCAGGCGATGCAGGCCGGATCCACCGCCCCCAGCGGCTCGTCGGCGGGATGGCACGACGCGCAGGCCGCGTCGGCGTGGGCGCACGCCAGGGGAAAGGCGTTGCCGTCGTGCTCCGCCGGGGCCCAGCGCTCACCGCAGCCGGCCGCCCAGAAGGCCGTTGCCATGAACGTCATTCGCACGAGGACCATGGTTCGCATGACCCAGGCTACCATGCCGTGGCACACTGCGCGCGCAGGAGGAACGCACCTGATCGCTGGGCTGCTGGGACTACTCGTGAGCGGGGCATGGGCACAGGGCTTCGGGGCCTTCCTGTCGCCAGGCCCGCTGTCGTCGAGCCACGCCGACATCGAGGGCCTCACCCAGTGCGTGGCGTGCCACGAGCCCGGCGGCGGCGTCACCCCTGCTCGCTGCGAGGTCTGCCACGAAGGCGTGGCCAGGCAGCGGGCCACCGACGAGGGCTTCCACGCCGGCAAGGAGGCCTGCGGCACCTGTCACCCCGACCACCGCGGCCGCGACTTCGTGCTGGTGCACCTCGACCGCGACGACTTCGACCACGACGTCACCGGGTTTCCGCTTCGCGGGGCTCATGCTGAGTCCACCTGCGAAGACTGCCACGACGAGCAGCACTGGCCCATCGCCGACCCCTCCTGCGCCGCGTGCCACCGCGACGACGAGCCCCACGGCGCCGCGCAGGGCCGCACCCAGCTCATCGAGGCCTGCGACCGCTGCCACAGCAGCGGCCGCTGGGAGGTCGGCGCCATTCCCCAGGCCTTGTTCAACCACACCGACCCCGACCAGGTCGACTACGCCCTCACCGGGCAACACGTCGACGTCGCCTGCGTCGACTGCCACCTCGACGCGAGGTTCAAGCCCACCGAGCACGACGCGTGCACCAGCTGCCACGAGCCGGTCCACCATGCCACGGCCCTACAGGGCGCCTGCGAGGACTGCCACAGCCCCGCTGGGTGGGAGGTCGAGGGCTTCGACCACGCCCTCACGGGCTTCGACCTGCAAGGGCAGCACGCCCGCGCCTCCTGCGACAGCTGCCACGACGGCCTGCCCCCCGCCGAGGGGCTGCCCCACGGTGCCTGCGAAGACTGCCACCGCGACATCCACAGCGGCCAGTTCGTGCCCCGCACCTGCAGCGACTGCCACACCGTGTTCATCGACGCCTTCCGGCTGCCCGACTTCGACCACGCGACCACCGACTACCCCCTCCGCGGCGCGCACCCCGAGGCCTCCTGCGAGGCATGCCACGGCCCGCTGCCCAGCAGCCAGTTCGCCGGGCGCGACCACGAAGACTGCGACAGCTGCCACGACGACCCCCACGACGGCGACTTCGAGCCCAGCGCCTGCCAGGTCTGCCACGACGACGCGGTCGGCTCCTGGGCCGTGCAAGACTTCGATCACGCGCGCACCCGCTTCCCGCTGGTCGGGCAGCACGTCGAGGTCGACTGCGCCAGCTGCCATCCCGACGAGCAGTGGCGCGTGCCCTTCGACACCTGCGGCACCTGCCACACCGAGCACCCCCACCAGCGCACCCCTCCCCCCCAGGCCTGCGACAGCTGCCACGAGCCCGACGGCTTCGTGCCCCCCACCTTCGACCACGACGCCACGCCCTTCCCCCTCGGCGAGCGCCACGGCGACGTCGCCTGTGTCGACTGCCACGACCTCACCGACTTCGCGGGCGTGCCCGACACCTGCGAAGGCTGCCACGAGCGCCCGGCCGGGCACTTCGAGGGCCCCTGCGGCGACTGCCACACCAGCCCTGGCTGGCGCCCCGCCACCCTCGGCGACCTCGACCACGACGCCACCGGCTTCCCCCTCGACGGCAGCCACGCATCCGTGGCCTGCGACAGCTGCCACCCGACCGGGCGCCCCTACGCAGCCGCCACCAGCCTGTGCGTGAGCTGCCACGCCGACGACGACATCCATCGGCACCTACTCGGCGACGTGTGCAGCGACTGCCACACCCCCACCGCCTGGCTGCGCACGCGCTTCCGCCACCAGTCCACCGGCTGGCCGCTGCGAGGGGCCCACCGCCTGGCCGCCTGCGTCGACTGCCACGTCACCCGCTACGTCGGCACCCCCACCGACTGCTGGCGCTGCCACGAAGCTCAGGCCCCCCGCGACGTGCCCGAGCACAACAGCGTGTTCTTCCCCCAGTGCGACACCTGCCACCGGCCCTTCACGTGGGCGGTGGTGCGGGCGGTGCACTGATGTGGTGGTGGCTGGCTACCGTGGCCTGGGCTCAGGGAGCCGACCAGCTGCGCACCACCCTCGGCGTCGCCGGAGTCCACGCCGCCTCGATCGGCCAGACCGACATCGACCTGCTGCTGGCCGAGCGTGCCCGCTGGTCGCTGGGCGAGCCTACCCGGCTGTGGCTCGACGCCGCATTCACCATCGACCCCGACGCCGCCACCACCTTCGAGCGTAGCCGTGTGCGGGCGCTGGGCGTCACCGTGCAGGCGAGCTCGGTGAGGCTGTGGATCGGGCGTTCCCTGGTGCAGCACGGGGGTCCTCGCCTGGTCGACGGCGTGCAGGCGGTGTGGTCGGGGGGCCCGTGGGAGCTGGGAGCCTGGGGCGGCCTGGCGCCCGACCTGTTCACCACGCGGCCCGAGCTCCGACCCGGCGGCGGGCCCATCCTCGCCTACGTCGACGACCGGGCGCAGCTCAGCCTCACCGGAGAGGTCGTCGGGGCCGAGGGGGGCCTCGATCGAGCCGGCGCCCTGGCCCAGGCGCGGGTCCACGGAGGTCGTCTGTGGGACCTCTCCACCCGCCTCGACTGGGCTCTGGCGGAGCCCGACACGGGCTCGGGCCTGTCGGATGCCGCCGCCTTCCTGGAGGTGCGCCCCGCGGATGCTGTGTCGGTCGACCTCGTCTACAACGCCTTCAGCGCCTACCGCTACCAGCAGACGGCCCTGCTCGACCCGACCCTGCAGCGCTTCGCCGCCCGGGTCGACCCCCTCGCTTTGTTCGATGGCCTGTCGCAGGATCGCGTCGACCCCACCGTCCACCACCTCGTGGGCGCCACCCCCGAGGTCCACATCGGTGCCGTGCAGCTGGCCGTGCTCGGCCGTGCCCGCCTCGGCGCACTGCCTGCCGAGCAGTTCGTGAGGCTGCAGCCGAGGGTCGCCGCCCGCGGGCTGGCCGACGGGCGCCTCGACCTGGAGCTGAGCAGCAACCTGGTCCGCTACGACGCAGGCTGGAACACCAGCACCGGCCCGACCGTGGGCCTCGAGCTGCTCCCCCATCGAGCGCTGTGGCTCGACACCACCGCCCAGCTGGTCACCAGCGACGCCTACGGCGGGGTCGGGGGCTACGCCGACCTGTTCGTCGACTGGCTCGGCCCCGGCGGCGTCACCCTGATGGCCGGCCTCGCCTGGGACTACGAGCCCGTCGAGGAGCTCGACGACGTGGGCGTCACCGCCTTCCTTCGCCTGCAGCACCTGCTCACCCGAGCATCGCGGCCAGCCCCTCGAGGTGCAGCCGGTGGCTCCCCCGCCCCACCTCCACCCGCATCCCCAGGGCCGGCGCCAGCGCCAGGTCTCCGATGAGATCGAGCAGCTTGTGGGCGACGGGCTCCCCCGCCCGACGCGGCACGCCCTCACCCCACACCAGGGTGTTGTCGGCTGTGGCGCCCTTCCCCCGCCCGGCGGCCCGCAGCGCTTCCACCTGATCCGCGAGCACGAACGTGCGCGCCCAGCCCACTTCCTCCGCGAAGTCGTCGCCGGGCGCCCAGCGGGCCCGCCCCCTTGGCCCCGACGGGCCGAAGTCGACCTCCACGACCACCTCAGGCTCTCCCGGTGCCCACGCCATCCACCCTCCGTGGGCCTCGACCCGCCCCGGCGGCACCGAGGCCAGCACCAGCTCGGGGCCCTCGATCACCTCCAGCGCGGCGCACCACGCCAGCGCGGACCCATCGAGCACCGGCACCTCCGGCCCGCTCACATAGATGTGAGTATCTGTGACTCCCATTCCGCGGAGGGCCGCCAGCAGATGCTCCGGGGTGCCGACGACGACGTCCCCACACACCAGCTGCGTCGCCCCGGGCACCGCCCGCGCGTGATGCAGATCCGCCGGAAACACCGCTCCGCCGGCATGCACCACCAGGCCCTCCCCGAAAGCCGCCGGCTCGAGGCGCACCACCCCCTCCACCCCCGTGTGCACCCCGGGCCCGCGCCGCTCCACCGCCCGCGCGAGGGTGCCGCGCCGCACCGCTACGGCTCCGCCTCGACCTCGGGGATGCCCTCGATCACGTCGCCCTTCGCGACCCCGTGGGCCTCGAACCAGCCCTGGGTCATCTCCAGTGCGTGCTTGGCCGGGTACAGCGACGAGGTGCGGCTGGTGTCGTGAGGCTCCATGTCGGCGATCTTCACGATGCGCCCGTCAGCGTCGGTGAACGCGATCGACAGCGGGATCCAGGTGTTCTTCATCCAAAAGCCGCGCACCTTGCTGTCGGGGTAGCTGAACAGCATGCCGTGGTCGGTGTCGAGGCTCTCACGCTTCATCAGCCCGAGGGCGCGGTCTTGCTGGGTGAACACGTGCTCGGCCTGCACGGGGTGCCCGCCCACGACCAGCGGGATGGTGGGGTTCTTCGAGCCGCCACAGGCGGACAGCAGCAGCAGGGTGGCGAGGGTCACAGCAGCGTACCTTGGGTCTCGGGGGCGAGGCCGAGGTGGTCTCGACCACGGGGAGTGACCACACGCCCGCGTGGCGTGCGCATCAGGAAGCCCTGCTGGATGAGGTAGGGCTCATAGGCGTCTTCGATGGTGTCGGAGGACTCCCCAATGGCTGCCGCCAGGGTGTCGAGCCCGACGGGCCCCCCGGAGAACGACACGGCGATGGCGTGGAGGATCTTGCGATCCATCCCGTCGAGGCCGTGCTCGTCGATGTCGAGGCGCTTCAGCGCCACCCGAGCGAGCACCCCGTCGACGGTGCCGTCGCCCTCCACCTCGGCGAAGTCTCGCACCCGGCGCAGCAGCCGGTTGGCGATGCGCGGCGTGCCCCGGCTGCGGCGGGACAGCTCGGTGCACCCCTCCGGTGTGATCACCACGCCGAGCTTCTTCGCCGACCGGCGCAGGATCGTGGCCAGCTCCTCCGCGGTGTAGAAGTCGAAGGTGCAGCTGATGCCGAAGCGCGCCCGCAGCGGGCTCGACAGCATCCCCGCCCGGGTGGTGGCGCCGACCAGAGTGAAGGGCGCCAGCGGGAGCTTCACCGACTGAGCCCCGGGGCCCGAGCCGAGCACCACGTCGATCTCGAAGTCTTCCATGGCCGGGTAGAGCACCTCCTCGGTGGCTCGTGGCAGCCGATGGATCTCGTCGATGAACAGCACCTCCCGCGGGTTCATGCTGTTGAGGATGGCCGCCAGGTCGCCCTTGCGCTCGATGCTCGGGCCCGACGCGGTGCGCACCTCGACCCCCAGCTCCTCCGCCAGGATGTAGGCCATGCTCGTCTTGCCCAGCCCGGGCGGGCCCGACAGCAGGCAGTGGTCGAGGGCCTCGCCGCGGTTCAGGGCGGCCTTCATGTAGACGCGCAGGTTGTCTTTGACCCGCTTCTGCCCCACGTACTCGTCGATGCGACGGGGGCGGAGGGCGGGGTCGTGCTGGCCGGCGGCCGCATCCGTGAGCCGATCTTCCATCAGGTGCCACTCAGGTAGCGGAGGGCCGCCTGCAGCCGCGCCTGCACCGGCTCACCAGGCCCGAGGCCCTGCTCTTCGAGGGCCGCCCGCGCCCGGTCGATCTCCGACTTGCCATAGTCGAGCTGGGCGAGGGCCAGGGGCAACGGGTCGTCGGGCACCACGGGCCGAGGCGGGCGGGACCCACTCGCCACGGTGAACCCGACGGGGAGCTTGCCCTTGAGCTCCAGCGCGAGGCGCTGAGCCTTCTTCTTGCCGACCCCCGCGATGCGGCACAGCACCTTGTGGTCGTCGGTCTCCACGGCGGCCGCCAGCTCGTCGACCTCAAGGGTGTCGAGAGCGGCCAGGGCCATCTTCGGCCCGACCCCCGTCACGCCGGTGAGCACGTCGAAGGCCTGTCGCTCCAGATCCGCGCCGAAGCCATACAGCGTGATGGCGTCTTCGCGCACGCGGGTAGCGACCCAGGCCGTCACCTCGTCTTGCCCGCGCCAGGACTCGAGGGTGCGGCTCGGAGCGAACACCTCGTAGCCGACGCCTCGGACGTCGAAGATGGCGCGATTGCCCTCGTGGTGGGCGAGGGAGCCCTTCAGCATGGCGATCAACGAGACCTCGGGATGGCGTTCCTGGCGTGGGCCAGGTGGGTGATGGCGATGGCGATGGCGTCGGTGATGTCGGCTGGCCCGGGAGGCGCCGCTCCCAACAAGGTGGTGACCATGCGGGCGACGGCCTCTTTGTCGGCGCGACCGTGGGCCCCCACGCTCCGCTTCACCGTCATCGCATTGTACTCGTGAGCGAGGTGCCCGGCCTGGGCAGCCGCCAGCAGGGCCACCCCTCGGGCCTGCCCCAGTCGCAGCGCCGACTCGCTCGACTTGTGCCGAAAGATGGCTTCGATGGCGACCGAGTCGACCTCGTGCCGAGCCAGGGCCTCTACCAGCCCGGCATGGATGGCCATCAGCCGGTCGGGGATGGGGGACTTCGGGGTGGTCTTCACGCAGCCGCAGTCGATCAAACGGAACCGCCCACGGGACTGGGACACCACGCCCCAGCCCGTGACCGTCGACCCCGGATCGATGCCGAACACCACCATGGGGCCCCGACTATTGGCACCTGAACGTAGGTTCAAGTACGTTCATGTGAGCAACCCCTACTCACATGGCGTTCCGTCAGGATGAACCATCAGGATCTCCGATGCGGGACCGCGAATCAGCTCGACCTCCACGCAGTCGCTCACCGGCGCCGCCTGCGGAGCCACCGTGCGCGTCGTCGGGCAGGGCTGCAGCCCGCACCGCACGCCGGTCAGGTCGGGCCGCACGCCGAGGTCGACGCCGCTGCGCAACACCAGGCGCACCTCCCCGACCTGCCGGGCATGGGCCACGGTCTCCGCATCATCGGCCGAGACGAGCAGCGTGACCGAGGGCCGCTGCTGCCCGCGGCGTGCGTCTCCCCTCTCGGTGGACTCCCCCAGCTGCCGGGAGTCGACCCCCAGCACGTACACGGCCTGAAGCAGTGTCTCGGTCTGCGCCTTGCCCACCGCCGCGTCGGACGCCACCGTCACGAGCACATCGACGTAGGACCCCGGCGACAGCACGCCCTGCAGCGCCTCCCCGTTGGCGAGATCGATCGACAGCGCCCGCTGGCCTCGCGGAATGACGGCGTGAAGCCCCTTCCCGAGCTCCGGCTGCGCGAGCCGCTCGGCACGAACGAACTCGTTGGCCAGGATGCGCTCCCGCGGCACCCTGCCGAGCACGTGCTGCGGGGTGAGGAACACCCCGTCGGGCACCTTCGAGGCCGGATACTGCACCGCATACAGGTCGGCCTCCTCCACCTCGACACCTTGGTACAGGTCGCGGGCGGCGACCACGACGTAGACGGAGTCTTCCTCCGCAGCCAGCTGCTCCATCCTGGCCTCATAGGCCTCGAACCACCACGCGAGCCCGACCACGGCGGCGCTCGAGCTCGCCACGGCGACCGCAGCGAACCCCACTTCTCGAATACCCACACACACCTCCCGAAAGCATCGTAGCAATCAGAACTATGCAGGTGTTCAACAAAAAACTTCTTCAGCCCTGCCCAACTTCTGACTCGACAGCGGGAAGGCGCACCTCGAAGACGGCCCCCCCCGCGTCGCCGTTGTAGGCGCGCACCTTGCCGTGCCACTGCTCCACGACACCGGCCACGATGCCCAGGCCCAGGCCGTAGCCTTGCGTGGCCTCGGGACCCTGCACCCCGCTCTGGAACGGGTCGAGCCCTTCCGGAAGGCCACGGCCTCGGTCTTCGACGCGGAGCACGGCCCACACCCCGTCACGCTCCAGGCGGGCCCGCACCACGTCGTGCGGGGGCGAGTACTTCAGCGCATTGCCGAGGAGGTTGAACACCGCGCGGGCCAGGTCGTCGGCATCGGAGGTCACGGCCACCGGTGGCCCACTGACCCGGATCTCGACCCCGGCGCGCCGCGCCTGGTGCCGGAGCATGCCCGCTGCCTCTTCGGTGACCGCACGCAGGTCGAGCCTCCGACCGGGCATCTCGGTGCCGTCGAGGAGTCGCTGCAGGTGCCCCACGGCGCGGCGGATGCCCTCGTTCATGTCGGACAGGACCCCGTCATCGTCGGCTCCCCGCGGGATCAGCTCGCCGATGAACTCCACGCCCCCATCGAGGGCCGCGAGCAGGTTGCGCACGTCGTGGGCGACCTCCCTCGCCCGCCGCACCGACGCGTGGCTCTCCTCGAGGAGCTGGTGCTGGTGCAGCGCCTGAGTGGCCTGGGAGGCGAGGGTACGCAGCTGCCACGCCGACTGGGTGAGCTCCTGCCGCGCCGTGATGGCGGCATCGGAGTAGATCACCCCCAGCGTGCTGGTACCGACCAGCAGGGGCACGCACAGCACCGTGTGCACCCCCCGACTCACCAACGAGCTGGTGCCTGCGAGCTCCTCGCGCGATGCCACATCGGAGGTGAACACCTCCTCGCCCGTGCGAGCCGCCCGGCGCACGACCGACCACGAAGGCTCGCCTGGGTCGGCTTGCGAAGCGAGAGAGGCCTCCACCGTCAGCCCGTCGGGCCCCTTCACCAGCACGAAGCATCGGTCGATGGGCAGCAGCTCCATCGCTGCCGAAGCCACCGCCTGCAGGATCTCGCCGCGCCCTTGCTGTTGGGCGACCATGGCCGACAGGCGCACCAGGGCGTCGCTGCTTCCGCCCGACGCGTCACGCTGGGAGCGGAAGAGCTGCCGCGCCTGCCGCGCGGTCCGCCGGTGCCCCTCCCTGGAAGCCAGGAACTCCGAGGTCGCCGCGTGATGCAGCACGAGCGCCGGCTCGCCCGCGTCGATGGACGCCCGGCCCAGGGTCAGGTGCACCCGCGCCAGCACCTCGGCCGGCGCCCCGCGCGCGGCGGCCACCAGGTGCGAGGAGGCGGTCACGAAGGCGGGGGCGTCGGGATGCCGCCGGTGCTCCGCCCACAGCCGCAGAGCCCGCCACCGCAGGGGCCAGGAGCCACGCCCCATCCGCTCGTGGATGGCATCGGCGTGCCCGAGGACCTCACGGCAGCTGTGGTCGTCGCGGAGCGCGAACTCTAGCCCGCGCCGGAGCACCTTCAGCATCGCCGTGGGCGTCGGCGTCAGCTCGGCCAACACCGACGCCTCGAGGAGCAGGTCGTCGACGCGACGACGATCGACATCGACCAGGGCATCGATGGCCACGAGGCACGCCTGCAGCTGCGAGACGGTGTCGCCCACCGACGCGCTGAGCTGCCGCGCATGCTCCGCCAAGCGCACGGCATCCATGCCGCGGTCGATGAGGAGCAAGGTGTACGCCGAGCGCACGAGATCCCGCCCACGCTCCTGCACATCGCCCATGCCCGCGCCCTGCGTGCACAGCGCCTCGGCCAGGACGCCCGGAGGCGGCAGCGCGATCTCCCGGAGGCAGGGAGCAGCCAGGTCACGCCGCCGAAGCGCCTCGAGCAGGTCGGGCGTCGTGTGGGGGTCGAGCCGGGTCAGCCCCGGGGCGGGCAGTGGAGAGCTCATACACGCCACCTATCGGCGACGTAGGGAGTCACTGGATGCGAAATCGTATGCCCTCCCGATAGGCGTGGGTCAACCGCCTCCTTCGCCGCGCCCACGCAGCAAGGGCCCACCCCGCCATCCACCATCCGGCTACCGGGCCCGCAGCCGTTGCCTCGCAGCCACAGCCGCCGCCCGCGTAGCTCACCACGAGATCCGATCCGTCGCAGTTCTGATCGATCCCGTCGTCCGCGATCTCGGCGGCGCCGGGCCAGCGACTCGGATCGTCGTCGTCGCAGTCGCCTTCCACCACCTCGGGCGGCTCACAGGCCAGGCCTACGGTATCGCCGGCGTAGCCATCTTCGTCCAGGTCGAGCGGGTACTCCGAGCCACCGATGACCGTCGGGTCGAGGTCGTCGACGAGACCGTCACAGTCTTCGTCGACGCCGAGGCTGTCGCACACCTCCTGGCCGGCCGGAGAGATGTCAGGGTCGGCGTCGTTGCAGTCGCCCCCGGTCAGCGTGAGGCCAGGCCGCGGGTCACACGCCTCTCCGCCGGCGGCGCCATCGCCGAAGCCGTCGCCATCGGCGTCGACCAGCAACGGCTGGGTGCCGGTCACGTCGTCGTCGTCATCATCGGAGAGCCCATCGCAGTCTTCGTCGACGTCGGCCGCGTCACAGACCTCAACAGCGCCGGGATTCACGAGGGGATCGGCGTCGTCGCAGTCACCGGGCAACAGCACGGGCGGGTCGCAGTAGAGCGCCGTGTCGCTGCCAGCGTAGCCATCGCCATCCGCGTCGTGGGGTGCAGGCGACTGGCCCGTGGCGGTGGGGTCAGCATCGTCGGCCAGCCCATCGCAGTTCTCGTCGGTGTCGAGGTCATCGCACACCTCGTCCGCATCCGGGTGAATCGCGGGATCGGTGTCGTCGCAGTCGAGGTCGTTGGACACCTCGTAGGGCAGCGGCTCGCACGCCAGGCGCGCCGGCCCGGAGCCGAAGCCGTCCTGGTCACCATCCCCGTAGAACGACAGCTGGCCGCTCGTAGTGGGGTCGGCGTCATCTGCCAGCCCGTCGCAGTCTTCGTCGAGATCGGCGTCGTCGCAGACCTCCACGCCACCAGGAAAGGCTGTGGGCTCGTTGTCGTTGCAGTCGCCCCCTACGGCCGATTCCCCGACCCCCGTGCAGTCGGGCGTGATGCCGGGCGCGCTCCCCAGCCCGAAGCCGTCGCCGTCGCCATCCACCCAGCAGGCATCGACCCCATCGCAGTCCTGGTCGATGCCGTCGGCCGGGGTATCGATCGCGCCCGGGTACCGCGTCGAGTCGTAGGGAGCGCAGTCGAGCTCGTCAGGCACCCCGTCGCCATCCGAGTCGTCGCCGGTCAGCAGGTCGACGAAGCTCGGCTGAAAGGGGCCGATGTCGCCCTGGGTTCCGTCGGGGTCATCGAAGGCGACGGCAGGATCCCCTGCGTCGATGAGCGGGCTTCCGGGGTCGGGGGAGAAGTCGCTCCCCAAGCAGTCTCCAGGAACGTAGCCACTCACCTCGGGGGCGATGCCATAGGTGTTGGCCGTCGACGGATCGGCATCTTCGTCTCCGAGCAAGTTGTCGAAGAACCAGCTGTAGCGCAGGTCGATCTTGTTCCCTCCGCTCACGACCTCAGTGGGGCCGCTGTTCGCCCACACCGCCGTGTTGATCACGGTCGTCAGGGTCGTGGCATCGATGGCCGCGCCACCCGCCGACGACGAGTTCCCCACGAAGTGGGTGGACTCCACCGTGGACGCCTTCGAAGCGAACAGCCCGCCCCCGTCCGCGTCGCTGTGGTTCTCGCAGAACACGGAGTCCACGATGTCGAACGCGACGCGGGCGGCGACCGCTCCACCGTCGCCTCCGGCCACATTGTTGGCCAACAGCGACTCGTGGAGCGTACCCGCACCGGCGTTGGAGTCGATGGCGCCGCCGGTCTCGGCGGCCGTGTTGCCCGAGAACACCGACCCGAAGAACGAGCACGGCACCTCCTGGGCGCAGGCGACCGCTCCCCCTCTCCCCCCCGCGTCGTTTCCAATGAACGAGGAGGACTGCACGACCAACGTGGAGTCCTCCCCGTTGGCGTGGATGGCTCCGCCGTCGTTGGAGCTCACGCACCCCACGAACGTGCTGGAGGAGATCGAGACCACCGCGTCGCCGCCTACCTTCAAGCACCCGCCCTTTCCGCTCACCGGCGACGAGCCGGAACGCAGCGTGACGCCGGAGAGCGTGAGGGTCGAGTCCTCCGCAGAGGCCCGAATCGCACGGTGGGCGCCCTGCCCGTCGATCTCGACATCGGACAGGATCAAGCCTCCTGCTTTGTTGACCCGGAAGAACCCGTCGTCGCCGCCGGTCGCCACCAGCACGACGGTGCCTGGCCCCTGGTCGGCCGTCACGGTGATCGTCTTGCCCCCTATGGAGACGGACTCGGCATACGTGCCAGGCTCGACCCGGATGACGTCGTTGTTGGTGGCGGCCGACACGGCAGCCCCGACCGTGGTGTGCGCCTGGGTAGGCCCCACGTACAGAGTCGCCGCTGACGCGGATGGCATGGCCAACGCTAGCCACATGGAGCCGGGCAGAAACATGCCATGAGTCTACCGACTTGCCACATCGAGACGGTAACACCGTCGTTGCGAAACCCGGAGCAACCCACGCAGCACTGGGCCAGCAGGCCAAACGAGATAGGATTCGCCGGACACTGCCAGAGGCCATGAAGCAGACCACCCGCCACCTCACCGCGCTGATCCTGTCCACTTCCAGCCCGGCATGGGCCTTCGAAGGACAGGGTGGGGCGCCCCCACCGGCGAGCGGAGACAGCCCCGCCCTCACCTTGGGAGCGCCTACCAGCCCCTCCCAGGGCGGCTGGGCTGTGTCCTCACAGCTCACCGTCGCCGGATCGCCACTGGTGCGCACCGAGACGGATGGCGGAGCACCCCAGTCTACCTGCGCGCTGTGCACCGTGGCCGGGCTGGGTCTGAGCGGCCAGTACGGTCTCACCGACCAGCTGGCCGTCGGCCTCACCGCGCCCCTCTATCCATGGGTCCAAGGCGCTGATTCTGGATCACCGGCCATCGGCGACCTGGGCCTGTGGGTGCCGGTGACCGTGGTGCGGTCCGACGCCGTCGGCGTGGCCCTGCGCCCGTTCCTCACCGTGCCGACCGGCTCGAGCGAGCGGTTCCTCGGCGACGGCACGGTCGGTGGCGGCCTGCTGGCCACCGCCGGCGTCACGGCCGGCGTCGCGAGCGGCGTGGTGGAAGCAGGCGTCGATCTGGCAGGGCGCGATGTGCTCGGGATCGCCGAGCTGCGCACCGGGATCGGCGGCTATGTCGAGGTGGCAGACCCCCTGACGCTGGGCGTGGAGCTGCGTGGCCAGACCCCGCTGGCGGCGACCCAACCCGTCGGCTCGGCCCAGGAGCTGATGGGGCTGGCGAGCCTGAGCGCCAGCCGCGACCTCACGGTGCGAGTAGGGGGTGGCGCCGGCCTGACCAATGCGCCGGGCGCTGCAGCCTGGAGGGCCTCCGTCGGCCTCACCTACTCTCCAGGAGCCGCCCAGGAAGCCACCCCTCGGGCAGCCACCGACCTCGTCTCCTACTTTCTGAGCGATCCCCACGGCAACGCGCTGCGCTCGGCGGAGATCGTGTTGAACGGCGAGGTGCTGGGCACCACCGACTGGCGGGGGCAGGTGGAGCTCGCCCGCCGCCTGCGCTGGGCCGACCAGCCTGTCGTGCGGGCGCGGGGCTTCCAGCTCGAGGCACTCCCGGCACCGTCCACCGGCGACGATCGAATGAATGTCGAAGTGCCCTGGACGCCCCTGCCCGTGATGGTTCGGGTGGTCGACGGCACCGGGGAGCTCATCGACGCAACCATCGAGTTCGAGGGTGACGGCACGGTCGATCCACCGGTGAGAGACTCCGTGGGCAGCTTCGAGTACCAGGTGCCGAGTGGAGTGTGGTCCCTCACCACGAGCGCGCCGGGCTACTCGCCCCAGAAGCGCACCCTGGTGATCGACGGCGGGCGCACCGAGCCCATCTTCGTGGATGCCGTCCTGACGAAGGCCAGTGACGGCACAGGCGAGCTCATCCTCACGGTCACCGATCCCGACGGCGATCCCATCGAAGGCGCCCTCGTGGAGCTGGGCGGTCAGCTGTTCGGCACCACCGGCAGCGGCGGAGACCTGGTCGTGGAACAGCTCGACGAGGGAGACGCCACCCTGTGGGTCTCTCACCCCGGCTACGAAGACGTGGAGCCACAGGCCCTGGAGCTCCGCGGCTCCGCGGCTCGGCCCGTCGTCATGCTCACCCACCTGCCCGGCTCGGTCGAAGTGCGGGTCAGCGGTCCGGATGGCAGCCCCGCTGCCGCGACGGTCTCCGTAGCCGGCGCCGACGCCGCCTTGCGGCCCGTCGAGACGGGCAACAACGGGCGACACCTGTGGGTGCTCGGCGAGGGCGTCTGGACGATGACCGTGACCTCGGCCTCGCTGGGAACGCAGCGCCGCTCGTTCCGGGTCGACCACAGCGAGCGCACGCTGAAGGTCATCGACGTGCTGATGCTACCCGACGTAGGCGGCGGCACGTTGACGGTGCGCGCCTTCGACGCCAACGGCCGGCCGGTCGATGGCGCCGAGGTGTATATCGGCGGCCAGGCCGTAGGCCGCACGAGCAGCTACGGCGAGGTGTGGATCGACGGCCTCGCGCCGGGCCCCACTACCCTGCGCATCGTGGCAGACCGCGTCCGCCCCTACGAGCAGACGGTCCGCCTGTCCGAGGAGGGCCGCGAGGTCGACGCCCTCCTCGAGTGGCTCCCCGGCACCATCCAGGTGCGCGCCCTCGGGCCGACCGGCCAGCCCATCGCCGGCGAGGTCCGAGCCACCGACGGCACCAAGACGGTGCGAGGCACCTTCGACCTCGACGGAGAGTGGATCGACCAGCTTCCGCCCGGCGACTGGCAGGTCCTCGTGTCGGTGCCGGAGCTCGGCCTGCAGACCCGCTCTGTCGTCGTGGAGCCCGACAAGACGACGCTGCTCACCCTCGACTATCGCCTGGCCGAGGTCGCTGGCGATGGGTCTCTTGCCCTCACCCTGCTCCGCCCCGACGGCGAGCCCGTCGAGGGCGCAGCGGTGTCCATCGACGGCACCCCCTTCGGAACGACCGGTACCGGCGGTAGCCTCAAGGTCACGTCCCTCGCACGAGGTGCCCGCCAGATCGTGGCCACCGCCGCGGGTCATCAACGGGTGGAGCTGGTCGCGCAGCTGACGGGTTCCGAGCTCGCCCAGAAGGTGACGATGCCATGGGCCGAGGGCCTGGTGACCATCGCCATCAACCAGGGCGACAAGCCTGTCACCGACGCCATCCTCCGCTTGGCGGGCGACGACATCCTGGAGCCGGTGGGCACCGATGCGCGCGGCGAGGCGGAGGTCGCTCTCACCCCCGGCAGCTGGACCCTCCTCGTGTCCTCGGTCTCCGCAGGGCTGCACCAAGAGGAGCTGGTGGTGCCCCCCGGCACCGAGCTCACCCGCCTGACGGTCACCCTGGAGCGCATCGGAACCGCCACCCTGCTCGTCAGGGTGCGCGATGAAGATGGGCTGCCCGTGCAGGGCGCCAAGGTGTCGGTCCTCAGCGGGTCCACGGCCTCCACGTCGAGCGGCGGCGGTGCGCTGCTCTCCGGCCTGCTGACCGGCGAGACCAAGCTCGTCGTCGACGCTCCTCCACCATTCATCGACCGCCGCCTGCCCATCGACGTCTCCGAGGGCTCCGAGCAGCTCTCCATCGAGGTCCTCTATCCTCGCAGCCCCCTGGCGCTCCGCACCGTCGACGATGCCGGCCTGCCCCTCGCCGGGGTCGACCTGCTGATGCAGGGGCCGGGCTCGCTGCCGGTGCAGCGCACCGACGACGACGGCGAGGCCTCCCTGGAGCTGCGCCCGGGCACCTGGACGGCGTTCGGGCGGCTCGAAGAGCTGGAGGGTTCCGCGACCATCGGCATCGAGCTCGAGACACCGGCCTCCATGCTCGTGACCCTGCAGGCGCAGGAAATGAGCGGTGCCACCGGCACCTTCCGATTCGATGACGCGGTGCTGTTCGATGTAGGCAAGGCCGACCTGAAGCCGGAGGCAGCGCCGTCCGTCGCGGCCCTGGCCGAACGCCTGCTCGCCGACGCCTCCATCGTGCTGGCAGAAGTGCAGGGCCACACCGACGATACCGGCACCCTCGGGGTGAACATGGAGCTGTCCCGCCGACGGGCGCAGACAGTCCTCGAAGCCCTCGTCGAGCGAGGTGTGCCACGTGAACGACTGCGAGCGAGAGGATACGCGGCCCTCAGGCCCGTGGCGACAGGCACCGACGAAGCGTCACGTCAGGCGAATCGCCGGGTCGAGGTCGTCGTGACGGACCGCTCCGTGCGGTAGGGTGCGTCGATGTCGCTGATCGAGGGGACCATCTTCGACGAGGTGTGGGTCATCGAGCGTTCGCTCGGATCCGGTGGGATGGGATCCGTCTACCGTGCCCACAACCGCCACGCGCCCAAGATCAAGGCCGCGATCAAGGTATTGTCGGCAGCCCTCGTGCATCACAAGGAAGCCAAGAGTCGCTTCGTGCGCGAAGCGGAGATCCTCTACGGCCTCGATCACCCGCACATCGTCAAGGTCCGCAACATCCGGCTGGAGCACGACCCGCCGTACATCGAGATGGAGTTCATCGAGGGGCAAAGCCTCTACGAAGTCCTCGCGCAGCCTCCGTTTCCCTTCGATCGGGCGCTGCTGTTCTCCGAGCAGCTGGCCTCGGCGGTGCGCTACGTGCATCGCCACAACGTGTTCCACCGCGACATCAAGCCGGCCAACCTGCTGATCCGCAAGGGAGCGATGCTCAAGCTCGTCGACTTCGGGCTCGCCGTCGACGTGGAAGGCTCCGAGCGCATCACCCAAGACGGAGCCCACTTCGGCACGGTCGCCTACGCACCGCCGGAGTGGATCCGCCCCCGCGACGTCGACCCACGGCTGTGGGATCTGTACGCCCTGGGCGTCATCATGTACGAGATGTTCGCGGGGCGAACCCCGTTCGTCGCCGACGAGGGGGCTTCCCCGCGCCAGGCAGCCGTGCAGATCATGGCTCTCAAGCAGCAGATCGAGTACCTCGATCCCGGCCCTGCCTATCCAGAGGGCCTCCGCGCCCTCATCCGCGACCTGACCGTGCGCGAGGCAAGCCAGCGTCTCGGCGACGCAAAGCAGGTCCTCAAGCGCCTGCAGCGCGTGCAGCAGGAGATGTCGTTCAACGCCAACACGGTGCTGGCCTCTGGTGGCCTCGAGGGCGACGAGCTGCGGGTCGCCGTGCACCAACGTGCGCTGGAGATCAGCCGCGACTCCAGCGAGCATGCGGCACCGCCGCGCCCTATCAAGGCGTCCAAGCAAGGCCAGATCCCCGCATCGGTGCGCCCGCGCCGCGCCCACGTGCCCCGTAGCGGCCTGCAGTTCATCACCGCCGCCTTCGTGGGCCTCGGCATGATCTTCTTCTTCGCCACTCTCACTGTGCTGGCCATCACCGTGTGGCGCTCCTGGACAGCGCCGCAGCCCAGGCCGGTCGCGGTGTTGCTCACGGGCATCCCGCGCGATGCTGAGGTCGCGGTCGCCCTCGACGGCGCCCCCCCCGCGGCGCGCGATGGCCTCACTGCATCCTTTGGCGAGCTCGAGCCTGGAACCTACCAGATCACCTGGTCATCCGGCCGTGGGTGCGCCGACGACCCGTGTCCTGGCGAGGGCTGTCCCGACACCTGCCAGCTGGGCAGCACCGAGCTCGTGGTCACGGAGGGGGAAGGCGAGCTGTCGGTCCCCGTCGAGCTGACGCTGCCCACACCACGGGAGGTCCAGCTACGGCTGGCCGCCGGCGCCCCAGCAGACGCGGAGGTCGTTCTCGAGGGCGTCTCGAGCTCAGCTGTCGATGGCGTCGTGACGCTTCCGGCCGTGCCGCCGGGCTCCTACCAGGTCGAGGCTCGTTCCGGCACCTGCGCCGACGACCAGGTCGGTTGTGCGGCCGAAGGCACCTGCCCCAAGGGCTGTAGCTCCTTGGTCGTGCCGATTCATGTGCCAGCAAGCGGACCCGTGAGGGTCCCTCCGATTCAGCTGCCTGCTCCAGCCCGAGCAGCGGTTCAGCCCCGCCCGACCACGCCGTCCCCGCGCCCCAGCAAGGGCAGCGGCCAGCCTGTGTCCCGCTCGGCCTACGCCGCGTGGGTGGCCTCCCACGCCGACTGGGCGCCCGACGCAGCCATTCCCGCAGGTCGCGCCGACAGCAGCTACCTCAAGGGGGTCGACCTCGCAGCGGGTGGGTCCGCTCCGGTGGTGTCGATCCCATGGGCTGCCGCCAAGGCCTACTGCGCCGGCAGGGGCGGGCTGGCCGATGTGGGATCCGAGCCCACCAGCTGGAAGGAGTCGTCGACCGGCCTGTTCCAGGAGTGGCGCGTGCAGCAAGGGGGCCCTGCCTGGCTGCGCTACGACGGCGCCTCCAGCAGCCAGCTGTCACAGACCGAAGCCAACGCCTTCACGGGCTTCCGCTGCGCGCGCTGATCACGTCGTGGGGCGTTCCTCGCGACCATCCGCATGCACCGCGAAGCGCTCGACCTCCCGGTCATGCACGGGATCGGGCCGCCCATGGGGCCAGCCACCGAAGCGCGTGCGCTGGTAGTCGACCATCGCCTGCTGCAGCTCGGCGCGGGTGTTCATCACGAAGGGGCCGTAGTGGGCGACCGGCTCGCCGATGGGGCGGCCCTGCAGCATCAGCAGCTCCGAGGGCTGGTCGCCGTTGGCCAGCGTGAGAGGCTGGTCGGGATGCAGCCGGAAGGCGATGCCCGCGCGCACCGGCTTCCCTTCCACCAACATGCCTCCCCCGTCGAAGAAGTACAGCGTGCGGTTGGTGCCAGCCTGGCCGGCGGGCAGCGTGAACTCCGCGCCGGCCGCCATGCGGATCGCCCAGATCGCGATGTCGGCCTCTTCCCGACTCGCCCAGCTGTTGGGCGGCGGTGCCGGTGCCTTCACGCCGCCCAGGGCACCCGCGACCATGGTCACCTCGGTGGCCCGGTCGTTGGCGTCGTGTGCCACCTCGCGCGGGATGTCTTGGTTCCACAGCATCGTGAAGTAGGGGTCGACCATCTTGTCGGCCTTCGGCAGGTTCAGCCAGACCTGGAACAGCTCGGTGGGGTTGCTCCGGTCACGATGCACCAGCGGGAACATCTCGGAGTGGACCACGCCCTTGCCGGCCGTCATCCACTGCACGTCGCCCTCGCCGAAGCGTGCCTTCGCACCGAGGGAGTCGTGATGATCGATGAACCCACGCCGCGCCAGCGTCACCGTCTCGAAGCCGCGGTGGGGGTGGCTGGGAAAGCCCGGCACGGTGTCGCCGTGGTACATCGACCAGCCATCCTTGCCGGCGAAGTCTTGCCCGATGTTGCGCCCCGCGAGCGAGGCGGAGGGGCCCATGGCCTCGTTGCCGGAGGGGAAGCGGTCGTTGTGGTGCGCACAGAACAGGAAGGGATCGAAGGTCTGCCAGTGCATGGCATCGATGGCAAACGCGGAGATCACGGCGCTCATGAGCACCTCCTGTCGCGATGTATCGTCACCAGACTCGGCAGAGGCAACGCAACGCCCTTGTGCGCCAGCGCACAGAAGCCTGCGGAGCTCCCCAGCGCCTTGGTTCTGAGGCACACTCTGCCCTCATGGAGCCTCCCCTGACCCTCGACCCTCGCATCATCGTCTACAAACGCCTCGCCATGACAGCGATGTCTGCCTGCACGCTGCTCACCATCGTGCTGTGGGCCGTCGGTGACCTTCCCGTGCACCGTCACGAGGTGTTCCGGAGCTACGTGGGCATGACGGCTCTCATGGCCACCTTCGCCGGTATCACCGGCGGGCTGCGAGCTCGCCTCGGGGAGCAGGTCGAGCTGCCCGCCCTACGCGTGGCGCTCACCTGGGCACCAGAGCTGTTCCAGCTGCTGGTCTTCCTGTTCTGGATCCCCGGGATGATCACCATCGCGACCTATCTGGTGCTCCCCTACAGCGGGCCGCTCAGCGACGCGTGGCTGGCCACCCCCGAGCTCGCCCTCGGCCTGCCTCACCCCACGACCTTCGCGTGGTTTCAGCGGCACGGGCTCGTGCCGTGGTTCGAGCACATCTACGGCATCCTCGACCCGCAGGTGCGCCTGCTCGCCGCCTACTACCTGCTCGTGAAGCGCGACCTGTTCCGGCTGTGGCAGTACACCGCCGCCCTCGCGGTGGCCGGCGTCGCCTCCGTGCCCGTGCTGTGGGCGCTTCCGGCGGTGGGGCCCACCGTCTTCTACGACGGCGCCTACCCCGTGCTCCCCCCTGCCCTCGAGTACATCGGCACCTTCGAGCACCTGCGCCAGGGAGTGCTGGCCTCCACCAGTGATGTGGCGGGGCTGCTGGCCTGCCCCAGCTTCCACACCGTCTTCGCCGTCTACCTGGCTCGGGCCTGGTTCGACGCCCCCAAGCCCATCTTCGCGATGGCCTGCGTCGTCAACGGGCTCGTCGTCGTGTCCACCATTCCCGTGGGGTCCCACTACCTGATCGACATCGTCGGCGGGCTGGTCTGGGCGCTCCTGTTCGCGATAGGCGTCGACCGCCTGGCCGCCCGGAGCACGCCTTGAACCAAGCCTTCGTGATCGACAACGGCCGCTGCATCGGCTGCCACGCCTGCTCCACGGCCTGCAAGTCCGAGAACCAGGTGCCCGTCGGGGTGCATCGCACCTGGGTGAAGTACACCGAGGTCGGGCAGTTCCCCGATGTGCGGCGCCACTTCCAGGTCACACGCTGCAACCACTGCGAAAACCCTCCCTGCGTGCGCATCTGCCCCACCGCAGCGATGTTCCAGCGCGACGACGGCATCGTCGACTTCGACTCCGACGCGTGCATCGGGTGCAAGGGCTGCATGCAGGCCTGCCCCTACGATGCCATCCACATCGACCCCGAGACGCACACCGCAGCCAAGTGCCACATGTGCAGCCATCGCCTCGATGTCGGTCTCGAGCCGGCCTGCGTCGTCGTGTGCCCCGAGCATGCCATCCTCGTCGGCGACCTCGACGACCCTGGCTCGGAGGTGAGCCAGGCCCTGGCGCGCTCCAACGCGGTCGTCCGCAAGCCCGAGCAAGGCACCTCGCCCAAGGTGTTCTACATCGAGGGGGCCGAGGTCAGCCTGCGGCCTGGCGTCGCGCAGCGCGCATCGATGGGCATGTTCTCCGATGTGGTCGACGACGAGCACCACATCGGGCATGTCGGCACCTGGGCCGCCGAGGGTCGCGCCGAGTACAGCCACGCCCGCGGCGTCGCCCGCGTGCCCACCGAGCAGGGCCTCCCCGAGCACGGCCCCCTGCACCTCGGCGGGCGCATGGCCGAGCACATGGTGCAGGAAGCCTTCAACGTGCAGCACCACGTGCCCTGGCACTGGCCCATCGCCGCCTATCTGGTCACCAAGCACATCGCGGGCGGATTGTTCGCCTTGCTCGGGATTCTCACGCTGGTTCCGTCCCTGGCGGTTCCGGCGGGTATGTACACCGTGGGCGGCTTCCTCGGCGTCGCGATGACGCTGGTGACCCTCGCCTTGCTCGTCTACGACCTCGACCGGCCCGACCGCTTCTTCTACCTGCTGGTGCGGCCCCAGTGGCGCAGCTGGATCGCCCGGGCGGCCTGGCTGCTCACCGCGTTCTCGCTGGTGACCGGCGGGTGGTGGGCGGCGGAGGTCGCGACGCAGCTCGGGTGGCTCGACGCCTCGCCTCTGCGGCCCTTCCTTGCGACGTCGTCGGTCCCGTTGGGGTGGTTGGCGGCGGTGTATACGGCGTTCCTGTTCGGGCAGGCGGAGGGTCGCGACCTGTGGCAGGGCGCGCACCTGCCTGGGGCAATGACCGCGCAGGCCGCGGGTCTGGGCGCCGTCACCCTGGCCTCCCTGGGCGCCGTCGTCGGCACCCCCGCCGCCACCCAGCAGGCGCTGCTGTGGGTCGCTGCGCTGGGGCTGGCAGCCGGCGGCGCGCTGGTGCTCCTCGGCGACCGGGTCGCCCCCGCCTCCGAGGCGGCCCGCCGTGCGCAGAAGATGCTCACCCATGGTCGCTACAAGCAGGCCTACTGGCTCGGGCTGGTCGGCAGCAGCCTCGTTCCCGCTGCCCTCGCCGCCCTCGGGCTGCCCGCGCTGGCGCTGCCCGTCGCGGCCGCGGGCCTGTTCGCCTGGGCCTGGGCCTTCGTGAGCGCCCCCCAGCAGATCCCCAACAGTTGAGTCGAGGCCACCCATGACCATGTCCCGCCGCCTCGCCGATGCCCTCGCCAGGGTCCTCGGGCTCCCCGAGAGCAAGGCCAGCCGCCTGCAGCAGCCCGCCGGCACCACCAACGTCGGCGGCAAGAGCATGCCCGTGTACGGCGTGTCGAGCGAGGTCCCCACCCCCCTGGAGCGGGTGGAGCACCCCGACGGCCGAATCAGCCAGTACCCGCCCCCCGACCGATGGGATGACTGGGTCGAGTGGGAGTCCACCGCCTGGCCCGACAAGGTGGCGCGCCGCTACACGCTGGTGCCCACCATCTGCTTCAACTGCGAGTCGGGCTGCGGCCTGCTTGCCTATGTCGACAAGACCACCCTCGAGATCCGGAAGTTCGAGGGTAATCCAAAGCATCCGGGCAGTCGCGGGCGCAACTGCGCCAAGGGCCCCGCCACCCACAACCAGATCTACGACCCCGAGCGCATCTTGCACCCCCTCAAGCGCGTGGGGCCGCGGGGCAGCGGCCAGTGGGAGCGGGTGAGCTGGGAAGACGCGATGGCCGACATCGCGGCGAAGATGGCCGACTCTCGCCGAAAGCGCCGCGACGGCATCATGTACCACGTCGGTCGCCCCGGGGAAGACCACTACGCCAACCGCTGCATCCAGGCCTGGGGCGTCGACGGCCACAACAGCCACACCAACGTGTGCAGCGCCGCCGCCCGCACCGGCTACTACCTGTGGGCCGGCTTCGACCGCCCCAGCCCCGACTACGCCAACGCCCAGACCATCCTGCTGCTGTCGAGCCACCTCGAGACCGGTCACTACTTCAACCCCCACGCCCAGCGCATCATCGAGGCCATGGAGAAGGGGGCGCAGCTCATCTGCTTCGACCCGCGGCTGTCGAACACCGCCAGCCGCGCCGACGTGTGGCTGCCTACCTGGCCGGGCTCGGAGGCGACGGTCTTGCTGGCCATCGCCAACCACCTGCTGCAGACCGACCAGTGGAACCGCGACTACGTGCGCCGCTGGGTCGACTGGGAGGGATTCCTCCAGCATGCGCCGAACACCCTCACCGATCCCGCGGTGCTCGCGGCGGCGTCTGCGGGGGGCTTCGAGGGCTTCGAGGCCGCCATCAAGCAGCTGTACTCCGAATTCACCTTCGAGAGAGCCGCCGAAGAAGCACAGGTATCGGTCGACCGTGTGCGAGCGGCGGCGGAGGCGGTCGCTCGGGCCGGCACCCGCCTGGCCACCCACAACTGGCGGTCGGCCTCCATCGGCAACCGCGGGGGCTGGCAGATCGTGCGGGCCCTGCTGCTGCTCAACGTGCTCACCGGCAGCATCGGCACCAAGGGCGGCACCAGCGCCAACAGCTGGAACAAGTTCGTGCCCAAGCCCTTCGCCCAGCCCCCGGCCGGCGACACCTGGAACGAGCTGCAGCTCCCCCACGAGTGGCCCTTCGCCCACTTCGAGATGAGCTTCCTGCTGCCCCACCTGATGAACGAGGGCCGAGGCACCGTCGACGTCTACTTCAGCCGCGTCTACAACCCCTTGTGGACCAACCCCGACGGCTTTCAGTGGCACCGCGCCCTGCAAGACGAAGCCAAGTTCGGCCTGCACGTCGCCCTCACCCCCACCTGGAACGAGACGGCCTGGTTCGCCGACTACGTGCTGCCCATGGGCCACAGCGCCGAGCGCCACGACCTGATGAGCCAGGAGACCCACAGCGGGCGGTGGATCGGCTTCCGCCAGCCCGTGCGCCGGGTCGCCATGGAGCGCATGGGCCAGCCCGTGCAGTTCACCTACGAGGCCAACCCGGGCGAGGTCTGGGAAGAGGCCGAGTTCTGGGTCGAGCTGTCTTGGCGGATGGACCCCACCGGAGAGCTCGGCGTGCGCCAGTGGTTCGAGTCGCCGCAGCGCCCGGGTCAGCCCATCAGCCAAGACGAGTACTGGGGCCACCTGTTCGAGCACAGCGTGCCCGGGCTCCCCGAGGCAGCCGCCGCCGAGGGGCTGTCGCCGCTGGCCTACATGCGCAAGTACGGCGCCTTCGAGGTGAGCAGCGGCGACTACGTGCCCTACGAGAAGCCCGTCGAGGGCGAGGTCGGCGACGACGGGCTGGTGCGCGCCGACGGCAGCGTCGTGGGCGTGGTGATCGACGGGCAGGCGCGCCAGGGCTTCGCCACCCCCTCGCGCAAGCTCGAGCTGCTCTCCCCCACGCTGCTGGCCTGGGGCTGGGCCGAGCCCGAGTACACCGTCCCCTGGCCGCTCAAGAGCCACGTGCATCCCGACGAGATCCCCGAGGGCGGCATGCTGCTGCTCCCCAACTTCCGGCTCCCGACCTTGATCCACACGCGGTCCGCCAACGCCAAGTGGCTCTACGAGATCAGCCACGACAACCCCGTCTGGCTGCACCCCGCCGATGCGAAGCGCATGGGCGTGCGCACCGGCGACCACCTGCGCATCGAGACCGAGATCGGCTGGTTCGTCGACCGGGTGTGGGTCACCGAGGGAATCAAGCCCGGCATCGTGGCCATCAGCCATCACCTGGGTCGCTGGCGGCTGTCGAACGAGGGCGGCATCAACAAGTTCAGCAGCGCCCTGGCCCGCATCCACGAAGACGGCGACATGAGCTCGCTGCACGTGCAGCACGGGGCCGCGGCCTATGAGTCGGTCGACCCCGACACCGCGCGGGTGTGGTGGAAGCACGTCGGAGTCCACCAGAACCTCACCCATGCCGTGCATCCCGACCCGGTGTCCGGGGCGCACTGCTGGCTGCAGAAGGCCGTGTCGGTGCGCAAGGCACAGCCCTACGAGCGCTACGGCGAGGTCCACGTCGATCTCGACGCCTCGATGCGGGTCTACCGCGAGTGGCTGGCCCTCACACGTCCCGCGGGCACCCACAGCCCCGACGGCACCTTCCGCCCGCGGTGGCTGAAGCGGCCCCTCAAGCCGGTGGCCTCGGCCTACGAGCTACCCGAGCGGCTGCGGTCGAGGCCTGCCGAGGATGCATGAGCCCGAGCTCGCCCGCGCGCGGCATCGTCTGTATGGCCTGCTCGGGCAGCTGATCGCCCTGGGGCAGGTCGAGCCGGTGCGCGAGGCCGTCGAGGGGCTCCCTTCCCTGGCTCCCCTGGTGGACCCCACCTCCGCGGCGCAGCACCACCGCTGGTTTTCCTACGAGCTGTCGGCCCACGAGTCGGCCTTCGTCGACGGGGCCCTCGAGGGCCCAGCCACGGCGGCCGTGCGGGCCACCTACGAGGCCATCGGCTTTCACCCCGGTCGTCGCGACCTGTCGCCCGACCACCTCGGGCTGGAGCTCGCTGCGATGGCCCACCTGTGCGCCATGGAGGCCGAGGCCCTCGCCGACGGGCACGACGCCGAGCCGGTGCGTGCCCTGCAGCAGCGCATGCTGGGCCATCTGTTGGCCTGGCTGCCGCTCCTCGATCATGCCGTGCAGGGGCCGTGGGCCAGCGCGACGGGCCTCGCCCTCGAGCTGGCGCAGTCCCATGACGTGCCCCCTCCCCCGCTCCCCCTCGCTCCCCAGAGCATGACGCCGACCTCGCTCATGGTGCCCTGCGAGGTCGGGTGGGTGTGCACGTGGACGGCACTCACCGCCGCCTCCGACGCCAGCGACCAGCCCCTCGGCTTCGGCAGCAAGCGGCGGGCGCTCCGTGCGCTCCTCGACAGCGACGATGGGCGCAGGGCCCTCGCCGAGCAGATCACCGCCCCCGAGGGCTGGCGGGAGCGCGCCGCCGACACCCGGGCGAGGCTGCAGCGGCGGTAGAGGCGCCGGGCGTCGCACCTGGGCCAGCGTACGGCCTGCGGCCGAACGGCACCGGGTGGTCTCGAAGCTGGTTCCCAGCCCAGGGTGGGGAATGGAGGCGTGGCGTGATTGGTTACGTGCGGCGTGACGGCCCCAGTGCACCAGGCACGCCGTCGAGCAAGCAGTGGGTACTGGCCGGTGCCTACCTGCTGTCGCACCGCTCTGGGCCTCTACGGGGCATCGGGGCTCGTCCGGACGTGACTCAGGGAGATCTCGATGCTGTTGCCCCTCCTCCTCGCTTCCTTCGCCCAAGCAGGCGAGATCGTCGTCACGATGGGCCTGCCAGTCGTGGTGTCTGTCGACGGTCAGGTGCTGCAGCTCCAGCCGGGCGCAGGCGCCCAGGTCAAGGCGAGGAATCTTGACGAAGGCGCCCACGTGGTCGAGGCTCGGAGCGCATTCGGCAAGCTGCTCGCAGCGTACGAGGTGGAGGTCGGCGCCGAAGAGCTGGTTCGGCTTCGCTATCAGCGCAAGGCGTTCACCGAGGTCGAGCGGGGGGCAGCGGCTCCCTCCCGCGCCGACAAGCCCGAGCCCGCCACGGCGGGTGTCGAGGAGATCCAGGCCAAGATCGAGGGCGTGCAAGCCCAGATCGCCACCATGGGCGGCTTCAGCAACGCCACGACGACCGCGCCGGCCGGGAAGCCCCGCAGCGCTCCTCCACCCTCGCCGCCGGCCGTCGAGCCAGCCGCCACCGGTGCCGGCGGGTCGGGGGGAGACACTGTGGCCAGCACCACCTTCACGGGCATCGACCCCTACCTGTTCCAGGTGTTCGTCGATGGCAAGGCGCTACCCTGGGTCGCGGGCGCGGGGGGCTACGTCGTGGCGGAGCTGCCCGTGGGCAGTCACCACAAGTTCGTCATGACGCTCCATGGCCAGACCGCGTGGACGGCTGACATGACGCCCGATCGCGCTGGCCACGAGATCTGCCACATCCTCGTGCAGCCCTTCGACTACGGGATCAGCTGCAGCCGCGTAGGCCCGGCGATCACCTACGCCGACCTCGCAGGCTACGCCCAGGGGGAGCCCGTCGCGGTCGAGGCCGGGCCGGAGGCGATGGCCGAAGACGATCTGAGCAGGCTGATCGACACCGTCGATGATGCCTCCTTCGGCGCGGATCAGGTGGATGTGATTCGCACCGCCGCCGCCCACAACCACTTCACCTGCGGCCAGCTCGTGCGGCTCCTGGAGCCCATCAGCCACAGCAGCGACAAGGTCGACGCGGTGAAGGCGGCCCGCACCGCGCTCATCGACCCGAACAACGCCCATGAGCTGGAGGCGGCGTTCTCCTTCAGCTCCGACAAAGA
>CBDUIC010000007.1:0-129126 GCA_965367245.1 uncultured bacterium | reverse complement strand
ACCGGGTGACCATCGAGGTGGAGCTCATCATGCCCATCGCCATGGAGAAGCAGCTGCGCTTCGCCATCCGCGAGGGTGGTCGCACCGTCGGCGCCGGCGTCGTGGCCGACATCATCGACTGATCGCAGGGGCCGGCCAGTGCGCCGGCCTCACTGCACGGAGTTCTCATGGCTGCTGGCAACAAGATTCGCATTCGCCTCAAGGCGTACGACCACAAGCTCCTCGACAAGTCTGCGGGCGAGATCGTGGAGACGGCCAAGCGCACGGGTGTCGACATTCGCGGGCCCTTCCCGCTGCCGACCACCATCAACCGCTGGACGGTCCTTCGCGGTCCGCACATCGACAAGAAGTCGCGCGAGCAGTTCGAGCGTCGCACGCACCATCGGCTCCTCGACATCTTGGAGCCTACGCAGCAGACGGTCGATGCGCTGATGAAGCTCGACCTGTCCGCCGGCGTTCACGTCGAGATCAAGCTCTCCTGATGAAGGAGGCGGCTGCCAGCCGCCCACCGGGGAAAGGGAATCATGCCCACCGTTGATGTCTACAACTTGAACCGCGAGAAGGTCGGCTCCGCCGATCTGTCTGACGCGGTGTTCGGCGCCGAGGTAAAAGAGCACCTGCTCTACGCCGCGGTTCGCTTCCAGCGTGCAGCTGCCCGTCAGGGCACCCACAAGGCGAAGGAGCGGGCGGAAGTCCGCGGTGGCGGCAAGAAGCCGTGGCGCCAGAAGGGCACCGGCCGCGCTCGTCAGGGGAGCACTCGCTCCCCGCAGTGGCGCGGCGGTGGTGTGGTGTTCGGCCCGCGGGCTCGCAGCCACGCCCACAAGCTGAACAAGAAGGTGCGGAAGGCGGCGCTGTGCTCCGCCCTGTCGCGTCGGTGCGAAGAGAGCCGGATCGTCGTGCTCGACTCGCTCAGCTTCGACGAGCCCAAGACCCGCCAGATCACCGAGCTGATGGGTCGGTTCGAGCTCGGTGACATGTTGCTCGTGGCGAACGCTGACGAGAACATCACCAAGTCCGCCCGCAACGTCCCCGCTGTGACGGTTCTGCCGCCCGAGGGCGTCAACGTCTACGACGTGCTGCGCCGCAGCGTGATCGTGGTCACGAAGGACGCCGCCGATGCGCTCGGCGCGCGCCTGGGGGGTTGAGATGCTTCTGAAAGACACGCTGGTCCGCCCGATCATCACCGAGAAGAGCACAACCTTCCTCGGCGACGACCGCACCTACGGCTTCGAAGTTGCAATCGACGCCGACAAGCTCCGCATCAAGCGCGCCGTAGAGTCTTTCTACGGTGTGAAGGTGGAGACCGTACGCACCATGGTCATTCGCGGCAAGAGCAAGCGCTTTGGTCGTCACTATGGCAAGCGCAAGAACTGGAAGAAGGCCTACGTGACACTCGCCGAAGGCGAGTCGATCAACGTCCTCGAGTAGGAGACCGAGTCCCATGGGTACCAAGAGGTTCAAGCCGACGTCCGCCGGGCGTCGCTTCATGACCGGCTCTGACTTCGCAGAGGTCACGGCGAGCAAGCCGGAGCGCAAGCTCGTTGCCGCACTCAAGAAGAATGGTGGTCGCAACAACCGCGGTCGCATCACGGTGCGTCACCGGGGTGGTGGCCACAAGCGCCGCTACCGGATCATCGACTTCCGCCGTGACAAGGTGGATGTTCCCGGAACGGTGGCCACCGTCGAGTACGACCCGAACCGGTCGGCTCGCATCGCCCTCATCCACTATGCAGACGGCGAGAAGCGCTACATCCTGCATCCGGTGGGGCTGTCGGTGGGTGACCAGGTCATCACGTCCAACAACGCCGACATCACTCCGGGCAACTGCCTCGAGCTCCTTTCCATCCCGCTGGGCACGTTCGTGCACAACATCGAGATGAGCAAGGGGCGTGGTGGTCAGCTGTGCCGCTCAGCCGGTACCTACGCTCAGGTGATGGCGAAGGAGGGTGGCTACGTCCTCCTCCGTCTCCCGTCCGGCGAGCTTCGCAAGGTGTGGGGCCTCAACCGCGGCACCGTGGGGCAGGTCGGCAACACCGAGCACTCCAACCTCGTCTGGGGTAAGGCCGGCCGCACGCGCTGGCACGGCATTCGTCCGACGGTTCGTGGCACGGCCATGAACCCGGTCGATCACCCTCATGGTGGTGGTGAGGGGCGGTCCAAGGGCCGCCACCCGGTTACCCCGTGGGGCCGCCCGACCAAGGGCTACCGTACGCGGCCGAAGAAGAAGGCCTCCAACAAGTTCATCGTGAAGCGCCGCAACTCCAAGTAGGCGGCGAGGAAGCACCATGTCACGTAGCGTCAAGAAGGGCCCGTTCATCGACGGCCACCTCCTCAAGAAGGTTCGCGCCGCTCGCGAGTCTGGCAGCAACCGGGTCATCAAGACCTGGAGCCGCCGCTCCACGATCGTGCCCGAGATGATCGGTCTCACCTTCGCCGTCCACAACGGTCGGCAGGCCATCCCGGTGTACGTCACCGAGCAGATGATCGGGCACAAGCTCGGTGAGTTCTCTGCCACCCGCACCTTCCGCGGCCATGCTGCCGACCGGAAGGGCAAAGTCCGCTAGGAGGCTGCCATGACGAGCCGAGCTGTCTTGAAGCATGCCCGGGTGTCGCCGCAGAAGGCGCGCCTCGTGGCTGACCTGGTGCGGGGGCGCGACGCTGCGGAAGCAGTGGAGATCCTTGCGTTCCTAAACAAGAAGTCTGCCCCGATGATTCGCAAGTTGGTCGAGTCCGCGATTTCGAACGCCGAAGTGGCGGCCGAGCGCGACAACGAGCAACTCGACATCGACGACCTCTTCGTGAAGACGATCTTCGTCGATGGCGGTCCGACCCTTCGTCGGTTCCGTCCTCGTGCGCAGGGTCGTGCGACGCGAATCATCAAGAAGACCAGCCACATCACGGTCGAGCTGGCGACGCGCTAGCGTCCCAAGGGGAACTATCAATGGGTCAGAAGGTTCATCCGATCGGCTTTCGCGTCGGGGTCACCACAGGGTGGGATTCCAAGTGGTTCGCCGACAAGGACTACAGCCGCTTCCTCTCTGAGGACCTCAAGATTCGCCAGCACGTGAAGCGCAAGCTCGCCAGTGCTGGGGTGTCTCGCATCCTCATCGAGCGCGCGGCGAACAAGGCGAAGGTCTACATCCACGCGGCCAAGCCCGGCATCATCCTGGGCAAGCGGGCCACTGGCTTGGATGCCCTTCGCGCGGAGCTGCAGCAGTTCACCTCGACCGAGGTGTACGTGCACATCATGGAAGTGCGCAAGGTGGAGACGGAGGCCATCCTGGTCGCCGAGAACATCGCTGCGCAGCTCGTCAAGCGCGTCAGTTTCCGGCGCGCGATGAAGAAGGCCATCACTCAGGCGCGGCGCGCCGGTGCCAAGGGCATCAAGGTGATGTGCGCAGGTCGCCTCGGCGGCGCAGAGATGTCGCGTCGTGAGTGGTACAGGCAGGGCCGCGTCCCGCTTCACACGCTCCGGGCGAACATCGACTACGGCCTCGCCGAGGCCAAGACCTCTTACGGCGTGATCGGCGTCAAGGTGTGGATCTTCAAGGGTGAGATCCTGCCTGGCGACGAGAACCGCTCCTTCTGATCTCTTCGCTCCTTCAGGAGAACAATCATGCTCGCCCCCAAGCGCGTCAAGCATCGCCGGGTCCAAAAAGGCCGCATGCGTGGCTTTGCCTACCGTGGGTCCGAGGTCTCCTTCGGCGACTTTGGTCTGCAGGCCACCACGCGTGGCTTCGTGACCGCTCGCCAGATCGAGGCGGCTCGTATCGCCATGACCCGCCACATCAAGCGTGGTGGAAAGGTGTGGATTCGCGTCTTCCCCGACAAGCCCCTGTCCAAGAAGCCCCTCGAGACTCGAATGGGTAAGGGTAAGGGCGCTCCCGACCGCTGGGTTGCGGTCGTGAAGCCTGGTCGGATCATGTACGAGCTCGATGGCGTCAACGAGGAGGTGGCCAAGGAGGCCTTCCGCCTCGCCAGCCACAAGCTCGGCGTCCAGACGCGCTTCGTTCGGCGCGACGCAGAGGTGCTGTGATGGCTGATCTCAACGACGAGCAGCTGGTGCATCGCATGCTTCAGGTGGAGCGCGACCTCGTCGCCGCTCGCTTCAAGCACAGCATGAACCAGCTCGAGAACACGGCGCACCTGGGAGGCCTCCGTAAGGAGATCGCCCGCCTGAAGACCGAAGCGCGGAAGCGTGAAGCGTCCGCCGGTCTTGCCAAGAACGCTCTGTTCGAGCGTCACGCCAGTTCCTTCGGTGCTTCTGCCGAAGGCGCGATCGAGTCCGGTGCCGAGAAGGGAGGCTTCCTTTCTGGCATCGTTGACAAGCTCACCAGCAAAGACTAAGTAGCGGCGCCTGCGGAGATTGCTTCGCGGGCATTGGGCATCGACGCCCTCCCCGGTGTCGATGCTGGCACGCGCCAGCAGGTGTGAGTCCCGGAAACGGGAGACCCCACTTGCACAAGGGCTGTTGCACGTCCGCAAGGACAACGCCTGCCGCAGGCAGAGCACGATGAGGCATCTCATGAGCACGGATGAGAAGACCACGGGTCGCCGGGTCCTTACGGGTCGGGTCGTATCCGACAAGATGGACAAGACGGTCACCGTTCAGGTCACCAAGAAAGTCAAGCACGCGCGCTACCGCAAATACGTCTCGCGTACGCAGACGTACAAGGCGCACGACGAAAACAACGAATGCCAGATCGATGACGAAGTGGTCATCCAGGAGAGCCGTCCGCTCTCCCGGACGAAGCGCTGGGTAGTCATCGAGCGGCGCAACGCCTGACGCTCTCGGAGGTTTCTGATGATCCAGATGGAGAGCGTGCTCGATGTCGCCGACAATAGCGGCGCCAAGCGAGTCAAGTGCATCAAGGTGCTCGGTGGTTCCAAGCGTAAGTACGCTGGGATCGGCGACATCATCGTTGTGTCCGTAAAGGACGCGGCGCCGAACGGAAAGGTCAAGAAGGGCCAGATCGCCCGGGCCGTCATCGTTCGGACCAAGAAGGAAGTGCGCCGTGTCGACGGGTCCTACATCCGTTTCGACAACAACAGCGCCGTCCTGATCAACAAGGAGAACGAGCCTGTCGGGAGCCGCATCTTCGGCCCTGTCGCTCGTGAGCTCCGGGCGAAGCGATTCATGAAGATCGTTTCGCTCGCTCCCGAAGTCCTCTAGGCGAGGTCGCACTCATGGCTGCAACGAACAACAAGTGCCGATTGAAGCGTGGCGACCAGGTCGTCGTGCTCGCCGGCAAGGATAAGGGCCGTACTGGCCGGATCCTCAAGGTCATTCCCGGTCGCCGCCAAGTGGTGGTCGAAGGTGTCCGTAGGGTTCGTCGCCACCAGCGCCCGGTCGGTGACCAGGCTGGCGGCATCATCGACAAGGAGATGCCGATCGACATCTCCAACGTCGCACTCTGGAACGCTGACGAGGGCCGCAAGGTCAAGGTCGGCTACCGCACTCTCGAAGATGGCCGCAAGGTCCGGGTTGACCGGAACTCTGGCGCGGTCATCGACAACGATTGAGGTAATGATGGCTGACTACGTCCCGCGTATGCGCGTCCGCTACCAGGACACGGTTCGTGGCAAGCTGCTTGAAGAGTTCGCTTACCCGAACATCATGCAGGTGCCGCGCCTCGAGAAGATCGTGCTGAACCAATCCCTCAAGGAAGCAGTTCAGAACGTGAAGCTCTTGGAGACGGCGGCCGAGGAGCTCACGCTCATCGCCGGCCAGCGAGCCGTCATCACCCGTGCTCGCAAGTCGATCGCCAACTTCAAGCTTCGTGAAGGGATGCCCATCGGGGCTCGAGTCACGTTGCGTGGTGCAAGGATGTGGGAGTTCTTCGACCGTCTGGTGACGGTTGCGATTCCCCGTATCCGCGACTTTCGGGGTATCAACCCCAAGGCGTTCGATGGCCGAGGCAACTACAGCCTCGGACTCACCGAGCAGATCATCTTCCCCGAGATTGACTACGACAAGGTGCCCCGTATCAACGGGATGAACATCGCCTTTGTCACGACGGCGACGACGGACGAGGAAGGGCGCGCCCTTCTTCGGCACCTCGGCATGCCGTTCGCCGCCTGATCCCCATCGATGGAGACTCATCCATGTCGATGACCGACCCAATCGCAGACATGCTCACGCGCATTCGCAACGCGCAGCAAGCAGGTCACGCCAGCCTCACACTTCCCCGTTCCAAGGTGAAGGTGGCCATCACGAATATCCTCAAGTCTGAGGGCTTCGTGGAAGGCTATGTGGAGGACGAACGTGGCCCACAAGGTGCGATCAAAATCTTTCTTCGCTACGACGGCGGCCAAAAAGGCGTCATCCGCGGGCTGAGCCGAATCAGCAAGCCCAGTCGACGTGTCTACGTCGGCAAGGATGACATCCCTCGGGTTCGCAACGGCCTCGGCGTAGCCATTCTCACGACGCCGCGCGGCGTCCTCACCGATGCGCAGGCCCGTCAGGCCGGTGTAGGCGGTGAGGTCATCTGCCACGTCTGGTGACGGCGCAGCAAGCGAGGAGCAAGAAATGTCTCGTGTAGGCAAGCAGCCCATCGAACTCCCTGGGGGAGTCACCTGCAACGTCGCTGATGGCGTCGTGACGGTGAAGGGCCCCAAGGGTCAGCTGACACAGTCGGTCATCGATCGTGTGAGCTTCGACATCGAGGGCTCGACCGTGCAGGTCAACCGGGCCGACGAGTCGCGCCCGTCCCGCGCCAACCACGGCCTCATGCGCGCTCTCGTAGCGAACATGGTCGAGGGTGTGAGCAAGGGCTTCGAGAAGAAGCTCGAGGTCATCGGCGTTGGCTATCGTGCAGACGTGAAGGGCAAGAACCTGGTCATGAACCTGGGTTATTCGCACCTCATCGAGTACGCGATTCCCGACGGCATCGACATTGCCGTCGACAAGCAGAACACCATCACGGTCCAGGGCATCGACAAGCAGAAGGTCGGGCAAGTTGCGGCTGAGATTCGCGGGTTCCGTAAGCCTGACTCCTACAAGGGTAAGGGCGTGCGCTACAGCGGCGAGTACATCCGGATCAAGACCGGCAAGTCGGCCTGACGGGGAGATTCTGATGGGCAAGACAAGTCTGAAGCTCGCGTCGCGTTTGCGTCGCAAGAAGAGCATCCGCAAGCGGCTGGTGGGCACGAGCGATCGTCCACGCCTGACCGTGTTCCGTTCCGCCAAGCATATCTATGCACAGGTTGTAGACGACGTGACGGGCAAGACCGTCGCTTCGGCGAACTCCCTGAAGGCGGATCTTCCGGAGGGCGCCACGGGTGGCAACCGCGATGGCGCTGCCGTCGTGGGTCGCTTGGTCGCCGAGCGTGCCAAGGAGGCTGGTGTCTCCAAGGTGGTGTTCGACCGGAACGGATTCCTGTACCACGGCCGCATGGCGTCGCTGGCTGATGCCGCGCGCGAAGCTGGCCTCGACTTCTAGGAGCGACGATGAGCAACAGGTCCAGGCGTCGCCGCGATGAGGAAGAGTCCAACCTCATCGAGAAGGTGATTTACATCAACCGGGTGGCCAAGGTCGTCAAGGGCGGCCGCCGGTTCAGCTTCTCCGCGATCGTCGTTGTCGGCGACGGCGAGGGGCAGGTCGGTGTCGGCTTCGGGAAGGCCAATGAGGTTCCCGAGGCGATCCGCAAGGCCACCGAGAAGGCTCGCAAGACGATGAACCCGGTGCCGCTCGTGAACGGCACGTTGCCCCACGATGTCATCGGCGAGTTCGGTGCGGGTCGGGTGCTTCTGAAGCCGGCATCGGCTGGTACGGGCGTCATCGCCGGTCCCGCAGTCCGGGCCATCATGGAGTGTGTGGGTGTGCACAACGTGCTCACCAAGTCGCTCCGCAGTTCGAATCCGCACAACGTGGTTCGCGCCACGTTCAACGCCCTCGGTCGGCTGGAGAGCGCAGAGCAGTATGCAACGCGCACCGGCAAGGATCTCGAGGCCGTCTACGCCAACTACATGGTCAAGTCTGCGGCGCCTGCCGTAGGCCCGGCCTAGAGTAGGAGGGGGCAATGTCCCGCCTCAAGGTCACTTTGAAGCATAGCGCCATCGGGCGCCCTGAAAACCAGCGCGATCAGCTCAAGGGCCTCGGCCTGCGGAAGATCGGGCAGTCACGGGTTCTGGAGAACACGCCTGCCGTTCGCGGCATGGTGAAGAAGGTTCTCCACCTGGTCGACGTGGAGGAGGTGGCCGATGGCCAATGAGCTTTCCAACCTGCATCCCGTCCCCGGCGAGCGCAAGGCGCGCACCCGTCTGGGTCGTGGTGAGGGCTCTGGCAAGGGCAAGACGGCCGGTCGCGGCACGAAGGGTCAGGGGTCGCGTTCCAGCGGCAACGTCCCGGCGGGCTTCGAGGGTGGTCAGATGCCTCTGCACCGTCGCCTCCCCAAGTTCGGGTTCAAGAACCCGTTCAGTAAGGACTACGAGACGATCAACCTCGAGAAGCTGTCTGGCCTCGAGGCGGGCACCGTGGTGACCGACGAGCTGCTCAAGCAGCACGGAATCGTGTCGCGCATCGGCAAGGATGGCGTCAAGATCCTTGGTCGTGGCGAGGTGGGGGTTGCCCTTCACGTTCGCGTGTCCAAGCTAAGCCGGTCTGCGGCGGAGAAGATTACGGCTGCCGGCGGAACCGTCGACGGGCCCACGCCCGCGTAGTGGCGCGTCCCCGGGCCGCTCCGTCGGTCCCCCGATAAGTGAGCTGTCGTCGTGGCGAATATCTTCACCGAGATCTGGCAGATGGAGGACTTGCGCAAGCGGGTCCTCTTCACGCTTGGGATGCTGGCGGTCTACCGCCTCGGCATCTTCATTCCCGCCCCCGGTATCGACCGTGTGGTGCTTGGGGAGTGGTTCGAGCAGCAGTCCAACACCATGTTCGGGCTGTACAACATGTTCTCGGGGGGCGCGCTGGAACAGTTCAGCGTGTTCGTGCTCGGGATTATGCCGTACATCACGGCAAGCATCATCATGCAGCTCATGGGCGAGATGGTGCCAGCGCTCAAGCGCATCAAGGATGAGGGGCAGTCCGGTCGCAACCGGATGACGCAGTACACGCGCTACCTCACCATCCTGATCGCCTGTGTGCAGTCTTTCGCCATGGCTACCTCCATGGAGCAGATGCGCGTCGGCAACAACAACGTGGTCATCGACCCGGGGTGGGCCTTCCGCCTGCTGACGATGCTCACGATGACCGGCGGCGCCTGTTTCGTGATGTGGCTGGGCGAACAGATGACCGAGCGAGGCGTCGGTAACGGCGCGTCGATCATCATCACCTGCGGGATCATCGCTGGGTTGCCCGCTGGGGCACTTCAGCTCATCCAGCTGATTCAGCTCGGGGAGATGAACCTGCTGCAGGCCTCTTTGCTGCTGGTCTTCATGTTCCTGGTGGTGTTCGCCATCGTGTTCATCGAGAGAGGTCAGCGAAGAGTCCCACTTCAATATGCGAAGCGTGTGTTGGGTCGAAAGGTCTACGAAGGCCAGACGACCTACCTGCCGCTCAAGGTCAACACCGCTGGCGTCATCCCGCCGATCTTCGCCTCGTCGCTGTTGATGTTCCCTGGCACCATCGGTCAGTTTTGGGACCACGCCATCCTGCAATGGATCTCTGGCGCGTTCTTCCCAGGCAGGTGGCTCTACAACCTCGTCTACGCCATCCTGATCGTGTTCTTCTCCTTCTTCCAGACGGCGATCACGTTCAACCCGGAAGATGTGGCCGAGAACCTCAAGAAGCAGGGCGGCTACATCCCGAAGGTGCGCCCGGGTCGTGAGACCGCTCAGTACATCGAGTGGCTGCTCACGCGCCTGACGGCAGGGGGGTCGGTCTACCTGGGCTTGGTCTGCATCCTGCCGACCGTGCTGGTGTCGCAGTTCAACGTCCCGTTCTACTTTGGCGGTACGGGCCTGCTCATCATCGTCAGCGTGTCTCTCGACACGGTGGCTCAGATCGAGGCGCAGCTGTCGACGAAGCACTACGACGGGGTCGTGTCGACGGGTGGTCGAGTCCGAGGGCGTCGTCAGCAGCTCGGTGGCCAGGGGCCGTGGCTCTGACATGGCGACGGTGAAAGACCCGTGGGAGCTGGCGCTCATGCGTCAGAGCGGTCAGCGCCTCGCCGAGGTGGCTGCCGTGCTGCGCGAGGCAGTGAAGCCGGGCATCACCACCGGTGAGCTCGACGAGATCGCCGAGCGGGAGATCCGTGCACGGGGGTCGGTGCCGTCCTTCAAGGGCTACACCGCGGGAGGCGACGTGCCGTTCCCGGCCACGATCTGCGCGTCGGTCAACGAGGAAGTCGTTCACGGGATCCCCGGCGGGCGGGCGCTTCGCGAGGGCGACGTCATCTCGGTCGACATGGGCCTCATCTACGGCGGCTACCACGCCGATCACGCCTTCACCGTCGGGGTGGGGGAGGTCGATGAGGGGATCGCGAGGCTGCTCGAGGCGACCGAGGCCTCGCTGCTGGCTGGGATCGGCAAGGCGCTGGCCGGCAACCGCATCGGAGACATCGGTCACGGCGTGCAGTCGCACATCGATCCTCTCGGATACGGAATCGTTCGCGAGTACGTGGGTCACGGCATCGGCCGGAAGCTCCACGAGTCTCCGTCGGTGCCCAACTACGGCAAGGCAGGCCGCGGCCCTCTTTTGAAGGCTGGCATGTGCCTTGCGGTCGAGCCCATGATAACGCTGGGCGACTTCCGTACGGAAGTGCTCGACGATGCATGGACCGTGGTGACCCGCGACCGCAGCATCGCGGCCCACTTCGAACACACCATCGTGATCACGGAACGTGGTCCCGAGGTGCTCACTGCTCCAGAAGGGGCTATGCGGGGCTGACCCGCGGGGCGCAACCTGGCCGGACTGCCCCACCGGCGATGACCTCAACCCAGTCGAGGAACACAACGTGGCTCGTATCGAAGGCGTCGACCTCCCCCGCAACAAGCCTGTCTGGATCGCGCTGACCTACATCTACGGGATCGGTCAGCACAGCTCTCAGAAGATCTGCGCCGAGGCTGGCATCGACCAGGCGACCCGCGTCTTCCAGATGACCGACCACGAAGTGGCGCGGATTCGCGAGGTCATCCAGAACAACTACAACGTGGAAGGCGAGCTCCGTAAGGAAGTCGCCACCAACATCAAGCGCCTGGTCGACCTGGGTGCCAACCGCGGCATCCGCCATCGTCGGGGCCTTCCCGTTCGTGGCCAGCGCACGCACACCAACGCCCGCACCCGCAAGGGGCCTCGTCGCACCGTGGCCAACAAGCGCAAGTGATCCCCGGCATCCCCGGCATTGCCGGCTGATTAGGAAGTATCCGACATGGCACGCAGGACTCAGAAGCGTAAGGTCCGGAAGAACGTCCCCGCGGGGATCGCTCACATCCAGGCGACCTTCAACAACACCATCGTCACCATCACCGATCTCGCCGGGAACACCGTGGCGTGGAGCTCCGCTGGAGTTCTTCGCTTCAAGGGTTCCCGCAAGAGCACGCCCTTCGCCGCCCAGCTGGTCGCCGAGGATGCGGCCAAGAAGGCGATGGAGCACGGCATGAAGCAGGTCGGCGTCTACGTGAAGGGCCCCGGCACGGGTCGTGAGTCGGCGCTTCGCGCCATCGCGAACACCGGCCTGCGCATCACGCTGATCAAAGACGTGACGCCCATCGCCCACAACGGCTGCCGCCCGCCCAAGCGTCGGCGCGTCTAGGCTTCCCCTCACAGCACGGCTGGCCGAGCCGGCGCCCGGGTGTGTCCCGGGCGCCTGTTGCTGTTCAACCCCCATGCACGTAGAGCGCCGACGGCATCGGCAGCAGCAGTGCAAGTGGAGTCCCCATGCAAGAGAACGTCTACACGAACTGGCGCTCGCTCATCAAGCCGCGCCGCGTCGAGCGCGACCCGAAGTCGGGCCGCAACTACGGCAAGTTCGTCATCCGTCCGCTGGAGCGTGGCTTCGGCACGACGATTGGCAACAGCCTGCGTCGCATCCTGCTGTCGTCCCTGCAGGGCGCAGCGATCACCTCGGTGCGGATCGAGGGAGTGCTTCACGAGTTCTCCTTCATCCCCGGCATCGTCGAAGACGTGACCGACATCGTGCTGAACGTGAAGGGTGTGCTGCTGCGCACGTCTTCCGTCGACACGGTCCGTGGCCGGATCGAGGCCAAGGGCACGCCGGGTGAGACGGTCGTGGTGCGCGCGAGCGACTTCACCTTCGACGGCGAGTGCGAGGTCCTCAACCCCGAGCACCCGATCGCGACCCTCACCGAGGATGGCGAGTTCGAGGCCGAGGTCACCGTCGAGATGGGCAAGGGCTACATCCCCGCCGCCCAGAACAAGAGCGAGGATCAGCCCATCGGCACGATCCCCGTCGACGCGATCTTCTCGCCCATCCAGCGCGTTCGCTACACGGTGACCAACGCCCGCGTGGGGCAGCGCACCGACTACGACAAGCTCACCATCGAGCTGTGGACGGATGGCTCCGTGATCCCCGAGGACGCGCTGGCCTACGCCGCGAAGATCCTCAAGGAGCAGCTGCAGATCTTCATCAACTTCGCCGAGGAAGACGAGCCCGAGGTAGAGGAAGACGAAGAAGAGGAGCAGGAGTTCCCCGAGGCGCTGTTCAAGCGCGTCGACGAGCTCGAGCTGTCGGTGCGTTCGCAGAACTGCCTGCAGAACGCCGGCATCGAGTTCATCTACCAGCTGGTGGAGCGCACCGAGGCCGAGATGCTGAAGACCAAGAACTTCGGCCGCAAGTCCCTCAACGAAATCAAGGAAATCCTGAGCGACCTGAATCTGGCGCTCGGGATGAAGCTCCACAACTTCCCCAAGCACAAGGTCGGGTAGCGCGCCGCTCCCCGCAGGAGGCATCTCATGCGACATCGCAAGGCCGGACGCAAGTTCGGAATGGATTCGTCGGCGCGCAAGGCCATGTTTCGCAACATGGTCACGTCGCTCATGGTTCATGGCCGCATCCGCACGACGGAAGCGAAGGCCAAGGAACTGCGCGGCTACGCCGAGCGCCTGATCACCATCGGCAAGACGGCGCCCAGCGCCGCCGCCATCGACGGCCTGTCGGGCGACGAGCAGCGCCAGGCCAAGGCCGACCGCGTGCACGCCATCCGGCGGGTGAAGCGGTGGGTCAACAACGACGACGCCGTCAACAAGCTCCTCAACGACTACGCCGAGCGCTTCCGCACGCGTCCCGGTGGCTACACCCGCGTGGTGAAGCTGTCGCGTCGTCGCCCCGGTGACAACGCGCCCATGGCCGTGATCGAGCTGGTGGAGTCGATGGACACTGCCGCCGCATCGTCGAGCAGCGCCGCGGAAGAGTAGGCCCCAGGGGTCTCACACGAGGTCGGGCCCTGTCGGGGCCCGGCCTTTGTTGCTCAGGAGGTCGGGAGCGGCACTGAGCGGGTTACCAGGCCCGTGATGGGCGACTGGACTGACCAGGGAGAACATCGGTGGACCGCCACGAACAGATGAGCGCCTTCAAAGACTATCTGACGGCCGAGGGCCTGAAGTTCACGCGTCAGCGTCGCGCCATCGCCGAGGTGTTCTTCGACAGCGAAGCGCACCTGTCGCTGCCCGAGCTGCTGGAGATGGCTCAGGAGCGTCAGCCGTCGATCGGCTACGCCACGGTCTACCGAACCATGAAGCTCCTCACCGAGTGTGGGCTGGCCTCCGAGCACAAGTTCGGCGAGGCCAACGTGCGCTACGAGTCGACCCACGAGGGGGAGCACCACGACCACATCATCTGCAACCAGTGCGGGAAGATCGTGGAGTACGAAGACGAGCGAATCGAGGAGCTGCAAGAGGAGCTCGCGAAAGCCCTCGGCTTCGAGGTGTCGAGCCATCGCCACGAGATCTACGGCGACTGCGTTCGGCCGGGCTGCCCTGACCGTCCGGCCAGGGTTGCCGAAACGTAGGCTGGGGCTTACTTCGGGCCGTAGCTCGGGGCGCTGGTCGCCCTGCGGGAGCGTCTGTGTACCTGTTCGTCGTCGCACTGCACGTGGTGCTGTGCCTGTTCCTCATCCTGATCATCATCCTGCAGCCCGGCAAGGGCGGCGACGTGGGCGCGGCCTTTGGCGGCGGCGGCGGCTCCAGCACGGTGTTCGGCCCCCGCGGTCCGACGGGCTTGCTGCAGCGGGCCACCACCTTGGTAGCCGTGATGTTCATGGGCACCTCGATCACCCTGGCGCTCTACAGCAACCAGCGCATGATGCAGGATGCCAACATCGACGACGAAGTGTTGCGCTTGCAGCAGGAGAAGCTGAAGGCGATTCCGCCTGAGGTTCAGAACCCCCCCGAGTAGGGGATCCGCTGGCTTGACGCTCTGTGAGGCCCGCAGTACATGGGCCGGGTCGCTTCGCGCGGGTGGCGGAATTGGTAGACGCGCAAGGTTGAGGGCCTTGTGGCCGCAAGGCTGTGGGGGTTCGATTCCCCCCTCGCGCATTCCTCAAGAAGGGGAGCTCCGGAAACGGGGCTCCCCTTCCTCGTTCAGGTCTCCGCTCGGCACTGGGGCGTGACGGAGGCTCCGACGCGCTGGGCTCGTGAGAGGGCGGACCTCGAGGGAGGCCCGCCCGCGGCTCACGCGGTGGCGGCGGCCACGATGGCGGCGAAGGAAGCGGCCGTGAGGCTCGCACCGCCCACCAGCGCTCCGTCGATGTCGGGGCACGCCAGCAGCTCGGCGGCGTTGGCAGGCTTGACCGAGCCGCCGTACTGGATGCGGATGTCGTCGGCGACGGCGCCGTGGTGGTCACGCAGCCACGCGCGCACGGTCGCGTGCACCGCCTGGGCCTGTGCGGGGCTGGCGGTCTCGCCCGTGCCGATGGCCCACACCGGCTCGTAGGCCAGCGTCAGCGAGGCGACCTGGTCGGGACGCAGCTTCGCGATGCCACGCGCCAGCTGGCCGGTGACGACCTCATCGACCTGACCGGCGCGCCGCTGCTCGAGCGTCTCCCCGATGCACAAGATGGGCAACAGGCCGGCATCGAAGGCTGCCACGAGCTTGGCGGCGCAGCCCTCGTCGGTCTCACCCCACAGCTGCCGCCGCTCGGAGTGACCGACGAGCGCGTAGGTGCAGCCCGCCTCACGGGCCATGACGGCGCTGTTGCCGCCCGTGAGGGCCCCCGTGGCGGATGCCTCGATCTCCTGCACCCCGACGCCGATGTCGGCTCCCTTGAGGAGGGGGACGACGCTGGCGATGGACAGTGCGGTGGGAAACACCGCCACCGTGCAGCGACCGCGGCCCGACAAGGCCTCTCGAAGCTCGGTGGCCAGCGCCGCCGCCTCGCGGGGCCCCAGGTTCAGTTTCCAGTTTCCCGCCAAGAACGGCGTGCGCGCCATGTTCACCCCCTGAGAGCCGCGAGGCCCACCAGATCACCATGTTCCAAGAACTCGAGGGAGGCACCGCCCCCCGTCGAAACGTGCGTCATGCGGTCGGCCAGCCCGAAGGAAGCCACGGCGGCAGCCGAGTCACCGCCACCCACGACCGTCACGGCCTCGCTGCTCGCCAGCGCCTCGGCGATGCCGCGGGTTCCGCCAGAGAACGAGTCCCACTCGAACACGCCCATCGGGCCGTTCCACAGCACCGTCTGGCATCGCCCGAGGACTTCGCCCCAGGCGGCCAACGTGGCAGGACCGATGTCGAGCCCCATCCGGCCGTCGGGGATCTCGGTCACCGTCTCGGGAGGGGAGCTCGCGTCGAAGCGCTCGGCGACCACGTGGTCGACCGGAAGGTGCACCTTCACGGCGCGCTTCGCACACTTCGCCAGCAGCTCACGAGCGAGGTCGAGCTTGTCTTCTTCGACCCGGGAGTCGCCCACGGGGATGCCCTGCGCGGCGAGGAAGGTGTAGGCCATGGCGCCACCGACGAAGAGGTGGTCGATGCGCTTGGACAGCGCCTCGATGACGCCGATCTTGTCGGAGACCTTGGCGCCACCGAGGATGGCGGCGAACGGGGCGCGCTCGAGGCGGTTGTCGCCGGCGACGAGCTGGCCGAGCATCTCGACCTCGCGCTGCACCAGGCGGCCGACGTAGCCCTTGCCCATCACGTCGGGCACCCCGGTGATGGAAGCGTGCGCTCGGTGCATCGCGCCGAAGGCGTCGTCGACATAGTGCTCGCCCAGGGCGGCCAGGGCCCGAGCGAACTCCGAGTCGTTGGCCTTCTCCCCAGGGTGGAAGCGCAGGTTCTCCACCACCATGACCCCGCCGGGGGGGAGCTCCTTGGCCAGCTGGACCACGTCGTCGCCCACGGTGTCGTGGCTGAAGACGACATCGCAGGCGAGCAGCTCGGCGAGCTTCGCCGCCGCAGGCAACAGCGACAGGGAGGCCTGGGGCTTGCCCTTCGGGCGCCCGAGGTGAGATGCCAGCACGATGCGCGCGCCCTTCTCCCGCAGTTCGCGAATCGTAGGAAGGGCGCCCCGAATGCGCGTGTCGTCGGTGACCTCTTCGCCGTGCAGGGGGACGTTGAAGTCGACCCGCACCAGCACACGGTCACCGTCGAGCTCGAGCCCGTCGAGGGTAGGGGGCAGGATCGACATCAGGCCCCCACGTGCAGGGCAAGGTCGAGCATGCGGTTGGAGAAGCCCCACTCGTTGTCGTACCAGGACAGCACCTTCACGACGCGACCGTCCATCACCTGGGTCAGGTCGAGGTCGATGATGGAGCTGTGGGGGTTGCCGATGAGGTCGCTGGACACCATGGGCGCGGACTCGGCGGCCAGCACGCCGGCCAGGCGACCTCGGGCAGCCTCAGCAAGCGCTCCGTTGATCTCCTCGACGGTGGTGTCACGGCCGGCGGTGAACACCAGGTCGACCAGCGACACGTTCGGGGTCGGCACGCGGATCGCCATGCCGTCGAGGCGCCCGTTGAGGTGGGGGAGGACCAGGCCGATGGCCTTCGCGGCGCCTGTGCTGGTGGGCACCATGTTGACGGCGGCAGCGCGCGCCCGGCGCATCTTGCCCTTGCGGTGGGGGCCGTCGAGGAGGTTCTGGTCCATCGTGTAGGAGTGGACGGTGGTGAGCAGGCCGTTGACCAGGCCGACCGTCTCGTCGAGCACCATCACGAACGGCGCGAGGCAGTTGGTGGTGCACGAGGCATTGCTGATCACGTGGTGCTTGGTGGCGTCGTAGTCTTCGTGGTTGACGCCGTAGACGAAGGTGGCATCGACGTCTTTGCCGGGGGCGCTGATGACGACCTTGCGCGCGCCCGCCTGCAGGTGCTTGCCGGCGGACTCCCCGCTGGTGAACACGCCGGTGCACTCGAGGACCACGTCGACCTTGCGCTCGGCCCACGGGAGCTTGGCCGGGTCGCGCTCGGCGGTCGTGGGGATGAGCTTGCCGTCGACGGAGATCCCGCCTTCGACGGCCTCGACCTTGTCGCCGAACGGGCCGTGCACGCTGTCGTGACCCAGCAAGTAGGCGAGCATGTCATCGCTGGTGAGATCGTTGATGTGGACGAACTCCACATCATCGCGATGCCATGCGGAGCGGAGCACATTGCGGCCGATACGGCCAAATCCATTGATCGCGATGCGAAGAGCCAAGGTCCACCTCGAGAGAGAGAATGAGTCAGGCTCCGGGCATATCCCCCCGTCCCCCGCCCATCAAGGGGCTTATTGTCTCGCTGCAACCGTATAAATGCCTGTGGGTGCGGCGTGTGATAGGGGGCGGGGATGGCATGGATGGTTCGAGAAGTCGAGTGGGTGGAGGGCGCTGACCCTCGCGTAGACGTGGCACGTCGCATGGGCGTGCCCACGGGCGGCGTGCGCGGCGTCACGCTGGTCAAGAAGTCCCTCGACGCACGGCAGCGCACCAAGCGCTGGTGGGCGGTCTACCGAGTCACCCTGGAAGACGGCGTGCGCCCGCGGGAGCCTCTGGCCAAGGGCGTGCGCGTGTGGACGGGGCGCGATGAGGGGCGCTACGGCCTTGCCGATGGTGCCCCCGAGAGGCGCGCGTGGCCCAGCGACCTGCGGCCCGTGGTGGTGGGGGCGGGCCCAGCGGGGCTGTTCGCAGCGCTCTACCTGGCCGAGGCGGGAGCCCCCGTCACCCTCATCGAGCGTGGAGGGCCGGTCGAGTCACGCATCCCTGCGGTGAATGGATTCTGGCGTGGCCAGCGCGACCTCGATCCCGAGAACAACCTGGTGTTCGGGGAGGGAGGGGCAGGCACCTTCTCGGATGGCAAGATCTACACGCGGCGGCGTGACGGAGAGCTCGGGTTCATCTTCCGCCGGCTGGTCGACTTCGGTGCCGACCCCTCGGTGTTCACCGACGCCCTGGCGCACCTGGGCACCGACAAGATCCGTGCTCTGCTGCCGCCGTTTCGTGCGCGCCTCGAGGAGCTGGGCGTGGAGATCCGCTACCACACCGCCGTCGCGTCACTCCTGGTCGAGGGCGGGCGCTGTGTCGGCGTGCAGCTGGCGGATGGCGAGACCCTCCGACGGGCTCCGGTCATCGTCGCCACCGGGCACTCCGCCCGCGACGCGACCCAGATGATGGTGGAGGCCGGTGCGGAAGCGAACGCTCGCGGCATCGCGGTGGGGGTGCGCGTCGAGCATCCCCAGGCGCTCATCGACCGAAGCCGCTACCGGCGCCCCGATCGAGGCACCCTCCCGCCGGCGAGCTACCGCCTCACCCACCACGTCGAGGGCGGGGTGCGAGGGCGCACGTTCTGCATGTGCCCCGGCGGGATGGTCGTCCCGGCTTCCAACCACCCCGACCGGGTGGTGGTCAACGGCATGAGCTTCGCGGCTCGCCGAGCCTACTGGGCCAACAGCGCGGTCATCGTCGAGGTCGAGCCCGATGTCTACGGTGCGCCGGATCCGCTGGCCGGCTTCCGTTGGCAGGATGCGATCGAGTCCGCCTGCTTCCAGGCCACGGGCAGCTACGCGGCACCCGCTCAGAGGGTGGTCGACTTCCTCGCCCAGCGAGGGTCGACCGAGCTGCCCCGTACCAGCTTCCCGATGGGCGTGGTGGCGGGCTCGCTGCACGATGTCCTGCCCGAGGTGGTCACCCGTGGCCTCACCGAGACGCTGCAGGCCTTCGAGCGCCAGCTGCCTGGCTTCGTCTCGGCTGACGCCGTCATGATCGCCCCCGAGACGCGCACCACCTCGCCGGTGCAGTTCGCCCGCACAGCGGGAGGGGAGTCCACCACGCTTCCAGGCCTCTTCCCCGCAGGGGAGGGCGCAGGCTACGCCGGAGGCATCGTGTCGTCGGCCCTCGATGGGCTACGCGCAGCGCGTCATCTGTGCGCCACTGTCGCCTGAGGACAATTGCGAATGACGCAAATAGGCGCAGGGTCGTCCGAGGCGTAGCCTGGCAGATCTGATGTCCCCAAGGGCTGGGGACGAACCTGTGGATAAGTATGCGCGGACTCGGCGTGGGCCGTGTCTTGCCGGTGGCGACCCGGTGACGAACAGGATGTGGTGGGCGCTCACACGTAGACAATGGCGTGTAGGGCGCGGGGACTCCCCGGTCGCGGCGGCGTCGATGCGGCTTGGGGAAAAGAGAAAACCCTCCTCCCGTGAGGGAGGAGGGTTTCTAGATGGAGCGGGTGAACAGATTCGAACTGTCGACAGCCACGTTGGCAACGTGGGGCTCTACCACTGAGCTACACCCGCGAGGCGCCAAGAGTGTAACCGGTGGGCATGGGCGGTCAAGGGATCGCACGCGCTGAGATCCTCTCGAGCAGCGATGCGATCTCCTCGTCGTCGACGCCCTGTCGCGCGTCATCGGCTTCGTTCTTGAGGTGTTGGCCGAGGGCCGCCCGAGCGCCCTCCCAGGCGGTGACGCCTTCCTCTCCGACGGCGCGCGCGACCGCCAGCCACACCCCAGCATCCGGACGCCGCTTTCGCAGCACCTGGTCGTCGAGGGGCCCCCCGCCGGTGCCGAGGACGGCGTCGACCAGGGCGAGGGATCCCTCTGGGTACATCACGGTGTCGTGGGCGACCTCCATGGTGTCGAGGGCCTCCTTGAGGGCGATCACCTGCCACAGCTGCCCGACGGCATCGACACGCGGCCCGTAGCGCCGGGCCGTGGCCATCGTCGCCACGCGGTCGAGCCCTCGACAGGGGCTGTCGTCGCAGCTGCCACGCCATCGCATGGCGGCGAGGGCCAGCAGCGCTCCACCGGCCGCCTCGTCGTCGCCCGCAGCAGCGGTGAGCTCGGTGACGGCCTCGCTGAGAAGGTGATGGATGGGGTCGTCGACGCCCAGCTCTTCGGCGGCCTCCTTGCGGCGGTCGCTCCAGGCAGCCTGTTCACGGTCGCGATCGGCAGCCGCCTGCACCAGTGCAAGGCGCGCGGATCGCTCGAGCTTGGCGAGGCCCGACTCGGACGGCCCAGCTGCGTCGGCGTTCCGGGCCAGCAGCAGCGCGGCGGTGGGCGTGCGGGCCAGGCCGTCGTACATGTCGGCTTGCAGAGCCTCGGCGGCGGCATCGAGGCGCACGCCAGGGTCGGACAGCCAGCCCTGCAGCACCCATCGCTCGGCGTAGCTGCGCACGATGGGCTCCGTTTCGCCGTCGAGGACCAGCCAGTCGAGAGGACCGCGGTTGAGCGCAGCGCCGTCGGGTGCGGCCTGCAGTGGCGTGACCAACGCGAGGATGGCGGTGTCGCGCTGCCCGACCGGCAGCGCCATGTTGCCCAGTAGGTTCTCCGTGACCCGCAGGCGGTAGCCGCGCGACAGGGCGACCACGACGCTGGTCGGCCACGACTCCTCGAGCTGCTGCATCGAGCGCTCGGCCTGGCCGTCGCCCTGCTCCAGCGCCTTGACCTGCTCCACGAACTCCACCAACGGTGCCGAACCCTCGATGGCCATCAAGGCGTCGAGGTCGGGCAGGGAGGCACTGCGAACCAGCGGGTCGGCACCGACGAGGGCGGCGATGGCGTCATCGAGGGTCTGCAGCGTGCGCTGGGCCTGCTCGGTGGTCGGAGGGGGCGGGGCGACGCGAAGATGCTCGGGCACCTTGCGGGGACAGCCAGCCAGGACCAACACAGCGAGGAGGGACACACGCATCATGAGGGGGCCTAACCTCGCAGCGCGCGGTGCAAGCGGCCCGGGAGCCCAGGCCCCTCGTAGATGAAGGCGGTGTAGAGCTGCACGGCGGCGCAGCCGTCGTCGAGCAACGCTTGCACCTGGTCGGCTCGCTCCAGCCCGCCGACCCCCACCACCGGCAGGTCGCCGGCGGCGGCGATCACGCGCTGGATGCGATCGCGGGCGAAGCCGTAGAGCGGCCGACCCGACAAGCCGCCGCCCTCGCTGGGGTCGTGAGCGAGCAGGTCACGGCGGATGGTGGTGTTGGTGGCCACGATGGCGGACACCCCCTCCGCGCGGGCCAGGGCCACCGCCTCGTCGATCGCGTGGTCGGACAGGTCGGGGGCGAGCTTGAGCCACACCGGGGTGCCGTCGGCCGCCTCGACCACCGCAGGCAGGAGCGTGCGCAGCAGCGACGCATCCTGCAGGTCGCGCAGGCCCGGGGTGTTCGGGCTCGACACGTTGACCGTGAACCAGTCGACCAGGCCGGCGAGCCGCCGGGTGGAGGTGGCGTAGTCGTCGGCCGCTTCGTCGAGGGGGGTGATCTTGCTCTTGCCGAGGTTGGCGCCTACGGGCACCCCGGGCCAGCCGCCGCTGTCGCGCAGGGCGCGCAGCCGCTCGGCCAGCACCGCCGACCCCTCGTTGTTGAAGCCCATGCGGTTGATCAGCGCCCGCTCGTCGGGGAGTCGGAACATCCGAGGCCGCGGGTTGCCGGGCTGCGGATGCATCGTCACGGTGCCGACCTCGACCCCGCCGAAGCCCAGGGCGGCCCACACCGGAATGGCCACCCCGTTCTTGTCGAGGCCCGCAGCGAGCCCGACAGGGCCAGCCCATCGCACGCCCCCCACGTCGCAGGCCTGCTCCGCGGTGGGTGGGTCGGCCAGGGCGCCCAGCAGGCGCCCCCACAGGCGGGGAGCTCGGCCGAGGGTGCCGAGGGTGAGCTCGTGGGCCGCCTCGGCATCGAGGCGGAACAAGGCGGCGCGAGCAACAGGGTAGAGGCGGTCGAGGGCGCTCATCAGGCGGGTTCGTCGGCCCAGGCGGCGCGCAGGATGTGCAGGTTGCCGACGAAGTAGTCGACGAAGGAGCCGAAGGTCACCAACGTGATGAACAGCATGGTGAACCACGGCAGGGTCGGCGGGATGGGCAGCTCGGGCCAGGTGACCTGGGCCACCAGCGTGAGGAACACCACCTGGGTGCCGACGCCCTGCACGATGGCCTTGAGCTTGCCCGAGGGCCGTGCGGCGAGCACCACGTTGCGCATCGCCGCCACCGTGCGCAGGAAGCTCACCGAGCTGTCGCGGTAGAAGATCAGCATGATCATCCACAGGTCGGCGATGCCGATGGCGTAGAGGCCCAGGAACAGGGTGTAGCGGCAGAACGCGTCGGAGAACGGGTCGAACAGCTTTCCGAAGCTGGTGACGGCCCCGTAGCGACGGGCAATCTGCCCGTCGAGCAGGTCGGTGAGCTCCAGCAGCAGCGCCAGCACGGCGGCGCCGACGTAGCCCTCGACGGTGTCGGTCACCATGAGCACCACGGCCAGCGGAGCCAGGGGCAGGCGGGCCGCGGTGAGCAGGTTGGGGCTGATGGGAGGAGGGGTCGCCATGTGGCGCCGCGTAACCCGTCCGGTGCCGGGTTAGCGCCACCTCCGGGAGGAACGCCGATGTCGACACAGGAGCTGGAGCAGGCACGGCAGACGCTGCGTGCAGGGCAGGCGGCAGAGGCCCGGGAGCTGCTGAAGGCGATCGTGGCGGCGAACCCCACCCATGCCGACGCGCTGCGCCTGCTGTCCATCGCCCACCTGGAGCTCGGCGAGCGGCGGGAGGCTGCGGCCGCCGCCCAGTCCGCGGTGGTCGCCGCCCCGGGCCAGCCCGACGCGCTGTACCAGCTGGGTCAGGCGATGTTCGCAGCAGGGCAGCGCGAGCGCGCCCAGGAAGCCTACGAGCAGGCCGTCGCATCGGCACCGACCATGGCGCCGGCATGGACGAACCTCGGCCGGCTGCACGACGACGCCTTCCGCCACGAGGAGGCGGTGCGTTGCTACGACCGGGCTCTGCAGCTGGCTCCCGGCGATGCCACCGCACTCGCGAACCGGGGCAACGCGCTGCTCGCCTTGGAGCGCTTCGTCGAGGCGAGTGCTGCCTACGACGACGCGCTGAAGAGCAACCCCAGGGCGTGGCCCGCGCTGCTGGGCAAGCAGACCGCCCTCATCGAGCTGGGGCACCTCGACAGCGCACGGGCGGTGCCGGTCGCGGGCACCCCTGCCGATCGCGGCGAGCTGCACGAGCACCGAGCTCCGTGGGCCGGAGGAGCGGTGGTGGTGCGATGGCAGTCCGGCCGGCACCCCCAGCCCGAGTTCCTGGCCCACGAGGCCGAGGCCCTCGCGCAGCGAGTGGTGGGAGCCCTCGAGGCCGGCGCGCCGGTAGACCAGCCCATCGGGGTCGGGCTGGCCCCCATCTCACTGCGGGCGGAGGCCAACGACCTCGTCGTCTGCCTGCCCGACCTGCACCGTGACCCGATGCGGCACCGCACCGCCCTGGCGTCGTTCTACCTACAGGCCGTCGTCATGGCCGGCATGCTGGGCGCCAGGGTGCGCGCCGCCCCGGCCACGGTGAGCTGGTACCAGACGGTGGAGATCGCTCCCGACGCCCTCGATGTGCAGCGGCTGCGGATGCACCGGGTGCCTCCCGTCGATGGGCAAGACAGCGGCTGGCGGGTGGTCGCCGAGCCGCCGACGAACCAGCCTCCGGCGAGGCTGCCCATCGTGCTGTTGCTCAAGGTCCGCCCTGGCATCACCCGCGCATTCACGCTGCCGACCGCTTGGTCGGTGGCCTACGACGGCGACGTGCTCCGCTCCGCCCGCGATGCCTCGGGCGCCGAGCGACTGGCCTCCACCGGCCCCTGACGGATGTAGCCGGCGAGGGAGGTCAGCGACAGCGCCAGCGAGATCGAGCCGATGACGGTGCCGACCGAGGGCCAGTGCACGTCGATCCACGGGCCGTGGAAGAGCAGCACGCACACCGCGGTGCCCTCGAAGGCGACCATCACCTGACCCATCGGGGAGGCTTCCCAGCGCTTGCCCACGCGAAAGGCCCACAGCCAGGCCACGATGACCGCCAGGTCGCGGGCGAGGATGGTGCCCGCCAGCCACCACGGGCAGAAGCCACCCGCTGCCAGCCCGACCCACACGAAGTCGGTGAGGACCTTGTCAGACAGCCCGTCGAGCCACTTGCCTGCGTCGCTCTCGGCCCCCAGTGCCCTGGCGATCGCGCCGTCGACCAGGTCGGTGCACATCGCCGCCAGGAACAGCCAGAAGGCCGCTTTGTTGGCTCCCTTGGCCACCAACAGCCAGGTGCACACGGGGCCGCACAGGCCACGAGACGCGGTGATGGCGTTGGGGAGGTGGCGCAGCACGCGAGGTCCTAACCCCGAGGGGGATGCCGCAGGATAGGATCATCGCCTTCTCAGGGAGCCCTCATGGCCGAACCCACCGACTTCCTCGTCATCGGCAGCGGCGTCGCTGGCATGTGGTACGCGCTGCACGCCGCCGAGGCGGGCCGCGTCACGATGGTCACCAAGCGCCAGCCTCGCGAGAGCAACAGCGCCTACGCCCAGGGGGGCATCGCTGCGGTGTGGTCCGACGACGACCACCTCGACAACCACATCCGCGACACGCTGGTGGCCGGGGCCGGGCTGTGTCGGCGCGATGCGGTGGAGCAGACCGTCCGCACCGGCCCGCAGCGGGTCAAGGAACTCATCGCCTTCGGAGCCGAGTTCACGAGGTCCCACGACGACCCCGAGGCCTACTCGCTGCACCGAGAGGGCGGCCACAGCCACCGGCGCATCCTGCACGCCGCCGACTTCACCGGCCGCGAGATGGTGCGGGCCCTACACCTCGCGTGCGTCGAGCACCCGAACATCACCATCCTCGACCACCACATGGCGGTCAACATCCTCACCGAGCACTGGGCCGCTCGCCGCTCGGGCGGCATTCCCCCCGAAGACGACCAGGTGTTCGGGGCCTACGTGCTCGACCAGCACACCCAGACCGTCGACGTGTTCCCGGCCAAGATCACGGTGCTGGCGACGGGCGGCGCAGGCAAGGTCTACACCTACACCACCAATCCTGCCGTCGCGACGGGCGACGGCATGGCGATGGCATGGCGGGCCGGGGCGCGCATCGCGAACATGGAGTTCGTGCAGTTCCATCCCACGTGCCTGCACCACCCCGAGGAGCACAGCTTCCTGGTGAGCGAGGCGCTTCGAGGGGAGGGGGCCAAGCTGGTGGGCCCCGATGGCAAGCGGTTCATGCCTGCCTACGACCCTCGTGAGGAGCTCGCGCCTCGCGACATCGTCGCTCGGGCCATCGACGCCGAGCTCAAGCGGCGGGGCCTCGAGTGCGTCTACCTCGACATGACCCACATGAAGCGCGACCAGCTGGCGAGGCTGTTCCCCACCATCGACAGCAAGCTGATGTCGCTAGGCATCGACATGGCGACCGACCCCATTCCCGTGGTCCCCGCCGCCCACTACATGTGCGGGGGCGTGCAGACGGGTCTCAAGGGCGAGTCGAGCATCCGCAACCTGTTCGCCATCGGGGAGGTGGCCTGCACGGGGCTGCACGGCGCCAACCGCCTGGCCAGCAACTCGCTGCTCGAGGCCTGTGTGTTCGCCCACGAGGCGGCCAAGGAGTCCATCGCCCGCCTCGACAGCCTGCCCCCGCTCCCCCAGCTCCCCGAGTGGGACGCGGGCTCGGCCACCGACAGCGACGAGCAGGTCGTCATCACCCAGACGTGGGAAGAGATCCGTCGGTTCATGTGGAACTACGTCGGCATCGTGCGCACCCACCGTCGCCTCAAGCGGGCGCAGCGACGGATCAATCTCGTGAAAGACGAGATCGATCGGTACTACTGGGACTTCAAGATCACCGGTGACCTCGTGGAGCTGCGCAACCTGGTCAACGTCGCCGACATGATCGTGAAGTGTGCGCTGCGCCGGCGCGAGAGCCGTGGGCTGCACTACACCCTCGACTTCCCCGACATCGACGACCGGATGGTCGAAGACACGGTCATCGCTCGCTACCTATGAGCCGCGCCGCCGAAAGGGGATGACGTTGCCCTCCCCATCCTTGGGGAGGTCTTGCACGACCTCGGGCACGGTGGCTCGGGCCTGGTGGCCGCAGATTTGGCAGTGCTCGTCGACCTGGGCGCGGCCGTCGGCGAGCCGGTGGGTGTGCAGCTTCAGCGCCCGCTGGCGGCAGGCCGGGCAGTAGGCGAGCTGCGACGGCACCCCGTGCACGGTGGTGGCCGCCCAGTCACACCGCTGGCAGGCGACGAGCTGCCAGGCACGTGGGGGATCGGAGGACACGCCATCGGTGAGCTCGCGGGTGGGGCCGCTGCAGGAGGGGCAGGACGACCCCTCCAAGACGGGCGCTTCGCCGACCTCCTGGCTCCGCCAGGCGAGGGCAGCCAGCAACACACACACGATGGCGACGATGCCGAAGGTCACGCGAGGCGCTCCTCGGCGGTGGCGGCGGTGCCCACCAGGGCTTCGATGGCGTCGACGCTCTTGGGCACGTCGGTGAGCGACACCGGGCCGGCCTCGGTGACGTGGATGTCGTCTTCGATGCGGATGCCCCCGAAGCCGACCCATGCCTCCGCGGCGTCGAAGTCGACGACGTCGCCGAGGCGCTCGCGCAGGGCACGGTCATGGAGGATGGCGGGCACGACGTAGAAGCCGGGCTCCACGGTCACCACCCAGTCGCGGCCGAGGGGGAGGTCGAGGCGCAGGTAGCCGGTGCCGAACAGGTCGGGGCGGCCGCGGTCGGCAGGGTAGGAGGGGCGGTCGCCGAAGTTCTCCATGTCGTGCACGTCGAGGCCGAGGTGGTGGCCGACGCCGTGGGGGAAGAAGACGGCGTGGGCGCCCCTGGCGACGGCCTCGTCGGGGCCGCAGCGGAGCAGGCCCTCGTCACGAAGCCACAGGGCGAGCACCCGGCTCGCTTCGTCGTGGACCTCGCGGTAGCGCGTGCCCACCGTGCAGCGCGCGATGGCGGCGTGCTGGCTGGCGAGCACCGCCTCGTAGGCGCTGCGCTGGCGCGGGGTGAACGTGCCCGACACCGGCCAGGTGCGGGTGATGTCGACGGTGTAGCCGCTGGGGCGCTCGCCGCCGCCGTCGAGGAGCACCATGCGCCCGTCGGCCAGGGGCTGGTCGTGAGCGTGGTTGTGCAGCACTTCACCGGCCTGGGTGAGGATGGTGTCGTAGCCGGTGGTGCACCCGTGCAGCCCGAGCACTGCCTCGAACAACACCGCCAGGCTGTTCTCGTGGGACCCCGCCTTCGTGCTCGCCATGGTGGCCTCGAAGGCATGGCGGGTGGCCCTCGCGGCGGCCCGAAGCTCTGCGAGTTCCTCCGGGCCCTTGGCCTTGCGCAGCGCGATGACCGCGTCGACCAGGGCATCGTCGCCCTCCCGCTCCCCTCCACCGAAGCGCAGCGGCCGGTCGAGCCAGCCCGACACCTCGCGGTTGCGCTCCTCGTCGGCGACAGCCAGCGTCAGCGGCCGCAGCTCGGCCACGCGCTGCTGCAGGGCCCGCAGGGGCCGCACCTGGTCGGCCCCGAACCTCGCCCCCAGCTCGGCGAGCGACGGCGTGGAGCCATGCCACAGCGCATCGTCGTCGGCCGGCTCGGGCAGGAACAGCTCGAAGCCATCGGGACCCAGCACCGCGGCTGCTTCGGGCAGCGGGCAGCCCGTGAAGTACAGGAAGGTGGAGTCTTGCCGGAACGGAACCTTGTTGAGAGGCAGGTTTCGGTTTCGCTCCCCGTTGCCGAGGAGCAGCACCGGTCGGTCGAGCAGGTCAGCGAGGCGCTGGCGGCGGGCGGCGTGGGGCATGCAGACGTCCTATCCGAGCAGCTCGGTGCGGGTGGTGAGGGCCTCCAGGGCGTATCCTGCCGCGGCGATGGCCTCGGCGGCTCCTTCCTCGCGGTCGACCACGGTGATGCACTGCACGACCTCGAGCTTCGCGGCCTCGGCGGCGGCCACGGCCTTGAGCAGGCTGCCGCCGGTGGTGGTGGTGTCTTCGACGATGCACACCTTGGAGCCAGCGGGCACCGAGGCGAGCCCCTCCACCTGCCGCCCGGTGCCGTGACCCTTGGCCGCCTTGCGGATCAGGAAGGCGTGCACGGGCCGGTCGGTGGTGGCCGACAGCGCGGAGGTGGCGCATGCGATGGGGTCGGCGCCGAGGGTCATCCCTCCGACGGCGACCACCTCGGGCTTCAGCCGCCCCAGCACCTCGCCGGCCACCAGGCGCGCCCCGTGGGCGTTCAGGGTGGTCTGGCGCGCGTCGACGTACAGGTCGGAGGTGGCGCCCGACGCGAGGGTGAAGGTGCCGGTCTTCACCGACAGCTCACGGAGCAGGGCGATCAGCTGGTCGTGGTCACTCATGGGGATGGACTCCGAGAAAGGTCAGTCACGGTGCTCCCGCACCAGGCGCAGCAGGCGGCGTAGCGGCTCAGCCGCTCCCCACAGCAGCTGGTCGCCGACGGTGAAGGCAGCGAGGTAGTCGGGGCCCATGGCCATCGGGCGCACCCGACCGACCGGCACCGCGAGCGTGCCGGCGACGGCGGCCGGGGTGAGCTGCTGCAGGGTGGGCTCGGGCTCGTTGGGCACCAGCTTCGCCCAGGGGTGGGCCTCGGCCAGCAGGGGATTCACCTCGTCGAGGGGGAGGGGACGCCGCGTCTTGATGGTCAGCGCCTGCGCGTGGGACCGCAGGGAGCCGATGCGCACGCACACGCCGTCGACGATCAGCCGCTCGCCGAGCAGGCGGGTGGCCTCTGCCTCGGCCTTCCACTCCTCTCGTGTCTGGCCGGTCGGCATCAGGCGATCGATCCAGGGCAGCGCGCTGCCGGCGAGGGGCGCAGGGGCCGCGCGGCACTCCACCTCGGTGAGGGCCCGCTGCACGGTGGCGTCGAGGTCGAGGGCCGGGGCATTGCCCGCGTCGAGGAGGGGACCGGCGGCATCGCCTACGTGCCGCATCTGGGCCACCAGCTCCCGCATCAGGGCGGCGCCGGCGCCGGAGGCGGCCTGGTAGGTGCTGCTGGCGATCCACTCGATCTCGCCCGTGCGCAGCAGGCCCAGGATGCCCATCAGCAGCAGCGACACGGTGCAGTTGGCGCCACAGAAGACGGTGGACCCCGTGGCGAGGGCGTCGCGGAGGGCCGCGCCGTTCACGGGATCGAGGACGAGCACGGCATCGCCGTCGAGGCGGAGGGCCGAGCTGGCGTCGATCCACAGCCCTCGGTAGCCGTGAGCCCGCAGCGGCCCATGCACCTGCTGCGTGTAGCCGCTGCCCTGGCAGGTCACGATCACGTCGCAGTGGGCCAGGGCGGTGAGGTCGTGGGCGTCGAGCAGGGGCGCGCTGCCGCCCTCCGCGGGCCCGACCGAGCCTGCCGCCGAGGTGGAGAAGAAGCGGGGCTCGATGCCCTCGAAGTCGCCCTCGGCCCGCATCCGGCTCATCAGCACCGAGCCGACCATCCCGCGCCACCCGACGAACCCGACCTTGAGCATGGCGTCCTCCGTGCACGCCTCTATCAAGGTGGTCCCCCGATGCCGTTGCCCGGGTCGGGGGGCAGCGATACGACCTGCAGCCTCTCGGAGGCGACATGCTGCAGGACGACGTACCCCTCGCGCTCACCTACGACGATGTCCTGCTGGTGCCTCGGGAGAGCCACGTTCTCCCGCGCCAGGTCGACCCGTCCACCCTGCTCGCCCCCGGCTTGCGGCTGCGCATCCCGCTCCTCGCCGCCGCGATGGACACGGTGACCGAGCGCGGCATGGCGATCGCCATGGCCCGTGAGGGCGGGCTCGGCGTGGTCCACAAGAACCTCACCATCGCCTCGCAGGCCGACGAGGTCCGAGCGGTCAAGAAGGCGGTGACTGGCACGGTGAGCGACCCGATCACGGTGGGCCCCGATGCCACGCTGCGGGCCGCCCGCTCGCTGATGCGGCGCCACGACATCTCCGGGGTTCCCGTGGTGGTCGACGGGCGCGCCATCGGCATCCTCACCAACCGCGACCTGCGCTTCGAGCAGCGCCTCGACCGCGCCGTCCGGGAGGTGATGAGCACGGATCTGGTCACGGTGCCGCCGGGCACGGGGCTGGAGCGGGCCAAGGTGCTCATGCAGGAGCACAAGATCGAGAAGCTGCTGGTGGTCGACGAGGGGGGCCAGCTCAAGGGCCTGATCACCATCAAAGACATCGAGTCTCAGGGGATGCACCCCCACTCGGTCCTCGACGACCGGGGGCGGCTGGTGTGCGGCGCGGCAGTGGGCGTAGGCGGCGATCGCGACGAGCGGGTGGCGGCGCTGGTCGATGCCGGAGTCGACGTGATCGTCATCGACACGGCGCACGGGCACAGTGCCGGGGTGCTGGGGGCGGCCGAGGCTGTGCGCTCGGCCTGGCCCCAGGTCACCCTGGTGGTGGGCAACGTGGCCACGGCAGCCGCGACGGAGGCGTGCGTGAAGGCGGGCGCCCACGTGGTGAAGGTCGGCATCGGGCCCGGCTCCATCTGCACGACGCGGGTCGTGGCCGGTGTCGGAGTCCCCCAGCTGAGCGCGGTGGCGAACTGTGCGAAGGCGGCCCATGCCCTCGGGGCGACGATCATTGCCGACGGCGGGCTGAAGACGAGCGGCGACCTGGCCAAGGCCATCGCGGCAGGGGCCGATGCGTGCATGGTGGGCAGCCTGCTGGCCGGCACCCGAGAGGCCCCCGGCGACGAGGTGCTGCTGCAGGGGCGCCGCTACAAGAGCTACCGCGGCATGGGCTCCATCGAGGCGATGAAAGACGGCTCGGCCGACCGCTACTTCCAAGACAGCTCCGACCCGGAGGCCGACATGCGCAAGCTGGTGCCGGAGGGCATCGTGGGCCGGGTGCCCTACAAGGGCCCGGTGGGCGACGTGGTCTACCAGCTGGTGGGCGGGCTGCGGGCCTCGATGGGCTACTGCGGCTCGGCCGACATCCCCACGATGCAGAAAGAGGCGCGGTTCGTGCGCATCACCAACGCGGGGCTGCGCGAGTCGCACGTGCACGACGTGATCGTCACCCACGAGGCGCCCAACTACCGCATCGGCTGACCGGGTCGCCAAGGAAGACGAACGGCGCAGCAGGAAGCCCTGCTGCGCCGTTGCTGTCGGTGCCCTCGAGGAGAGGGCCCGGCTCGATCAGCCCTTGACGGCCACGCGCACGGTGACGACGCCACCGTTGGGGCCGGGAACGCCGCCCTTCACGAACACGAGGTTGCGCTCGGCATCGACCCGCGCGACCTTGAGGTTCTGCACGGTGACGCGCTCGGAGCCCATGTGGCCCGGCATCTTCTTGCCCTTGAGGGTGAAGCCCGGGGTGAGCCGGGTGCCGATGGAACCACCGTGACGGAAGAACTCGTGGGTGCCGTGGGTGCGGATGAAGCCAGCGAAGTTGTAGCGCTTCATGACGCCGGCGAAGCCCTTGCCCTTGGAGGTGCCGGTCACGTCGACCTTGGTGCCCGCCTCGAACACGTCGGCGGCGCCGATGGAGCCACCGGCCTCGTGCTTGGCCGCGTCGGCCGCTGCGACGCGGATCTCGCGGATGGCCTGCACGGGCTCGCAGCCCGACAGCTTGAGCTGGCCGAGGTCGGCCTTGGTGAGGCGCTGGGCCTTCTTGGAGCCGAAGCCGAGCTGCAGCGCGCTGTAGCCATCGCGGCTGTCGCTCGTCTTGACGCGGAGCACCTTGTTGGAGCTCACATCGATGACGGTGACCGGGATCACGTGGTTGGTGTCGTCGTCGAAGATCTGGGTCATGCCGAGCTTGCGCCCGATGAGACCCATCGATTCGTTGGCCATGTCTGCCTCCGCATTGGACGGCACGAGCCGTCGTACGTTGGGGGTTCACAAAGAGAGACGGCCCGCGGACTAACGCCGAGGGCCGATGGTGTCGACAGGGCCGAGCCCTGCCTCGCTAGAACGTGTACTTGAGGTAGCCGGCAGGCGACAGCCCGAAGCCCAGGCTGCCGAGCACCATCAGCACGTCGATGTCGGCACCGACGCTGAAGTGAGACAGCTTGGTGTAGTACTCCAGGGTGGCGCCGCCACGGATGGTGGGCTGTGGGCCACGGTGCACGGCGGCATCGATGCCGAGGGGCGTGACGATCAGCTCCTGGTAGTACTGCTCGTTCATCAGCAGGGGCACGATGGACACGCCGCCACCGCCGCGCACGCCGATGCCGAACCGGCGCGTGGGGTAGACCGACACCTCGTAGGTGGCGGTGAGCGCGAAGACGTGCAGGTCGCCCGACACCAGGAACGGCGCGCCGGCGGCAGCCTCGAGGGCGAGCTCTTCGACCTTGGGACCCTGATGGAGCTGCTGGCCGAACTGGGCCTCGACGGCCATCGACAGCCGCTCGTTGTCGACGATGTCGTTGCCGACCGACAGATCGACGGTCATCACCGGCGACACGATGGGGTTGCCGATGCTGTTGGTCTGGAAGAACGGCGACACGCCGACCCCAGACTTCAGGTAGAGCCCCTTGTTGACCTCACGCACGATGTTCTCGCTGGAGCGAGACTTGCGGCGGGCTCCGCTGTCTTGGGCCGACGCGGGGGCGGCGACCGTGAGCAGCAGGGAGGAGGCGAGGAGCAGAGCGGCTTGCGTACGCATGGAACAGACCTCTGAGTCAGCGCTGAATACCACGTTGGCCGGTCAGGCGGGTGTCAAGAGCCCCACACAGAAGACCCCGGCGCGAGGGCCGGGGTCGGAGGGGCATTCTCGGTCAGGCCGAGACGATCAGCCCGGGGAGAAGAGGAACGGGTAGGACACGATGACGATGCCGCCGCCCTTGGGCTGGGGGAACTGCATCCGCATGAACCGGCCCACGATGCAGGACTCGACCGCCCCGTTGTTCATCGTGCTCGTCTTCTTGCTCGCCGCGGAGACGGTGCCGTCTTTCGCGATGGTGAACTTGATGACGATCTTGCCGCCGAGCGACGCGTTCTTGGTGAGCTCGCGCTGGTAGCAGTAGCGGATCTGGTTCATGTGCCGCTTGATGACCTCGTCGATGAGGCTGCGGTCGAGGGACCCGAGGATGATGGGGTCGCCACCGACGCGGCCGAGGCCGCCCTCACCCTTGGCGCCAAAGTTGCCGCCGCCGGTGCCGTAGCCCGACTTGCCAGAGCCGATGCCCTTGGTGCCCAGGCCGCCGAGGCCCTCGGCGGTGCCGCCGCCACCGAGGCCGCCACCACGGGAGCCGAGGCCACCGGAGCCGACCTGCGTGCCCTTGGCGCCGATGAGGCCACCGATGCCGCCGGCGAGGTTGGAGTCGAGAGCGGAGGAGGCGAACATGCCGTCCATCGCGCCCACATCGTCGAGGGCGCCGAGCACACCAGCGTTCTCTGCGATCTGGCGGTCGAGCTCCTTCTTGGCCACTTCGACCTTGTTGCCCTTCGCCTTCTCCATCTTGGCTTCTTTCTTGCCGACCTTGCCCTCTTCGCGCTTGGCCTTGGCGCCTTCGCCCGCGTCGGGGTTGGCATCGGGCTTCTTGTCTTTCTTCTCTTCCTCTTCGGGCTTCTCGATGAGCAGCTCGACGAAGCGGTCGGGGATCTCGACCATCTCGTTGGAGGACGACTTGGGCGAGAAGAACATCACCAACCCGAACATCATGCCCAGGAAGCCCATGAAGGAGGCGATGGCCAGGAAGGGGTAGTCGACATCTTCGCTGCTGCGCACGAGGAGCTTCTGGCCCTCGAACACCATGTGCGAGAAGAACACGACCCCGTCGGCATCCACCATCAGGCGGATGTCGTCGGTCATCGGGATGGAGTAGCCGTCGCCGTTCTTGCTGGCCTTGCCGGCAGCCACGAGCTCGTCGAAGGTGTAGCGCTTGCCGTCGATGTCGGCGAAGCCATCCCAGCGGCCGAGCACCTGGGCGCTGTACTCCTCGCTGTCGAGGTCGAACAGCATGTGGTCGCGACCGTTCGGCAGCTCGGTGTCGGGCGCGTAGAAGTCGTTGCGCCAGTCGGAGTTGACCTCCGACCACATCGGCGGCGTGTAGGGCAGCACCATGTGCAGGGGCGCGGGGACCCAGCCCATGTCGATGCCGAGGAAGTTCCACTTCCACCCGACGTTGGCGCCGATGGAGACGCTGTGCCCCATGGTGCGGCTGAAGTGCTTGGTGTCGACCAGCACCTCGCCCCAGATCTGGTTGACCTCGAGGACCTTGCGGCGCTTCTTGTTGACGCCCACGTTCGACGTGGCCGTGCCGGAGCGCATGATGAAGGCCATCACGTCTTCGGTGGCGTTGGCGTATTCGTCGTCTTCGCCCTCCACGTCTTCCGACGTGATGTGGGGGCGCTGGGCGGCGACAGGGGCGGGCACCGGTGCGGGCGAAGCCGTCGGCTGGGCCGTGTGCTGCTCTTCGGTGGACTGCGTGGCCGGCGGGGCGCTGGGCTGCGCCGGCGACACGTAGGTGGCCTGCTCGTCTTCGAAGTCGTCGTGGGACGCAGCCTGAGCCGACCGGGCGGTGACGCGGAACCGGAGGTTGCCCACCGAGAACACGTCGCCCGACCGCAGCGCGGCGTTGGCGATACGCTCGCCGTTGTAGACGACCCCGGCCTCGCCGCCCAGATCGATCAGCGACAGGCTGCCGTCGTCTTCGACGTTGACGATGCAGTGCAGCTCGGCGAGCTGCGGATCGTCGATGGGGAGCAGCGCCGCAGCGCCGCTACCGATGGTGATGGACTGCTCAGCGAGGTCTTCGCGCTTGATGAGCGCGGAACCACGGTAGACCTCGAAGGTGAGCGTCGGGAGGTTGGTTGCCATGGGCTGATCTCCTGCTGGGCTCGGGGCCTTACTTGACCTCGTTGACGGACTGCTTCATCTCGTCGTTGAAGTCTTGCCGGAGCTTGATCAGCGGGTTGAAGTTGGCCTTGCGGCGGTCGAGGAGCAGCTGACCCTGGGGCTTGACCAGCTCACCGGTCACGTCGACCCCTTCGAAGTCGATCTCCGTGCGCTCCTTGTACTTGATCTGCCGCCCTTCATCGTCGGTCTCCTGTGCGAAGGCCGCCGAGGACAGGGTGGTTGCGAGAGCGAAGAAGATGAACCGGGACATGGGGTCCTCCGTGGGACGAGGGCCTGTACAGCGCAGGCCATCATGCTGTGTCAGGGGGCCTTTGCCCACCCGAGCGAGGTCAGGTTGTCGTCAATGTCGTGGACAAGTGAGGCGGCCGACGGGTTCCTCGCGAGTGGTCAAGCCGTTGCAAACAAGGCGTGATGTAGGTCGATGGCCGATCACAGCGACCGACACCCCCTCTGACGCCGGCGCCGGCCAGCGGTTCGTCAACGGCTCGCAAACTGCGACGCGATCCGCGAGGTCCCAACGAAGAGAGGCCCCCCGAGCGGGGAGCCTCTGCTGCGCGACAGGGTTGGGGGACCCTACTCGGCGCCTTCCTCGGCGGGAGCCTCTTCGGCAGGCGCTTCCTCGCCCTCTGCCGGGGCCTCGCCCTCTGCGCCCTCTGCGCCTTCCTCGGGTGCCGGAGCGGCCCCACCGGCGGGGCAGTTCGCGATGGCATCGTCGACCAGCGGCGTGTAGCCATCGAGGAGGGTCTGCACGTCGGCGGCCATGGAGACCTCCTCGGCGTCGACCACCATCTGGGCCTGCTCGAACACCATGCCGATCTCTTCGACGAGCATCGGGTCGATGCAGTTGGCGTTGGTGCTCATCTTGCCCTGGTACTCGGTGATCACGCCGGAGATGCTGGCGAGCAGCTCCTTGTTCCGGCGCGCCCGCTCTTCCTCTTCCTTCTTGCGCTGCTTCTCGGCCGCGATGCGGGCGTCTTCCTCGGCCTTGGCCGACTCGACCCGCTGCATGCGGGCGAACACCTCGTGGGTGGGGCTGATGGTGCCGGCCTTGGCGTCGATGAACGACTGCAGGTACTTGAGTGCCTTGCCGAAGTCTTTGGTGTAGCGCTCGTGGAGGGTCGCGGCGTTGAAGTAGGCCGCCTCGACCTGGGGATCCTGGTCGATGATCTCGTCGTAGAGGGTGCCAGAGGCCTTGTGGTCGCCCAGGCCGCGCAGGGCGACCGCCTTGCCGAGCTTCGCGTCGACACTGCCGGGCTGGCTCTCGAGGGCCGCGCTGAACGCGGTGTCGGCGAGCTGGTAGTCACCGGAGTTGAGCGCGACGTAGCCGAGGTTCATGTTCGACGGGTAGTTCTTGGAGTCGAGCTTGACCGCCGTCTTGAACTTCTCGATGGCTGCCGACTCGTCGCCCTGGATGAGGTAGGTCACACCCATGTTGTTGTAGGTGCCAGGGTCGCCGTCGTTGAGCTCGAGCGACTTTTCGGCCATGAGCTGGCTCATGCCGTAGTTGCCCTGGGCGTAGTACATCGCCGACAGGTTGCGGAAGACCCCGGAGTTCGTCGGATCGTAGCGGAGGATGGCCTCGGCCTCGGCCTTCGCCTTCTCGAACTGACCGGCCTTGACGTAGGCGGAGATCAGGTCGTTGCGGGCGTCGTAGTTCTTGGGGTCGCGCTGGGCGACTGACTCGTACAGCGCCACGGCCTCGCCCGACTTGCCCTGCTCGTCGAGGATGCGCGCGAGGCTGAACAGCGCCGCATCGTAGGTGGCGTCGGCCTCGTAGGCGGCACGGTAGTGCTGCTCGGCCTGGGCGGGGTCGCCCATCTTCTCGGCGACCCAGCCCGCGTTGAAGTGGGCCTTGGGGCCGCCGTCGAGGTTGGCGGAGGCGTTGAAGTGCTGGAAGGCCTGCTGGTAGTCGACCGCGCCGGTCTTCCGGTCGGGGTTCTGCAGGATCTGCAGCCCCGCCTGGAAGTTGGCCGCCGGGTTGGTGGCCAGGTCGGCCTCGGTGAACTTCTGGATCTTCCCGCCCTTGGAGCCACCGCAGCCGGCGAAGAGCGAGGCCGCGAGCGCGACCATCATGAACGTCGTACGCATCGTGATCTCCTGGGGCCTACAGGCCGGTCTCGTAGTCGTACTTCTTGCCGGACTTGCTCGACGTGTACCTGGGCTCGAGCAGCTGCTCCTGGAGCCCCGGGAACTCCTCGGGACGCAGCTCGCCGAGGGAGCGCGTCGCGTAGGCGGTGTTCTCGTTGTAGATCGTCAGGTCGTAGCTCTTCTCGAGGGCCAGCTTGTAGGCGTTGACCGCCTTCTCGTCTTGCACGTAGGCACGGTCTTCGATGGCCATGCTGTACAGCTCGATCTGGTCCTCGGTGAGGTAGTGCGGGATGTCGCCCGTGCGCAGGCTCTCACCCATGTTCTCGTAGGCCTTGCCGAGGCTCACGAGGGCCGCGAGGCCCCACTCGCCGGCGCCGGTCTGCACGACGGCGGTGAAGGCCTGCTCCGTCTCGTTGAGGGCCTTGGCCTTCTTCTGCAGGCTGGCCTTCATGGCCTTGTCTTCCGCCTTCTGGCTCGAGCCGGGGCCGCGGCCCTGGATGCGCAGGGTGAGGTAGTCGTCGAGCTTGGGCTGGGCGAGCTCGTACATCATCTCGGCGACGAACTCGGTGTGCGCCCCCGGGGCTCCGCCGCCCTTCACGTACTTGTCGTACAGCGCGACGGTCTCGTCGTAGATGCGGTCGCGGTCGCGACGCTTGCCCATCTTGTCCATCGCGCGGCCAGCGTGCAGGCGGGCGAAGTAGAGGAACTCCAGCGGCGCGTTGGCGTCGGGGTTCTTGTAGTAGTCCTGGAAGACGTTGGCCGCTTCCTGCCACTTCTCGTTCTCTTCGTAGATGCGACCGACGCGGATCTTCACGTCGGGGCTCCGCGGGTCGTTGGGGAAGGCGGCGACGAACTGGTTGTAGTCTTCGATGCCCTTCTCCCACTGGCCGAGGCCCTTGCGGTAGACGGCAGCGGAGTAGATGGCGTCGGCGGCCTTGGCGTCGAAGTCGGCCTTCTTGTCTTCGGCGATCTTCTCCCGCTCAGCGGGGTACAGCGACCACAGCTTCTCGTAGAAGAAGGCGGCCTTCTCGGCGTCGGCGACCTTCTCGTAGTCGTAGCCGAGGTAGCCGATCTGGTCGTAGTAGTACTTCGTCTTCGGCCCGAAGTTGGGGTCGTCGACGAGGATGTGACGCACCTTCATGCTGTCTTCGACGCGGTTGGCCTGCGCGTAGTAGGCGGCGGCGTTGTTCAGCGCGAGAGCGGCGTTCTCCGCCTCGTGACCGAACTCCTCGTAGAAGGCGACGAAGCCGTCGGCAGCCTTGCCCTTGTCTTGGTCGGCCGCGTAGTTGACCTCGATGAGCTTGAACGAGCTGTTCTGGTAGATGAGGAAGACCTCTTCCTTGAACTTGCTGTTGCCGAGCCCGGGCTGGTCGTAGAAGTTCTTGGCGGTGCTCTTCAGCGCGTCCCAGCTCTCCTTGATGGCGAGGGCATCGAGGATGAGGTTGGCGCCGAGCACGGCTTCCTTGGACCTCGGGTCCATCGCGATCACGGCCTGGAAGCTCTTGGATGCCTCCTCGAACCGGTACTTCTTGTAGAGCATGAAGGCCGATCGGTAGATCATGTCCTTCACCTTCTTGTCTTCCGGGTAGAGCGTCGCGTACTTCAGGCAGGCGTCGACGAAGCGCTGCTCCCACGCGGTGAGCTCCTGCGGCGGCGTGTCTTTGGTGACCTTGACCGCTGAGGTGTCCATGTCGACCTTGGTGCCACCCTCGAGCTTGACCTGCTCTTCGGCGGCGAACACGGCCGACTCGGCGCAGAAGCGGGAGTACTTGCCCTTCGGGTCGATGTCGACGACCATCATGTACTGGTCGAAGGCGCCCGCGTAGTCTTTCATCGTGTAGAGCAGCTCGCCGTAGGCGTAGCGAACGTCGTACGACTTGTCGTTGACCGGGAAGATGTCGAGGTAGGTGCCGTAGGCCGTCTTCGCGAGCTCACGGAGCTGCTGCGTGTCGGGGTGACGGATCTTCTCGTATTCGCGCGACTTGGTGTGGTATTCGGTCGCGATCTTGCGCAGCTCGGCCTCGATGGTGTCTTGCGCGTCTTTGACGGCCTCGGGGTTGGATGCGTTGGCCGTGGCCCACGCGCTGCCCGTGCCGTAGTCGGAGCGGAGGCGGTTGATCTCGTCGAGGGTCTTCTGCCGCTCGTCCATCTTCTTGTAGGCGCGGATGATCTCGACCTGGTAGCCGGGGTTGTCGACCTCGGTGGGGGAGTCGGCGATCAGCCGGCGGAACATGTCGATGGACCGCTCGAACTTGCCCTGCTCGTAGAACATGTTGGCCAGGCGCTTCAGCGTGGCCCGCACCAGCTCCTTCTTCCCCAGCTTGGTGAAGTAGGCGATGGCTTCGTCCATCTGGTCGGCGTCGGCGAAGAAGCGCACGAGGTCTTTGAGGGCCTCGTCTTGCAGCTGCAGCTGCGAGGAGTTCTGCTCCTGGGCCATCGAGTAGTCGATGACGCGCTTCATCGTGTCGATGGCGCTCTGGTAGTCGGCGGTGTTGTAGTAGCACCAGCCGAGCTTGTAGAGCGCGAAGCTGTACTTCGGGCTGTCTTCGAAGGTCGAGGCCTTGAGGTAGGCCTTGAGCGCCGGGAAGGCATCACCCTTGATGGTGAAGTAATACTCGCCGATGAGCACGTAGGCGTCGGGGAGGAACTGGCTCTGCGGGTAGAGCTTGACGAGCCGCTTGAAGGCGTCGACCGCATCTTCCTCGTTGCCCAGGTCCTTGTGGGCGGAGCCCAGGTAGACGGTGGCCTGGTCGGCGCGGGTGTAGCGCGGGTAGCTGCGGAGGATGCCCTCGTACAGCTTGATCGACTTCTCCTGCCACTGGCGGGAGGCCGTGTTGTTCGCCTTCAGGCCGTCGGGGTTGCACCCGTCGGTGTTGAAGCACGCCTCGTACTGCTGGTCGAACGCCTCCATCTCCTTGAGGTAGAGGTAGCGGCCTTCCTGGAAGTACAGGTCGGCGAGGCGGAGCATCATCTCTGCCTTCGTCTCCCCGTCGACGCCCTTCGACAGGAGCCCCTTGAGCTGCTCGATGCTCTGGTAGCGCTTCTGCTGCGCGGCCAGCGCGAACTGCTCGTTCATGTTCGCCTGCTCGTCGAACTTGCGCAGCTTGACGCCACGACCGGTTCGAGCCGCGTCGTCTTCGTCTTGGGCGTAGGCCATCGACGTCAGCAACGGGGCGGAGGCGAACATCAGCGCCAGGGCCATCACGGCGCGGCGGACGCGGGCGGTGTTCGTCGTGCTCATCACGAGGTTCTCCTGCGGTCGTTCCGAGGCGCGGGAGCCTCGAAGGTGGCCTGGCGTTCACCAGACCGGAAAGGGGCCCGAGGGGCGGCGCCTGCTACTCGCAGGAGCCGTTCTCCGTGTAGCGGTAGTAGCCGAGCTCGTCGCGCCAGAACTCGCCGTTGAACGGCCAGTAGATGATCTCGCGCGACACGGCGAAGTCGACCACGTCTTTGCGGTCGACCTCGACATCTTGCAGGGTCGCTTTGTACTCGTAGTCTTTGCGCTGGGCGTCGGTGACTTCGAACTTGATGATCTCGGACTGCACGAGCAGGTCGGCGAGGGAGTTGCGCTGGACGGCGAGCTCCTTGAGCAGCTCGGTGCCAGCCTTCTTCTTGTAGCGAATCCGGTCGGCCTCGATCTGCTGCTTGAGCGCATCGCCGACGGTGTCGCGCCACACGCTCTTCTGCTGGTTGATGCTGGCGATCTCTGTGTCCATCATGTCCATGTGTCGGACAAGGGCCGACAGGTCTCGGTTCCGAAGAACGCGCGAGAACAACGCCTTCTCGAGCGTGGAGCCGGGATGGGCGTTGGTGAAGAAGGCGTCGAAGGCCTGATCTCGCAGCTGCGGCGCATCCTTGTACTGGGTCAGGAAGGCCTCGATCTCGGTCTGCTGAGGCTTGTAGGTGCGCTCGAAGTCGGCAAGGATGCGCTCCACCTCGTCGTACTCGCACAGGTTGAAGAACGTCAGAGCACGCAGAACCGTGACCTCTGGGATGTATTCCTCTTCCTGGAAGTAGGGGGACTCGACCGTCAGCAGCAGCCCGAGAGCGAGGTTGAGGTCGGCGCGCCAGAAGTTCGTCCAGGCGCGCTCGAACAGGCTCTGGGGCCAGTACGTGGAGTCGCGGTCGACCATCGCGTAGTAGTTGTCGGCGTTGTCGAAGCGCTCGAGGCCGAAGTAGATGCGGGCGACGTTGATGAGCGCCAGGTCTTTCATGTCTTCGACCTGCTGGGCCTCACTGGCGCCGATGATCACCGGCGGCTGGGCCTTCATCACCTCGCGGAACGACATGACCGCGCTCTTGAGCTTCTGCCGCTCGGTGTTGATGATGCCCTCGAAGTACTTGCTGCGCATGAACAGCTCGGACTTCGCCGAGACCTGCTGGAAGTACTGGGCGGAGCCGGCGAGGTCTTTGTCTTCGTAGAGGGTGCGGCCCATCAGGTAGTAGAGGTGGTTCTTCGCGTTGCGCGGGAACTGCTCCGGCGGGATCTTGTCGACGATGCGCAGCAGCTCGGCGTCGTTGCCCGTCTTCTGGGCGATGCCGATCAGCTTGGGCAGCGCGTAGCGGAAGTAGGGGTTGCGGGGACCGCGACGCACGACCTCCATGTAGAAGTGCTGCGCGGAGTGCAGCATCTCCATGTCTTCGAGCGACTTCGCCAGGTAGTACTGGGACTTCGTCTCGTGCTCGGGGAAGGTGTTCGCCGCGAGCAGGTCGTACAGACCCTTGCTGGCCGTCAGGTTCTTGCCCTGCCGGTGGCTCTCGATGAGCTGCTCCAGCACGTCGGGGCCACCGCCCGTGGGCTCGGGGCCGACGTTGGGGTCGAGGGCGTTGTCGGGCACCAGCTCGCCGCCGAGGGGCGCGGTGGGCACCGGCGTCGGCACCGGAGCCATGGGCACGGGGGCCGCAGGCGCGGGGGCCGGTGTGGCCGTGGCACCCATGGACTGAGCAGCAGCCACCACATCGGGGGGCGCGCCCCGCGACTGCAGGCACTGCACGTCGGCAGAGCTGAACTGCGTGCCAGAGCCCTGCATCGTGGAGATCACGATGGAGGAGGGCACGTTGACCGACACCATGTTCATGATGTCGTCGCAAGACATGGCGAGGCTGGTGGCGGGGGCCAACAGGAACGCCAAGGGAAGGGCGAGGCGGGTGAGCAGCCGCATCAGTTCATCCCGGGGAAGAAGAAGGAGACGCCGGCGAGCAGCGTGAAGTTGTTCTTCATCTCGAGCGTGGTGGACTCGAGGACCTCGATGTAGGAGAGGCCGCGACCCTCGACGCGCACGGCGAAGGCCTCGGAGAAGATGACCCGCGTGCCGCCGCCGAAGTTCAGCGTGGGGTGGAACTGCGAGGCGGTGACGATGGCGATGTCTTCGTCTTCCTTCTGCAGGGCCACGAGGTCGTCGCGGGTGTTGACGACGCCGGCGCCGAAGACGCCGAAGATGTCGAAGTTGATGATCTTGCCGTCGCCCAGCGCGATCTTTCCGTAGATCGGAGAGAACTGGAAGTTGCCCGACGCGTAGAACTCGATCTTCGAGATGTCGGGGGTGACTTCGTTGTTCGTGATGATCTGCTCGGTGATCGGCTTGTAGTCGCCGGTGCCGAAGTCGGGGGAGAAGACGCCGTTGGCCTCCACCGCGAAGATCTCCGTCACGTGGTAGGCGAACGAGCCGTTGATCAGGTAGCGATTGATGAATGGGTCGTTGGTGACGAACCCACCCATGATGCCGCCCTCGAAGCGGTCGATCTTCATGAAGTTCTTGCGCTGCAGCGTCTGGATGATGCGCTTGCGCTTGTCGGCCTCGGGGAGGGCAAGGGCCTCGCTGTCGGCCTCCGACAGTAGCTGCTCACGCTCTTGCGCGACGGTGGGCGTCGGGGTCGAGGTGTCGCCGAAGATGTCGTCGGGCAGGTCGGTCTCGCTCTGGGCGAAGGCCGGCGTGGCGAAGGTGGCGGAGACGAGGGCCGCGGAGAGGATGCTGGTGAGAGTGCGCATGCGGGCCTCCTAGTACACGTAGAGGCGCGGCTTCATCTTCGGGAAGAAGAAGGCCAGGCCGCCAGAGGCGATGAAGTTGTTGTACAGGCGCTGCTCGGCCACCGGCACATCGGGGTCGTACTGCGGCTTGTTGTCGACGTAGAAGCTCGAGCGTGCGTCGATCTTGAACGCCATGAACTGGCTGAGGAAGAAGTTGGCGCCGATGCCCAGGCTCGGGCCCAGCTTCACCTCGTTGCCCAGCGTCTCGAGCAAGACGACGTCGCCGGCGAGCTGCTGGTCAGGCGTGGCGGCCGTGTCGTACTTGGCCGCGTAGTTCTGCTTCGAGACCATCGACAGGCCCGCCGTGCCGTAGAAGTCGAAGTTGAGCACCGTCTCGCCGACCAGGTTGATCTTGCCGTAGACCGGAGCCCAGGTGGCCGAGAAGCTTGCCTGCAGCTGCACCTTGTCGAGGGGCTGCTGGAAGCTGAGGGCGTTGTCTTGGTCGGCCGCGAAGGCGCGGTCGAGGAGCACGCCCGTGAGGCCCTTGAGGTCGCCCTCGCCCGCATCCGGGCTGAAGCCGACGACCGCGTGGGTCGAGATGGTCTCGGTGAAGTGGTAGCCGAGCCCGAGGCCGCCGACGATGCGCCGAGCGAACGGGTTGTTCGGCACGTAGCCAATCATCGGGCTGATCTCGAAGCGCTGCTGCTTCAGGAAGAACCGGTTGGCGACCGCCGGGCGATCATCGGCCCCCTCACGGAAGTCCGAGATGGCTTCCAGGCCGGGGGAGTCGGCGGCTTCGGCGCTGTTCGGTGAGAGCAGCGGCAAGACGCCGATAATGCTGGCGCATAGCCAGGTGGTAAGGCGACCTCCGATCGGCAGTGCCGAGGAGGGGTTCGCTGGGCGAGGCGAGGGGTACATCCAACCATCTCCGGAGCGTGGGCAGGCTCGCAGGGGGGCCCGCGGCGGCGGAACCTTAGCACGCAAGCGGGCGTTCGGCCGCTCAGCGCGGCCTTCCGAGCTCACAGCACCGACCGTATGCCGGGAGCGCCGGTCCAACGCCGTGTGCACAGTCCCTTGTCAACTCTTTGTCGAGCCGGTTCCATCATCGACGACGCAGGGTCAGCGCACGGCCCAGGGCTGGGCCCACCACACCATGCCGCCGCGACGGTCACGCAGCACGACGAACCACGTGCCTTCCTCGGGACCGTCCGGAGCCGTCCATGTCGACTCCAGGTACGGATGCAGCGTCACTTCCTCGGTGACCGTGCCGCCCGTGCTGTACCACGACGCGTAGGGCTCCTCGACCCGCTCCTCGACGACCCCGTCGCTGTTCACGAACTCGTAGACCTCTCGCGTGCCGTCGGGCAGGCGGATGCCGAGGGCATAGGACTGCTTGGCCTCGACCTCGACCACGGCCTCGGCCGGCACGTCGAGGCGATCGACCATGAAGTTGGCGATGGTGGGGTTGTGGTTGGGGGTGGGGGCCTCGGAGACGACGAGCCGCTTGTAGGCGACCTCGACTTCGTTGAAGTCGATGTCGGGGACCTCCCCCGTGCCGGTCGGGGTGGTGGAGCTGGGCACGAGGGTGTCGGGCAGCGCGCTGACCTGCACGTTGACGTAGCGGCCCTCGGCGCGGGCCTCGGGCTCCACGGCCTCGAGGAAGTCACCCGGTGCGGTGTACTGCGGGGGGAGCCCGGGCACGAAGCCGATGACCCCCAGCGCTGCGATGTCTTCGGGGCTGGCGGTCTCCAGGTCGATGGAGCCCAGGTCGGTGAAGCAGCCGAAGCCGTTGCCCTCGTCGTCGACGGGACAGGCGAACCACACCTGCAGCAGCTCGTCGTCGTCGACCGTGGCGATCAGGGCAGAGAAGCGGGCGGTCTCGCCGGGTCGGATCTCGGGGGGCTCCGCAACCACGGCGAGGACGCGGGTGCGGTCGACCAGCCAGGTGGGCGCGAGATCGCGGGGGCGAGGGTATTTTTCGCTGCCGATGACGCAGCCGGCGGCGAGGACGAACAGCAGGGGCAGGGGGTATCTCATGGGAAGAACCTCGCCTCGATGCCGATGTTCGGGATGAACGGCAGCCCGCGCACGTAGGCGTATTCGCTGTAGTCGTAGTTGTAGATGGTGAACTCGGGATTGACCCCGCGGACGGCGTTGAGCAGGTCGACGTAGGCTTCGAACTGCCACGTCTTGAAGGTGAACAGCTTGTCGAAGCGCAGGCTGGTCTGGAAGAAGGGCGGGAGCCTCTCGCTGTTGGGGGGGCCCACCGCGAAGCCGTTGTAGAAGTCGGAGTCGGCGTCGTAGACCCCGGCGTTGAACGGCGAGGTCGGGTTGCCGGTGACGTACTGCACCTGAGCCGAGATGCCGAAGTCGTGAGGGAGGTCGTAGCCGCCCTGCGCCGAGAAGATGTGGGTCTGGTCGAAGTCGAACTGAGTCCAGCAGTCGCCGGTGCCGAGCAGGCGGTTCTCGTCGGCGTCGCAGGAGCTCGGGTAGTCGTTGCGAACCGCGCGCGACAGGGTGTAGCTGACCCACCCGAAGAACCGGTTCACCGGGTCGTGTCGCGCGATGACCTCGACGCCGTAGGCGCGCCCGAGCCCCTCGTTGACGAAGGGGTTGGAGCCGAAGCCCGTCCAGCTCTCGTCGAAGACGATCTGGCGGTCCATCGAGCGGTAGAACACGTCGATGTCGTAGTGCACGGCGTTGCTGAGGCGGTGCTCGTAGCCGACGCTGCTCGCCCAGCTGCGCTCGTAGCCGACCGATGCTGTGGTGCCGACGCCGACGGCCTCCTGGGGCTGGGGAGGCTGGTGGTACAGCCCGGTGGCGCCCTTGACGGCGAAGCGGTCGGGCACGATCTGGTAGCGGGTGAGCACCCGGGGGTCGACGGCTCCCGACCAGTCCCACGGCTGCGGGGCCTCGCCGGCCACCTCACCACCCGTCTTCAGCACGGTGTTCTGCAGGCGCACTCCGGGCGTGATCAGCCAGCGGGAGCGGTCGGTGAGGGGGCGCAGGTTGACCTTGACGAAGGCATCGGGCGACCAGAAGCTGCCGCGGCCGTCGAAGCCGACAGGCTCACGCTCGGCGAGGGGGTCGTCGATGGCCTCGAAGTTCACCGCGCTGCGGAAGTCGAACCACCACAGCCCACCGTACAGGTCGAAGCCGGGCACGACCTCCACCGCGTCGGTGGCCTGCCACTCGAGCTGCCCCCGCACATTGAACAGGGTGACGCCGTTGGTGAGGCCGAACTCGGTGCCGAGGGACGCGTCGGAGGTGTCGAGGCCCACCGAGGGCGTGAAGTCGAAGGCCACGCGCTCCGACAGCTGGTTGCGGTAGCGGCCGACGAGCCGGTGCGAGTTGTACTGCACCCCCAGGTCGCCCTGGGTGTCTTGATCGGAGCCCTGCGCCTGCTCGTCGGGGGTCGACACCTGCAGCACATCGTCGAAGCCGTAGAAGAACAGCGATGCTTCCTGCTCTCCGGGCAGCTCGGGCACCCACTTGAGCTGGTAGTCGTGGTAGCGGGGCTTCAGGGTGAAGCCGGTGTCGGCGGTGAAGATGGGGATGAACACGTCGATGTAGGAGCGCCGAGCCCCCACCGCGATGCCGTGCTTCTTGTTCTTCCCCAGCTTGCCCTCGTAGAACACCTGGCTGTCGAGGATGTCGGCGCCGAACGACAGCCGGCCGTTCTCTGCGAAGTCGCTCTTCGTCTTCACGTCGATGGTGCCGCCCATGGTGCGGCCGTACTGCACGCCGTAGCCACCAGGCAGGTAGTCGACGCTCTCGATGAGGTCGGGGGCCAGGACCGAGGTGGTGCCGGTGAGGTGGTAGACGATGGGGATGCGGATGCCGTCGACGTACACGCCGCTGTCTTCGGGGTTGGCGCCGCGGATGACCAGCAGCCCGGTCCCGAAGGGTGTGCGGGCGGCCCCCGGGAGCGTCTGGATGACCCGCACCGGGTCGCCAAAGGTGCCCGGAACGCGCCGGATCTCCTCGATGCTGATGGTGCGACGGGTGACCTCGTCTTTCTCGCGCTCGTAGGCGATGACCACCTCGTTGCTGCGGTAGGCGTCGGCCCGCATCCACAGCTTGGCCTCCGTCAGCTCGCCCTCGACGAAGTCGACGGTGCGCTCGTCGGTGACGTGGCCGGTGTGCAGCAGGCGCACGACCTGCTCGCCCGTGGGCACGCCGCGTAGCTCGAAGCGGCCCTCGGCGTCGGTCGTGGCGGCCAGCTCGGTGCCTTCGATGGCGACGGTGGCGTTGGCGATGGGGGTGCGGGTGGCCATCTCCACCACCAGGCCCGTGAAGTTGACCGGCAGCTCGGGCTCCGGCTCCTCCCCCAGCTCGAAGCTGTAGGTGAAGGGGAAGGTGACGGGCACCGGCCCCGCCTCGGTCATCGCTGGCTCCCATGCCCAGTCGAACAGAACGTCCATCAGGGCATCCTCGAACTCGGCGCCGTCGGATGACGTGACCTGCACCATGTCGATCTCGCCCTCCGCGGACAGCTCGATGGACAGCACCACCGTCGCCTCACGCCCCTCGGCCTTCGCCGCCTCCGGGTAGGCGGCCTCGACGTAGCTGTCGGCCACCAGGCTGGGACCCGACAAGATGGGCAGGTCGTCGGGGATGGGCGGCTCCCCGGGAGCCTCGCCTTCAACCCCATCGGGGGCCTCGCCCTCTTCGGCCGGCGGCGTTTCCTGGGCGAGGCCCAGCGACAACAGGAGCAGGAGGGGTGTCATCCGTCGATGGCCTCGAAGCGGCAGCTGTAGGGCACGTTGCGCACGATGACGGCGACGCCGTCTTTGGTGCCGGCCTTCCACCGGGAGCGGCGCAGCCCCGCGGTGCAGGCGGCGTCGGCTTCCGGGTGCAGCGACTGCACGACCTCCACGTCACTCACCTTGCCGTCGGCGTCGATGGTGAGCACCACCTCCACTCGGCCCTCCACCTCGCCGGAGCGGACCGCCTCGGGCAGCTCGACGGTGGGGGGAAAGCGAATCTTGGGGGGCTTGCTCACGCTGGCGTAGGGCACCACCGCAGAGGTGTCGGCGTCTTCGAGGCTCATCAGCTCGTCGGTCGCCTTGGCGGCCGTGGTGGTGCCGGCCCGCACCCCCAGGTTGGTGCCGCTGCCCTCGAGGAAGGAGTCGTTGTCGAGGCCCTGCACGACCCGCGGCACGGGCTTGGCCTCCGGCGGGGGCGGCGGCGTGTCGGGCTGCGGCTCGGGCTCGGGCTCGAACTCCACCACCTCCGGCTCGGGTGGGGGCTCGGGCTCCGGCATCTCTGGCTCTGGCTCTGGCTCTGGCTCCGGCTCTGGCTCGGGTGCGGGCTCCACCGGTGCGGGGGCAGGCTCCGCGATGGCCATCTCCACCCACACCGGCTCGCTCACCTCGCGCTCCGGGATGCGCGACACGCCACCGGCCAGCGACGCGTGCAGGCCCAGCGACAGCAGGACCGCCCCCGCGAGGAAGGCGCCCTCCTGCCAGCGTCGGGGCTCGAGCACGGTCGCGCGCATCGTCAGGGGCTCCCGGGCATCACCCCGCGGCCCTCGCCCTGGGTGGCGGGGTCGGGGGGCAGGGTCTGGGCCTTGTCGATGTTGATGGCGAACTTCGCGATGCCTTGGGACCTCACCAGATCGATGAGCCAGGTGACCCGCCCGTGAGCCACGCTCTTGTCTGCCGAGATCAGCACTACCACTTCGTCGCGAGCGGCCTTCTCGGCCTTCAGCTTGGTGGCGAGGGCCTCGGGGCTGATGGCCTCTCCGTCGAGGAGCAGCCCCCCATCCACGAGCAGGGTCACCCCGAGGGAGGTGGACTCCGTGGCCTCGCCCGTCGCCGCATCGGGTAGCTCCACCTTGATCGACGATTTCACGATCGTGGTCGCCGTCACCATGAAGATGATCAGCACCACCAGAATGATGTCGACGAAGGGGGTGATGTTGATGTCGGCGATCAGATCGTCGTCATCGTCGCCGAGCCTAGCCCCCATGGCTGACCTCGCCCTCCAGCCGGGCCAGCACGAGGTTGGCGAGGCTCTGACTGCGCGACAGGCGCGACTTCACCCAGCGGCTGAACACGTTGTAGAGCACCACCGCAGGGATGGCGACCAACAGGCCCACGGCCGTCGCGACCAGCGCCTCGGAGATGCCTGCCATCACCGCTTCGCTCGCTTCGTCGGTGTTGATGGCCAGGTCGTGGAAGGCCTTGATGATCCCGAGCACGGTGCCGAACAGGCCCAGGAAGGGGGCGTTGGACCCCACGGTCGCCAGGAACGACAGCCCCCGCTCCATGCGCATCTTCTCGGCGGTGACCGTGCCCGCCATCGCCTTCTCGGCGGCATCCACGCCGTGAGGGGCCAGCTCCAGACCGGCCGCCAACACCCGGGCCTCGAAGCCCCCGAGGGCGGCGAGGGCTGCCCCGAGGGCTGCGGTGTCGCCACTGGCCAGGAAGGCATTGACTGCCTGCCCCAGCTCACCGGCGGCGGCTCGGTCGGACAGCAGGAACCACGTGCGCTCGAGCGCGATGGCGATGCAGCCGACGCTCAGGAACACCAGCAGCCACAGCACCCAGCCCGCGCCGAGCAGTGCGAACGACATCATCCCTTGCTCGAGCACGTCACCTCCGGTGGTTCGGTTCTCTAGCCAGCCAGCTCATCCTGCGGGCGCAACGTTTCGTCGCAGGATGGGGGGAGAGAATGGAGGCGCCACCCGGATTCGAACCGGGGAATGGAGGTTTTGCAAACCTCTCCCTTAACCACTTGGGCATGGCGCCGTCCGACAGATGCTTATCGCTATACGTTGGGCCGTCAAGGAGGCGCGGTGCTGTCGCTCGTGGTCATCGCCGTCGACGAGGCGGATCGTCTGGGAAGGTGCCTGGATTCGGTGCCACAGGCCGTGGAGAAGGTGGTGGTGGACTCCGGATCTCGCGACGCCACACGTCAGGTCGCGACGGCGCACGGGGCCCGGTGGATCCGTGCCGATTGGCCTGGGCACGTCGCCCAGAAGAACCGCGCGCTGCGCCTCGCGAGCCAGCCCTGGGTGCTTTCCCTCGACGCCGACGAGTGGCTGGAGCCGGAGGCCGCGGAGGCAGTGGCCGGCGCGATCGCCTCGGCATCGGAGGATGTCGGCGCCTTCCGCCTGGCCCGGTGCAACCACTGGCTCGGTCGACCCATCCGCCACGGTCGGTGGTACCCCGACCGCAAGGTGCGCCTGGTGCGTCGGGGGGCGGGCCGATGGGTCGGCGACGATCCACACGATCGGCTGGAGGTCGCGGGCAGGGTCGTCGACCTCCCCGGCGACATCGGGCATGTGCCCTACCGCAGCTTCGCCGAGCACCTGCAGACCATCGATCGCTACACCGCTACCTCCGCCCGGTCCCTCGATGCGCGGGGGGTGCGCGCGCGGCGCCGCGATGTGCTCGCCCGGCCTCCGCTACGATTCATGGATGCGTATCTGCTACGAGCAGGTTTTCTCGACGGGGGGGCCGGCCTGGCCCTGGCGGGTCTGGGCGCGGTGTACACAGGCATGAAGTGGGGGCGCCTGTGGCGTCGACAGCGCTCCGCGTCGCCCTGATCTGCGGCACCTACGGCGCGGGTCAGGGCACGGGCGGCCAGAGCGCTGCGCTGGCGGCGGGGCTCGCGGAGCGCGGCCACCACGTGGAGGTGTGGGCGCGCCGGGTCGATCGGGCCGACGGCATCGAGGTGCACGCGCTGCCGCGGTCGCGGCGTGCGCTGTGGGGCGCGGTGAGCCGGGTCCCACGAGCGAGGTTCGATGTGGTGCACGCGATGGAGCGCGCCCCCGGCGCCGATGTGTACCGGGCGGGCGGGGGAGTCCACCAGGCCTGGTTGGATGGCCTGCCCCCTGCGCTGTGGTGGCGGAGGTGGACGCTGCGACAGCGAAGGGAGGCTCGACTGGATGCGGCGGCGGCGATGACGGCACGGCGGGTGATCGCCAACAGCCAGCGGGTGGCGGCGGAGCTCGTCGCGTTCCACGGCATGGCACCGGGTCGGGTCGTGGTGGTGCGCAACGGGGTGCAGCTCCCCGCGGTGTCGGCCGACCTCCGTGGTCGGGTGCGGCAGCGGTGGGGGGTGCCGTCGGGGGGGCGGGTCGCGCTATTCCTGGGCCATGATGCGGCGCGCAAGGGGCTCGACGTAGCGGCGGCGGCCTTTGCTCGGGTGGCGGGGCCCCTCGACCGGATGGTGGCGGCGGGGCCACGCCATGGCCCGCAAGGGGTGCAGTGTGTGGGGTCGATGCCCGCGGCCGAGGCCCTCGCCGGGGCCGACGCGATGGTGCTGCCCTCCCGCTACGATGCGTCGTCGAATGCGGTGCTGGAGGCGATGGCGGCCGGGGTGCCGCCGGTGTGCAGTCGCCGCGACGGAGCCAGCGAGCTGGTGCCCGACCGTCGACTGGTGGTGGCCGACCCGGCCGACGTGCTCGGGGTGGCCGAGGCGCTGGGTTACGCCTGGGCCGCGGCAGATGCCGAGGGGCTGCGGGCCGCAGCGCGAGCCTGGCCCGTTTCTCGCATGGTCCTGCAGACCGAACTCGTCTACCGGGAGCTGACGCGTGCCTGACGAAACCAAGACCCGCCGTGCCGCCGGCTGCATGGGCTGCAGCGTCCAGTTGGGGATGGGCGGCCTGTTCGTGGGGCTCGTGGCCTCCCTCGCTGGGCTGGCCGTGGCGGCATGGGGCTACCAGGAGCTGGTGGTGGCCAACCCGGGCGCCCACCTCGACCGCGAGCACATCCAGGCGGTGATCGCCCAGGAGACGCCGGTGATGTTCCGCGACGGGGAGACTCCCGTCGGCGTGTTCTTCACCCAGGAACACCGGCAGACCGTCACCTTCGACGAGCTTCCCCAGGCCTACGTCATGGGCCTGGTCGCCGCCGAGGATGGGCGGTTCTGGTACCACGCCGGGGTCAACCCCAAGGGCATCGCCCGGGCCATGCGCGACAACCTCATCGCGGGGGGCGTGGTCGCGGGGGGCTCCACCCTGACGCAGCAGACCGCGAAGAACATCTACTACCGGCCCGACCGCAGCGGGAAGGCCAAGCTGGTCGAGCTGCTCAACGCCCTGCGCCTCGAGGCCCACTACACCAAGCCCGAGATCCTGGAGTTCTACGCGAACCAGTTCCATGTCACGGGCAACGGGCGGGGGCTGGGCATCGCGGCGCGCCACTTCTTCGACAAGGAGGTCGAGGAGCTCACGGTGCTCGAGTCGGCCTTCTTGGCTGGCCTGGTGAAGGCGCCGGCCTACTACGACCCCTTCCTTGGCGATGAGCCGCGCCGGGCGCGGGCGGTCGAGCAGGCCCATGTGCGCACGCGCTACGTGCTGGGGCGGATGCTGTCCGAGCCCATCGAGCACCTGGCCGGGCCGCTCCCCGGCGACGACCCCGCGAGTCAGCGAGCCTACGACGCGCGCCTGCTGGAGGCGGGTCGGATCCGGGCCGAGGCCCAGGCCCTCCTCGACGAGGGCTTCACGCTGCCCTTCAAGCGGGGGGCCTTCCGCTACGACAGCAGCGCGGTCCTCGACGAGGTCGCCCGCCGGCTGTCCGAGCCACCCTTCGCCCAGCTCCTCGCCGACCAGGGCATCGACGACCCCGCCACCGCGGGCCTGACGGTGATCACCACCCTCGACCCCGGGCTACAGGCGGAGTCCACCTACGGGCTGTGGCACCACCTCACCGAGGTGGGCCTGTGGATGGAGGGGCTGGGGCCGGAGTCGTTCGTGGTCGAGGGGCATCGCGGCCCCCGCTACGACCCCGACCACCCGCCGCCGCGGCATGGCTTCCGGATGGCGAGGGTCACGTCCCACGAAGACGAGGGCGGCAAGCACCTGTTGTTAGACCTCGGTGCGCACCCGTGCGTGGCCGACCGCGACGCCATGGTGCGGGTGGCGGTGGCCTCCAAGCGGGGCAAGAAGGGCGACAAGTCGGTCAAGGCGAGCTCGGCTGAGGTCGACGCCTTCGTGGCTGCGATCCCCGACGAGGCGGTCGTGCTGGTGTCGGTGCGGCAGGAGGCAGTCGGCGACAAGCCCGCCGTGTGCGACCTCGAGCTGCGCCCCGAGCTGCAGGGCGCGAGCATGGTGCTGCAGGAGGGCCGCATCCGCGCGATGGTGGGCGGCAACGACAACCGCAACTTCAACCGCGCCACCGCCCTGCGCCAGTATGGCTCCACCTGGAAGCCGCTCGTGTTCCACGCGGCCCTGCAGCTGGGGTGGTCGCCTGCCGACGACCTCGACAACCAGCGCAACATCTTCCCGTTCTCCACGACCTTCTACGCACCGCGCCCCGACCACACCCCCGACCCGGTCGTGTCGATGAGCTGGGCAGGCGTGCGCTCGGAGAACCTGGCGAGCATCTGGCTGCTGTACCACCTCACCGACCGGCTCGACGGAGAGCAGGTGCGCGCTCTGGCCCACAGCCTCGATCTGGCGCGGCGTGCCGACGAGACCGAGGAGGCCTACCGCACCCGCATCCAGAAGGCAGGGGTGCTCCCCACCCGCAGCCGGGTGGCCGAGGCGCTGTTCCTGCAGGCCCGCGCCGAGCTGCTCTCGGGCGACCTCGCTCATCCCGACGATCGGCTGGGGCTCCGCAGCCTGCTGTACGGCTGGGGCTACGCCGCCGAGCGCGCGCGAGTGGCCCGCGAGGGGCCGTCGACCCGCGCGTGGAAGGAGCACGCCCTCGACAACAACTGGCTCACCCTGCGCAGCCGTGTCGACGTGTGCCGCCCGCAGCACGAGGCGCTGCAGCGTGCCCTCGACGAGGGCGAGGTGCCGATCCCCGAGCTGGTGCCCGACCTGTCGGTGCTCCTCGAGGGCGAGCGGATCGAGGTGGCCTGTGGCGCGCTCCCCGAGGGCTTCGTGGTGCCCGACGCCGACTTCGTCGACTCCTTGGGCCTCGCGCCGGCTGTCGAGCCCGACACCGAGTGGGCGCTCCCCGTGCCCGCGCCCCCCGAGCCGTCGTCCCGGCGGTGGCCCTGGCAGCGGGATCGTCCGGCACCCGAGCCCGACGTCGAGCAGGTCGCCCCCGCCCCCGAGGGGCCGCTGCTGGCGGGCTTCGACGACGTGCGTATCGATGACCGGCTCCACGTGGGCACGCTGATGGCTCTCGACAGCGCGCTGCAGCGGCGGCGCCTCACCCTCGACATCGACGGAATGCCCGACCTGTACAGCCCCGAGCTGCTGTACTGGCACCAAGACTTCCGGGTGCTGCTGTCGCTGCGCTACCTCACGTCCCTCGCCGAGCAGTACGGCGTGCAGACCGAGCTGCAGCCTGTGCTGTCGCTGCCGCTGGGCGCCAGCGAGATCACCCTCGAGGAGTCGGTGAGCGTCTACCAGGGCTTGGTGACCGGCGACGCCTACGAGGTGCCTGGCACCACGCTCGGGCAGCCGGTGGCCGCCATCGAGACCCCGGGCGCGCTCATCGAGGAGATCCGCGATGTCGACGGGCGGGTGATCTACCGCGCGACCCCCGAGCCCACCCGGGTGGCCGACCCGCTCATCGGCGACATGACCGCCGACATCCTGCGCAACGTGGTGCAGCACGGCACCGGGCGGCGCGCGCTGTACGAGGCCAAGCTAGGCAGCGCCCAGGTGCCCGTGGGCGGCAAGACGGGCACCACCAACGACTTCAAGAACGCGGCCTTCCTCGGCTTCGTGCCCGTCACCGCCGACGAGGGGTTCACCCCCCGCGGTGGCTACGTGGTCGGCACCTACGTCGGCTACGACGACAACCGAGAGATGCGCAACGGCTCCATCCGTCTCGCGGGTGCCTCGGGAGCGCTGCCGGCCTGGATCGGGGCGGTGCAGGGCGTGCTCGACAGCGGGCTGGCGGGGGAGGGGGCAGGGGAAGCCGTCGACGGCTTCTGGCCGCTGGTGACGAGCGACGGGCTCGCCTACGTGGCGGCCGGCGAGGCGGGGCGCGTGTCGGTCGCCCCCGAGGCTGCTGAGGAGGGGGCGGGCCCCGCCGTGCTCGTGCGCCAGGCACGGGTCGACCCGGCGCCCGAGGTGGCCTTCGAGCCCATCCGTCGGCCTCCGCGGATGGCCCCTCGCACCGAGGAGGCCCTCGACGACGACGCGCCTGCTCGCCGGCGGCGCCCGGTTCGGGTGCTGCCCCGCTGAGAGGCGAAGGGGGGAGTCCACCGACAAACAGAGAGGGCCCGCTACCGTTCGGCCGCGGGCCCTCGGCGCGAAGCGAGCGACGACTCAGTCGGCGTTGGCCTCGCCATCGTCGTCTTTCTTGTCAGCCTTGTCGGCCTTCTTCGCGTCTTTCTTGGCCTTCTTCTGCTTGTCTTTCTCGCGCTTCTTGGCGGCCTTGGCGTCGTACTGCCACAGCAGCTCTTCCGCGTAGGACTGCCACTCGAGCACCTCGTACTCGTAGCCGCGCTCGTCGAGCTGCGGGGTGATGACATCCTTGGGGCCCTGGATGGTGGTGACCATGTGGTCGCCGCAGCCAGCCACCAGCTCGGTGAACACCGCCGGGTCGACCGCAGCGATGTGCTCGCCACCGTCGGTGAGCAGATCCCAGTCGGCATCGCGGCGGAGCACGCCCAGCAGGGCGTTGGTCATCTGGTCGATGGACTGCCGCGCCACGCCCGCGCTCCGCGCGTTCCGCAGCTTGTGCAGCTTGACCTCGTCGAGGTTGACCTCACCCGCCTCGACCTTCTCCACGGCCTCCTTGAAGAACTCGACCGTGCGACCGACGCCTACGTTGGTGGCGAGGGAGTAGAAGCCGAGCTCGGCGCCGTTGTGACCGCGCACGGCCGCGTAGGCACCCGGCGAGTAGGCCAGGCCTTCCTTGATGCGCAGCGTAGAGAACGTCTGGTTGCGCAGCAGGCTGCCGAGCACCCGAACCGAAGGCTCGAGGGCCGGGTCGTCGTAGTTGAGGCGGCAGGAGGTGTTGACCTGCGACTGGGTGCGGCCCGGGTCGTCGAGGATGACGATGCGGGAGGGCTGATCGGGCATGTCGGGGGGGCTCATCTCGGCGATGGGCTCCGCGGTGCCGCGGGCCTTCCAGCCGCCCCAGTACTTCTCGGCCAGCTTCTTGGCCTCGGCGGCATCGATGTTGCCGGCGACGACCAGGGTGGCGTTGTCGGGGCGTAGGTGCTGCGCGAGGTAGGTGTCGATGTCGCTGTTGCCCCACGAGCGGGCGAGCTGCACGGCCTCCCAGGTGTCGGCCTGGCCCGCGGAGTGGCCTGGGTAGAGGTACTCGTTCGAGATGCGGTCGAGGTGCCACTCGGGGTCGAACCACTTGCCCTTCATGGCCTTCTCCGCGTCTTTCACGAACTCGGACTTGCCGTCGATGTAGGGCTTGGCCGTCTCGATCTCTTCGCGGAGCAGCCACAGCAACCCATCGAGGTTCCCGGAGGGCCCCATGTAGGAGAAGTTGTAGCTGGAGTCGGTGGCCCCGCCGGCCTGCTGGAAGATGAAGGGCATGCCGTAGCCGGGGGAGTAGCCAGGCACGCCTTCCCAGACGATGAAGTTCGGCGTCGACGCGATGGGGAGTGGGTCTTGGCCGACGGAGCGCGTGAAGGTTGCCACGAAGTCGGCGAACTCCTGCGGCTCTTCGTAGGCGTTGCGGCCCACCATCAGGTTGGCGCGGACGAGCGGGGCAGCGCCGTGGGGCTTGACGATGACCCGCAGGCCGTTGTCGAGCTCGAAGTCGAGCATGTCGGACAGGTCGGGCTCGATGTAGGCGGCGCTGATCTGCTCGTTGTCGACGGCGGACAGATCGTCGGAGGAGTTGATGACGATGTCGTTCTGGTTGGCGCCCGAGTAGGAGCTGAAGTCGCTCGTGGTGTCGATCTCGTCTTCGCTGAGGGGCTCGAGGACCACCGAGGCCGCTCGATCGCGCTTCAGGTACTTGCTGGCGATGTCGACGATGGTGCCGCCGTCGAGGTTCATGATCTGGTTCATGCCGTCGCTGTAGAACTTCGGCTCGCCCGTGTAGTGGGCATGCACCGCCGTGTCGTTGGCGCGACCGGCCGAGATGGCGATGTAGGCATCGACGTTCTTGAGCGTGTTGGCGAGCAGCTCGTTCCGTGCGCGGGACAGCTCCTGCTCGTAGCCGCCGATCATGTTCGCCTGGGCGAGCTCGGGGTTCCAGATCTGGGAGAGCTGATCGATGATCTGGGTGCGCACCCGCTCGGGGTCGAGCTTCTTGTCTTTGAGCTCTGCGTAGCAGAAGAACGTGGTGTTGGTGACCTCGGGCCACCCGCCACATGCGACATCCCCGACGCGCTTGCGGTCGATGTCTTCGGCGAAGCCGCGCCGCACGAAGCCGCCGGCCACGTTGCCCATCAGCTGCAGCGCCCAGTGGTCGGAGCGGTAGCCGCCGGGGAGCGACCAGCCCACCACGACCATCTTGTCGTCGAGGGGCCACTGCTTGGTGCGCATCTCGGTGGTGCCGACTTCAGGAACGGGCGGCCGATCTTCGGTGATGCGCGGCTCCCACTTGCTGTTGGGCACGAGGGGGAACAGCTTGCGCTCGACCGGGTCGGTCTCGCGATCCGCAGGATCCCAGGCGCCGGTGAGCACGTGGTCGGGGTTGTCGGGGTCGGGGTTCTCGATGCCCGGCTTCGGGAACTCGAAGATGTCTTCGTCGGTGAGCTTGGGGTGCAGCAGCTCCGGAGCGAAGTTGCGGAACACCAGCGACAGCTGCTCGTTGGGGTCTTCCGGGATGTCGCCGACGACGAACACCGTGGTCTCTTCGGGCTTGTAGTAGGCGTCGAAGAAGTCTTGGAGGTTCTTGAGCTTGATGTTGTCGATGGTGTCGTGGGTCGACGCCGTGTGGTAGCCGTGGCTCTCCGGGTAGACGACCTCGTTCATGTAGTTGAACAGCAGCGCGAAGTTCTGCTCGTTGCGGCGACGCCACTCGTTGCGGATGACCTCACGCTCGACGGTGATCTGCTCCTCGGTGACCCCGATGTAGGGCTCGGTGAGCCGCAGCGACTCGAGGGTGAGCAGCTGGTTGACGTACTGCGACGAGGCGTAGGTCTGGTAGTCGGTCCAGTCGGAGTGGGTGGTGGCGTTGAACACCGTGCCCACGTCTTGGATGACATCCATCACCGGGGGCAGCTCGCCATGCACCGAGCGGAACCACGTGTGCTCCACGAAGTGGGCGACCTCGGCCAGATCCTTGGGGTCGTCAGCGGAGCCGTGGTTGACCACGGAGAACACGCCGACGGTCGGATAGGACCGGTCAGACTGCATCATGATGCGAAGGCCCGACGGGAAGGTGTAGACGTTGGTGTTCAGGGCGTAGGCCGGAACGTTCACCTTCATCTCGGGCTTTGCGGGGCGAGCATCGGCTGCCTGGGCTGCAGACGGGAGGCCGAGCGCCAGCAGCGCGGTCAGGGACAGGAGCTTCATCGGGGCCCTCTCAGGATGGTTGCCGGGGTTCTTAACACAAAGCACAGCGAGGCTGTTCCGGTGCGTGCGCCCCTCTCAGGCCACGACGGTCGACGCCCTTCGTGGCGGGGGTGGGGCGCGCGTAGCGACTGTTAACGTCGCGAGCATGGTCGCCCGACGGCGGGTAGACTGCAGGGGTGGAGCCTGTCCTCGTCGGCCTGATGACCGCCCTCACCGCCGTGCTGGGGGTCGCCTACTTCCAGCTGCTGGTGCGGCCGGGGGTGGTGTTGAGCCTGTGGTCGGATCCCGACAGTGGGCACCACTGGTTCGACGGGCACCCCGGTGCCTTGCGCTGGCTGCGCGTGACCGTGGGCACGTTGCTGTTCGTCTCTGGCTTCTTCACCGGGCTGGCCCTCACCTTCCTGCTGGGCACGTGATCGCTCGCCTAGACGCCTGCGGTGGGCCCGGTTAGCTGGCGCACGCTTGGCTAGGTAGCTCAGTTGGTTAGAGCGCTCGGTTCATACCCGGGTTGTCGGCGGTTCGAGTCCGCCTCTAGCCATCCCCCCCTTCCTCCCACGCTGTCACGAACGTCGCCCACGAAGATGGCACGTCGAAGTCGGCAGCGACCGGAGCGGGGAAGGGGATGCGGGATGCGTCGAGGAGCAGGCTGCGCAGGCCGTGCTCCAGAAACGTGTCGAGGCGTGGTCGGAGGTCAGCGGACAGCCGCACCGGGTGGCCGTCGCCATCGGGGCCATGGGGCACGGCGGAGCCATGGGCCGCTGCGAGGCGCTCCAGGAGGGACGGCGCGGCGGGCGCGACGTCGACCGGGGTGATGAGCAGATCGCGGTCAGGGGCAGCGGCGCGGGCCCCGCGTCGGAGGGAGTCCACCATCTGGGTCGTGGCCCACCTGGGGTTGTGGACCACCCTCACAGCCTCGATGCCCGCCACAGCTGCGGTCACGGCCGCCAGCTGGGGCCCCGCGACCACGACCACCCCATCCGCCACCTGCGCGAGCCTCTCCACATGCCATGCCACCAGGGGCCGGCCGCCGAGAGGGAGCAGCGCCTTGCACCGGCCCATCCGACGCGAGGCGCCGGCGGCGAGCACGATGGCGACGGGCAGCGGCAGGAACACCTCGGGCGACGAGCGGGTTGCAGGGTCCACAGGGTACGTCGTGGGGAGCCTGCGCTGTACACTGACCGAGGAGGAGCGCTGTGGGGAGAGGGGCCTCGAGCCTGTTTGCGCGCATCACGCCGTTCGATGCGCTCCCCGACAGCCTCTGCCGGCGGCTCGCCGACGCGGCGACCACCGAAGAGCTGGCGACCCACCAGCACGTGTGGGAGGAAGACAGCGCCGCCGATTCCCTGGTGGTGGTGCGGCGTGGCGCAGTGAAGGTGTGGCGACGGGTGGATGCGGAGCGCGTGGTCACCTTGGGGCTGTACGCCCGAGGCTCCGTCATCGGGGAGGCTGCGCTGCTGGAACCTGACTGGCGCACGGCCCGACGCGCGGAGGTCGCCGAGGCCTGGGGCGAGGCGGCGGTGTACCGGGTGCCCGCCGAGGCGGTGGCCGCTGCTGCGGCGGTCAGCGCTCCCTTCGCCCTCGCCCTGGGGCGGCTGGCGAGTCAGCGGGCGTCACGGCTGGAGCGGCGACTGGGCGTGTTGCTCCACCGCACCGCCGAGGCGCGGCTGGCGGCGCTGTTCCTCGCCCTGTCCGACGACTTCGGGGTGCGCGACTCGCGCGGGGTCATCATCGATCTGCGGCTTACGCACCGGGAGATGGCGGCGCTGGTCGGGGTCACCCGGGAGACGGTCAGCGTGTCGATGATCGAGCTACGCCGTCGGGAGCTGATCGCCGTAGAAGAGAAACGCGTCGTGCTGCTGCAGCCCGACGCCCTCGCCGCGCTCGCGGAAGGCAAGGAGACGACATGATGCGTTGGATGGCGCTGTGCGCCTGGCTGGTGGCGTGCGCCGGCGGTGCTCAAGACATCGACACGACGGGCACCACCACCCTGGAGGCCCCAGACATCACCGGGGTGTACATCGCCGACGTCGTCGACCAAGACGGCTGCGAGGAGGCGGGGGAGGGCCTTTTGGACTGGATGACCGGCGACCTCACCGTCACCGGCCTGCCCGACGAGCTGTCCTTCGAATTTGCCGGAGACGTCGTGGTTGGGGGGTCGGTAGACACCGCTTTCGAGGTGGCACTTGCCGACGAGGTGACCGTGGGCGACGCAAGCTTCGTGCTGTCGGGGACCGGCTTGGCGTATATTGACGCCGGCCTCTGGATCCTCGACGTGGATCTGGAGGTCGACGCGTCGTCCGCGTCGTCGGAATTCCCCGACTGTGCGGCGTTCGCGAGGTTCGAAGCGGGACAGGTCTCCGAATGAAGTCAGCGTCCAGCGGGTTGGTTCACCTCGGGTTGGGAGTGCTCGCGCTCGCCACGGTGGCCCCGAGCGCACAGGCCGCGCCGGCCACGCTGTCGGTGGGCGCTGCGCTGCACGGCGACCTGCGCTTCGCGAACCCCACCAAGGGCCTCGACGGAGAAGACTACACAGGCGAGCTGGAGTCCATCTCGTCGTCGGGGTCGGCCGGCATAGGGGTCGGCCTGTCGGTTCCGGTGCGCATCCACCTCGGCGACATGGTCGCGGTGCGGCTCGAGACGAGCGGCGACTACACCCGCGGCGACATGGCCATGGTGGTGCGCCAGGGCGCGCCCATCGCCTGGGGCGGGGCGACCACGACGGCCACCGGGGATCCCCCAGCGTGGCAGACCGAGCGCGCCTTTTTGATCAGTGCCTCGGGGGCGCTCATCAGCGAGCGGCTGGGGGCCGAGATGATGTTGCTGCCGTCGGCACCGGCGACGCCCTACCTGCATGGCTCCCTCGGCCTGGGCATGCTGGTGATGTGGCCGCGCTCGGCGTGGGCCGATGCCCCCCTCAGCGACTACTACCAAGACCCCAACGGCGCCCAGGTGACGGGCGACTTCGCCTGCTCGGTGCGGGAAGACTGCACGCGCAACGGGTTCGGTGAGGTCAAGGTGGTCACGCCGACCGCGCTCGTCTCGGTGGGGGCCGGCGTGGCGGCCCTCGATCGGCAGCTACGCTTCGAGATTAGCTACACCCGCGGTCGTGCAGGCGCGCTTCACCTCAACGGTGCGGGCGGTGAGCCCAACCAGACGAAGCCCTACGCCCTCGGTCAGGCCTTCCAGCTCGTCCAGCTGTCGGCTGGCGTCGCCTTCGGCGGGTGAGCAGTTCGGTGAAGCCTACGCTGCTGATTGCGTCGCCCCAGATGCACGACCCGTTCTTCGAGCGCTCCGTGGTCCTCGTGTTCCACCACGACGAAGACGGCGCGATCGGGGTCGTGGTGAACAAGGCGGTCGAGTTCACGTTGCCGGAGGTCATCGAGTTCGAGCACGGGGTCGATCCGGCTCCCTACGACGATGCGTCGGTGGCGTGGGGCGGCCCGGTCGAGACCGGGTCGGGCACGGTCGTCACCCGCGGTGAGGTGCCCGACGACGAGGGCTGGGCCTTCGGGGAGCTGTCGGTCACGCGCAGCCACGAGGCGCTGCAGTCGCTGCTGCGTCGGGGGGAGCCGCTGTTGCTCTGTCTCGGCTACGCCGGCTGGGGGGCCGGGCAGCTCGACGAGGAGCTGGAGAAGGGCGGATGGCTGTTCACCGACCTGTCCGCGGAGCTGGTGATGGATGTGCCCATGGAGGAGCGCTACCAGGCAGCCCTCGCCACCTTGGGGCTGACCGAGCACATGGTGTGGATGCCGCCCATCACCGAGTAGGCGGCCGCCGCGGCTAGAACAACGCGAGCCAGGCCAACGCCACCAGCACCGTGAACAGGCTGATGCCGATGGCTCCTCCGACGATCACAGCGGCCACGATCAGCAAGATGATCTGGCCCCAGCCGCTGTCGGATGGGGGGGCGGGAGGCGGCGGCTTGGGTCGGTGGAACACGTCGTCGGGGAGCTGGTCGCGGCGTAGGGCCTCGGCGGGGTGGCCGCCGGTGGGCAACAGGTCGGACTCGCTGATGTCGTCGTTCTCCCGTCGCACCGCAGCGGGAGGGGCCAGGTCGTTGAAGGTGTGCGCCTGCAGCTTGTCGGCGGCCGGCGACACGGGAACCTGACTGTCGAGGGGCTGGGGCCCCGCGTCGCCGGCGGCATCCCGCCCCTCGAGGCGGAGGGTCTTGCCGACCAGGTCGTCGCGGCGGGCTTCGGTCTGGCGCTTCTCGAGGATGGGCGGCACGATCTGCCGAGCCCAGGTGCGCAGGCCTTCCCCGGTGCAGTTGTCGGCCGCTGCCAGGAGGCTCGACTCCACCGTCGATCCGTCGGGGCGCTTGGTGGGGTCCCACTGGAGGACCTGACGGAGGATGGGCACGATGGCCGCGTAGTCTTCGCCGATCTCCGACAGCCGCTGCTCTACACGCCGCTCGAAGCGGTGCCTGTGCACCTGCGGGCTCCCCCAGTCGCGGCCGGTGGCGCACTCCCACAAGGTGAGGCCCAGCCCGTAGATGTCGACGGCGGGCGTGGGCTCGCCCCCGGCGAGGATCTCCGGAGGGAAGTAGTTGAGGGTGCCCAGCACGAGGCCCTGGGTCTTGCTCTCACGGTTGGAGAAGGCGGCGCGGGCGACCCCGAAGTCGAGCAGGCGCACGCCGCCGCGACTGGTGATCATCACGTTGGCGGGCTTCACGTCGCGGTGGATGACGTGCAGCGGCTCCCCGGTGGACGGGTGGCGCGCCTGATGCGCCCGATGCACGGTGCCTGCGACCTCCGCACCGAGCTCGGCGAGGGCACGAGGCGACACCGTGCGCACATGGATGAGGTCGGCGAGGTCGACGCCCTCGACGTACTCCATGACCACGCAGTCGCGGCCGTCGACCCGCACCAGCTCGGACACACCGAGGATCTGCTCGTCTTGCAGCATGCCCAGCAGACGCGCTTCGTCGCGCATACGCGCACGGAAGTGCTCCTGGTCGGGCGACGTCGACTTCATCACCTTCACGGCACACTGGCGCGAGAAGCCGCGAGGAACCCGCAACTCGGCATGGTAGACGGTGCCCATGGCGCCGTTGCCGATGATGCGGTTGAAGGTGAGGGTGCGCATGGAGCGCGATGCTATCATCGTCGCCACGCCCCAGGAGGAGACGTCGCGTTGCCCTGGCTGGTTGCGGGGGCAGCAGCCCTCGCCGGTCCCCACACCCTCGCCGCCGAAGTGCACGAGGGCTGGGTCCCGGTAGGCTCTGTCACCTCTGAGATGACGGTCGACCACGGTCGCCGCATCGGCCCGTCGGGTCGGCGGTGGGTGCGGGTGCGGGCACCAGCCGGTGCCTTCGGGGAGTGGTCGCACCAGCCGCTGCCGCCCCCCGCGGTGGGCTACCCCGGCGTCGAGGAAGGCCTGCAGCGCATCGAGCAGGCGGTGGCTGCGGCGCCGCGGGCGGGCTCGGTCGCACTGGGGCAGTCGGAGGAGGGGCGCGAGATGGTCGCCGCCTGGTTCGGCCAGGCACCGTGGTCTGGCGCCCCGGAGGTGCGCGTCGTGGCAGGGCATCACGGCGACGAGGCCATCGGGTGGATGGTCGCCCTCGAGCTGGCCGAGGAGCTGTCGGTGGCCGACGGTGTCGACCCGGCGTGGAGCGAGGTCCTCGACGACACGACCCTGTGGGTGGTGCCGTTTGCGAACCCCGATGGGGTGGAGGCGAACACCCGCCACAACGCAGCAGGGATCGATCTGAACCGCAGCTACGACTGGGCGTGGCAGCTCGGCTCCGTGTCGGGCGAGGTGCCCCTCGAGCCTGCCGAGACGTGGTCGCTGGCGTCGTGGGGGCAGCTGGTGCGGCCCGTCATGGGGGTGTCGCTGCACAGCGGTGCGAACAACCTGGGCTGGGTGTGGAACCACGACCTCGAGCCAGCCCCCGATGCCGAGCCGCTGCGCGAGCTCGCGCTCGACTACGCGCAGACGCTGGGCGACGACACCTTCTGGGTGACCAACGGTGCCGAGTGGTATCGAAGCTACGGTGACCAGAACGACTGGAGCTACGGTCGCTACGGAGGGTGGGACTTCACCTTGGAGCTGTCGGAGGTCAAGTCGCCTCCCGTCGACACCGTCGGCCCGGTGGTCGAGCGCCACCTGCGCGCCCTGCAGCAGCTGCTGGCTACCCCCATCGACGTGTTCCGCGTCGTCGACGCCACCACCGGTGAGCCCGTCGAGGCCTGGGTCGAGACCAGCGGCAGGGGGAGGTGGACCGACCCTGTGCTCGGCCAGGTGGGGCTGCCCGAGGGGCAGGAGGTCGTGCATGCCGAGGCCTTTGGCTACAACCCGGCACCGTTCGATGCCGACGGTGTGGCTCGGGTGATGCCGCGGCGGCTGGTGCGGTCCCCCCCTCGTCTCGTCACGCTGGGCGACCCGCTTCCTGGCGACTGGCCCGATCCGTTCACCCTGCATCAGGCGGGCCGCGCCTCCCTCGACGGGCTTCGCGCAGGAGACCGCGCGGAGGTGCCGGGCTTGTTCACCGTGGAGGGGCCTGGTGGTCAGGTGTGGCCCCACGGGCTGATCGTCACCGAGGGGTGGGCGACCGAGGGCGACCGTGCGGTGGCAGGGGCGATGGGGATTCGGGGCGGCCGACCTGCGTGGGGGCTGGTGGCCGACGAGGAGGCCGACGTGTGGTGGTCGGCGGGGCGCTGGCTGCGCGGGGCTGCCAGCGGCGAGGTGGTCGCCGAGGGGGTGCGGCCACGGGGGGCGGCCTGCCAGGTCGTGCCGGTTTCTGGGCACCTCCTGCTGGCCTGGTTGTCGTTAGGGTGGGTGGCCAGGAGGCAGCTGTGACGTTCGTGCGGGTCGTGGGGTGTGTGGGGCTGGTGGTCGGTGGGCTGCTCGGGCTCGTGGGCTGCGGCGCCGACCCGACCCAGCAGACCCTGTCCGAGAACGTGGGGGCCGCCTTCGCCCCCTGCAACGACTCCGAGATCAAGTACCTGGCGCGCAAACACAACTTCATGCTGTCGTTTCGGGCCTGCGCCAACAACAACTTCGAGCAGTACGCGTGGTCCCCCGATGGCCGGCTGCTCTACTTCCAGCTGGTCACCACGCCCTACGTGATGGATGCGGAGGCCGACACGAAGAACACCTCCGCGGTGCCCGTGTCGACGCCGGTCGGGCCTGCCACGTGGCTGACGGCGACCCGCTTGGTGCTTCCGGTAGGCCCGCCCGCCGACGCAGAGCCTGGGGCCCCCCTGCGCCTCGCCATGGCAGAGATCAAGCAGCCGTCGACCTTCTATGTCGATCTGCCGGTCGGGTTCGGCTCCATCGAAGAGCTCACCCGAGGGCGCACCCCGGGCGAGCTGCTGGCTCTGGCGACCCACCAGGGCACCCGCGGGGTCTGGGCCATCGACTCCAACACCGGCGAGGTCACCGCGCCCTTCCCGTTCCTGCCGGCCGGTGTGCACTCCATGACGTTCACACCGCGCCAGGGCGTGCTCACGGTCGGGCTGCCCGGCGACGAGGTCCACCTGTACGACGTCGACGACGGCCGCCGTCAGGCCACCTTCGCACCGGCCCTCCGGGCGTCGCTGCATCCCGATGGGGTGTGGGTGATGCTGGAGCACCTCGGTGAGCCGGTGTCGATCTTCTACCAGCGCTCGTGGGACGAGCTGTCGGAGGCGGCCCGGCAGCGGGAGCTGCGCCGGCTGGAGCGCTTCGAGGAGACGCTACCCGAGCAGTTCCCTCGGGAGGTGCAGCCGCCCACGCTGTCGTATGCCAACGCGATCACCGGCGACCGCTACGTGCTCGACAGCGTCTACGGCAAAGACTTCAGCTGGTACGAGCCGACGCCGCACTTCGGCAGCTTCGTGTTGTGGGGCTTCGAGGGCAAGCAGTACAAGCGCAACGTGATGCTGGGCAACTTCACCGACCGCTTCCGTGCAGCCGACAAGGGGCGCGACTTCCTGGGCGTGCGGCGGATGGAGGAGGCGACCTTCCAGGGCCCCGACGAGGCGGCTCCGGCCGAGGTGCCCACCACGCCCGATGGCCCGCCTCCGGTGCCGACGCCGCCCACTCCCTGAACGTCAGGGCGTGAAGCAGCTCGCCAGCGCCTTGCGGGTGGTGTCGTCGTCGATGGTGAGCTCGGTGACGCCGTCGTGGCGGTTGCCGGTGCACACCTCGTGGCCCTGCAGGTGCATGCACGGGCTCACGGTGCTCCCATCGGGGGGGAACTGGCCGGCGAACCACACGTCGCACACCTGGGTGCCCCGGAGCACGCGCACGCCCGTGCGAAAGGCAGCGATGCGCAGATCGAAGCGACTGCTGACCCCGTCGCGGTAGGCCGCTAGGGTCTGGCCGATGCGCTGCAGGGGGCGGGTGTCGAACCCGGCCTCGGTGGGCAGCGGCCGACAGCGCAGCTGGGTGCCGACGGTGTGCAGCAGGATGGTGCCGAGGTTCTTCTCGCTGTCCCACGCCACGAGGACCTCGGCGCTGTCGTCGACGCAGCCTGCGAGGCCCTCCCCGAGCCCCGACACCAGGTCGGGGGTGCGGAAGTAGCCCTTGTGCAGGTTGCCCACGCCGCGGAAAGCCACGATGACGGGCACGCTGCCCTCGGCCGCGGGGATGACGATGGGCTCTCGCTGCACGCCTTCGTCGGCCATGGGAGGAGCCGCCGGTGCCCCCTTGGGAGCCTCGGGCTCGGGCGCTGCGCAGCCCAGCCACCCCGACGCCAGCAGGCCGACGATCACCGGGCCATCAGATGAGGCCGCGGCGCTTCTTCACGTCCTTCACGGCCTTCTGCAGCGCAATCTCGTAGTCGACCGTGCCTTCCTGCACGTTCTTGATCTTCGTGACGGCTTCCTCACGGATCTCGCGCTCATCGACATCGTGGGACCGCAGGACCTCCATCACCTTGCGGTGGATGACCTGGTCTTCCTCGTAGACCTCCTCGATGTTCGGCGTGATCATCATGTTCTCGATGAACTGCCGGCACAGGAAGCGCTCGATGTCGTCGCCGATGGGGTGATCCATCTCCTCGGCGAGCCGCTTCTTGGTGCGCCCGAACTCGTTGTAGGGGACCTTGCGAACCGCCATGTAGTCGCGGATGCGGTCGCGCAGCGCGAAGTCTTGCCGGCGAAACTCTTCCATGATCGCGATGAGGTCGCGCTCGGCTTCTTCGCGGCGCTCGGGGAGGACCTCGATGTCGCCGTCGGCCGAGAGGCGCTCGATGACCTCGCTGGCGATCTCGGGAATCTTGGCGCGGTAGAGCTTCATGGGGACACCTGGGATGGAGGGGACAGTCGGCTGACCTAACCCTGCGACCCCCGCGTGTCAGGGGGGGCGCTGCGGGTTGCGACCCGCCGCGGCGCCCGTGCCCCGGTCAGGACACGTCGCCCAGCTCCGCGACGGCCATGAACTCCGGCTCTTCGGTGCCTCGGATCACGCCTTCGGTGATCACGACCTCGGAGATTCCCTCGACGCTGGGCACTTCGTACATCACGTCGAGCATGACCGTTTCGATGATCGCTCGGAGGCCACGGGCGCCGCTCTTGCGATCCTGCGCCTTCTCGGCGATGGCCCGAACAGCCTCGTCGGTGAACCGCAGCTTCACCTTTTCGAACTTGAACAGCTTCTGGTACTGCTTGACGAGGGCGTTCTTCGGCTCGGTGAGCACGTGGACGAGGTCGTCGACGTTGAGGGGATCCATCACCGCGAGGATGGGCAGTCGCCCGATGAACTCGGGAATCAGGCCGAACTTGTCGAGGTCGCCGGTGGTGACCTTCTGCAGCAACGCCCGGCGGGTGTCGATGGACTCGGTGTCGAGGCGGCCGGCGGTGGGCTCTTCGCGGGAGAAGCCGACAGAACGCCGACCGATCCGCTGCTCGATGATGCGCTCCAGCCCTTCGAAGCTGCCGCCCACGATGAACAGGATGCCCTTCGTGTCGATCTGGATGTGCTCCTGGTTGGGCAGCCGCTTGTTGCCGCGCACCTGCACGTTGGCGACCGTGCCCTCCAGGATCTTCAGCAGTGCCTGCTGTACGCCCTCGCCGGACACGTCGCGCGACACCGAGCTCGTGAAGTTCTTCTTCGTGAGCTTGTCGATCTCGTCGACGTAGATGATGCCCCGCTGCGTGCGCTCCAGGTTGTTGTTGGACGCCTGGTACAGGTTGAGCACGATGTTCTCGACGTCTTCGCCGACGTAGCCTGCCTCGGTGAGGGTGGTGGCATCGGCGATGACGAAGGGGACGTCGAGGAAGCGAGCGAGGGTTCGAGCCATGAGCGTCTTGCCGGTGCCCGTCGGGCCCACGAGGAGCACGTTGCTCTTCTGGATCTCGACGTCGCCGTCTTGCGCCGCGGTGTTGGCCTCGATCCGCTTGTAGTGGTTGTAGACCGCCACGCTGATCTTGCGCTTCGCCGAGTGCTGACCGACTACGTATTGATCAAGGTAGGCCTTGATCTTCGCAGGGGCGGGCACGCCGGAGTGCCCCCAGCTGACTGGCTTCTGCTGGGAGTTCTCACGGATGATGTCGAGGCACAGGCGAATGCACTCCGAGCAGATGTAGACGTTCGGCCCGGCAATGATCTTATCGACTTCCTTCTGTGACTTATGACAGAAAGAACAGCTCAGGCCGCTCGGGTTGCTGTACTTGCCCATGCGCTCCTCTGAGGCGGGTGCCCCCGGGAATCTGGCGCCCGTAGAGCACTATAGGCACCTGCAGATCAGTGGTCAACGCGAAGCCTGCTGCCTCGCTGTTGGTGTAGAATCGGCCCCTGTTGGCGGCGCTGGAGTGGTTTGTTGAGGCCACTCCCTGCGTCTGCTTATCGTGACCGCACCCGAGGGCCCATGGCCGACGACTACTACGCCATCTTGGGCGTCGAGAAGGACGCCACCAGTCAGGACATCAAGCGGGCGTTTCGTCAGATCGCGCGGGAGTGCCATCCGGATCGTAACGGGGGCGACCCCGCCTCCGAGGAGCGCTTCAAGAAGTCGCGGCTCGCCTACGAGACCCTGATGGACCCGGTCACCCGCGCTCGCTACGATCGTCGCGGGCAGCGGCGCATGAAGCCTGGCGAGTCGTTCTTCGATGCCTTTTACCGGCACACGGGCGGGGGCGGAGAGCCGCCACCGAAGCAGGCGACCACCGTCACGGGGCAGGCGCGCCCCGGGGCCAACCCCACGGGGCGCAGGCGTCGGGCGCACGATCCCGGCAACGACGTGTCCCTCGACGACCTGTTCAACGACTTCGGCTTCGGTGGAGGGCGGGTCGATCCCGGCTCCAGGGGCCAGCCCCGGCGCGACCCTCCGCCCCCCTCGGGGAGGCCCTCTCCCGGCGACGATGTGCACATCGACCTCGATGTGCCCGCGGCTATCGCGGCCACCGGTGGGTCGGTCACCGCGGTGTACTACCGCATGCAGCGGGCCGACTCGTGGCGACCGGGCATGGGCGATCCGGGGCTGGTCCGCGTGCAAGACATCGCCGACGTGCGGGTGATTCCCGGCACCCGCACCGGGGAAGTGGTGCGCGAGAAGGGGCAGGGCAACGCCGGCCCCCATGGTGGCCCCTACGGCGATCTGGTCGCCCGCATCCGGGTCTCCGCCACACGGCAGGCGCCGCCGCCCAGCACGCCCCCCCCTCACGCCTCCCCGCCGCCATCGGGGCACGGGCGGGATCCTTCCACGGCAGGCAGCGGCCCATCGGCGTCAGCGGATGGCGCTCGGCACGAGGTCACCCTCGACATCACCGTGGTCGAGGCGCTCCTCGGCGGCCGGGTTCCGCTGGAGACGAGCCACGGCTCGGTGCGCCTGAGCATCCCGCCCGGCTCCAGCGGCGGCACGCGGCTGCGCCTCAAGGGCAAGGGGCCGACCGGCTCGGGGGGCGCGCCGTCCGACCTGTACGTCACGCTGCGCATCGTGGTGCCGTCGTCCCTCGACGCGGAGAGCCGTCAGCACATCGAGGCGTTCGCCCGCCTCAACCCCGACCTCGCGCGCTGAGCCGTTCCCCTCGGGGCGCCGCCCTACGCCAGCCGCGCCCGGTCGCGACGGATCATCTGGGCGAGGCTGCGCAGGCCCTGGGCTTCCGCAGAAGCGAGCGCTGCGTCGATGCGCTGTAGCCCCTCCTCGCCCTGGCCGTGCTCCAGCTGCCAGCGCCCCGCCAGCCAGTCGCCCGCGAGGCCTCCCTCCGGGTCGCCCAGCGCTCGGGATGCCTCGGCTGCCTGGTCGATGTCGTCGACCTGATCCGACTGCAGGTAGGCCAGGTAGACCTCATTGAGGGCCACGAGCACCGACCAGCCCATCGACGCGGCGAGATCGCGGCTGCGGGCGAAGGCACTGCCAGCCAGGGCGCGATCTCCCTTGCGAAGGTGGACGTCGCCGAGGTTGTGCTGGTTGACGGCGACGCCTCGCGTGTAGCCGATGGACTGCCGAAGCTCGAGGGCGGCTCGATAGAACTCCAGCGCGCCGTCGTGGTCTTCCCGCCACGAGCGCAGCAGCCCCATGTTGTTGAGGACTCGGCCTTCGAGGATGCGGTCGCCGCTGGATCGGGCCTCCACCAGCGCCGTCTCCAGCAGCTTCTCGGCACGATCGTGCTGGCCGCTGCGAAGGTGGCGGCTCGCCAACCCCAGCCGACAGCGTGCGCTCGCGACGGGGTCGTGCTCCGCCAGGGCCAGTGCTTCGTGCCACAGCGCCTCCGCGGCCTCGTCGTCGCCTTCGTCGAAGGCGAGGTCGGCCAGCCCCTCCAGGGCCTCGCGCCGCACCTCCACCTCGTCGTCGGCTCGAAGCAGCGCCAGCGACTGGTCGAGGTGGGCTCGGGCCATCCGCCGGGGCCCCTTCAGCACGAAGTGGCGGCCCAGGGCCACGTGGGCGCGGACCTCGATCCAGGGCAGCCCGGCGTCGGCCGCGATGTCGAGGGCGAGCTGCAGGGCGCGCTGGCCCTGGGCCGTGTCGCCCAGCAGCAGCCGCACCGCCCCCAGGTGCAGGTGCAGGGTCGCGTCGCCCTGCACCTTCGCGTCGTAGGCATCCGACCCCTCGATGCGCGCCACATAGGCGATGCCCCGCTCGTAGATCGTGGCAGCGCGCTCCAGCAGCTGCTCGCGCTCCAGCGCCTGGCCCGCGCGGAAGGCGTAGCGGGCCGCGTCGACCAGCCGCCCGCCCTCTCCGCAGTGCAGCATGAGCTCCTCGGCCCACGGCTCGGGGTCGTCGGCGAGTCGCTCGATCGCCGCGGCGATGAGCCGGTGGTAGTCGCGGCGCTGGATGCCGAGGGTGCCGCGGAGCACCGCCTGGCGGACCATCGCCGAGGCCAGCTGCCAGTCGTCGTCGGTGCCTGGGACCCTCAAGACGAGGTTGCGCGCCGCCAGCCCTTGGATGAGCGGCGTCGGATCGTCGAGGCCCGCTGCTTCGGCGAGCAAGGCCTCGGAGAAGGTGTCGCCGGCCACGGCGGCGAGCTGCAGGGCGCCCTTGGAGGCGGCGTCGAGGGCGTCGATGCGCACAGCGATGAGGGCCGCCAGGGAGTGGGGGAGCTCGACATCGCGCTCGACCAGGTCGGCGTGGCCATCCGCCACCCGCAGCCCGCCTTGATCGACCAGGTGCTTGAGCAGCTCCTCGAGGTACAGAGGATTGCCCTCGCTCGACTGCACCAGCAGCTCTTGCAGGCGCTCCCCGACGGAGCGGACGCCCAGCAGCGCACGGGTCAGTGAGGCCTGTTGGTCGGCGTCGAGGGCGCCGAGGTGCACCTGGGCGACCCCGTCGAGGGCAGGGGGAAGGGGAGGGCGGTGACCGAGCAAGAGGGCGGCGGGCACTCGCTGGAGGACCTCGATCAAGCGGGCCACCCCCCCGGCATCGTGACTCGTCAGGTGGTGGGCGTCGTCGAGGGCGAGCAAGACGGGCTGGCTCACGGTGAGGGCACGGACCAGGCGGCGAAAGGCCTGCCAGATCTCGCTGCGGTCGGGCCGATGGGCCACCCTCGCGCCGAGGAGTGCGTGGAGGGCCTGTCGGTCGCGGGTGGCGATCCCCAGCTCCTCCAGCGGCGCGGCGGCGGCGATCAGCTCGGCGGTGGGCGTGTCGGGGTCTTGGCCGAGGATGCTCGCCAGCAGATCGCGGAGGGGCTCGAGGGGGCGCTCGGCGCCGAGCGGGCTGCAGCGGACCCCGTAGAAGGCCAGCCCGCGACGCCGGGCCAGGTCGCGCATCTCCCGCAGGAAGCGCGACTTGCCGGTGCCGGTGTCGCCGACCAGGGCAACCGCCGCGCCGCGCCCGCGGGACAGCTGGAGGAAGGCGTCGCGCATCACCTGCAGCTCGGTCCCCCTCCGCAGCCAGGGGCCGCCATGGGAGGGATGGAGCTCGGAGCTACGGCGCTGCACGAGCCACGAGGGCAGGTCGGCAGCGCCGCCGCGGCTGGGGACCCCGGGCCCGCGACGCAGGTCGAACTGGCCCTCGACGGCCTCGACCACCCGCTTGGAGGCCAGCACCTGCCCGTGATCGGCGATGGCGGACAGGCGCCGCGCGAGGCGGGTCGTGTCGCCGCGAGCGACGTAGCGCACCCGCGCGGTCCGCCCCCCCTGGCCGACCGTCACCTCGCCGGCGTGCACGCCGATGCACAGATCGAGGGACAACCCCTTGCGCCGAAGCTGGCTCACGTCGCGCACCAGCTCCAGTGCGCAGTGCAGCGCCCTGGGCAGGTCGCCCGCGCGGGCACGGGGAACGCCGAACAGGATGGTGATGTGGTCGTCGACGGTCGACTGCACGAGGCCGCCGTGGGCGCCCACGATCCGACGCACCCAGCGCAGCATGCGCAGGCGGCGCCCCAGCAGGGCCTCCGGGCTCAGCCGCAGCGACAGGTCCGTGAGGCCGTCGACGTCGACCATCAGCACCACGACGGGCTTCCGCTCTCCCGCAGGTGCGGGCAGGCGACCGGGTAGCGGAGAGTCGGGCCCCGTGGGGCTGGTGTTGCTCTCTCCGCGCACGTCGAGGCGCTCGAGGTCGGCGACGATGCGGTGCAGGTGCAGGCCGCTTCCCGAGCGCGCGGCTTCCTCCGGGAAGGCACCTCGCAGCACTTCTGCCAGGTGGTGGCGCTCCACCCGCTCGCGGCTCTCGAACAGCCAGGCGCGCAGCTCCTCCTCGAGCACGGCCGCCGAGGCGTAGCGGGCGTCGCGATCACGGGCCAAGGCCTTCGACAGGATGGCCCACAGCTCGTCGTCGATGGCGACGCCCTCGGTGCGAGGATCGGGGATCACAGCATGCCGAACGCGGCGGAGCTTCTCCTCCGGATCGGGGTGCTGGAACAGCCGGTGCCCCGCGAGCAGCTCCCACAGCACGATCCCTGCCGAGAAGAGATCGCTGCGATGGTCGAGGGCTTCGCCGCGGGCCTGCTCGGGGCTCATGTAGGCGTACTTCCCACCACCGATCCGGTGGTTCCCTTCGCGCTGGCCGGCGCCGGTGTGCATCAGCCGGGCGATGCCGAAGTCGACCAGCTTCACCTCGCCGGAGAACGTCACCACCACGTTGTGAGGCGACACGTCGCGGTGGACGAGGCCCAGCGGCTGACCGTCTTCGGTCTCGCGGGTGTGGGCGTAGGCCAGGGCGCGGCAGACATCCGCCACCAGGCGCACGGCGACCGCGGGGGCAATGCGCTCGCCTCGTGCATCGATCGAGCGGCGCAGGCGGGTCAGATCGCGCCCGTGCAGGTGCTCCATGGCGATGTACCAAGCGTCGCCCACCCGGCCGAGCTCGTAGACCTGCACGATGTTGGGATGGTTGAGGTGGACTCCGATCCGCGCCTCGTTCACGAAGGACTGCACGAACCGCGGATCGTGAGCGTGTTCCTCGCGGATCCGCTTGATGACGAGGCGCCGCTCGAAGCCCGCCAGGCCCGTGGCCCTGGCCAGGAACACCTCGGCCATGCCCCCCGCAGCGATGCGCTCGAGGAGGTCGTACTTGCCGAACGGCGTCACGTCCATCGCACCGGCGCTGCCTCCTGCGGGCATGCTACCGCGTCGCCGACCCCGGTCTGGGCCCGCTGGCCGCGGGGTCCTGTAGGATGCACGGGATGTCGAGGATGGCGCTAGCGCTGGCCCTGGGCACCTCCGTCGTGGTCGGCGCGGCGGTGGGCGCCGCTGTGGCGCGAACGGGGAACACGGGCCGCTGGCCCAGCTACGCGGTGCTGTTCGATGCGGCCGCTCCTGCGGTGGTCAACGTCACGGTCGACGGCCCGGAGGCGCGGGTGGGCTCGGGGTTCGCGGTGTCGGCCGACGAGGTGGTCACCGCCCGCCACCTGGTGGTCGATGCCGACGACCTGACGGTCCTCGACGTGCAGGGGCGGCGGCTACCGGCACGGGTCGTGGGCACCGACGCGCGCACCGACCTGGCGCTGCTTCGGGTCGAGGGCGCGTCGCTGGCGCCGGCCCGTCTGGGCACCAGCGCGGGGCTGCGGGTCGGCGATGCCGTGGTGGCCATTGGCAACCCCTACGGGCTGGGGCACTCCCTGGCGGCGGGGGTCGTGGGGCACGTGGGGCGGCGCCTGGCGAGCGGCGACGACGGCCCCCGCGTCGACTTCGTGCAGCTGTCGATCCCCCTCAACCCGGGGAACTCGGGCGGTCCGGTGTTCGATGCGCGGGGCGAGGTGGTCGGGGTGCTGTCGGGCACCCACGCGCAGGGGCAGGCCATCGCCTTCGCCGTGCCGATCGAGGTGTTGCTCGAGGGGCTGCCGGCCCTGCGAGGCGGCGCCCACGTGAGCCGGGCCTTCCTCGGGGTCCGCGTGGTGACGGTGGAGGGGGAGGCCCACATCGCCACGGTCACCCCCCACAGTCCAGCGGATGATGCGGGGCTGCGGCCGGGCGACGTGGTCGTGTCGCTGGCGGGGCAGCCCGTGAGGTCCCCCGAAGAACTGCAGGTCAGGCTCGATGCCCTGGCAGGGGGAGAGTCGGTGCAGGTCTCGCTGCGTCGTGGGGGCGACACGATGCGCACCGAGGTGCAGCTGTCGGACTGGGCACGTCAGCCCGTGGTCGCCGCGGGCATGACGCTGGTGCCGGCGCCGGGGTCGGGGGGAGAGGTGGTGGCGGTGCGTCCTCGCTCTCGCGCCGAGCGGGCCGGCGTGCTGGGGGGCGACCGGGTGCGGGCGATCGATGGGGTCCCGGTCCGGGCGCCGGCCGACATCAAGGATGCGATCGCCGGCGGCGACGCCGTGCAGCTCGAGGTGCTCCGCCAAGGGGTGCCGGTGGTCGTGCAGCTGGCAGAAGCGGGCTGATCAGCCGGGGCTGAGGGCGTGGCCCAGCACGTCGTCGATGGTGTCGACCGGCACGAAGGTGAGCCCCTTGCGCAGCTCGGCGGGCACATCGTCGAGGTCGGCGAGGTTGTGCCGAGGCAGCAGGATCGTCTGCACGCCGGCGCGACGCGCGGCGAGGGCCTTCTCCTTGAGCCCACCGACAGGCAGCACCTTGCCGCGCAGGGTGATCTCGCCGGTCATCGCCAGGCGCTCCCGGACCGGACGCCCGGTGACCACCGAGGCCAGGGCGGTGACCATGGTGACCCCGGCACTGGGCCCGTCTTTGGGGATCGCGCCTGCCGGAACGTGGAGGTGGAACTCCCCCTCGAAGGCCTCGGCCGGCACGGTGTAGGCCAGCGCGTGGCTGCGCAGCCACGACAGGGCGGCCTCGGCCGACTCCTTCATCACGTCGCCGAGGCTCCCGGTGAGCTTCAGCGAGCGCTTGCCCGGCATCTTGGTGGCTTCCACGAACAGGATGTCGCCCCCGGCGGCCGTCCAGGCCAGCCCGACCACCACGCCCGGGGCGGGTTGCTCCTCGGCCAGCTCGTTGTAGAACCGCGGGGGCCCCAGGTAGCGGGGGACCTGGCTCGCGGTGAGCCGCAGCTTGGTGAGCTCGCCCTCGACCACCTGCCGAGCCACCTTGCGGTGCATCATCGCCAGCTGCCGCTCGAGGTCGCGGAGCCCGGCTTCGCGGGTGTAGTCACGCACCACGCGCTGCAGCGACTTCGTCTCGATCGACAGGGTGCGGGGGGGCAGGCCGTGGCGCTGGCCGAGGCGGGGCAGCAGGTGCTTCCGGGCGATGACGACCTTCTCCTCCTCGGTGTACCCGGGGAGCTCGATGACCTCGAGGCGGTCGAGCAGCGCTGGAGGCACCGTGTCGATGAGGTTGGCCGTGGCGATGAACAGCACCTGCGACAGGTCGACGGGCAGGTCGAGGTAGTGGTCGACGAAGGCCCCGTTCTGCTCGGGGTCGAGCACCTCCAGCAGGGCGGAGGCGGGGTCGCCGCGGAAGTCGTTGCCGACCTTGTCGAGCTCATCGAGCACCAGCACCGGGTTGGCCGTGCCCGCCCGTGACAGAGCCCGGAGGATCCGACCCGGCAGCGCCCCCACGTAGGTGCGCCGATGCCCGCGGATCTCGGTCTCGTCTTTGATGCCGCCCAGGGCGATGCGGCCGAAGCTGCGCCCCAGGGCAGCGGCGATGGAGCGCCCGAGGGAGGTCTTGCCGACGCCGGGGGGGCCCGCGAAGCACAGGATGGGGCCCTTGCTGTCGGGGTTGAGCTTGCGGACAGCGAGGTACTCGAGGATGCGCTCCTTGACCTTGTCGAGCCCGTGGTGGTCGCGGTCGAGGACCCGCTGGGCGGCCTTGAGGCTGGTGCGATCGGCAGTGCGTAGGCTCCATGGCAGGTCGCAGGCGGTCTCGATCCAGGTGCGGAGCATCGTGTACTCGGCGGTCTCGGGCTGGATGCGCCCGAGCCGATCCGCTTCGCGGAGCACCTCTTCTTCCACCTCCTCGGGCATGCCTGCGTCGCGCACCCGCTCCTCGAAGGAGCTGGCGTCGTCGCTGTGGCCGGTGAGGGCGCCGAGCTCGGCCTTGAGCACCTTGAGCTGCTCCCTGAGCTGATACTCGCGCTGCGCGTCGTCCATCGCGGCCTGGACCTTGCTGCTCACTTCGTCGCGGATGCGGAACCGAGCGGTCGCCTCCACGAGGGCATCGAGGGCGCCCTGCACGCGGCCCTCCAGGGTGGGCTCGGCGAGGTGGGCGCGCTGCTGCTCGGGGGTGAGGCCCGACAGCACGACGGCCTGGTCCGACAGGTGCTCGGGGTCGGCGGAGGTGGCGGCGAGGGTCCAGTGCTCGGAAGGCGCCAGGTTGTGGGACCTCGCGAGCTGCTCGAGCATCGCCTCGACCTCACGGGCGAGGGCTCCGATGGCCACGGGGTCGCCGGAGCTCGCCTCGAGGGGCTCGACCTCGCACCGGTAGGCGCCATCGACGAGGGCCACCGGGCCTGTGCGCAGCACGCGCTGCTGCCCCTCGACCAGCAGCCGCACCGTCGCGTCGGGCAGGTGGCTGACCCGAAGCACCTGAGCCAGGCAGCCGGCACTCGCCAGCTCCGAGGCCAGCGGGTCTTCGTCGTCTTGGTCGATCTGCGGGATGAAGGCGATGGGCTCGCCCGCTTCGACGTGGGCTCGAACGGCCCCCAGCGAGCCGGGACGACCCACGCTGATCACCCGGATCATGCCCGGGAACAGGATCAGGTCACGGGCAGGCACCACAGCGCACGACATGGTCTCACTCTCCTGCGGCGACCGCTGTCGCCAGCCCGTTGCCTTATGGCCTCAGGCGCTCGCCCGCTCGTCATCGGGCTCGACCGGCTCGATGGGGGAGGGGCCAGGCGGAGGCTCCTCGGGAGGCGCCAGGGGCTCGAAGTCGATCGGGGCCAGCTCCGACAGGTGCTGCTTGTCGCGAACGTAGGACTCCCAGCCCCGCAGCCGCGCCTTGCGCTCTTCGCCCTCGCGGAAGCGGAACATGCCCATGTAGTTCTCACGCCACCACTGCCAGAAGTCTTTCTCGTAGACGACGCCGTCGAGGAGTGGCTCGTACAGCTCGGCGTGGAACTGTCGCTGAGTGATCCAGTCGTGGCAGGTGAACGAAGCACCGTCCCACACCACGTACTGAGACGAGGCGAAGGTCCACGACCCGGTGTTGATGTAGCTCTTGCCGTCGCCGACCGGCACGATGCCGGGCAGGTGGGAGTGGCCGCACATCAGGTGGCGCCAGGGGCCGGATCGCAGGGCCTCGCAGGCGGGACGGAAGATGCCCATCGAGTCGCCCATGTTCCCCTGGGCCCAGTAGTCGAGGTAGGCGTTGAGGGACTGTGCCGAGCGCGGACGCCCGATGGCCTTCATCCCCGAGGCCCACGCGTTGGCCACCCAGGCGACCTTGTGCGCCAGCCAGAACAGCAGGCGGTTGCCCTTGGTGTAGAACTCACCCATGGGGATGCGCAGCCACGTGCCGAGGTAGCGCTCGACCATGTGGTGGATGGTGGTCGACCAGTGGTGGCCGTGACCGATGGCATCCGACAGGTAGGGGTCGTACTGCCAGCCGTGGACCACGAGGATGTCGTTGTCGCCGATGTGCAGCTCGTCGCACACGCGGAACTGCAAGATCTCGTGGAACAGGTTGATCTCGTAGTCGTGGTTGCCGATGACGTAGAACAGCCGGCCTTCCCGGGCCAGCCGCGACAGCGCGCTGAACAGCTCCTGGTGGGCGCGGAGCACCCGGGTGAACGACCAGGCCTGGTGAAAGTCGATGGCGTCGCCGACGATGACCAGCACCTCGCCCGCTGCATGCACCTTCTCGACCAGCGCGATCAGGTGGCGGTCTTTACCGAAGAAGGCATCCGCAGGCGTCGCGTCGCCGATGTGCAGGTCGCTGATGAACCAGATCCGTTGGTCGGAAGGGATCTTCTCGACGACGGTGGGCCGGTTGTTCCAGCCGATGTGTGTGGGGCGGGTCACGGAGCCATCGTACCCTGCTGGAGAGCCAACCTCATCCTTCCAGCGGCGGCAGCACCGACGCGTGGAAGGCCCCCGGGGGAGGCCCCTGCGGGTCGGGTCGCTGTGGGCGAGGCCGAGCGACCGCGGCCTCCAGCCGATCCCACAGCGCGTCACGGCCTTCCTTGGTCACGGAGCTGAAGGGGAGGGGGTCTCCGTGAGGCAGCTGGAACTCCCGCCGGATCGCCGCGAGCTGGTTGCCTCGCTGGCTCTTCTTCAGCTTGTCGACCTTGGTGGCGACGACCAGCGATGGCACGCCAGCCTCGACCAGCGCCCACAGCAGCTGGCCGTCGAGGGGCGTGGGATCGCGCCGTGCGTCGACGAGCAGCACGACGAGCCGGAGCTCGACCCGGGTGGTGAGGTAGGCCTCGATCGTGGCCTTCCACCGGTCTTTGACGTGCTGGGGGACCTTGGCGTAGCCGTAGCCGGGGAGGTCGGCGAACACGCCCTGATCGCCGAGGCGAAACAGGTTGATGGACTGGGTGCGCCCCGGGGTGCTCGAGGTGCGCGCCACCCGCTTGCGGGCCAGCAGCGTGTTCAGCGCCGAGCTCTTGCCGACGTTGGAGCGGCCCGCGAAGGCGATCTCAGGCAGGTCGAGCACGGGCAGCTCCTGCTGGAAGCTGCCCACGAAGCTCAGGTCGTGGATGCCCTGTCGCACGGTTCCTCCGGGTCAGGGCCCTTGTAGCCCAGCCCGACGAGGAAGAACTCTCGGCTCTCACGCCGCACCGCCTCCGGGCGCTGGCGCTTGACCTTGTCGAACAGCGGGCGAACGCTGGCGACGAACGCGGGGGCGTCTTCCCCATCGAAGAGCTTGATGACGAGGTTGCCCCCGGGAACCAGCAGGGCTTGGGCGAGCTCGACGGCCCGAGCGGCGAGCTCCAGCTGGCGAACATGGTCGCCGAGGGTGTTGCCCGTCGTGCGCGGCGCCATGTCGGACAACAGCACCTGAACGGGCCCCCCCACCGCCTCGCGGAGCTCCTCGGCGCTCACCTCGAAGATGTCGCGCACGATCACGGGGACGGAGACGGGCCCGGGCTCGGCAATGTCGACCCCCACGACACGGCCGGCCGAACCCACCTGCTCCTGGGCCCAGACGAGCCACGACCCGGGACTGCAGCCCAGATCGACCACCCGATCGCCTCGGCGGAGGATGCGGTGTCGCTTCTGGATCTCGGTGAGCTTGTAGACCGAGCGCGCGAGGTAGCCCTCTGCCTTGGCGCGCTGGGTGAATCGATCGGGCTTGGCGTAGCTGTTGCGCCCGCCGCTACCCTTTCCCCGGCGCCCCCGGCCCATCAGCCGCGGCTCGCGAGCCAGGTCGTGAGGGTGCGCACCATCTCGCCGGTAGCGCCCGCCACGTAGCGCGGCGACGCCTTGTCGAGGAAGGAGGGGCCCGCCACGTCGAGGTGGGCCCAGGCCACGTCCTTGCGCACGAAGTGGCGGAGGAACAGCGCGGCGGTGGTGGCCCCCGCGTACTTGCCCCCCAGGTTCTTGATGGTGCCCCACTCTGCAGAGAGCTGGTCGTCGTAGCGATCGTGCAGGGGCAGCCGCCACAGGCCCTCGTCGGCTGAGTCGGCGGCTTGGTGCAGCTCGGCTGCGAGCTCGTCATGGCCGGTGAACAGCCCGGTGAACTCGTCGCCCACCGCCACGATGCAGGCCCCGGTGAGGGTCGCTGCGTCGATGATGGCGGTGACGCCCTCGACCTCGCTGGCCCGAATCAGGCAGTCGGCCATCACCAGGCGCCCCTCGGCGTCGGTGTTGTGGATCTCGACGTTGACGCCGTTGCGGTAGCGCAGGATGTCGCCCAGCTTGTAGCTGTCGCCGCCCACCATGTTCTCGGCGGCCCCCACGAAGGTGTCGATGGCGACGGGCACGCCGAGCTCGGCGGCGGCGCCGGTGGCAGCGAGCACCACGGCACTTCCGCCCATGTCGCAGCGCATCGTCTGCATGCTCGCGGACGGCTTGATGGACAGGCCCCCCGCGTCGAAGGTGACGCCCTTGCCCACGAAGGCGATGTGATCGCGGGCGCCGGGGGGCCGGTAGGAGACCCGGATCATGACGGGGGGGCGCTTCGACCCCTGGCCGACGGCGAGGATGCCGACGCAGTCTTCCTCGGCGAGATGATCGGCGTCCCACACCTCCACCTCGACGTGGGGCAGGTTCCCGAGGGCCTGCACGGCGTGCTCGGCAAGGGACTCCGGGTAGATGTCGGCGGGGGGGCCGTTGACCAGGTCGCGTGCCCAGTTCTGCCACTTCACGCGCACGGGGCTGTCGCCGGCGCTGCCTTCGACCCCGACCAGGGCCAGGGCCTCGACCATCGGGGCGCGGTCGTCGGACTTCTTGTAGGTGTCGTAGCGGTAGTTGCCGCCGTGAAAGGCTTCCGCCACCTGCGCGGCATCGTGCCCCGCGAAGAACAGCGCAGCCGACTGGGCCCGTAGCGCCCGAGCCTCGCGCCCCGCCCGCCCCGCCGCCTCGCTGATGTGACGACGGGTGGCGTCACCGGTGCCGACGAGCAGCACGTCGCGGGCCTTGACGCGACCCAGGCTCGGAAGGAGCAGCAACGACCCCACCGAACCCTTGAAGCGACGCCGCTCCACCAGCTGCGCGAGCTCGTCGCCGAAGGCGGCGGTCAGCGGGGCGATGCCCGCGCTCACGTCGGTAGAGATCCCGACCACCACCAGGTCGACGTCGGCTTCTGCGAGGGAGGTGGTGGACACGTCGATCTTCACGGGGACTCCATGGGGTCAGCAGGCCTTGAGGGCGAGGGCGAACACCAGCACCAGTAGCAAGCAGAGCGCCGATGCGGCGACCACGGCGGTGTAGGTGTCGCGGAACAGTGCGGCCTTCAGCTGGTCGAAGCGGGAGGCTCCGGGGCGTGGCTCTTCCCAGGTAGGGAGATCCTCCCCGCCGTCGGCGAGGAGATCCTGCCCGACGTCGGGCCCGTCGTTCCAGCTCGGGCCGTCGCCGTCACTCGAGCTGGCCGCCATCCAGGCCGAACCGAGGGAGGGAGCCTCGATCCCGCCGCCAGCCTCGGGGAAGTCGGCGTCGTGCGTGGGCCGAGGCACCGTCGCCTCCCCCACGTCGGACGGGACGGTCGGTGGCGGTGTGGGTACCGCAGCGAGGGGGGCGGGAGGACGACTGGGATGTGCCGGAGCCGGCGGCGGCGGCGCGACGGGAGCCGACGTCTGCCCGGGGAAGCGCGTCACGGACGCACTGGGGCCTGTCGGGGGATCGACGCTGACCTGGGCCTCCATCGCTGGGCGCGGTGCGGGCGGGGGCTCTGGGTCGGGGTCGGACGGCGGTGCGATGGGGCGAGGGAACACACCCTCGATGACCTCGCCGACTCTCTCCGGATCGTCGCCCTGCTCGGTGTCGTCTTCCTCATCGAGTTCGTCGAGAAGGTGCGCGAGCACGTGGGCGCCCATCCGGACCGTCTCGGCGTCTTCCGAGTCTTCTTCGTCTTCGTCGTCTACCGGGGCCGGGGCCCGCAGGTGGCTCAAGGCGATGGGCATCGCCGCCGGGTCGTCGGCGGGGGGCACGTAGCCGGGCGGCGGGCGGACCTCGAAGCGACCGTTCGCCACCTGGGGCTCGTGGCCAGAGTCCTTGACGGCGAAGGCACAGCGGACTTCGTAGCGGCCTGGTGACAACTCGGGGAGGGTGAACTCGAACCGTAGCCGCCCGCTGGGGTGCGTCTTGACGCCGAACTTGGCTTCCTCGAGGGGAACGCGACCGTCGCCGGGGGCATCGAGGTCGGTCAGGCGCAGCCCGGCCACCAGGTCTTCGTGGTCGGCCAGCTTCGCGGTGCAGTTGACCGAGACGGCGACCTTGACGGCCTCGCCGCCCTGGAAGGTGGAGGCGCCGGTGTCGCCCCCGAGGATGACCCGGCCGACCTCGTCGACGCGCGGCGCGACCAAGGACAGCACCTCGCTGACGCGGTCGCGCAGATCGCTGGGGGTGTGGAAGCGATACGGCGGCGAGGGCTCGTGCTCGCTGCTCAGGCCGCGGTTGAGCAGGGCGGCCAGGCGCTCGGCCACTCGGGAGCGGAACCGCTGGTTGGTCTGTTCGTGGCTGAGGCGGGCGATGGTGCGGTCTCGCAGGGTCGCGAGGGCGACCTTGTCGGGACCCACGGGGGCGGACTCACCGCGCCCACGCTGCACGTCGCCACCGGGGGGAGGGGCCGTGGCGGCGACCCACAGCAGGCAGCACAAGCTCCACGTGTCCCAGCTCGGGAGCACCTTGTCGCCACGCTCGGGGGGGCGCCACCCGGTGCGGCCAGCGAGGCTCTCCAGCCTCCCCAGGTGGGGGAGCACGGCGGCGGGAAGGGGCAGCCCGAACGTGACATTGCCCCCCTCGCCGAGGGTGAGCTCACCCGGATGCAGCCCACCGTGGGGCGCGCCGGCTTCTTCGAGCAGCAGGGTGGCCTTGCGCACGAACTCCAGCGCGCCCACCAGGGTGCCGCCGCTGTCGAGGCGTTGCTGCAGGCTGGGGCCGAAGGGAAGCAAGAGACCTCGCCCCGTGCCGCCCAGATCGACCGTGGCGAGCAGCTCGGGGTCGCCCGACAGCCGGCGCCGGAGTCGTGACTCCACCTGCCCCAGCCCGATGCGGCACAGGTCGGCCAGCTCGTCGGAGCCACCCAGCTCGGCCGAGCCCAGGGGAGCACAGAGGGTGGCTCGACGGCCGCCGGAACCTTCCACCAGCCAGGTGCGGCACCAGGCGGTGCGGGTGAGGCTGCGTCCGAGTGTCCAGGAGCGATCGAGACTGTCGGTGAGAGCGTCGTTGGGGTTCATGCGAGGTGGACCAAGGGGGGAGGGTCGGCGGGGTCAGCGCAGGCCGGGCACGACGGGGGGCGTGGTGCCAGTGACCAGGTAGTTCACGGCGCTGCGGGCGAGGTCGAGCTGTGAGGAGGCGTTGAGCAGCACATGGCGTGGCTCGGTGGAGGCATACACCCAGCCCGTGCGGGACAAGGCACTGGAGGAGGCTTCGAAGGTAGCCGTCGGCACCGCAGGGTCGGCGCTGCTGTAGACGTAGCCCACCCGGGTGGGGAGGTTGTCGACGGTGTGGAAGGAGCCGGAGGCCGCGCCCAGCACGCCATCCTGATGGATCCGGTCGAGGCCCACGACGAGGTTGCCGTAGGTCGTGGGGTCGTCGTAGATGAAGCGCACGTCGTCGAGGGTGGAGTCGACGAGCACGCCCGTCGGCGAGAACTGTGGCTCGTCGCGGGCGTTGGTGAGGTTGAGCACCTCGGCGACAGCACGGCCGCCCTCACCCAAGCCGATCATGTAGGTGCGGGTCGGGTCGACCGTGATGGGAAGGGTGACGCCGATGATCTCCGCGAAGGCGGGGTCGACCAGGAAGCGGTAGCCCCAGTCGGCCGAGGCGAGACCGCTCCGGAAGAAGAAGTCCTGGGTGAAGTCGCCGTCGGCCAGGCCCGGGGCGTTGTGCCACAGGTCGCCCCAGCAGTTGGAGGGCAGGAGCACGGCGATGCCCTGCTCGGCCAGCGCCACGGCCAGGGCGCCGTCGTGCACCTCATCATCTTGGTCGGGGTACATCCCCAGGGTGGCGAACACCTGCCGGTGGGCCCACTCGCTGGTGAGCCGCAGGGGCTGCGCGTAGCTGGTGCCTTCCAGGGGGGCGACCGGATCGGGGGCGAACACGAAGTCGAACGACCCTGAGTGGTAGAGGGTCGCAGCGGGCATCGGCTCACCCGAGGCAGCCGCAGCCTCCGGGTAGAGCAGGTAGAAGTTCGCCTGGGTGTCGTCGGGGCACGTCAGATCGACGGGGATCGGCTCGACCACCCAGCCCGGCGGCGGTGGGGCCGCCTCCGGCTCGAAGGCAAGGATGCCCGGCGGCAACTCGGCCAGCTCGTCTTTCCAGCAGCCCGCGAGGAGCACACTGGTCGCGACGAGGCCTCGTGCGATGGACTGCATGGGCTTCACGCGCCTCCCTCGAATCCGCCGCAGTATACGCCCACGGGGGGCGCCACGCACCTGTGTGCGCCACCCCGCTCGGCTCGGCGGCGACCTGCGCGTGGCTGCGGGGTGGCGGGCTACCGGGTCATCCCGGCGTCCCGTGCCCTCGCTGCGACCCACTCGGTCGGCGCGTGTGCCACAATCGCGTCGCCACCGACCCCACCCCCCGAGAGCCCCCGGTTGAGCAAGAAGGAATCCGCGAGGAAGTTCGAGTTCATTCGTGAGGTCGCATCGGGCGGCTTTGGGTCGGTGTATCTGGCGAAGGTCATCCACCCAGACGGCTTCTCGCGCCTCGTGGCGATCAAGCTGCTGCATCGCAAGTGGTCGGCGAACGACGAGATCGCGTCACGGATGCGCGACGAGGCTCGGCTGCTCGGCTGGCTGCGGCACCGCAACATCGTCGACGTGATGGACCTCACCATGATCGACGGTCGCAGTGCCGTGGTCATGGAGTACCTCGACGCCGTCGACGTGCGGGTCCTCATCGAAGACTGCCTCAAGCGCGGCGACCGGATCCCGTTGCGCGCCGCCATCGACGTGTGTGCGGCGGTCGCGTCCGCCCTCGACGCCGCCTACAACCGGCCGCCGTTCGCCGGAGAGAAGCCGCTTCGGGTCATCCACCGCGACATCAAGCCATCGAACATCATGGTCGACGGGCAAGGTCAGGTGAAGGTGCTCGACTTCGGTGTGGCCCGTGCGGAGTTCGACGCCCGCGAGGCCAAGACGGCCGAGCTGTCGTTCGGATCGCTGGAGTACATGCCGCCCGAGCGCCTGTTCTTCGAGCCCGAGTCACCTGCCAGCGACATCTACAGCCTCGGCGCCACCCTGTACGAGATGCTCGCGCTCCAGAAGCTGGGCAAGGCCAAGCTGCGGCAGGGCGAGCAGGAGCGCTTCATCGAGGAGCGCTTCGAAGACCTGCTGTCCGGCCACGCGGTGGCGTCGGAGGAAGCGGAAGACCTCCTGCACGACCTGCTCAAAGACATGCTGGCCTTCGACGAGAACGACCGGCCCAGTGCCGCCGACGCGGTCACCCGGCTTCGTGCGTTCGGGCGGCAGCTGTCCAGCGACGCGGCCGAGGAGTGGGCGGAGCGGGTCGTGCCCTCCCTGGTGGCGGCGCAGCGCGACAACGCACCGCAGAACAGCGACTCGCTGATCGGCAGGGTGATCACCGAAGACGTGAGCGATGAGCTCGAGGAGACGACGCTGCCTCGCGGTGAGCTGCGGCCCCCTGCCGAGGGCGTCCTCGTGCCGCCTCCCCAACAGGTCGAGGAGGCCCCGGAGGCGGGTCGCGGGCGCGACGACGAGCGATGGAGCGCACTCAAGCAGGCCACTCTGGCCTCGCTGACCGAGACCGGCGAGCTCGGTCCCGGCACCGTCCGCCAGGTGCGGGAGATCGCGCTGTCGACGGGTCTGGGCGACAGCTTCGTGACCGAAGACTCCGACGAGGAGGAGGATGGCCCCACGGTCCTCATCCAAGACCAAGAGCTTCGGATGCAGGCCCTCGAGGGGCTGCTGGGCGATCTGCCAGAGTCCCCCAACATCTACAACGACAAGACGATCGTGCAGAAGGAGCCGTCGCGTGCACCCACACCGCGTCCGGCTCCGCTCCCCCCGGTCACGGCCGAGGGGCCCGGGCGGGGGGCCGCGCTGGGCATGGTGGCGGGTGCCGTGGTGTTGGCGCTGATCGCGGCGGTGTTGGTGGTGCTGTTGGTGGTCGTGGTGGGGGTGGGCGGGCTGTACGCTGGTCCGGGCTCCGCGCCCGAGCCGGTGCCCGTGGCGGCGCAGCCCGAGCCCGAGCCGCCTGCCCCGGTCCCCGAGCCCGAGCCCGAGATGGCGCCGCTCCCCGAGGGAGAGGGGGCGACGTTCACCTCGCAGATGCCCGACACGACGAAGATCGTGGTGCGCTGCCAGCAGGGGAGGGGCGACGGGGTCGATGTCGCGGTGGTCCCTGGCGCGACCCTGGGCCGCTGCAAGGTGACGGCGGTGACCGCCACGCGCGCCCGGCGCTCCGCCGTGGTCGACCCGGCAGAGCCACGGCCCTACGAGTGCTTTGCCGGCGACAGCGACACCTGCGAGTGACGTGTGGGTGAGGTTGCCTGGCACCCGCGTCGATCTCGGGGGGCCAGTCATGGTATGCCGCGACCTGGTATGCGCATGGCGCAACCGACGGAGGCCCTGGGCCGCGGAGGCAACATGGACGAGATCGGCGTCTACATCTTCCTGGATGGCGACTACGACCGCCCCCTGTACGCAGAACCCGACCTCGCAGACGACGATGCCGGGCTGTGGGAGGTGTTGTGCGAGGCGGTGGAGGAAGCGACCGACGGCGACCGGCCCCGAAAGGGATCTGCGGTCGAGGGCGCGCTGCGCTTCGGATGGCGCTTGATCCCCAAGACGAACCTGGCGTTCGTGGTGACAGTCGACGAGTCGGTCTCGGCGGCCCACCTCGACACCTACATGAGTGATCTCACCGAGCGCTACCTCGACGAGATCATCGACATCCGGCGTCCCGAGGCCGAGGGCATGGAGACCATCCTGATCGATGTCGTCGCGCCTTGGGAGGACGAGGAGGACTAGCCCGTGGCTGACCTACACCTGGGAGCGGTCGACGGTGCCCCCTACCGCCTGCCGCGCGAGCGGCTGGTGACCCACGGCGTCGTGCTGGGCATGACCGGATCGGGCAAGACGGGGCTGTGCGTGGATCTGCTCGAAGAGGTGGCGAGCACCGGCGTGCCCATCCTGGCCATCGACCCGAAGGGCGACCTGGCCCACCTGGGCGAGCCGTGGCCGGCCGAGGAGGCGACCACCTGGGAGGCGGGCCTGGCAGCCAGCGGCGTGAGTGCTGAGCGCATCGCCCACCTGCGGGAGCGCGTCGAGGTGACCGTGCACACCCCCGGGTCCACGGCCAGCCATCCCATCGACGTGTTCGGCGCGCTGGCTCCTCCTACCAGCGACGATCCGGAGATCGTGGCCGAGGCGGCGACCACCGCGGCGACCGCGATGATGGGCCTGGCGGGAGTCCACGGGGATCCGGTGCGGGATCCGGCCATGGTGCTCGCATCGACCCTGGTGCGTGAGGCATGGGCCGCGGGCATGACGCTGACGGCCGAGCAGATGGTGCTGCAGCTGGTCGACCCGCCCTTCGCCAAGGTGGGGGTGTTCCCGGTCGATACCTTCGTGCCGCGCGCCGACCGCATGGCGCTCGCGATGAAGCTCAACGCGGTGCTGGCCTCGCCCGCCTTCGCCTCGTGGCAACAGGGCGTTCCCCTCGACATCAACGCGCTGGTCGAGCCCACCGACGGAAAGACCCAGGTGCGCGTGTTCTACCTGGCCCACCTCGACGAGGCGGCTCGCACCTTCTTCTGCACCCTGTTGCTGTCGCGGCTGGTGGCGTGGATGCGTCAGCAACCCGGCACCGACGACCTGCGTGCCCTGCTGTTCTTCGACGAGGTGTTCGGCTACCTGCCTCCCCATCCGCGGCAGCCCCCGACCAAGCGGCCGCTCCTCACCATCCTCAAGCAGGGGCGGGCGGCGGGCGTCGGCGCGGTGTTGTGCACCCAGAACCCGGTCGACCTCGACTACAAGGCCCTCGGCAACGCCGGGTGGTGGGCGGTCGGTCGACTGTCGACCGCGCAAGACCGGGACCGCGTCCTCGATGGCCTGCTCGGGCAGGGGGAAGACCGCGCCGAGGTAGAGGGCCGCATCGCCTCGCTGCCGCCATGGTCCTTCGTGGTCCGCGACCTGCGGCAAGACCAGGTCGTGACCATCAAGAGCCGCTGGGCGATCAGCTGGCTCGGGGGGCCGCTGACGCTGGAGATGCTCCGCGAGCGGGCCCCAGCGTCCACCGAGTCGAGCGCTACCTCCGCGGCCCCGAGCGGCCGCCCCGAGGTCGCGCCCCCCGACGACACGCTGCCGCAGCCGCCTCCCGTGCCGCAGCGGTATCCGCAGCGCTGGCTCGACCCCTCGGCCCGCTTCGGCCCACCCCTGGGCTCGCTGCTGGGCGCCGGGCGCTCTCCCCGCGCAGACGGCGTCCCCGTCTATGTGCCTGCCCTGCTGGCGACGGCCCGCATGGTCTTCGACGAGCGCGGCGGGTTCCGTCACGAGCGCGAGGTGCAGCGGCTGTTTGTCGCCGGCGACGACGAAGGCCACGACGTCGAGCTGAGCGAGCTGTCGGCCTCCGGGCCGGCGGGGGCCAGGTATACCCCGCTGCCCGTCGAGCTCGACGAAGGAAAGGAGCTCGATGCCTTCGCCCGCGGGGTTCGCGACGAGCTGCTGTCGTCGCAGCTCACCGAGCTGTACACCCACAAGCCCACCAAGCTGCGCTCGAAGGGGGGGGAGTCGCGCGAGGCCTTCGAGGGCAGGGTGCGCGAGGCCGTGCGCGACCGGATCGACGAGCGCGCAGCCAAGCTCCGCGGCAAGGTGGAGGCCAAGGTCGACAAGCTGGAGGCCAAGCGGTCCAAGCTCGAGCGCGACCACGCAAAGCACCTCGCCGACGCCCAGAACAAGCTGGCCACCGAGGTGGTGAACGCGGGCGAGACGCTGTTCGGCATGCTGTTCGGCGGGCGCTCCCGCTCGCTGACCACGGCGATGAGCAAGCGGGGGGTCACCGCGAGGGCACAGGAGCGTGCCAGCGCGGCTGAGGAAGGGCTGCGCGAGCTCGACCGCGAGCTGTACGAGGCGGAGATCGAGCTGCGCGACGAGCTGCAGGCCATCGACAACGAAGAGCGGGCCACCGAGGGCGACATCGAGGTCGTCGAGGTGTCGCTGGAGCGCAACGATCTGTCGGTGGACTGGGCCGTCGTATGGGTGCCCGACACACGCCCCGTGTGACTACGACCGCGCGTCGCGGGTCGCCTCCAGGCGCTCCAGGAAGAGCCGCTCGAGGCCGTCGTCGCCGATGTCGTCGACCAGCTCGTCGGCTACTACGCGGCCGTGGGCCAGCATCACCACCCGATCGGCCACCGCGGCGACCGTCTCCACCACGTGGGTCGACAACAGCACCGTGGTGCCTCGGGCGACCCGCTCGCGGAGGGCCTCCTTGACGATGGCCGCGGAGGGCGGGTCGAGGCCGTTGAGCGCCTCGTCGAGCACCAGCACCTTCGGGTCGCCCAGCAGTGCCGCCGCCAGGGCCGTCTTGCGCCGCATCCCCTGGCTGTACTCCCGGATCAGCCGGTCGGCGTCGCTTCCCAGGCCGGTGAGCTCCAGGGCCTCATCGATGCCTGAGGCCCCACGAACCTCGGCGACGAAGGCGAGGAACTCCCGAGCGGTGAGGTAGTCGTACAGAGCGGGCTCCTCGGGCACGGCGCCGAGGAGCTTGCGCGCCTCGTCGGGAGAGGCGACGACGTCGACGCCGTGGAGCTTCACCGCGCCCTCGGTGGGGCGCAGCAGGCCCATGAGCATCTTCAGGCAGGTGCTCTTCCCCGCTCCGTTGTGGCCGATGAGGCCAACAAAGCCTCCGTCGATGGACAGGTCGACCCGGTCGACGGCGACGACCCGGCCGTAGGTCTTGCGGACCTGATGGAAGGTGATGGCGGCGGTCATGTCGGGCCTCCAGCGACGAAGAGTGCACCCAGGACAGCAGCGAGGGGACCGTACAGGCTCAGGCGGCGCTGGGTGAGCCGGCTGCAGGCCAGGGCGAGGAGCCCGGCGCCGACCACTCCCAGCTCGCCCCATGCGAGCAACCGGGCGGCAGGCTCGAGGCCGTGCCGCAGGGCGACCGCGCCCACCGCGGGCCACAGGCAGGGCTGCAGCCACAGGGCCGTCACCACCAGCCGGGCGGCTGCCTGCCGCCCCGGCGAGACCCCCAGCCATCGCTCCAGGAAGGGGGGCTCGTCGGCTGCCAGCAGCACCGACACGGCCCCACAGGCCCACACCCCGAGCACGCTCACGACCGCCGCCCGGCCGACCCCCACGGGGTCGCTCGTCCAGGCGCTCACCAGGCCCGCGAGGCCCACCAGCCACGCGCCGGTGATCAGGGTGCGACGTGCCCTCCAGCCGTGGCGGAGATCGTGCAGGGCGTGCAGCCGCAGGGGGGCAGGGAGCCAGCGCACGACCCAGTCGAGGTAGACGCGGCGGCCCTCCTCGGGGTCGAGGAGTGCGGCATAGCGGGCATCGATCTCGGCCAGCACGGCAGAGCCCCGGAACCAGGTGCGCCGGGCGAGGCTCGGCAGAGGAAGGGCGGCGCCGGCGGCGACGACGAAGGGCACCACGAGCCACAGCCCGGAGGCCGACCCGGCTACTGCCTCGGCAGATCGCGCCAGCAGCAGGCCGCACGCGAGGAGCGCTACCCCCGGCGCATACAGGAACGCGGCCTGGGGACGTGGGTTGTTGCCACGCACCAGATCGAGCCAGGGGGCCCACCGCTCGCTCTCCGACACCTCGATGGCTAGCAGGTGCACCCAGGTAGACACCGTCAGGCCCAGCGCCCATGCCCCGGCGATCTGCACCATCGCCAGCCCCCACAGCTCCAGGGCACCGTGCACCAGCAGGGGGGACAGCAGCACCCCGAAGGCGGGGACCATGATCCAGCGGCGCCGCGCGACCCGCTCGAGGGCGCTCGCCACCACGTGGGCGCCGTCGACGGGCAGGATGGCGAGCACGCTGCGGTCGTCGGCGCGGATGAGCGCACTGAAGGTGTCGAGGGACAGCCACCCTACGACCACCACCGTCACCCGCAGCAGCACGCGGCCGACCCCTGCGGCCCAGCCCTCGGCCCCGGCCTGGAGGAAGCCCAGGAACAGCGTCTGGACCAGCGGCACCAGCACCGCGAGCGCCACCAGCGGGAGCAGCAGGTCGCGCGCACGGAGCAACCAAGGGGTGGCTGCGCGACGATGGCGACGGCGCGTGGCATCGACGGTGCGCAGGGGATTGGGAGCCAACAGCCCTCCGGGGAGCGGGTACCTATCATGGGGAAGGGCTTGAACCGGCTCGCGGGTTGCTGTGTCATACGCCTCTGGAGGCTTCCGTGCTGCTGCTCACCGCCCTCGCTACCCTCGCCATCGCCCAGGACGACCCCGGCACGCGGTCGGGCTTCGACGTCGGTGCCTCCGCGTTCCAGGTCGACGACGAAGACGACGACGCGGGCATGCTCGACTACGCCGAGGAAGCCAAGAAGCGGCCGCCCGACGCGACCTACTTCCACCTCGATCCCACCGGCAAGGAGCCCCTCGGCAACGACTTCCCGCTCCACATGGTGGCGTCGAGTGCGGAGTGGGTGAAGCTCGAGCTCCCCGTGCTCGTGGCCACCAGCCGCGAGGCGTTCGTGGCCGAGCACCCGCAGGGGATCCGGCTGATCGCGGAGTGGGATGTAGGGGGTCAGACCACGGTGACCGAGCAGATCATCCGCCCGGAGACCGTGTGGGCCCGCGGCGTGACCTTCGCCCTGCTCGATCTCGCGGTGGCCGATGGCCGCAAGACGGCGCCGGTCCGGATCAAGGTCCTCACTGCCGATCTGCCGGCCCCACCACCGGTCGAGGTCGAGGGGGAGGAGCCGGTCGAGCCGCCGCCCCCGCCGGCCGCGCCCAAGGTGCGCTACGCCGTGACCTCGGTGTTCTACCGAAAGGGCGACTGACTCAGGACGGGCTCAGGCCCGCTCGCCGCGGCAGCTGTGGGTGAAGCCCCGGGTGACCGTGACGGGCAGGGTCGTTCCGACCTCGTCGACGGAGCCGGGGAAGTTGATCATCGCGTGGCTGCTGGTGCGCCCGCAGATCACTCCTTCGTCGTGCCGCGACGGGCCCTCGACCAGCACGTCGAAGGTCTGGCCCTCGAGGCCACGGTGCCACGCCCCCGACAGCTCGCGCTGGCGGTTCTGGTAGCGGGTGAGGCGCTCCGACGCGATCTCCTCGGACACCGACCACTTCATCTTCAGCGCGGGGGTGCCGGGCCGGGGGCTGTACTTGAAGCTGAAGGAGCCCACGAAACCGACCTCGTCGAGCAGGCTCATCGTCTGCTCGAAGTCTTCCTCGGTCTCGTCGGCGAAGCCCACGATGATGTCGGTCGTCAGGGCGATGCCCGGGCGGGCGTCGCGTAGCTTGTCGACCACCTCGAGGTAGCGCTCCCGCGTGTAGTAGCGCTTCATCCGCCGCAGCATCTTGTTGGAGCCCGACTGCACGGGCAGGTGCAGGTGCGACGTGAGCTGAGGCAGGTCGCGGTAGGCCTGAATGACGTCGTCGCCCATGTCGCGCGGGTGACTCGTGGTGTAGCGAATCCGCGCGACGCCGGGCACCTCGGCCACCTTGTACAGCAGCTGCGCGAAGGTGCACTCGCCGGCGACCTTCAGGCCGTAGGAGTTGACGTTCTGCCCGATGAGCACGATCTCCTGGACCCCGCGCTCGGTGAGATCGCGCACCTCCTGCACGATCTGGGCGTGGGGGCGTGAGATCTCGATGCCCCGGGTGCTCGGCACGATGCAGAAGGTGCACTTGTTGTCGCAGCCCTTCTGGATGGTGACGAAGGCCGACACCCCGTGGGCGGTGGGGTCGACGTCTTGCACGAAGGGGTACTCGTCGAGGTCGAGGAAGTCGGTGTCGAGCACCCGACGGCCCTTCATGGCCTCGGCCACCAGCTTGCGCACCTGGGGCACGCCGTCGGGACCGAACACCAGGTCGAGGTCGGGGAAGCGGGCCATCAGCTCTTCGCCCCGCTCCTGGGCCACACAGCCCGAGACGCCGATGGTGACCTTCTGCCCCTTGCGCTTGCGGGCCCGGTGCTCTCCGAGGGTCGACAACAGCTTGTCGACCGCCTTCTCGCGGATCGAGCACGTGTTGAGGAGAACGAGATCGGCCTCAGTCGGGTCTTCGGTGGACTCGAAGCCGTCGAGGGCGAGCTGTGCTCGCATCTTGCCGGTGTCATACACGTTCATCTGGCAGCCGAACGTGTGGAAGTAGACCTTGGGGTGTGCCTGCGTCATGCCGGCCGTCTAACCCGCCGGTGTCAGACCACGCCGCGCATCACCGCGAGGTAGCGCATCACCCGCATGAGCTTGTCGCCTGCGACCTGCACCGCTTCCCGCAGCTCGTCTTCGTCGTCGCACGACAGCCGCTCGACCCAGTAGGCACGCTCTTCGGCACGGTCGAGGGCGACATGGATGGGGGACCTGGGCACCGGCTCGCCCTCGGGGGGCGCCTCAGCCATCGTCGCCCAGCCACCGCGCCACCAGCATGGGCACCGCCTCCTCCGCCGGCTCGGCCAACACCTCGTCGAACGGCCCCCCGGTGGGGGCAGGGTTGATGGCGATGGTGCGGGCACCGCTCTCCCGAGCCGTCGCGATGAGCTCGGAGGCCGCCTCGGACTGCGCGGAGGTACCCACGGCCAGGAACACGTGGCAGTTGCGCACCTGCTCTCGCACGGCCTCGAGACCGATGGAGGGCTCTCCCGCCCACACCACCGCAGGCCGCATGGCTGCTCCGCACAGGCGACAGGAGGTGCCCGGCACCTGGGCGCCGAAGATGCCTGGCTGGGGGTGATCGGGGTCGGCCTCGCAGCGCAGCCGAAACAGCGACCCGTGCAGCTCAGCCACCCGCTCGGCCGACGCCTTGAGCAGCATGCCGTCGATATTCTCTGTGGCCAGGGTGCATCGGGCGGACGACAGTGCGTGCTGCATCCGAGCGAGGGCCTCGTGGGCCAGGCTGGGCAGCACGGGCGCCGTCGCCATCCGGCGCTCGTCGTAGTAGGCCATCACCTCGTCGCGTCGGGTGGACCAGGCCTCCGGCCGGGTGAGCTCGGGGGCGGGGATGCCACGGTAGCTCCCTTCGCGGTCGTGGTGAGCCGGCAGCTCCACGACCTTGGCCATGCCTGAGCCGGAGAGGGCCACCACGCGGGTGCCTTCGTTGGGTCTCGGCTGGTCCACGGAGCCTCCCGGCACCGACGGTACCAGATCAGGCCACGTGCGTCGCGAACTGGCTGTCGAACAGCTCGCGGTAGGCCCCGCCGGCCGCCATCAGCTCCTCGTGGGAGCCACGCTCGATCACCTCGCCAGCGTGCAGCACCAGGATGCGATCCGACCCTACCACCGTCGACAAGCGATGGGCGATGACCAGCCCGGTCTTGCGGTCGAGCAGTGCCTGTGTCGCCCGCTGGATGCGCTCCTCGGTGAGGGTGTCGACCGACGCCGTCGCCTCGTCGAGGATCACGACGGGGGCGTCGTGGGCCATGGTGCGGGCGAAGGCCAGCAGCTGGGCCTCGCCGACCGACACGTTGCGCCCCTCGTGCTCGATGCGGCCGTCGAGGCCTCCGAGCCGCTCGACCACCGGACCCGCGTTGGCGAGGTCGATCGCTTCCTGCAGCTGGGCATCCGACAGCTCGGCCCCCAGGGCGAGGTTGAAGCGCACCGTGCCCGGGTAGAGCTGCACGTCTTGGTGGACCATGCCTACGGCCTGCCGCACCGATGCGGTCGTCAGGTCGCTGTGCTCGGTGCCGTCGAGGCGCATGGAGCCGCGGTAGCCGCCGTAGGACCGCAGCAGCAGCTTGCCCAGGGTGGTCTTGCCCGAGCCCGTGCGCCCCACCAGCGCGACCACCTCGCCCTGCGCGAGGTCGAGGTCGATGCCCTTGAGCACGTCGGGGCCGTCGCCGTAGGCGAAGTGCAGGTCGCGCACCGTGAGCGTGCCGCGCACATCGTGGGCCTCGACCGTTCCCTCTGGCACGCGCTCTTCGTGGTCCAACAACGAGAAGATCTTCTCGAGGGCGCTGTTCGCTCGCTGGATGACCGCCAGCTTGGCCGAGAACTCCCGGATGGGGGTGAACAGCTTGCTGACGTAGTCGATGAAGGCGGCCAGCAGGCCCGCGGTGACGGGAGTGTCGAACCAGTCGGACGCGCCGTACCACAGCATCAGCGCCATGGTGACCGACGACATGCCGTCGACGATGGCGTACAGCAGGGCGTCCCACACGTTCGTCTTGATGGTGGCGTCACGGTAGGCGCGGTTGCGCTGCCGGAAGCCCTCGAGGGCTCGGGCTTCGTCGGAGTACAGCTGCACCACCTTCAGGCCCGTCAGCCGCTCGGCCGTGTAGGCATTGAGGGCGGCGATCGAGGTGCGCACCTTGAGGTAGAGCCGGCGCAGGACCCGGCGGATGCCCTCGATGGCGACGGCCAGGACGGGTGCGACGAACACCATGACGGCAGTGAGCCAGGGGTCGAGGGCGAGCATCGCGGTGAGGATGCCCAGCACCAGCATCACGTCGAGGAGGATGGTGATCGCGCCGGCGGTGAGGGTCTCGCCGAGGGCCTCCACGTCGGAGGTGGCGCGGGTGAGCAGCTTGCCGGTGGGCTCGCGGTCCCAGAAGGACTGCGCCAGACCGAGGGTGTGGCGGTAGACATGCCGTCGGATGCGCGTGATCGTGCGCATCGCCGCGTACGACAGCGTCAGGGTGTAGGCCGTCTCCATCGCGAAGGCGATGACCACCGCCCCCAGGTAGAGCAGCGCGGCCTGGGCCAGGCCGTCGAGCTGCTGGGGCACGATGTGCTGGTCGATGGCGACCTTGAGCAGGTAGGGCTGCGTGACGGTGAGCAGCGCCGAGGCCGGCGCGCACAGCACGGCGATGAGGTAGAGCCATCCATCGCCTCGTAGGTAGGGAGCGGTGCGCCGCAGCCGGCCCCAGTCGCTGCCCGTGCCCTCGGTCACGAGGCCTCCCGCTCGGACTGGCGCAGCCACGTCTCTCGGTAGGGGCCGGGGCGGGTGATGAGCTCGGCATGGGTGCCGCTGTCGACCACGCGGCCCCCCTCGAGCACCACGATGATGTCGGCGTGGAGGATGGCGGACAGCCGGTTGGCCACGATGGCGGTGGTGGGCACGCGCTGGCCCGAGGCGAGGCTGCCGAGGAGCTCCTGCTCGGTGTGGTGGTCGACCGCCGACAGCACGTCGTCGAGCATCAGCAGGACCCCGTCACGACCGAGCCCCCGGGCGAGGGCCGTGCGCTGGCGCTGGCCGCCGGACAGGGTCATCCCCGACTCACCGACGGTCGTCTCCACCCCGTCGGGGAGCGCGGCCAGGTCGACGTCGAGGGCGGCACGCTGCAGGACCTGCTCCAGCTGGGTGTCGTCGCCCTCGCCCAGCAGGATGTTGTCGCGGATGGACTCACTGAACAGGAAAGCCCGCTGAGGCACCAGGGTCATGGTGCGCCGCCACGCGTCGAGGTCGAGCTGCAGCACGTCGACCCCGTCGACGAACACGGTCCCGGCCGGCGGGTTGTACAGCCGTGCGAGCAACCGCAGCAGCGTGGACTTCCCCGAGCCGGTGGGCCCAAAGATCCCCACGGTGCCGCCGGCAGGCACCTCGAAGCTCACATCGCGAAGCGCAGGCTCTTCCGCTCCAGGGTAGGCGAACGTGAGGCCGTTCACCCGCAGGGCAGGGGCGGTGGTGGGAGCGGGCTCGCCGCCTGGGCCCTCCGGCCGGTCCGGTGCCTCCTGCAGCAGCGCGTCGATGCGCTCCAGGGACGCCTGTGCCTGCTTGAACAGCGACAAGATGAAGCTCATCCCGCGCAGGGGGCCCGCGAGGTAGGCGACCAGGGTGGTGAACGCGACCAGCTCGCCGACGGTGATCTCGCCGCGGATGGCCATCGGGCCGCCGAAGTAGATGAGCAGGAACACGTTGAACGAGGCCGCCAGCGACAGCACGGGGCCGATGGCCACCCGGAGGTTCGCCCGCTTGAGGGTGGCCCGCAGCCAGTTGTCGGCGTGCCCGTCGAAGCCCTCGGTGAGGGCGGGCTCGGCGCGGAACGCGTGGATGGTCGCGATGCCCTGGTACGACGACAGCACGTGATCGGACAGCTCGGCCGAGCGCTCCTGCAGCTCCTTCATGATCTGGCGGAGCTGCCCCACCACCGCGAGGGTGATGAAGAAGCCCACGGCCAGGGGCACGGCGACCATCGCGGCGAGGGTGGGGGAGATGCGCACCATCTGGGTGGTGGTGAGGGTGAGGGCCACGACGGTGTTGATGATGCCCAGGGCGGTGAACCCGGCGAGCAGGCGCACCATGTTGATGTCGCTGGTGAGCCGAGAGACCAGATCGCCGGTGGGCCAGGTCTCGAGGAACGCGGGCTGGTGCTCCAGGATGCGTGCGAACAGGTCGTGGCGCACCCTCGCCTCGACCAGGCGGCCCGGGGTGAAGAACAGCAGGCGCGACACCAGGCGAACGCCGATGACGAGCACCCCGAGGAGGGCCACCATCCACGTGGCCTCCCACACCGCTGGTTGCCCGGCCTCGCCCTGGCTCAGGGCATCGATGCCGTCGGCCAGGTACAGCGGGATGGTCACCGAGATCCAGTTGGTCGCTGCGAGAGCAGCCGTGCCCCCCACGTACCAAGGCAGGTACGGGATCATGTAGCGACGGGCGAAGGCGAGGAGGGTGATCACGGGAGGGGGGCTGTAACGTCTCGCGACGGCGTCGAGGCGCGCCGTGGACCCTCAGTCTTCCGTGGCCGACACGACGAAGCGCCCGGCGAGTACATCGCGCCCCAGGCGCACCGACGGGGTACCCTCGACGACCTCGATCGTGCAGTGCGCCACACAGCCCAGCGCCCGGATGCGCACCCGCTGACGCCCGGTCGCCGTCGGGCGCGACAGGGTCGTCGTGGCGGCGGTCGGATCGGCGATCATCGGTGTGGGCTCGCCATCGACCAGCACCTCGCCGCGCCAAGGCAGCACGACGGCCTCCTGGTCAAGGAAGGGCACGGGCACTTCCTCGGTGACGGCGGGCTGGATGAACGAGCCGTCGTCGTCGTCGGGTGCCTCCGCCAGCGCGTCGTAGGAGACCGCGTCGGTCGGCTCGCGGGGCAGCGGCACGTCTTCGGCGGGATCATCGTCGGCCCAGCGATCGGGGTCGAGGAGGTCGGCGAGACCAGGGTCGGTGAGCTCGCCGAGCTCGGACAGGAGGTCTTCGTCGTCGGCGGGCACATCGTCGATGGCGACGTCGTCTGGGCGCGTGGGCATCGCACCTGGTATCCCTGTGCCTGGGAGCAGGTCGAATGGGGGGGATCGCGGCGGTCGTAGGGGCCTCGATCGGCACAGCCGTCCTGTCGCTGGCGACGCGGCTGGTCGAGGAGGTGGGGCCGCGTCCGGCGGGGTCCGCCGAGGCCCGACTGGCCCAGGAGTGGGTGGGCCGCGAGCTGGTCGCCAGGGGCTGGGCGGCTCGCACCCTCGCTGGGGCCACCGGCTTTCCCACCACCTATGCCTGTCGTCCGGGGGAGCGTCGGGCCGTGGTGTTGTTGCTGGCCCACACCGACACCGTCCATCCCGACGTGCCGGGAGCCAACGACAATGCCGCCGCGGTCGCGGTCCTCCTCACCGCCATCGAGCGCCTCCCGGCGCGGCCCGAGCGCACCGTGTGCGTCGCCTTCCCCGACGCGGAGGAAGTGGGCCTGCTGGGTAGCGAGGGCTTCGCGCGCTTCGCGCTGGCGGGGGGGCTGGGCGGCCCGATCGACCAGGTCATGGCGCTCGATCTGGTAGGGCAGGGGAGGCTGACCCACAACGGCCTGGGCCCGACATGGGGGTCCGAGCAGCTGCGCTGGCTCCTCGATGTCGCTCCGGCGGAGATGCCCTGGGTGTATCGCGGGGTGTCGTGGGCGTGGCCTCACCGGGAGCGCTCAGATCACAGCCCATTCACGGCGCGGGGGGTGGTGGCCAGCCACCTGATGGCTCGCGGCCCCTCCGGCGTGTTCTGGGCCTACCACACCCCGGCAGACACCCCAGAAGTGCTCGACAGCACCACGCTGTCGAAGGCCGTGCGGCTGGTCCGCAAGGTGGCGCGGGCACCGCGCGTGCCTCGCTCGACGGCCGATCCCGGGGTGGCGCTGCCCACCGGGCAGGTGCTGCCAGGCTGGCTGGTGTGGGGGGGCACGGGGCTGGGGATCGGGGCAGGGCTGTGGTCGGCAGGTCAGGTGGACCGTACCTGGCTCCGGGTGGTCGCCCATGCGCTGGCCGCGACGGTGGGCTTCGCGGCTGCCCTGCTGCTGGCGCTGCGCGGCCGGAGCATGGAGGCATCCCTCGCGGGGCCGGCGCTGCTCGCGGCCTGGGCGGCGTGGGGAGCGGTGGCCGTGGGGTGGCCGTGGGCGGGGTCCACCGGGAGCGGGCGCGCCCTGGCCGTGGTGCCGGCGGTGCTGGCCCTCCTCCTCGCAGCTACGATGGGCCCCATCCTCGCGCTGCCCGTGGCGGTGTCGGCGGTGGCCGTGGCGCTGTCGGGGCGGATCGGCCCCTGGCTGCTGGCGCTGCCGGCGATGTGGCCGGTGGGCTTCCTCGCGCGCCCCGACGCGGTGCGTGAGCTGGCCTTCCACTACCTGGTGCCGGCGTCGCCGCTGCTGTGGGCGGCCATCCACGGGGCTCTGGCCCTGCCGTTGGTGGGGCTGGTGCAGGGGCGATGGGCGGAGCGCACCCCGCGGCGCCTGGGGGGGGCGGCGCTGCTGCTGGCCGTGTCGTTGGGGGCCGTGGCCTGGGCCTGGGGGAGCCCGGAGGCAGCGGCGCCGTACCTGCGTGAGGGCGTGCGCTGGCCCGGCGCGCCCTGATCACGCATCGATGTGTTGCGTGTCGACCAGGCCCGGCCTGCATAGGATGGGCCTTCGGAGGAGTCATGGCAGACAAGAAGACGACCGCCGACGGCGAAGGCTCGCTCGTCTACCTGGTGGGCCTGCTCGTGGGTGGCCTCACCCTGGGCTTCGGCATCCGCAGCCTGTACTGGTCGTTCGGCGTGCCCGACACGGCCCTCAACCAAGACCTGGCCACCATGGGCTTCACGGGCCTCGACAACCTGTCGCTGCTGCCCGCGGCCAACTACAGCATCGGCATGATCGTGCTGGGGATCATCGTGATGGTGGCCCTCAACAACTTCGCCTGGCGCTACACCGACGGCTACTGACGCCGACGGCGCGCTGCGCCGCGTCGTCCGGGCCCCCGGGGTGGTGGTTACGATGCTCGACCGCTCGAGGCGCGTCGCATGACCCTGGGCTCCTTGCCGCCCCACCTGATCACGTCCGTGCCCGGCCCCCGGTCCGTGGCCGCGGTCGACGTGTTGGCTGCTCACGAGTGCCCTGCGATCACCGCCCGGCGTAGCCGACGGGCCGCGGTGCTGGGCGTGGCCGACACCGACCCCATCGTGTGGGAGCAGGCCGTCGGGTCCAACGTCATCGACGCCGATGGCAACCGCTTCGTCGACCTGACGAGTGGCTTCGGCGTGGCGCTGGTGGGCCATCGCCATCCCGAGGTCGTCGCGGCAGCCCATGCCCAGTCGGAGCAGCTGGTGCACGCGATGGGCGACGCCTTCCCCGACACCACGCGCATCGCCTTGCTGCAGGAGCTCGCCGCCATCGCCCCGGGCGACTTGTCGGTGAGCATCCTCGGCCTGTCGGGGGCCGATGCGGTCGACGGCGCGGTGAAGACGGCGCTGCTGGCGACCGGGCGCACGGGGGTGCTCACCTTCGATGGCAGCTACCACGGGCTTTCCCTCGGAACGCTGGCGCTACAGGGCTACAAGGCGGCGTTTCGCGAGCCCTTCGCCGCCATCGCCCACCCCGACGTGCGGCGGCTGCCCTACGGCGCCGACCGAGGCGCGGTGCGGGCCGCCCTCGCCGCCGGCGACGTGGGCCTGGTGCTCGTCGAGCCGATCCTCGGTCGCGGGGGGATTCGCCCGGCGCCGCCGGGGTGGCTTCAGGCGCTGGCCGAGGAGGCGCGGGCCGCGGGCGCGCTGTTGGCCTTCGACGAGATCCAGTGTGGCCTGGGGCGCTCCGGGGCCCCCTTCGCCGGTCCGGAGCAGGGCGTGGTCCCCGATCTGATGTGCGTGGGCAAGGCGCTGGCCGGTGGCTTTCCGCTGTCGGCGACGGTGGGCACGCCCGAGGTGATGGCCGCGTGGGGAGCCAGCGAGGGCGAGGCGCTGCACACCCAGACCTTCCTGGGCCACCCGGTGGGCTGCGCGGCCGCCCGGGTGGTGCTGGCGCAGCTGCGGGGCGGGCTGTGCGAGCGGGTGAACGAGCGCGGGAAGGCCCTGGCTGCCGCCTTCGGCGGTCGTCGGCATCGCGGTCGTGGCCTGATGCGTGCCGTCGAGCTGCGAGGCGACGCCCTGGCGGCCACCCGGGCCCTGCTGCAGCGCGGCTTCCTGGTGCTTCCCGCGGGGCCGAGAAGCCTGGGGCTCACCCCTCCCGTCGTGCTGAGCGACGCCCAGCTCGAGGCCTTCGCGAGCGCCCTCGACGAGGTCGACCCATGAGTGCGTGGCCCCCAGCCCTGGCCCCCCTCGCGGTCCGCGTGCGCGCCTACGTCGAGGCAGCGCTGGCCGATCGGTCAGAGCCCGAGCCCGTCGACGGCCTGGCTGTGGCGATCCCTCGTGCCCAGCGGGCCCTCGACCCCGTCCTCGCCGCCCTCGCCGAGGGCGAGCCGTCCGACGCGCTGGGCATCCCCGCGGTGCCGGTGGCCCTGTTCAAAGACCTTCCCGTCGGCACCGTGTCGGCTGACGAAGACGCCGCGGTGGTGTTCCGCACCTCGGGCACGACAGGCGGGGGGCGGGGGAGCCACAGGCTTCGCTCCACCGAGCTGTACGATCTGGGCGCGCAGGGCTTCCACCGTCGCTGCGTGCCCGACGCGCCACGGGAGGTGGTGGCGCTGCTCCACGATCCCGCCATCGCCACCGACAGCTCGCTGTCGCACATGGTCGCGGGCTTCGGCCGGGTCCGCTGGGCGCTGCGGCCCGCCGGCCTCGATCACGAGGCCCTCGATGGGTGGGTGAGGGAGGCCACGGGCCCGCTGTACGTCGCCGCGACGGCCTTCGCGCTGGCCGACTGGCTGCAGCACGGCCCTCCGGTGCTTCCGGCTGGCTCGGTGGTCATGGTCACGGGCGGCTTCAAGGGGCGCACCGTGGCGCTGTCCGACGAGGCCATGTACGCCCTTGCTCAGGAGCGGCTGCAGCCGGAGCGGTTGGTCACCGAGTACGGCATGACCGAGCTGTCCAGCCAGCTGTGGGGGCGCCCTGGGCAGCCCTACCGCGCGCCGAGGTGGCTGCGGGTGGTGGCGGTCGACCCCGCCACCGGTCGCCCACGCGCCGCGGGGGAGCGGGGGCAGCTGCGGTTCATCGACCTGTGCAACCTCGACGGCACGCTGGTCATCGACACGATGGACGAAGGCGTGGTCAGCGCTGACGGCGAGGTGACGCTGCTGGGCCGCCTGGAGGGCAGCGAGGTGCGCGGATGCTCGTTGACGATGGAAGACGTGTGGGCGAGCCGCTGAGGGCGGCGGTGCGGGCGTGGCGGGATGCGGCGGTGGCCGAGGGGCCGCCGCGGGTCGCCCACGGTCTGTCCCCCCAGGGGTGGGCTGCGGTGTGGCAGGCGGCCTTCGATGCGCTGACCGACGAGGCCCTCGACGCGGCGTGGCAGCGGGCGGGGTCCCCCTACGAAGAGGCCACCATGGTGGTGGCGCGCACGGTGCTCACCGCGCCCCTCGAGTGGTGTGCGCTGTGGTGGGGGGTGGGTACCCACGTGCGGCTGAAGGTGCCGCGGGAGGCGGGGGGGCTCGGGCCCTGGCTTCAGGAGCAGGCGGCGCGCTTCGGGCTGCCCCTGCAGGTGCTGACCGACCCCGAGGCAGTGCAGGGGCCCCTGGTGGTCGCGATGGGCCGCGACGCGACCATCGACGCGCTGGCCGCGGCCCTGCCGGCCTCGACGAGGTTCGTGGGCTTCGGGCATCGCTTCTCGGTGAGCTGGGCTCGCACGGAGGCAGGGCTGCGGGCGACGGCGGCGGATGTGGCGATGCACGACACCCGGGGCTGCTTGTCGCCGGTGGCGGTGTTCAGCGACCACCCACGGGCAGCTGCGATCCTGGCGGAGGCGATGGCCGAGGCCCAGGCACGGTGGCCGCGGGGCGAGCTGGCCGACCACGAGCTCGCCCTGCTCAGGCAGCGGCGCGCCCTGGCCCGGGTGGTGGGCTCGGTCGCCGAGGGCGAGGGGTGGGCGGTGCACACCGTGCCCGTCGACCGCTTTCAGCCGGTGGCCGCGCCGAGGCTGGCCGTGCTGCACCCGGCCACCCACGCCCAGCTGGGGGTGGCACTGGCCCCCTACCTGGAGCACCTGTCGAGCGTGGGCACCGACAGCGACGACCCGCTCCCTGGGCGGGTCGTGCCCTGTGGTGAGCTGCAGCGTCCGGCGCTGGCTCGGCAGCACGACGGCATCGACTGGGTGGCGGTGGCGGTAGGTGCCGGCCGAAGCGGATAGGTCTGCCCCATGGCGAACGAACACGACGACTGGACGCGTCGGGCCCTCCTCGCGAGCGCCGCGGCGGCAGCCTGCACTCCCGGACAGGGGGTCGTGGGGGCGGGAGGGGAGTCCACCGGGGCGACCGGAGCGACCGGAACGGCCGGCGACACGGGTGCGACGGCGCGTCGTCCCAATGTGCTGCTGCTGTTCCCCGACCAGTGGCGAGGCCCTGCGCTGGGCCACCTCGGCGACCGCAACGCCGACACCCCGCGTGTCGACCAGCTGGCGGCGGAGGGAGTGCGCTTCGACCACGCGGTGTCGCCTTCGGCGGTGTGCACGCCGGCGCGCTCGGCGATGCTCACCGGGGTGATGCCCTGGGTGATGGGGATGTGCGACAACGGCGCACGCCTCCCCGACGGCACCCCTACGATCGGCACGGCGCTGCGCCAGGCGGGCTACCGCTGCGGGTGGATCGGCAAGTGGCACCTCGAGGGGTCCGGGCATGGCTGGGTGCCCCGCGACCGCCGCTTCGGCTTCGTCGATGGGTGGGCCGCCCACAACTTCCACCATCGCTACCTCGACCCGGTGTTGTTCTTCGACGAGCCCGTTCCCGTGCGGCCCGCCGCGGGCACCTGGGGCCCGACGTGGGAGACCGACCTGGCGATGGCCGCTCTCGACGAGGCAGTGGGCCACGACGAGCCTTTCTTCCTCACTGTCAGCTGGGGCCCCCCGCACCCCAACGTCGCCAGCCCGAACGACTGGACGACCGACGTGCCTGCCGATCTGCTGGCGTCGGTGGATCCCGACGCGCTGCTGCTTCGGCCCAACGTGCCCCTCGACCGGATCGAGCCCAACGCCCTCGACCCCTACGGCGTGCGTGCCTTCCTGCAGGGCTACTACGCGTGCATCCGCGCGATGGATGCCGAGGTCGGCCGCCTCCTCGACCACCTCGATGCGCTGGGGCTCCGCGACGACACCCTGGTGATCTTCGCCTCGGATCACGGCGAGATGGGCGGGAGTCACGGCCTGTACAAGAAGAGCTTCTGGTTCGAGGAGGCCACACGGGTGCCGCTGATCGCTCGGTGGCCCGCGGGCTTCGGGGGCGGCCGCCGCTACCAGGTCGGCGCCTCGCTGCTCGACCTGCCTCCGACCCTGCTGTCGCTGTGCACCACCACCGGCGTGCCCGCGGAGCTGCACGGCAACGACCTGTCGCCCTGGCTGCGAGGCGAGGAGCCCGATGGCCCGGTGCCTTCCTACTTCGGTCGCCAGGCCGACGGGGTCACCGCGTGGCGCGGCGTGCGAACGCCCACCCACAAGCTGGTGGCCCTGGCCAGCGACGAGCGCACGCTGATGTACGACCTGGTGGCCGACCCCTACGAGATGGTCGACGTGAGTGACGATCCCGAGCAGGCGGCCACCCGGGCAGAGCTCGAGGCGGGCCTGCGGGCCTGGCGCGCGCGGGTGCTCGACCCCAGCCTCACGTAGCGGCGGCCCACGCCATCATCACGGCGATGCCCAGCAGCACCGACACGCCCAGCCCGTACAGCGATCCCACCTGCGTGCCGCCTTCCCCTGCTTGGCGCACCGCCGGGCCCAGCCCCATCCATGCGGCGCCACCGATCAGCAGCGCCCACACCAGGGGAAGGGTGCCGTAGGGCGCCTCGAGGGCCTCCCCGACGGTGACCGCTGCCAGGGCGAGGGCGAGGCTGCACAGGGCCACGGTCACCGCGATGGTGCGCCGCCCCAGCCGATCGAGGGTCAGCGACACCAGCAGGCCCCCCGCAAAGGGGCCGCCCAGCAGGGTGGCGATGGCCACGTGGGCCGGCGCGTACAGCGGGCGAGGGCTCACAGGAAGTGGCCGCAGCTCCGACCCCACGGGTTCTCCACCTTGCGTGTGTCGGCCTGCAGCCAGGTGCCCAGGCCCGCACATCGTGCCTGAGTGACCCGCCGAGCCCCTCCCTCGCCACGCAGCGCCAGCCACACGACCCGTCGGGAGACCTCGCCGAGCTCCTCGTGCACGGCGGGAAGATCCGCCTTCGCCAGCCGCTCGGCCAGCTCGTGCAGCTCGCCGGCGACGGGCTTCTCGGTGGGCGGGAGCTTCGCGTCGGCCGCCTTGGCCAGCTCGCTCATCGCCTCGGTGTGGGAGCGCCCCTGCACGAGGGCCTGATGCAGGTCGAGCCAGGCATCGACCACCCCGTCGATAGCGGGGCGCTCGCAGCAGGCGAAGTCGTGGGCCTCCTGGGCGGAGGCCGTGCCGAGCAGGCACCACAGCAGGGCAGCGATCATGGCCGCAGCATAGCGCCGGGGAGTCCAAGTCCCCACCATCGGGCTACGAGACGGTAGTGCCTGCAGGGAGCCCCTTGTCTCGACGCCCCCCCCCTGATGACCGTCGCGTGCTGGAGTCCCTCGACCTGCACGCCGTCTCCGACGTGGTCGCCGGCGATCTGGTCGACGACGATGGGCTGTTCGACCTGGTGGGGGAGCTCGCCGACGATGGCTCGGTCCTGTCCCGCACCGAGATCCCTCGGATCCGACCGATCCTGGTGGCGCTGGCGGCGAGGTCCACCGGAGCCCATCGGGTCGACGGGCAGGCCCAGGTGGTGGCGGAGCTGCTGCACCTCGCCCTCGGGGCCCACGACATGGCGCTGGGGCGGCCGCGCAGCCTGCGGCGTAGGGTGGCACGCAAGGTCATCAAGCGGTCGGTGGGCTGGGTCACGGGCAACCACCTCACCCTGCGGGCCCTCGAGCTGTCGCGCCACGGTAGCCCCGAGGTGCTGGAAGAGCTGGTCGACACCCTCCGCGCCTTCTCGGATGCCCAGGCACTGTCTCGCGACCTGGTGGGGGAGGTGCCCGACAGCGACGACTGGCTGGAGCACGCCGATGCGCACGTCGGCGCGCTGTTCTCGTACTGCTGCCGAGTGGGTGGGCTGATCAGCGGCGCCCCCGCAGACCAGCTGTCGGCCCTGGGGCGCTTCGGCCGCCACGTCGGTAGGCTGTGGCATGTCGCGGAGGATCTGTCGGAGCTGCAGCACGGTGACGCGGTGGGGCACGTGGTGCGCACGGCGGAGTCCGGGCGCCCGGCCCTGCCCCTGGTGCATGCCCTGGCGGGGCAGCCCGAGCTGGAAGATGCCTGGTTGTCCCTCGCGGCCTCGGGAGACCGCGCGCGGGCGGCCGGGGTCACGGAGCGCGTGCTCGCCGGTGGGCTGCACCGGTCGCGCGAGGTGATGCTGCAGCAGAGCTGGAGTGCGCGCCGGGCGCTGGGGCCGCTGCCGCCGTCTCGCTACCGGGTGGCGATGGGGCGGCTCGCCGAGAGCCTGGCCAAGTCGGCCTTTCCGAAGAAGGGGCCTACAGAGGAGCGTTGAGGGCCTCGAGCACCGCGTCGTGCGCCTCCCGTGCCCACAGCAGGCCGTTGTGCCCGTAGCCCTCGAGCACCACCTCCCGCACCCCGCGCAGGCTGGCCCGAACCGGCGGTAGCACCTGGTGGTCGTAGCGCGCGCGGATCACCACCGTGGGCACCGGCTCGTCGCCCTCGTCGAGGCGGCGCACCCAGGGGCCGTCGGGATCGAGGATCTCCCAGAGGTTGCGGGGTGCGAGTCGATACATCGCCGTGCCGGCGTGGGGCCCACCCAGCGACACGAAGCGGGCGACCCGGCCCGCGCCGCCACCGGTCTTGAGGAAGGCCCGGCTGGCGACCGCCCCCAGGCTGTGGCCGATGAGCTGCACACCATCGCCCAGCGGGTCGACGACCTCGGCGATGGCTCGCACGATCTCGGGCATCCGCCGACGGGTGGAGGCATAGCGCACCGTGTGCACGGCACCCCAGCCGTCGAGGTAGAGGCGGCGGATCAGCGGGCGCCACATCGCCGGGTGGCCCAGGTAGCCGTGCACGAGCACCACGGGAGGCTTGGGGCCTCGGGGCGGGTGCGGCAGCCGATGCAGGTGGGCGAGGGGCCACAGGGCCGAGCGGACGGTGGCGACAGACTCGGTGGCCGCGACCTTGGCGACCATGCTGAGGCGGTGGCGCTGCACGTGCCCTCCCGCCCCCCCCTATCCAGGTGGACCCGGTGACAGGTAGCCCACCACCAGATGCAGCAGCTCGTCTCGGAGGGCGTCGCCCTGCAGCAGCTCGGGACGGTAGGCGGCCGCGTCGAGGAAGATGGCGTAGGCCCCTTGCACGACGACGTACGACATCAGCTCCACCTCTCCGTCGCGTAGTCGATCCCGCCGCTGCCACAGCGCGCTGCGGACGAGCTCGGTGTAGCGCTGCCGCCAGGCGCGATCGAAGTCGCCGCCGCCGCCGCGGGGGGCCTCCAGCAGCAGCCGTCGGGTGAGCTCGGGCCGCACGCGCATCGCCGCGAGGGTGGCATCCACCAGCGCGGCGACGCCCTCCTCGAGGTCGTCGGGTGGCTCGGAGACCACCTCGCGTAGTGCGCCGGAGAACGCGTCGATCATCGCGCGGGACTGGCGCTCCGCGAGGGCGTCGACCACCGCCTCCTTGTGGGCAAAGTACTGGTAGAGGGTGCCGACCGACACCCCAGCGACCCGAGCGATCTGCTTGGTGCTCAGCGCAGCGTAGCCATCCGCGACGACAATCCGAGCCGCTGCCTCCACGATCGCTTCGACCGTCGCACGCGCGCGCTCCTGTTTCGGCGTTCGAACGTGTGGATGGCGTGGCAAAGAACTCCCGCAGAAACCTGAACCTACCGCGAATGCCGCCCGGTTGTCTGCTCGCTTACCTTGGGACCACGGGCCGAGCGGCTCATGGGAGGAAGCGATGGTTGCAGCACCCGAAGGCCCGAGAGGGCTACCCGTCGTCGGGGCCCTGCCCGACCTGGCCCGCGATGCGCTGGGCTTCCTCGACGACATGTCGCGCACCTACGGTGACCTGGTGCCCTTCCGGGTCGGTCGCCGCCGCGCCTGGCTGGTCACCCACCCCGACCAGGTGGAAGAGCTGCTGCTCACTCACCGCGACGCCCTCGAGAAAGACACCATCACCCACGAGCTGTCGGCGGTGCTGGGGCAGGGGCTGCTGACCAACGAGGGGGCGTCGTGGAAGCGCCAGCGGCGCATCATCGCGCCCAGCTTCACGCCGCGTCACCTGGCGGCCTATGGCGAGGCCATGGTGCAGAGCACGGTCGAGCAGCTACCGGCCCTGCGCGGCCCCCGCGACGTCCACGAAGACTTCACGAAGATCACGCTGCACATCGTGCTGCGAACCCTCTTCGGTGCCGAGCCCGACGGGGAGTCGGCGGAGGTAGGGGAGGTGCTCGAGCGCTTGATGGCCTCGTTCGAGGTCGAGAACCGCACCCTGTGGCGGCTGGTTCCCGACTGGGTGCCGGGTGCCCACCGTCGCCAGGTCGACCGCGCCCGGGAAGAGCTCGACGCGATCATCTACGGGCTGCTCCGCCGCGCGCGCGCCGAAGGCACGGAGGGGCGGGTGGACTTGCTGGCCAGGCTGCTGGAGGCCCGCGACGACGACGGCACGGGCATGAGCGACGAGCAGCTGCGCGACGAGCTGCTGACGCTGTTCCTCGCCGGGCACGAGACGACGGCCCTCGCGCTGTCGTACACGACCTGGCTGCTGGCGGAGCACCCGGAGGTGCTCGCCGACGTGCACGCGGAGCTCGACGAAGTGCTCGAGGGGGCCGCCCCCACCGCCGCCGACGTGCGCCGTCTGCCGCTGCTCGAGGCGGTGGTGAAGGAGGGGCTGCGGCTGTACCCGCCCGCCTGGGCGGCGGGGCGTCAGGCCGTTCGCGACCTTCGGCTCGGCGGGGTCACGGTGCCCGCCGGCGACCAACTCACGCTGTCGCCCTGGGTGATGCACCGAGACCCACGATGGTGGGTGGGCCCGACCCGCTTCCGGCCCGCGCGGTGGCGCAACGGCGAGACGGCCGACCTGCCCCGCTTCGCCTACATGCCGTTCGGCGGCGGGCCGCGGGTCTGCGTGGGGCAGCACTTCGCGACGATGGAGCTGGTGCTGGTGCTGGCCACGATGCTGCAGGCTCGCACCGTGTCGCCGCTCCCCGGCTATCGCCCGGAGCTGTTCCCCGCGGTGACCCTCCGCTCCCGAAACGGTGTGCACGTGGTGATGCACAATCGGTGAGTCGTGTGCGGGCGCTGACAGCGAATAGTGCATGTATTGGCTTGGTTGCTGACGCCTCGTGTGCGGACGCTGTCGGCCCATTCTCTAGGCGAAGCGCGCCTCGAGGAGCTCCCGAAGCTCGCCGTGCAGCCCCCCGAAGCCCCCGTTGCTGAGGATGGCGACGACGTCGCCGGGGTGTGCGCGCGCCGCGACCGTTCGCGCGATGGTGTGCGCGTCGGGCAGGCACAGCGCGTCGACCCCGCGCACCTGCAGGCTCATCACCAGCTTGCCGGCATCGAGGCGCTCGGCCTCGGGGATGCCCGAGGTGTCGTAGGGCTCGGCCACCACCACGAGGTGGGCGGCGTCGAACGCCTCGCTGTAGGCCTGCTGGAAGGTGTTGCGCCGCGAGGTGGCCGACCGGGGCTCCCACACGGCCCACAGGCGGCGGTCGCCGAACCGGAGCCGGAGGGACTCCAGGGTGAGCTGCACGGCGGTGGGGTGGTGGGCGAAGTCGTCGATGAGGGTGATGCCCCCGGGCTCGCCGATGACTTCCTGCCGACGCTTGATGCCCTCGAAGCTGCCGAAGCCAGCGGCGAGCTGCTCGGGGCTGGCGCCAGCGTGCAGGGCGGCGGCGGCGGCGGCGACCTGGTTGTACAGGTTGTGCTCGCCGACCAGCAGGCTGTCGAAGGTGCCGACCGGCTCGCCGCCGCGGAGCACCGTGAACCGCATCCGGCCCGTGGAGGTGTCGACGCCGTCGACCCGGCCGTCCCAGTGCTGCCCGGGGCCGTAGGTCTCGACGGCGCAGGCCGCGCCCTGGGCGACGCGCATCACGTTCGCGTCGTCGCCGCGCGCGATGAGGGTGCCCTCGCTGGGGAGGATGGCCGCGAGCTTGTGGAAGCTCTCCATGACGTGGTCGAGGTCACGGTAGATGTCGGCGTGGTCGAACTCGATGGAGGTGAGGATGCACGTGCGTGGCCGGTAGTGGAGGAACTTGGGGCCCTTGTCGAAGAAGGCGGTGTCGTACTCGTCGCCCTCGATGACGAAGACCTCACCGTCTCCGGCGCGCGCCGTGCGGTCGAAGTTCTTGGCGATCCCTCCGATGAGGAAGCCTGGCTTCACGCCCGCCGCCTCGCACAGCCAGGCGGTGATCGACGTGGTGGTCGTCTTGCCGTGGGTGCCAGCGACGACGACGGAGTGGGCGTCGTTGAGGTAGAGCAGCCCGAGAAGCTCGGGGAAGCTGCAGTAGGGCAGGTCGCTCGCGAGGAGCGCCTCGGCCTCCTCGTACACGGCGCGGATGACATTGCCGACGACCACCAGATCGGGCTGCGCGCGCTCGAGGTTGGCGGCGACGAAGCCCTCCATCACCTCGATGCCCAGCCCTGCGAGGTAGTCGGACATCGGTGGGTACACCGCCTTGTCGCTGCCGGTGACCTCGTAGCCGGCGTCGACGAGCATGCCCGCGAGGGAGCCCATGGCCGTGCCGGCGATGCCCATGATGTGGATGCGGCGCAGAGGAGACGGCAGGGAGTGCACGTGGGGCATGGGACCTCAGGGGTGGCGGTAGCGGTAGACGGCAGAGAGGATGCGCACACCGGCGCGGGCGGCGCCCTGGAGGCTACCGCTGATCTTGGACCGGCCCTTGCGGCGGGCACGGTAGGGCAGAGTGACTTCGTGCACCCGCAGGCCCTGGTGCACGGCCTTCATCTGCATCTCGACGTTCCAGCCCCACGTGGGGTCGCCCATCTGCAGGGTGAGCAGAGCGTCGTAGCGGATCGCGCGGAAGGGGCCCATGTCGTGGGTGCGAAGGCCCACCGTCGTGGCGATGAGTCGCACCGCGAGGCCGTTGCCGACGCGCTGCGGAAGGGAGAGGGCGCCGGGCTCGGCGTGGCGGGTGCGGTCGCTGAGCACCAGGTCGGCCTGTTCGTCGACGATGGGGTCGACCAGGCGGTGCATCAGCTCGGGGCGGTCGGCATGGTCGGCATCGAGGATCACGACGATGTGGGGGGGGGCGTCTTGGAGCCGGTGCATGCCGGCCTGCACGGCGGTTCCATAGCCACGGCGTGGGGCCCGCACGACCTCTGCGCCCCCGCGCAGGGCCGCCCCGGCCGTGTCGTCGCGGCTTCCGTTGTCGATCACCACCACCCGGTCGACCCACGACGGGATGTCGGCGAGGACCCCGGGGAGGCTCGCCTCCTCGTCGAGGGCGGGGATCAGGACCGCCACCGACCGACCGCGCCTCATTCGACGATCAGCTCGCGCAGCTCGCTCGCGTCGAACCGGTAGATCTCGTTGCAGAAGTGACAGGTGACCTCGGCGCCGTCGTCTTCGTCTATCATGGCCTGCAGCTCGTCGTTGCCGAGGCCTCTCAGGGTCGCCGAGACGCGCTGTCGGCTGCAGCGGCACTGCCACGACAGCGCGATCTTCTCCAGCACCTGCAGGGGCTCGCCCCGCAGCTTGCCGAAGGCCAGCTCGGTCATCAGGGGGCCCGCGGGGGCGTCGCGCAGATCGCGGAACTGCGCGTCGAAGGCCTCGGGGCTCAGGGTGGGCTGGCCCTTCTCGAAGGGCAGCCGCTCCACGAGCAGCCCGCTGGCGGCGATGACGCTGCCGTCGGTGTCGATGCGGGTGTGCAGGCGCAGCACGGCGTCGACCTGGGTGCTGCCGCCCAGGTGCTCGGCGAGGGCCTGCTCGAGACTCCCTTCGATGCGGGAGGCGCCGCGGTAGAGCTCCTTGCCGTCGACCGACTTGATGGCCATCATGATGCCGGTCAGGTGCTCGTCGGGGATCCGCGAGGGGGTGGTGCGGGCGCGGATGTGCCCCTCCGCCGTCTGGTCGACGTACAAGGCGCAGCGCGGCGACTCGCCCTGGATCTGCAGTGTCAGCTGCTCCTCGCCCTTCAGGTAGGCCGACAGCAGCGCCGCCGCGACCATGGCCTCGGCGGTCAAGCGTGCGGCGTGCGGGCCCAAGCCATGCCGACGGCGGGCCTCGTCGGCGGGCCGATGGGCCTCCACCAGCAGGGCTCTCGCGGCGCCATCGGCGGCGAGGGCCCGAATCAACACGCCATGCATCAGCTCGCTCCCAGCCCGGCCAGGTAGACCTCGGCAGGACTGAGCACGGCCAGCAGCGCGCGGCGCTCGAGGTCGGCGAAGACGGCCTTGGGTTCGCCGTCGAGGGTGACCCTGGCGCCCACCAGCTTGCCGAGGGGGACTCGATCGGCCGCATCGATCAGCACGCTGGCCATGGCGACCGCCGCGAAGTCGCGCTCGTGCAGGGCGCGGGTGCGGTGGGCTCGCCACACGGCCTGGAACACGTCGGGGCGCTCCACGGGCATGGGGGCCTCCACCGCGGCCCCAGGCAGCAGGTCGAGGATGACCGCCGCCGGGGGGGCGCCCAGCGTGGGCGGGGCGGGTGCCGGGGTCGCGACCTGCTCGGGGGCGGGGGGGGGCGCGGGCGCCGGCGTGGGGGCGGGCGCCGGGGCAGCGGCCTGGACGGGCTCTGGCGGCGGGGCCGTCGCTTGCTCGCGCTGCGGCGTGGGAGCTGGCGTGGCGCGAGGGGCCGGGGAGGCTTCCGGTGGGGCGGTGTTGCCGCGCAGGGCCGCCTCGAGGATCTCCTTGGCCGACATGGCCTGGGCGCCCGCTGGGGGCGCCTGGGAGCGGGAGGTGGCCGCGCGCCGGATGGTGGGGGCCTCCGACGCCTTGTTGGGCTGTGCAGGCGGCGTGTAGCTGGGTGCCGGATCGGCCGTGTTCGCCCGCGCCTTGGCCTCGGCAGCGAGGCGCATGGCGAGCTCGCGCGGGTCTTCGTCGCGGGTCGCGGTAGGGCCAGGGGTGAGGCGGGCCTTGGCCTCGGCGGCGAGGCGCTTGGCGAGCTCGCGTGGGTCTTCGGAGGCTTCCTGACGCGCGGCGGGGGCGGGCGTGCGCGCGGTGCGGGCCTTGGCCTCCTGGGCCAGTCGCATGGCGAGCTCCCGCGGGTCTTCCGCGGCGGGAGCCGGTGGTGGGGTGGCGCGTGCGGCGATCTTCGCCTTGGCCTCCGCCGCCAGGCGCCGGGCAAGCTCGCGTGGGTCTTCCGGGGGCTTGCCGAGAGGCTGGGGCTCCATCGGTGTCTCGCCGCGGGGCGGGTCGGGCACCGGACCCTCGGTGGTGGTGTCGTCGGCCGGCGGGGCACCCCAGCGCCCAGCGACGGAGTCGGTGGCGGGCACGGCCTCCCACTGGGTCTCCTCGCTGTCGAACACGTCGGCACCGGGCAAGGAGGTGAGCGTGGGCGTCTCGTCTTCGCTCTGAGCGTCGGTGCGGCGCCAGGCGGGAATGTCGGGGGGGTCGATCGGTCGTCGGGTCATGGGAGCCTCGGTCGGGCATTGTACGCCCCGCGCGCCTCGTGGGCCGTCCAGCGGACGTTAAGAACGCGGTCATGAGGCACACCGATCGCGACAGCACCGATGCCACCCTGCTCGTGGTCGTTCGCCACGGCCGCACCGACTGGAACGCGACCGGCCGCTTCCTGGGGCGCACGGATCGCCCCCTGGATGACGAAGGGCATCGGCAAGCACAGGGCCTGGTGCCCTGGCGCGGGGTCTTCGACGCGGTCTACGCCTCCCCCCTCGCGCGGGCCTGGCAGACGGCCGAGGTGCTCGCAGGGGAGGGGGTGCGGCGGGAGCCCGCCCTCGCCGAGCTCGATCATGGAGAGCTGGAGGGGCTGCGCGCGGAGGAGGCCTTCGCCCGCTACCCGGCGTTCTTCGAGGCGTGGAGAGAGGCTCCGGAGTCGGTGACCGTGCCGGGCGGGGGAGCGCTGGCGGCGGCCCGTGACGAGGCGCTGGCTGCGCTGCAGAGCATGGTCCACCGACACCCGGGGCAACGCGTCGCGGTGGTGTCGCATCAGCTGGTGCTCGCCAGCGTGCTCGCCACCCTCGAGGGGGCGCCGCTGGCCCGGTGGGCCGACTACAAGCTGCCCAACGTGGGCTGTGCCGCGCTGCTCGGCGCTCCGGGGGGGGGGCTGAGGGTCGCTCGGCGAACGCTGTCGGTGGGTAGCCGGCTTCCGCCCATCGTGTGACCCTGCCGGATGGCTGAGGCCTTCGAGTCGGTGCTGGTGGTGGAGTCTGACGACCGGCGTCGTCGGCGCATGCGCGCCATGCTGTCGCGGGAAGGCTTCCGGGTCTTCGTGGCGAGCAACGCCGTCGACGGCCTGGCCAGCGCTGCCCACGCGGCCCCGAGGCTGTGTCTGGTGAGCCTGGCGCTGCCCGATCTGGCGGGTCTGCGCGCGGTGGAGGTGTTCGGGGAGCGCACGCGAGCCCCGATCATCGCGCTGTCGGAGGCTCCCACGGTGGTGCAGGTGGTGGAGGCCGTGCGCCGCGGAGCCGCCGACGTGCTCAGCGGGCAGGATGTCGAGGAGCGCCTGCTGGAGGCGGTCGACCAGGCCATGATGAAGGCCCGCACCGACACGCGTCTGCAGCAGGTGCGTGAGGATGTGCGCGACCAGTACGGCTTCCGGCAGCTGCTCACCCAGAGCCCGCGCATGCTGGCGGTCTTCGACCAGATCCAGCAGGTCGCCCGCACCGACGCCACCGCCCTCATCCTCGGGGAGACCGGCACCGGCAAGGAGCTGGTGAGCCGGGCCATCCACGACCGGAGTCGGCGGCGCGACGAGGCCTTCATCGCGGTCAACTGCGGCGCGTTCACCGAGACACTCCTCGAGTCGGAGCTGTTCGGGCACGAGAAGGGCTCGTTCACCGGTGCGGTGGGGCGTCGCGAGGGCCTGTTCGAGATGGCGTCGGGGGGCTCGCTGTTCCTCGACGAGCTCGGGGAGACCTCCCTCAACGTGCAGGTCAACCTGCTGCGGGTCCTCGAGGAGATGACCTTCCGCCGGGTCGGGGGGCGAGAGCCGGTGCGGGTCGACGTGCGCATCATCGCCGCCACGAATGTGCACCTGGAGGAGGCCGTCGCCGACGGTAGCTTCCGGCAGGATCTGTTCTATCGGCTGTCGGTGTTCCCGATCCGGCTCCCACCCCTGCGGGAGCGCCGCGAAGACATCCCCTTGCTCATGCGCCACTTCCTCGACGAGCTGGCCGAGCGGCACGACACGGAGCCGCCGGTGGTGTCGGCCGACGCGATGCGCGCGGTCCTCGGCTACCGATGGCCGGGCAACGTGCGGCAGCTGCGAGCGATGTGCGAGCGCTGGGTCATCACCCACGGGGGGCGTCGCCTCGAGGCGCACGACCTGTCGCCCGCCCTGTCGTCGCTGCCCTCCGAGCTGGTCGAGCGCGGCCCCGCGGCGCTGCGGGTCGACACGACGCTACCCCTCAAAGACAACGTCGGCCGCGTGGTCGAGGAGGTCGAGCGGGCCTACCTCTTCCAGATGCTGCAGCGGCACCGGGGCCACCAGGGGCGCACCGCCGAGGCCGCCGGCATCACCCGCCGCACGCTGTACACCAAGCTGCGTGACTACGACCTCGATCCTGCCGAGTTCAAGGACGCTGCAGCCCCCAGCGCCGACGCACGGTAGGTTCGAGGCCCCAGGAGCACCACCATGGACGAACGCCTAGAGGCTGGACGCCACCACCTGCGCAACGGCGAGGGCGCGCTGAAGCAGGGGGCACTCGCCGCGTCGCGCAACCACTTCGAGACGGCGCTGCTGCAGTTCCGCGGCCCGGAGCTTCGCATAGGCGAGGCCCACGCCCTGCGGGGGCTGGCGCAGGTGGAGCTCGCCATCGGTGAGCTCGCCTCGGCGGAGGCGGGGGTCCGATCGGCGATCCGCAGCTACCGCGATGTCATCGACCAGCTGACGCACTTCGATCACGAGGGCGTGTCGGGGGAGCTGGCGGCCGACGCACGGGAGGGGGAGGCCGCAGCCCACGTGCTGCTGGGCGACATCCTCATCCGGGCAGGCCGCTCCGAAGAAGCGAGGAGCATCCTCGGGGATGCCCGCGCGCTGTTCCGCGACGTGGGCGATGTGCCCGCCTCGGCGAACCTCCACACGGCCCTGGGGCGGCTGGCGCTGCGCCAGGGGCGCACGTCCGACGCCCGTGACGCGCTGGCCAAGGCCATCGCGGTGCTCGGCGATGCCGGCGACGTGGCGGGGGAGGCCTCGGCGCGCCTGCTCCGAGCCGAGGCCGACCGGCTCGACGGGTTGCTCGACATGGCGGCGGAGGAGCTGGCCAGGGCCCACGAGCTGGCTGAGCGCTCCCGCGATGCCCACCTGCTGGGCAGGGTTCGCTCGTCGCTGGCATCGGTGCTGGCGCAGCGTGGCCAGCTCGCAGAGGCCGAGGGGCTGTATGGCGAGGCCCTCGAGGTGCTCCGGTCGACAGGCGACCTGGCCGCCGAGGCTTTCGCCATGGTCGGCCGCGGCGACGTGCGCTCCCGCCGCCACGACCTCAACGCCATCCACGACCTGGGTGACGCGACCCGGCTGATGGCTCGGCTGGAGCATCGCCACGGGCTGGGCCTGGCGATGCTGCGGATGTCGGAGCACCTGCTGCGGCTGCGGCTGCCTGCCTATGCGCTCACGGCGGCCGAGTCCGCCCGCCAGCTGTGGCTCGACCTCGACCCGCAGCGAGGCGTCGGCCAGGCGATGCGGGTGCAGGTGAAGGCCCTGGCCACCCTCAAGCAGTGGCCCGCGGTGGTCGCGGTGGCCGAGGCGCGGGCGGGCATCGCGGGCGAGGTGCAGCCCAATGCGGTCACGGTGGCCGAGTTCTACCGTAGCCGCGCCCCGGAGGCGCTGTACGAGCCGCTGGAGGGGCTGTCGACGGCGCAGCTCGCCGTGCGGGCGGAGTCGATGCTGGCCGACATCCTCGGTCCGGTCCTCCAGCGCCTCGACCTCGAGCTGTACTCCCTCGGCCTGGCCGGGGGCGTGCTGGAGCTGCTGCAGGCAGTGCTGCGCGCCACGCCTGCCCCCGCGCCGGCTCGCGTGGTCTCCGCCGGCGACATGGTCCCCGAGCTGCCCGACGACGCCTGGGAGGTTCTCCCCCCCGAAGACGACGCGGAAGACCCGGTCCCCGCCGACTATGCAGGCTTCTACGACCCGCCCGCGCCCTCGGCGGGTGAGGAGGAGGGGGAGGAGTGAACGACCCGGTCGCCTACGCTCCCGATGGAGGCTCCGTGGTCGTCGCCGACGGCCCGGAGCTGCTGGCGTATCGGGCCGACGGTGCGCCGGCGTGGAAGGTGTTCACCGACGGCATCCTCACCGGGGTCGACGTCACCTTCGAGCAGGTGATCACCGTCGACAGCGACGGTCGGGTGGTGTGGTGGAACCGTGGCAACGGCGCCCGGATCGACGACACGACCATCCAGGCGGTGCCCACCGACCTGAAGGTGTCGTCCGACGGGGTGCTCGCGGTGCTCTGCAGCGAGGGCGTGTGGATCCTGCGGCACGGGTCGCCTCCGCGGTTCATCGCGGTGCAGGGGGCTACCGCGATGAGCTGGGGCCCGAACAGCGGGTCGCTGGGCGTCGGCACCGGCGCGGGCACCTTCGCCGCCATCGACCCGGTCTCCGGGGTGGCCTGGGGCACGGTCTCTCTGGGAGCGGGGGTGGCGGGATGCGCGTGGTCGGTCCTGGGGGAGTGGGTGGTCACCGCAGGCACCCAGCTGGCCCTGGTGCAGGGCGATGGGGCGGAGATCGCGCGGGTGCTGCCCGACGAGGGCCCCCTCGGCCGGGTCGCGTGCAGTGCCGATGGGATCATCGTGGCGGCGATCACCGCGATGCACGTGGCCGTCTTCGAGCTCAACCAGCTGTCGCGGGTCGGCGAGCTGCAGTTTCGTCGGTCCCTCACCGACGTGGTCTTCGGCCCGGGTCACCACCTGGCCATCGGCCTCGACGACGGCGATGCCACGATGGTCGAGGTGGTGGCGGGCACGCCGTCGCGCACCGAGCCGCATCCGGGCCGCGGGCGCAACACCTGGCGGATGGACAACAAGGTCGAGCGTGACCGCCTGCGCGGCGCCGTGGCCCGGCACCGGGCCGGAGGCGAGCCGATCGCGCGGTGGGTGGGTCCTCAGGAAGAGGCCAAGGCCAAGGAAGGGTCGGGCTGCTGGCAGTCGGCTGCGACGGTGGGCTGCGTGACGCTGCTGATGACCGCGCTGTGCTCGGGGCTGATCGGGCTGGCCTACTACCTGCAGCAGCAGGGCTACTTCTGATGGCGTGGCTGCTGCTGGTGGCGGTCGGCTGGGCCCAGGCCACCGACGTGAACGGCGCGACGGTGGAGGGGCTCGACCGGCTGCCCGGCGTGGGAGCGGTCAAGGCACGCTCCCTGGCAGAGTGGCGGGCGGCTCATGGGCGGTGCACCGAGCTCGACGAGCTGCTGCTGGTGCCAGGCTTCGGTCCGGGCACGGTGCGTGGGCTGCCGGGGCGGGCGTGGTGCGGCTCGGGAGAGGTCCCCCCGCTGCCCGAGGTAGCGGTGCACCCGGTGCCGCCGACCTACTCGCTGGCGACCGTCGACATCAACCGCGCAGGGCAGCAGGAGCTGCTGCTGCTGCCGGGCATGACCGAGGCGCGGGTAGCTCGGCTGGTGGCAGACCGGGAGCGCGAGGGCGACTACGCGACCTGCCGCGACGTCACCCGGATCGTCGGGTTCGGCCCGGCGACGGTGGCGGCCTGGGGCGAGCGCTGCGTCGCCCGCTGAGGCTCATCCGACGGGCATCTCTTCACGGATCTGGGCCAGGATGGACGCCACCCTCTCGGCGGTGTGCAGCAGCTGCGCCTCGCTGTGGGTGCTCGACAGGAAGAAGCGCAGCCGCGCCGCATCGTCGGGAACCGCCGGGTAGACGATGGGCTGCACGTTGATGCCTTCGTCTTGCAGTCGCTGCGACAGCATCAGGGCGTGCATGCTGTTGCCAGTGATGGTGGGGACCACGGCACTGCCGCCCTCGGAGGGGCCGGTGTCGACGCCGCGGGCCTTGAGGTGCTTCACGAAGAACCGGGCGTTGGACTGCAGGGTCTGCACCCGCTCGGGCTCGGCGAGCATCAGCCGCAGGCTGGTGAGGGCGGCCACGGCGTTCGCCGGGGTGATGCCGGCCGAGTACACGAAGCCGGGGGCGGTGTAGCGCAGGTAGCGGATCATCGCCTCGGACCCTCCGATCCAGCCGCCGCAGCTGGCGAGGGACTTCGACAGCGTGCCCATCCACAGATCGATCTCGGAGGGCACGACGTCGGGGAAGTGCTCGCCGATTCCGCACCCGCGCGGGCCCACGACACCGAAGCTGTGGGCTTCGTCGACCATGAGCAGGCAGCCGTACTTCTTCTTGAGCTCGAGGTAGCGGGGCAGCTGGCACAGGTCGCCGTCCATCGAGTAGACGCCCTCGACGATGATCATGACCTTCTCGTGGCCGCGGCGGAGCTCCTTGAGCAGCTGCTCGAGGTGGTCGGGGTCTTCGTGGCGGAAGCCGCGCCGCCCCGCCCCCGACAGCTTGATGCCCTGCAGAGCCGAGTCGTGGATGAACTCGTCGTGCAGCACCAGGTCGCCGGGCTTCATCAGGTGGCCGATGACGTTGACGTTCGTCATGTGGCCGGCGGTGAACACCAGTGCGTCGCCGAGGCCCTGGGCGTCGGCGAGCTCGCGCTCGAGCTCGTGGTGGAAGGGGCGCTCGCCGGAGGCCACCCGGCTGGCACTCACCGAGGTGCCGTAGCGCTGGACCGCGTCGGTGACGGCCTCGAGGACCCGCGGGTCGCCGGACAGCCCGAGGTAGTTGTAGGCGCTGTAGTGCAGCAGCTCCTTGCCGCCGACGACGGTGGTGTCGCGGGCGGTGCCCTCGTGCACCTGGAAGTAGGGGTTGCGGATGCCGAGCATCTGGGCAGCCTGCAGGCGCTGATCGAGGTCGCGCACCTCGGCCCAGGTGGTGGGATCGATCCAGGCGGGGTCGATGAGCAGCGGCTCTTCCTCGCCCTCGACCCGGCGCAGCTCGGCCACGGCGCCCTCGGCGAGCGCGACGGCGTGGCCGTCGGGACCACGGAACACGAAGCTGGCTGCAAAGCGGTCGGCCTCGGCCTCGTCGAAGCGGGCCTCGACGGTGAGGGGGCCGGTGGGCATGGGGGCGAGCTGCACCCAGCGGGACAGCGCGACGGGGGTGCCGGCGCGACGGTAGCGGTCCCATGCGACGACGGCCGACAGCTGCATGGCGGAGTCGAGGGCCAGCGGGTCGACCGCGAAGTGATCCCGAGGGTCGGCGGGGACCCACTCGCGGGGGGTGGTGGTGCGGACGCGGCCGCGGACGAAGTCGTCTCCGACGCCGTCGATGGCCTGGAGCCCCGCGAGGAGCGGCCCGTGGAAGGTGACGTCGGCGTAGAAGCTGTCGACGCTGGTGGCCGACGGCTCACCGCCCTCGAGGGGGGAGGGGACCTCGACCTCGCCCTGCAGGGGCCGGACCTTGGCTCGGTAGGCCAGCGCGCGACGGTCGCCCACCCGCAGCTCGGCACGCTCTCCGCGGACGACGACCTCGATGGCGACGGGCTTGGAGACTGTGACGCCCTGGTAGAGCTTCACGTCGAGGACCTCGAAGGGCACCGGCACCTGCGACACGGCGGCCAGCAGGTCGGTGGCGCCGGCGAGGGGCAGGACGGGGGTGCCCTCGATGGCGTGATCGGCGAGGTAAGGGTGCGTGGCGACCGACAGCTCGTCGCGCCAGACCAGCTGCTGGTCGCGCCACGGCAGGGCACGGCCGCGGGTGCGAGGCCCGTCGGCGCTGGTGAGGTCGGCCCACAGCGCGTCGAGGCCGGCCTGATCGCCGACGAAGTCGATGCCCTCGGCGCGCATGGCGGCCTGGATGGCGGAGGGGATGGAGCGGGCCATCTCGGACGACGACCAGGGGCCGAACTCCGACACGGCGGCGCCCATGGCTTCCCCGATGGACGCCATCAGGGCGTTGCCGGCAGCGTAGTGCGCCTGGTGGCGGTTGCCGAAGCGGCCTGCCCACGAGCCGATGGCGACCGCGGCCTTCAGGCCCGATCCGGCGGTAGCGAGGGCGTTGACCCACCCGCTGACCTTGACGGCGCGCGCCAGGGCACCGCGGGCAGGGTCGACCTGCTCGAGGGCGCCGTCGGCGAGCACGCCAGCGGCGTGGACCACGGCGGTGATCGGGCCGTGGGGTGCCGCGGCGTCGAGGAGTGCCTGGCGGTCGGTGACATCGACGGCGAGGTGCGGACCGAGCCCGGCCACGGAGGTGTCGGGGGCGGACCGACCCACCAGCAACACCTTGGCGCCCGTTGTGGCGAGGCGCTGGGCCAGCTGGGCGCCGATACCCCGGGTGCCGCCGGTGATCAGCACGGTGTCGTCGGGGCCCGGCGACCATCGCGGCGTGTCGGTGGTGGCCTCGAAGCCGCGCAGCTGGCGCTCTCCGTCGGCCCATCGCACCGCAGGCGACTGATCGGTGGTGCGCAGCTCGTGGGCCACGACCTCGCTCCAGGAGGTGTCGGCGACGGCCACGCTGCGACCGAGGCTTCCCGGCCACTCGCGGGGGATGCTACGGGCCACGGCGGCCTCTGCCTCCGCCCACGGGTCGTCGGCGCGGTGCAGCACGATCACGCTGGGGTGGCGGCCCGCGCGGGCCTCCTCGGCGAGCAGGGCGATGAGCTCCCCGCTGCGATCGGTGGCGGCGACTTCCCCGGCGACCACGGCGTGCACGGGCACCGGGTCGCTGCTGGGAGCGCACCACACGAGCCAGTCTCCGGTGTCGGACACTGTGGCGCCGGCTGCCCCGAGGGAGGCGGCCAGGGAGGGCTCGGGGGACCCGGCGAGCCGCACGGTCACGCCGGACAGGGCGCCGAGGGGCTGGCTGGGCGCGGCCCGCCAGACGAGGCGGTAGGCGAGCAGCGGCGCGTCGTCGTCGACGGTGGGGCCGTCGCCTGCGTGGCGGACGTGGTCGACGAGGTCTTGCACCGTCGGCCGGTTGATCATCAGCTCCTGGGGCAGGCCGCCCATGCCCGGGAAGGCCTCGGCCAGGCCGGTGGCGAGGTCGGCCACCATCAGGCTGTCGAAGCCCAGATCGTCGACCAGGGTCTGCGAGGGCTTGAGGGCCCGGAGCGGGTAGGAGCTGACCTTGGACACCACCGCGGCGACCTTGTCGAACACCTCGTCGTCGGAGGACTCCGCGGCCGGCGCCTCGGCGGCAGGAGCCTGCTCGTCGTGGGGAGCGGTGTCGGCCACCGCGACGTGCAGCTTGCGCTGGGCCTTGCTCTTCACTGGCCAGTAGCGCTCCCGGGGGAGCTCCGCGGCGGGCACGCTGGCCACGGGATGGGGGGCCGCGAGGGCGGCGCGGTCGAGGTCGGCGCCGTGGCACCACAGCCACGCCAGGGCCTCGAGCACGCTGCGGCCTCCGTCGTCGTCGCTCATCCCCGACAGCGACAGCACCGCCTTGGCGTCGGCCCCGGGGCCCTTGCGGGCGAAGGAGGCCAGCGGCCCGCCGGCACCGACCTGCAGGTAGATGTCGATGTCTTCGTCGGCGACCTGCTGCAGCGCGCGGTCGAAGCGCACCGGGCTCGACGCGTGCCGGGCGAGGATGCCTCTGGCGTCGTCGAGGGACTGCCAGGGAGCGTCGCTGATGCCGCTCGCCACCACGATGGCACCGGGGCTCTGCCAGTCGATCGCGTCGATGGCTGCGCCCAGGTCGAGGCTGTCGAAGATCGGTGAGTGGAAGGCGTGGGACACCACCAGGGGCTTGGCCTCGACCCCTGCGGCGCCCGCCTTGGCGACGGCCTGGGCCATGCCCTCGGTGGTGCCGGACAGCACGACCTGGCGGGGGTGGTTGACGTTGGCCACCACGACACCTTCGACGAGGAAGCCGCGGGCTTGCTCCTCGCCGCACATCAAGGCTGCCATCGCCCCGGGGTCGCCGTCGATCGAGGCCATGGCGGCGCCTCGCGCGGCCGCGAAGCGCACCGCGTCGACCGGCGACATCCAGCCCGCTACGGCCGCGGCACAGAACTCGCCCAGGGAGTGCCCGGTGGCGACGTGCACCTGCAGGCCCACTGCCTCCAGCACCGTGTACAAAGCCATGCCCACGGCCACGAGGGCCGGCTGGGTGTTGGCGGTGTAGGCCAGCTGGCGAGCTGCCTCGGCGTCGTCGACCGCGGCGGCCCGACGCTCCGGCCAGATCAGGTGGGTGAGGGGGACCTCGAGGACGCCGTGCAGTGCGTGCTCGAAGACCTCCAGCGCCTGCCGCACCGTGTCGAAGCGCTCGGCGAGATCGCGGAGCATGCCGACACGCTGCGCCCCCTGCCCGGGGAACAGAAGCGCGATGCGGGGGGCCTCGGTGGACTCCGCCATGGCTCCCCCCGTGGGGAAGCTTCCCGCCGCGACCTCGTCGAGCTGCTTCAGCAACGCCTCGGTGCTGCCGGCCACCAGGGCGCAGCGGTGCTCCAGGGCATCGCGGGGGGCCCACGCGCGGGCCACCTGGGCCACGGTGCGGGGCTCGGAGCGCAGGCTGTCGGCCAGCCGCTGCGCCGCACGCTGCAGGGCGGACGCGTCGGGGGCCGACAGGCACACCAGCTCCAGCTGCTCGTCGCGGAGGGCCGGTTGGGGCTCGTTGGGGCTGGCGAGCACGACGTGCCCGTTGGTGCCGCCGAAGCCGAAGGAGCTCACGCCAGCGACCCGTCGAGGGCCCGCCCACGGGGCGGGGGTGACCGGCACCCGCCACGGGGAGCCTTCCAGGCCCAGCTCTTCCTTGGCCTGCTCGAAGGCCGCCATGGGTGGGATCGTCTCGTGGTGGATGGCCAGCGCAGCGCGGATCAGGCCCGCGATCCCGGCGGCGGACATCGTGTGGCCGACGTTGGCCTTGGAGCTTCCCAGGGCGACCGAGGTGACTCCGTCGAGAGCCATCCGCAGGCCCTTGAGCTCGGTGGCGTCGCCGACGGTGGTTCCGGTGCCGTGGGTCTCGACGTAGCCGAGCTGGGCGGGGGCCAGGCCGGCATCCCGCCAGGCCAGCTCGATCGCCTCGACCTGGCCGGCGAGGACCGGCGCCATGGGGCCGTCGCCGCGACCGTCGTTGTTGGTCGCGATCCCCTCGATGACCGCGTAGATCCGGTCGCCATCACGCTGGGCATCCTCGAGGCGCTTGAGCACCATCACGCCCGCTCCGTCGCCCTGCACGAAGCCATCAGCCTCGGCGTCGAAGGGGCGGCAGCGACCCTTCTGCGACATGGCGCCGATGCGCGAAAAGGCGATGTAGTTCTCCGGGGACAGCTGCAGGTAGACGCCGCCTGCGACGGCGGCATCGATCTGGCCCGCCCGCAGCTGAGCCACTGCGTCGCCCACGGCCATCAGCGCCGAGGCGCAGGCCGCGTCGACGGTGTAGGCGGGGCCATGCAGGTCGAGCTCCTGCGCCACGGCGGCCGCCACCATGTTGGACAGCACGCCGGGGGCCGAGAACGGCCGGGGCTGCACCACGTTCTCCACGGCGCGGGCGATGGACTGTGCGCCCTCCTCGTCGACCTCGCCGAGCATGCCCGTGGCCATCATCTGCGCCGTGATGCGGCTCGACAGGGTCTGGCGGAACTCGTTCGCGGTGACGCCCATGAACACGCCGGTGCGGCGGGGCAGCTCGCCGGGCCGGTAGCCGGCGTCGTGGATCGCGAGGGTGGCGATCTCGAGGGACAGGCGCTGCTGAGGGTCCATCACCTCCACGCGGCGAGGGGGGATGCCCCACTGCAGCGCTGGGAAGGTGTGCACGTCGTCGATGAAGCCGCCGACGGCCGCGTAGGACATGTCGGTGGCGCGCCGGCTCTCGCTGAAGAAGCTGGCGTGGGGCCAGCGGTCGGCGGGCACCGGGCCGAAGGCCTCGCGGCCCTCGACCGTGAGGCTCCAGTAGGCGTGCAGATCTTGGGCGCCGGCAAAGCGGCAGCCCATCCCGACGATGGCGATGGAGCTCACAGAGTCCTCCCGGGGTCAGAAGCCCAAAAAGCCTGGCGCCCCCTCTCGGCGAGGGTGGGCCAGGCAACGTGAGCGACGGTGTCGGCGCATCAGCCGGCGGAGACGCGGCCTTCCTTGATGAGCCCGGCGAGGTCGCGGATGCTCTGCACCTTGGCGAGCTCCTCGTCGGCGAAGGTCGCGTCGATGCGCTCTTCGACGAAGTTCACCATCTCCATCGTGGCGATGGAGTCGAGGCCGAGGGCCTCGATGTTGGTGCCCATCTGGATGCCCTCGAAGTCGGCCTTTCGCTTGGGAGCGACCTCGGCGAGGGCTTCGCGGATGAGAGCGAGGATCTGTTCGTTGTCCATGTGGGTACCTTGGGGGATGGAGTGCGTGCCGCGGAGCCTGCACCGCGGCGGTGGCGCTCTATATCAGCGGATCGCAGCCTTGGCGCGGGTCCACACGGAGCGGGCGATGTGCTTTGCCAGAGTGCGCTTGGAACCGCCCGAACCCATGGTGCGTGCGCCCTCGCCACCCAGCTCGCCAGACAGGTACTGGGTGCGGGTCTTGCGGCGTTGCAGCTTGCCCGAGCTCGTCTTGGGCAGCGTTCCGGGGCGCAGGCAGATGATATCGGAGGTCGTCAGCGACAGCTCGCGCTGGATGGCCTTTCGCACCCGATCGGTCAGATCGGCGTGGTCTTCCTCGGACAGCTTCGTCTCGACGACGGCGACGAGCTCCTCCCCGGTGCTCCCGGGGACGCTGAAGGCCACGACGTTGCCCTTGCGCACGCCGTCGCAGTCGGCGACGGCCCACTCGACGGCCTGGGGGTGCACGTTGCGGCCGTTGACGATGATGAGATCTTTGATCCGGCCGGTGACGAACACCTGGCCGTCCTTGACGAAGCCGAGGTCGCCGGTGTGCAGCCAGCCGTCGCGGTAGGACTGCGCCGTGGCTTCCGGGTTCTGGAAGTAGCCGGGGGTGACCGAGGGGCCGCGGTGGCACAGCTCGCCCTCGTGGCCGTCGGGGAGCACGTTGCCGGCGTCGTCCATCACGGCGACCTCGTGACCCTGGAAGGGCACGCCGCACGCGACATGCTCCGCGAAGGCACGGCCCTCGGTGGGCGGCTGCACGATGCCGTTCTCGGAGAAGGCCTCGGCGTCGATCACCAGCGTCTGCATGTGCTCATGGGACGGCTTGAGGGTGATGGCGAGGGTGGCCTCGGCCATGCCGTAGGCCGGCATGATGGAGGTGGTGGGCAGGTTGCAGGCCTCGGCGAACTTGTCGGTGAAGGCGCGCATCGTCTCGGGCTGGATGGGCTCGGCGCCGCAGCCGAGGACCTTGAGGCAAGACAGGTCCCACTTCTCCAGGTCGCTGTCTTTGACCCGACGGGTCGCCAGGGCGTAGGCGAAGTTGGGCGCGAACGAGGCGTTGCCCCGGTGGCGGTGGATGGTGTCGAGCCACACGCTGGGGCGCTTGATGAACCGCAGGGTGGGGATGAACACCACCGAGATGGCGTGGCAGATGGGGGCGATGACGAAGCCGATGAGTCCCATGTCGTGGTACAGCGGCAGCCAGCTCACACCCTTGTCGTTGCGCTCGGGGTCGAGGCACAGCCCCTCGGTGATGATGCCCTTGCTGTTGGCCACCAGCGAGCCGTGGGTGACCATCACGCCCTTGGGGTCGGCCGTGGAGCCCGACGTGTACTGCAGGAAGGCGAGGTCTTCCGGCTCGATGGTCGGGTACGCCGGCGTGCCCTTGGCATCGCGGAGCTTCTCGACCGCGACCAGCTTCTCCATGGAGGGAACGCGGTCGACCATGGCCCACAGCACGTTCTGCAGCTTGCCCGAGGCGATGAGCAGGCGGGAGGCCGACGAGGTGAGCACCTTGGCGGTGCGGTCGGCGTAGGCATCGAGGTTGCCGAAGGACAGCGGCGGGTAGAGGGGCACGGGGACCACGCCGACGCGGAGGCAGGCGAGGAAGGTGAGGACGAAGTCTTCGGGCTCGATGACGATGAGGCCGACCCGGTCGCCCTTCTTCATGCCGTAGGCCTGCAGGGCCGCCGCGCGGCGCGCCGTGTTCTTCTCGAGGTCGACGAAGGTGTACTGCGTCTCTGCGCCCTTGAGATCCTGGAAGACGAAGTCATGCTCGGGGTAGTGAAGCCCCACTTCTGCGATGGCCTGGGCGACGGTGCGGAACTGCATGGCGATCTCCTTGGGCATGGGTGGGTCGGGGGGACCCTGTAGCGGCGCGGGGAGGATGAGAAGGCGGCCGGCGGGCGCCTCCGCTCGGCGAGGGACAGATAGGTCAGTGGGTTCGGTCGCGCAAGCGAAACGGTCGCTGATTCTCGGCTTTCTCGGCCGATCTAATTCTGACCCACCGGTATTTTTGACGTGGGCCACATGCAGCGATCTGCTGCAAGCTTCGGGTCTACCCGGCCTTCGATCGAACCGACGGAGCGGTCGGTTTGCCGCGCGCGCCACTCAGGGGGCGACGGGGGTGGATCGAGGGGGGCGCGAGAGGCGCTCGGGGGGCGGCCGAGCCTTGCCTGCGGGCAACAGGGGGTTGCGCGGGGCGGCACCTCCGCTAAGATGCGGCGACCGCGACAAGGAGCCCCATGCTCGCCGGCGCCAACTGGATGTTCTTCTCCCTCGCTGCAGGCCTCGGCTCGTGCATCGGCATGCTGCTGCTCGCATACAACGTCATCGCTGTGGTGATGTTCATGCGCGAGGAGTCTGACGAGGCCTCGAGCGGCATGGCCAAGGCTGCATGGGCGGTGGGCGTTGCCTCGCTGTTCTTCTCCATGACGCCGTGCTTCGGCATCTTCCTTCCGCTGGTGGCCATCATCCTCGCTCGGGTCGAGCGCGGGCGGATCTACCGCGACGAGTCACCCCTCGCCGGAGCCACGCCTGTGCGCATGGGCTCCGTCAACGGTGGCGTAGCGATGTTGATCTGGGTGCTGACCTCGGCCGGCCTCATGACGAGCTTCCTCGTCGGCGGCGCCCCCGCTTCGTAGCCTCGGCCCCGTCGGCTGCGTGGCCGTTGGGCTGCGTGGCAAAGGGG
>CBDUIC010000006.1:0-137114 GCA_965367245.1 uncultured bacterium | reverse complement strand
GGGCGTTGCGTGTGTGCGCCTCGGGCACCCCCGACCGCATAGCGGCCGCGATGAATTCACCACAGAGATGCACAGAGGAAGCACAGCTGTCGCACCCCGAGCGGTGGCGACGTGGCGGACCGTGCCTATAGGGCCCGGCCTCCTACACCAGAACGGCTCGACGAAGCGCCGCTGCCGGAGATCACCAGCTATGGCTCGTCGGCGCAGGCCTGCCCAAGACGCCGCTCCAGCCGCTGGGGGGAGGGGGTGAGGTGCCACCAGCGCAGCGGCTGCACCTGCTGCACCCATCCGTGCACGGGGTGGTGCCAGACCAGGGCGCGCGTGTTCGGCTCGGGGTGGGTCGCGGTGTGGCTCACCACCGCCCGAGTCGACCCGTGCTGGCCCCCTGCGAGGGTCATCGTCCAGGGCTCCTCGCCGTGGAGCGGGGTGAGGAAGAAGTCGGTGACCAGCATGCCCTCAGCGGTCTTGCGCGACGTCATGCCATCGACGTGCACCACCTGCACCTGGCCTTGGTCACAGACCCCCGAGGGCTGCCACGCCTCGAGGAGGAGCAGCAGCCAGCGGCCCGTCATAGCCGCAGGTGCTTGCGGTAGTTGCTCCGCGCTACCGCCTCGAGCATGTCTTCGCAGGCCCGCTCGTCGTCGACCAGGTCGGCGAAGCGCTGGGCCGAGCGCTCGATGAGATCGGTCAGCCCTCCGATGAGGGTGGCGCGCTGGCTGGCCTCACTGCAGGTGGCCACGTTGTAGAGCACCCGCATCACCGGCAGCCCGGTGCGTTTCACGTCGACGCCCTGGAAGATGGGCTTGAACCGACGCGGGGCCACGTCGAGGAGCAGCTGCAGCTCGGCGCGGCCGGCCCCGGGCCCGTCTTGGGCGTCGACGGCCTGCAGCATCGCCTGCAGGGCGCGGTTGGCCACCTCCATGCGCAGCTTGCCGTCGGAGATGCTGAGCCGTGCGTGGGCGGCGCGCACCAGCGTGCTGCCGTTGAGGGTGGTCGACGCCAGCGCCTCGTCGTCTTCCTCCTCCTTCTCATCGGCTCGAAGGCGAAACTCGAAGAAGGTGTCGCCGACCTGCAGCTTCTGACCCGCCGCGAGGGGCGCCTCGCCTTCGACCTGCGTCTCTTCGACGAAGGTGCCGTTGGACGAACCGTGGTCGATGACGATGACGTCACCGTCGCGCAGCTCCAGGGTGGCGTGCTTGCGGCTCACCTTGGCGTCGTTGCGGATCTTGATGTCGGCGGTGCGCCCGCGGCCGATGGTGGTGAGCCGGGAGGTGAGGGTGATGACCCGCCCGAGCAGCGACCCGTCGTCCATGATCAGCGAGGGAACGAGGTCGTCGGTGGCCGGGTGAATCGTCGGAGGGGGCACGGCCTCGATGCGGCGCACGGTGTAGGTGAGCCCCTCGAGCTCGAAGTGCTCGCCGGGCACGACGAAGCGCGACACGGGGCCCTGGGTGAGGCGCCAGCCGTCTTCTTCCTTGGCGAGAGTGGCATCCTCCGGCAGCTCGGTCACCTCGTCGTCGAGGGGGATGAGGAACTCGTGGCCGTCTTCCTCGAAGGTGAGGGCCATGGGCGCTTCGTCGGGGAGCAGCTCGAAGAAGGTCGGTGCGTCTTCCTCCTCGATGATGTCGGAGTCTTCCACCTCGTCGAGGAAGTCGGTGAGGTCGTCGCCAGCGAGCTCCTCGGCCTCGCGGTCGCTCACGGCGCGCACCGGCACGCCGTCGACCTGAAAGCTCATGCCGGAGCGCAGGCGAAGCTCGGTCACAGGCGAGCCGCCGACGGTGACGCCCTCGCCGTGCAGGTAGTGGTGGTCGCCTCGGCGGGTGATGGTCGCGTGGGCCTCAGGCTGGCCCTCGAGCCGCACGTGGTCGTCGTCGCCGCCGCCGAAGGTCACCTTGGCGAGGGGGGTGAGGGCGAGGACCATCTGCCGCACGTCGCCCGGGTGGACCACGATGGCCAGGCTGCCCGGGGAGGAGAAGCTGTTGGCGGCGACGGGCAGCGACTCCGCGTCGCCCGCCGGCGCCACGTCGCGGCTCGAGGCCACCAGGAGCACGTCGAGACCGCTCTCGCCGAGGGCCCCCTGCCACAGCGGGGAGGGCTGGGGCCCCGAGGTGACCGGCCGGCGGACTTCGTCGTCGCCCATCGGCACTCGCTGCCAGGAGTAGGTGAGCCCGATGGGGAAGGCGGTCTGCTGCCCGCTCGGCTCCCACAGGCGCTCGACGAGGCGGATGGCATCGGCCTGGTCGGGGCGCAGCTCGGTGAGGCGCCCGAAGAGCACCTCGTCGACGGCGTCGTGGGCACACAGGCGGTCGACCGCGCTCGCGGCGGTGGCCATCGACGAGCGGGCGTGAGGGGCGCCGAGGGGGTCGGTGTCGGCGAAGGCATGCAGGGCGTCGACGTCGATCAGCAGGTCGAGCAGCCGAGCCAGGGCCTCCTGGGGGGTGAAGGGGACTCGGCTCAGATCCGTGCCGAGCTCCTCGCGCAGGGTGCTGGGCACCATCGTCGCGCGGGCCATCGCCCACTGGGCCGGGCCGTAGCTGGCGCGCTGGCGCACGACGTCTTCGGCCAGCTGGTAGCTCTGCACGATCTCGCCGTAGCGCCACAGCAGCTCGGAGCGGCCGAGCAGGGCCTTCACCCACGCGTCGGACCCGGCCGGAGCGGTGCTCCCCAGGCGGTCGAGCACAGCGACGGCCTCCTGGTGCTGGCCGTGGTCGCGGAGCAGCGCCGCCCGCAGCGACAGCGCGCCGAGATGGTCGGGGCGCTCGTCGAGCACGCGCTTGACCAGGTCGGTGGCCTCGGGCAGCTCGTCGGCCTGACGGCGCAGGGTGGCCAGCCGCAGGGCGGCCTCGATGCGCAGGTGAGCCGGCAGGTCGTCGTGGGCGGTGGGCGCGAGCTGCTCGAGGAGGCGCCGCTCCTCGTCCACGTCGGCCTCGCGGCGGGCGCGCTCAGCGAGGAACAGGGACGCCTCGGCCAGGTAGCCGTCGTCGAGGAGCTCCTGGTACAGCGCGGCGGCGAGCTCGGGGTCGCGCCCGGCCCGGCGAGCGATGCGCGCGGCGCGGAGCTTGGCGGTGCGCCGCTCGTCGTCGTCGTCGGCCTCTTCGGCGCGCCGCTGCAGCAGGTCGAGCAGCTCCGACCAGTCGCCCCGCTCGGACTGCAGCGACTCGAGCATCGCGTGCAGGTCGGGGTCTTCGTAGCCCTCGTCGAGGGCCCGCTGCAGCCACACCAGCGCCCCGTTGGGGTTGCGCAGCTGCTGCTGGAAGGCCTCACCGACCCGGAAGGCCATCCGGGCCCGAGCGGCCGGCTCGGGCTCGTGGTCGGTGAGCTGGCGACCCCACTGCACGAAGGCCACCCAGTCGTTGGCCTCGCTGGCCCGCCGCGTGAGCTCCCGGAGGGCCTCCAGCGCCTGCTCACGGGTGCGGTGGTGCTCGAAGGCCCGGCCCCAGGCGCCCGTCGCCCCCGGGTCGTCGGCGTCGCGCAGGCGTGCCGCCTCGAGGAGGAGCAGGTCGGCGCGCACCCCGGGCAGGTCGGCCCGTTGCTCGAGGGCGTCGATGAGGCCGCTGCGGTCGTCGCTGCCGTCGACCAGGGTGCGGAGCTCGGCGATGACCCGGCCCTCGTCGCGCAGGGCGGGGGCGCGCAGGCAGGCGTAGAGCTGGTCGAGGGCCTGGTCGTCTTTGCCGGAGCGGGCGAGGCAGATCGCGAGCTCGGCTCGCACGTCGGGGTCGCCGCGGGTCAGACCGAGGAGCTGTCGGTAGTGCCCGAGGGCCGCCTGCCAGCGCTCCCCGGCGACGGCATGCTCGGCGAGGGCGCGCACCTGGTCTGCGTCGCCGCGCAGGCAACGGACCAGATCGGCCACGCCGTCGGGCCGCTCGGTCGGGTCGAGGGCCCAGCTGCTGCCGAGGGCCTGATGGAGCGCGTCGCCGAGGTCGAGCCCCTCCAGCAGGCGAACCGGGTCGCGCAGGGCCCAGTAGGGAAGCTGCCCCTCGAGCTCCATCCACGCGACCAGCATCGCGAGGCTGTAGCGGTCGGCGGCGGCGGTGGGCTCGGCGGTGGGGTCGGCCGTCTCGGGGGCGGCGAACAAGCTGCCGGTGGGGATGGGGGACCGCATGCCGAAGCCGGTCAGGCTGGCGGTGCCGCGGTCGTCGATCAGCACGTGCTCCGGGTCGATGGCGCCATGGGCGACGCCAGCCTCGTGGGCGTGCTGCAGTGCCTCCCCCACATCGAGGAGGACCTGGCGGCGGGCGACGGCGTCGAGGCCTGCCCGTGCCTCGGGGAGGCGCTGCCCGGGGCGATCGGTGGCCAGCCAGTGAAAGCCCTCCCACACGTCTCCGGCGTGCCGCACCGGCACCACCCCGAGCAGCTCGGTCTCTTGCTGGGTGAGGGCGGCCTGGTGGAAGCGCTCGGCCACGCCGGGGATCGACAGGAAACGCGCGTGGAGCACCTCGAGGAGGACGGGCTCGTCATCCACCAGGTCGTGGGCCTCCCACCGGGCGGTGAGGCCGCCGTCGCCCTCGTGCCGGTGCAGCTGGTAGCGGTCGGCTACGATCTCCCCGACCCTGAGCAGCGGCCCCACCCGGTAGGCCGCGACCGCTTGGCGGTAGGCCTCGGCCAGGCCCTCGTCGTCGGTGGCTTCGTGCCACGCCGCCCACGCGGTGGTGAGGGGCTCGGACTCGGGGGGGAGGGAGGGGGCACCCATGCAGACTCCAGCGAAGAGCGCAGTGTGCCAGCTTCCTCATCGGGATCCCAGCCGTCCCGGTTACGCGCCGTAGCGCCCCGACGGGTCGGGAGGAACGACGCCGACCCGCGCGGGGCCGTGGTCTCACTGCGGCGAGAACACGAAGGGGTAGGTGACCTCGATCGTGGCGCGCGGGGCGGGGAAGGTCATGCGCATCACCCGACCGAGCACGCACTGCCGCATGGGCTCGCTGGCGAGGGTACTCGCGTCGGTCACCTCAGCCATCACGACCTTGCCGTCGGCGCCCACCCGGAAGTGCACCGCCAGTCGCCCGGCGAGGGTGGGGTCCTTCGCCAGCTCCCGCTCGTAGCAGTAGCGGATCTGCCCGATGTGCCGCTGGATGACCTTCTGGATGAGGGACTTGTCGAGGGAGCCCATCACCACCGCCGCCTCTCCCTTCACGGTGGAGGTCGACCGCCCCTTCGCTCCGAAGGTCCCGCCGCCACCGCCGTAGCCGCTCTTGCCCGAGCCCAGGCCGCCGATGCTGCCCACCGCGCCCCCTCCGTGGCCCGTCCCTCGGGTGCCGAGGCCACCGGTGCCCTGCAGCACCCCGAGCATCCCGCCGCTCCTCGCGGCCAGGGCCGGGTCGAGGCCGTCGGGGAGCAGCTGCGGCACGTCGACGGTATCCGAGGCGCCGCACGCGCCGGCCTGGTCGTCGACGGCGACCAGCGAGGTGTAGGCGCTGACCAGGCGGTGGTCCAGGGCGAGCCCGGTGACGGCCTCCTGGCGGGCCTGCAGCGGCTCGTCGAGGTCGCGGTCGATGGCCTGGATCTGCCGGCGGGCCCACAGGGTCGGCAGGGCCTCGTGCTGGGGGGCTTCGGCGAGGTCCACCACCACCGAGGTGCGGTAGGGCTGGCCGGCGAGCAGGCCGCGCACTGTGACCACGCCGTGGTCGGCGCCATCGACCTTGGCGACGAGGTGCAGGGGCTGCCCTGCGAACAGGTCGGCCGGTGCCTCGAGGGTGTCGCCCTGCGGGCGCAGGGTCCCCCAGTCGACCTCGATGTCGGTGAGCACGGGGCGGTCGATGCGGCTGTAGAACTGGCGCACGGTCTCGTCGAGGGGCGTGCCGGGGAGCTGGTAGGCGGCCACGCCGCGGCCGTGATGGGCGAGGCCGTCGAGGAGGAGGCGGTTGACGGAGCTGCCGATGCCGAGGCCGAAGATGCGGTCGTTGTCGCGCAGGTGGTCGCGGGCGATGCCGAAGAAGCTGCGCTCGTCGCCGATGTAGCCGTCGGTGAGCAGCAGCACCATGCGCAGGGCCTCGGGGTCGCCGGGCTGGTCGAGGGCCTCGACGAGGCCGGCGCTCATGGCGGTGCCGCCGCCCTCGAAGCGCTGCATCCACGCGGTGGCGGTGGCGACGTTCGCCGGGGTGGCGGGCATGGGCTCGGGGAAGGCCGCCCCGGCGGCGTCGGAGAAGCGCACCAGGTTGAAGGACTCCTCGGGGCGCATGCGCTGCAGGGCCAGCTCGACGGTGTCGACGGCGGCCTGCCAGGGCTCTCCACGCATCGAGCAGGAGCTGTCGAGCACGAAGACGAGCTCGCGCGGGCGCGGGTCGGTGGCGTGCTCGGCCGCTGGAGGGACCATCGACAGCGACACGAAGCGCTCCCCGCGACGGTCGGTGGCGGCCAGCGCGCTCACCTGGGGCACGTCGGTGGCGAGGGTCCAGGCGACGTGCAGGTCGCGGTTGGGCAGGGTGTCGGCCTCCAGCAGCTCGATGTCGGCGCCCTCGTCGTCTTCGCCGAGCACGGCGATGGGGAAGGTGTCGGACCAGATGGACTGCAGGGCCACGCCGGCGTCGACCTCCAGGCGCAGCGACAGGTCGCGACCCGAGCGACGGTGGGGCACGAGGGGCGGTTCTTCGAGTTCGCCGGGGGCGTAGCGGGGGCCCATCGTGGTGGGGAAGGCGAAGGTGTGCACGCCGTCGACCACCGACAGGGCCTCGACGTACTGCAGCGTGACGGTGACGGTCTCGCCGGGGCAGAGTCCCCCGACGTGCTGGGTGAACACGTTCGCAGTCTGTTGCTCGAGCAGGGCCGCGCGGCGCCCCTGGGTGCGGGCCTCGTCGTAGCGCTTGCGGGCGGCGTCCTTGGTGAGGATCTCGGAGCGGATGACCCGCTCGCCGCAAGTGACGGTCATGTCGCGTACGCCGGCCTCGACGGGGAGCGGGAAGACGTAGGTGGCGTCGACGGCGTGGTCGAAGGGGTTGGTGAAGGTCTGAGTGAGGTCCACCACCGCCAGATCGGCCATGACCTTCGCGTGCACGTCGGTGTGGGTGAGGATCAGGTGACCCTCGCCGGCCAGGAACTGGCCAGGGGCGTGCAGGTCGTCGGATGCGAGGGCAACGAGGGTGAGCAGCGACAAGAACATGGAACCTCCTGGCTTCACGAGGGTGGGACCTCGCGTTCGCCGGGCGGTTCGTCAGCGCTTGGTGAGCAGGCTGTGGAGGAAGCGTCAGGCCTCGGGCCAGCGGCGGCCGTCGGCGAAGAACACGACACCCTCGTGCACGCCGGGGGGCACGGTGACCCCGCTCCACACCACGCAGTCGCTGAGGCTCGCGTCGTGGGGGACCACACTGTCGGCGCCCACCACGCTGCTGCTCAGGGCAGCGCCGGGCGCGACGCGGGCACCGGGCCCGACCCACACCGGCCCCTCGAGGGCGACCTCGGGCAGGTGGCCCTCGCCGGACCCGTCGGCACGCCGGAACACGGCGGCGCGGGTGAAGGGGTCGAGGGCGAGGCGGGTGCGGCCGTGGAGCAGGTCGAGGTTGGCCTGCAGGTAGGCGGCGGGGTCGCCGGCGTCGAGCCACACCCCGGGGTGGCGGATGGAGCCGACCCGGCGCTGGGGAACGAGCTCGGTGTAGGCGGAGCGCACGATGCACGCGAAGCCGTCGGGCACGTGCTGCAGCGTGTCGCGGTGCAGGGCATGGATGCCGGTGAAGTGGGTGTCGCGGCGGGCCTCGCCCTCGGAGGGCGCCTCGGCCAGGGAGGTGAGGGCGACGATCCGGCCGGTGGGGTCGGCGGCAACGACGCCGTAGCGCTCGGCATCGTCGGGGTGGGGGCGCAGGGCCATCGCGGCGCCGTGGGCGGGCAGGGCGGCGAGGAGGGCGCTGAGGTCGACATCGTGGAGCACGTCGGCGTTGAGGACCACGAACCGCTCGGCGAGCTGGTCGGCGACCTGCTTCAGCCCGCCGCCGGTGCCCAGGATCTCTGGCTGCTCGAGGGAGATGGTGACGTGGACTCCCTCGTGGTCACCCTCCCAGGCCATCAGCTGCTCGCCCAGGTAGTGGGCGTTGACGATCACCTCGCGCAGGCCGTGCTGGGCACACAGGGCGAGGCTGTAGGCGAGGGCGGGCACGCCGCAGATGGGCACCAGGGGCTTGGGGCGCACCTCGGTGAGGGGTCGCAGGCGGGTGCCGAAGCCGGCGGCGAGCACGAAGGCGGAGGCGGTCATCGCGGAAACGCTCCAGGGAGGCCGCCGTCGACGGGGAGGACGGCGCCGGTGGTGGGGGTCTGGCGGGTGGCGAAGAAGGCGACGGCACGGCCCACGTCGGAGCCGCTGACCTCGGCGTGGAGCAGGTTGCGATCGCGGTAGTAGCCAGCGAGCTCGGACAGCTCGAGGCCGCGAGCACGGGCGCGGGCGGGGCCGACCTGCTGCCACAGGCCGCTGGGCACGCCCTGCTCGTGGAACACGGCGTCGGGGGCGACGAGGTTGACGCGCACGTCGTCGTCGGCGAGCTCGAGGGCGGCGACGCGGGCCAGCTGGTGCGCGGCGGCCTTGGTCGCGCTGTAGGCCCCGAAGCCGGCTCCGGGCGCGGCGACGTTCTTGGTGCTGACGACCACGATGTCGCCCCCGGTGCCCTGGGCGCGAAGCAGGCGGGAGGCCTCGGTCAGGGTGTGGCGGGCGCCGTCGAGGTTGACCGAGGTGCAGGCGATCCAGTCGGCCTCGGACAGCTCGGTCAGGGTGCCTCCCACGGCGATGCCGGCGTTGACCACGACGAGGTCGACCCCGCCGACGTGACGCGCTGCCGCTGCGAAGGCCTCTCGGGTGGAGGTGGGGGACCGCACATCGTGCCGCACGGTGGTCACGGCTGGGTGGTCGAGGGCCGAGGCCGCCACCGCGAGCCGCTCCTCGTCGATGTCGGTGAGGACGACGTGGGCGCCCAGGGCCAGGAGCTGCCTGGCGATGCCCACCCCGATGGCCCCGGCACCGCCGGTGACCAGCGCCACCCGCCGTGACAGGGCGGGCTCGGGGCGGGCGAGCTTGCGCTGCTCCAGCTCCCAGTACTCCATCCGGAACAGCTCTTCGTCGGGGAGGCCCTGCATGGGTCCGAGGGCATGGCCCTGCCGCTTCGTGCGCAGGGTGTGCACCGCGATGTCGGCCATCTGGTCGGCTTCCTTGGCCGATCGGCCGGCGGTGATCAGGCCGATCCCTGGCCACCAGATGACGGTCGGGGTCGGGTCGAGGGCGACGTAGGGGCCCGTCGCGCACGCCTCGACGTAGCGCTCGTAGTCGTGCACGTAGGCATCGACGGCGTCGTGCAGTGCCTCGGGCAGGCCGGGGCCGGTGGTGGCGCCGAGGAGCATGGGCCGAGGCTTGGTGCGAATCACGTGGTCGGGGGTGAGGGGCCCGCTGCTGGCCCAGGTAGCCACGCGGCCGTCGGCGAGGAGCTCGAGGACTTCCTCGTCGCCGCGCCATCGGAGCACCTTGCGCCGGGCGCCTCCGTGCTGGGCGAGCACCCCGCGCAGGATGGGCAGCGCCTCACCCGCCGCGCGAGCGGCCTCGCTGGGCTCGGGGATGTGGGGCGGCGGCACGTAGGTGAGGTTCGACATCGCGTCGAGGAGGGCGTGCTCTGCCTCGCGGACCAGCTGGACGTGGCGGCGGTAGCTCGCCTCGGCGGTGTCGCCGAAGGTGAACAGGCCATGGTGCAGCAACACCATCGCGGTGCACCCTGGCTGGGCGTCGTGCAGGTCGGCGGCGACCTTGGCCAGCTCGAAGCCGGCCATGACGTAGGGCACGATGACGACATCGTCGCCGAGGACCTCCCGCACCACCTCCTCACCGTCGGGCCGGTTGCACAGCGCGAGGATGGCGTCGGCGTGGCTGTGGTCGACGAAGCGATGGGGGAGGAAGGCGTGCAGCAGCGTCTCGATGGACGGGTTGGGGGCGGACGCATCGAACAGGTGCGTGCGCAGGGCGTTGACCATGTCGTCGTCGGACAGGGCATCGAGGGACCGCAGCCGGCGCACGAAGGCGAGGTCGACCGCGGGCAGCCCCTGTGGCTCCAGGGAGGCGAGGTTCCACCCCGACCCCTTCACGAACAGCGCCTCGCGCCGCTCCCCGAGCACGTCGGTGACCCATCCCTTCACGCTGGTGTTGCCTCCCCCGTGGAGGACCAACCCCGGATCGCTGCCGATGAGTCGCGAGGTGTAGACCCGCAACGCCACCTCCTCGGGGACTCCGCTCCAGCGTTCGACGGCCGCACGGGCCTCGGCGGGATCGTAGCGGTCGCTCACCATACGGCCTCCTCGCATCGCTGGACGGCACCTCTACGTGGGGCACCGCGTGCGCTTGTGTAGCACCGATGGACGCTGCACGAAGGGCCCACCGCGAGTATGCTAGGCGCCATCTGTCTGTGGAGGCTCTGTCATGCTCGTCCTCGCCACCGCGCTCTCTCTGCTTACTGGTTGCGGAGAATCGGCGACATACCAGGGTATTTCCGGGGTGACCATCCACCACCAGACGTCGGGTGGCACCAGCAAGCAAGAGCTGTCGGGCGACGATCTCGCGGAGGCCATGGCGTGCCTGTACACCACGCGCGCCATCGAGCAGGAGGAGGCCAGCTCGGATCTGCTGGCGACGATCTACCTGATCGAGGTCAAGGACCGCCTGGGCGACCGGATGTTCGAGCTCTACACGAACCGGAACCTGAAGGGCAACAAGGGCAAGTACTACGAGAACCGGTGCATCTACAAGTTCATCAAGGGCATGTAGGCATCAGGAGCGCGTAGTCATCAGGCTCGGGCTCAGCGGCCCCGCAAGCTGCGCACGGTGCGGTAGGCCGAGCGAGCGCTCGCGGCGACCCCGAGCTGGCCCCACCACCATCCGCGCAGGTCGACCCGTGGGTCGAGCTGGTCGAGCAGCCGCAGGCGGCGTGCGAAGCCTGGCGGATACTGCGGGATCGACGCACGGTTGACCTCGGCGAACAGCGGCTCGGCCCGAACGCCCTGCACCTGCGACATGAGCTCGAGGGCGTGGTCGACCAGCGACGCGTCAGGCTTGTGGGCCATGCCGGGGGCCCGCGTGCCGCCGACCATGAACCGAACGAGGTGCTTGCCCTCGGGGGCATGCTCGGGGAACACGCCGCTGACCCACAGCGCGCCGAGCACATCGGCCCGCTCCTCGCTGTGCACCAGCCAGCCGAAGCCGGGCAGGCCATTGGGCAGGGCCGGGCCGTCGTAGGCGAGGTGGATGGCAGCGAGGTCGGCGGTGGGAATTGGCGACAGCCACGACGCCGGCGCGTCGGGCAGCAGGGGCCGCGCGGCGGCCAGGGGGCAGGTCAGGATGACGTGGTCGAAGCGCTCGCTGTCGTCGGAGGTCTCGAGCACGACACCGTCGCGGGCGCGCTGCATGCCCAGCACGGGGGTCGACAGGCGCAGGGTGGCGGCCATGGCTTCGGTGAGGGCCTCCACCACGGTGCCCAGGCCGCCTCGCACGGAGAAGGTGCCCTTGGGCATCCCCATCGGAGGGGTGGTGCGACTGCGCATGGCCCCCCGCACGACCGAGCCGTGCTCGGCCTCCCATCGCACCCAGTCGGGGAAGGCAGAGGCAACCTCGAGGCGATGGGGATCACCGGCGAAGATGCCCGCCATGAGCGGGTTGGCGAGGGCATCGGCAGCCCGGCGGCCCAGGCGACGAGACAGGAAGTCGTGGACGGTCTCTTCGGCGGTGCCGTAGCGCTGGGGTGGCCGGAGAGGCTCGGTGAGCAGGCGCAGAGCGCCACGCCGACCGAGGCGAGGCACACCGAACAGCCCGCCTGGGCCAGCGGGCATCGCCACGAGCTGGCCCTGGTGGAGCAGGTAGCGCTTGCTGGCCTGCGGCGAGGAGGGGATCACCTCGTGCTGCAGCTCGAGATCCGAGAGCAGCTGGTAGACCTCGCGGTAGGCGCCTCGCAGGCTTCCCGCCCCCTGCTCGAGAACGAAGCCGTCGCGCCGTTTGCTGGCGACATGGCCTCCGGCGGCCTCGCTGGCCTCGAACACGACGGGGTGGTGGCCGGCGCGGCTCAAGGCGAAGGCTGTGGCGAGGCCGGTGAGCCCTCCGCCGACGATGCCGATCTTCATCGGTGGTCGCTCCGGCCGCCCGTGCGGGCGGAAAGGTAGGCCTCGATCTCTACGGGCTCGAATTCTTGCTCTTCGGGGGTGCCATACCAGGCGCGCAGGAGCCCCTCGAAGTGGGGGTTGCACAGGACCATGGGCGTGCGGCGGTCACGGAGGGTGCCGATGGCCTCACCGATCGGCAAGGCCCGGTACAGGTGCAGGTAGGCCGCGAGGGCGAGACCGCTGCGGTTGAGGCCGGCGTGGCAGTGCCAGTAGGTAGGCTCGTGCTCGGCGTAGAGGTGCGCGGCGGCCAGGAAGCGCTCGAGCTGGTGCCGGGCGGGAGCCATGTCGTCGTCGGCGACGTCGAGCAACGGCATGGTGTGGATGATCCGGCCGAAGGCCTGCCCCGGCGGATGCACACCGCACAGGTTGAGCACGACCCGGGCTGGCTGGTGATCGTAGTCGTACGGCAGCTCGCCCATGTAGATCGGGACGGGCTCGCTGGAGACCAGGTGGTAGTCGAGGTCGTCGTAGGCCACGGTGCTTGGTAATGCACCGCCCGACGCTCGGCGAGCGTCAGGGGACGGCGTTGGCCTGCACGCTGGGGCCGGGATCGATCACGTCGGCGGAGGCCTCGGTGGACAAGCCGTTGGCGGCGAGCCAGGCGACGGAGAGGAGCAAGAAGCCCGTGAACAAGGGAGACGTGCGCGCGTGCTCTTCATGCTGGATCGTCAAGGAGCGAGCCATGGGACACCTCGGGAGAGGAAGGGGGAGGGAGGGGGGGGAGGGAAGTCCCCGAACGCTAGCACAGGAGTGCACAGGGCGTGCCAAGTCGCCAGCCAGGCGGGAAGCGGATCGTCGCGTTCGGGGTGTGCGAATTCGTCGCAAGCCGGATCGTATTCATAGCGGCTGGCGACAGGACGCCGTGCGAGGCGGCCTCAGGGAGCGGCGACCGCTGCGCGCACATGGGCGATGGCCTCGGGCTCGGGCAGTGCGATCCGATCGCCGCTGCGTAGATCCTTCAGCGACCACACCCCGGCGCTCGCATCGTCGGGCCCGATCGTGACGGCGAAGCGGGCGCCCACCGCGTCGGCGTGCTTGAACTGCTTGCCGAGCTTGGTGGCGTCGAGCACGAGCTCGACCCGAAGGCCCTGGCTGCGCAGCGCCGCCGCCGCCTGCGCACTCGCCGCGCGGTGTGCTTCGTCGAACACCGTGACGCACACATCGATGGCATCGCGGGTGGCAGGCAGGCTGCCGCGCTCCTCGAGGACGACGAGCAGCCGCTCCAGCCCGACGCTGAAGCCGACCGCCGGCACATCGTTCTTGCCGAACACACCGATGAGGCCGTCGTAGCGGCCCCCGCCGCCGACGCTGCCGATGCCGCCCTCGGTGAGCACCGCCTCGAACACCGGCCCGGTGTAGTAGTCGAGGCCGCGAGCGAGGGTGGGGTCGACGACGAGCCGGTCGCTCGGCACCCCCAGGGCCACGGCGAGGTCGAGCAGCCGATGCAGATCAGCGAGGGCCGCGTCGACCTGGGGACCACGCAGGTGCTCGCCGAGGTGGGCCAGCACGGCGCGAGGATCCGTCGTGTCGACCTCGAGCAGGGCCCACACGGTGCTCAGGGCGTCGTCGCCGAAGCCCTTGCCGCGGAGCTCGGCGTCGACGCCCTCCCGGCCGATCTTGTCGAGCTTGTCGATGGCCACCAGTAGCGGCGTCTCGCGATCCCCTGCGCCGGCCGCGTCGGCCATCGCGGCGAGCAGTCGCCGGTCGTTGAGGCGCAGCCGCCAGTCGGGGAGCCCCAGGGAGGTGTAGGCGTCGGCCGCGGTAGCCAGGCACTCGGCCTCCGCCGCGATGGAGCTGGCGCCGACGATGTCGACATCGCACTGCACGAACTCGCGGAAGCGGCCGCGGGCGGGGCGCTCGGCTCGCCAGACCGGCGCGATCTGCCAGCGCTTGAACGGCAGGCGCAGGCCGGGGTTCATGGCGATGACCCGAGCCAGCGGGACGGTGAGATCGTAGCGCAGGGCGAGATCGCACTCCCCGCGTTCCCCTCCCTTGCCGCGCTTGAGGATCTGGAACGTGAGCTTGGAGCCTTCGTCGCCGTACTTCCCCATCAGGGTCTCGATCCGCTCGAACGCCGGCGTCTCCAGGGGAGCGAAGCCATGGCGAGCGAAGACCTGCCGAAGCACGTCGGTCACGGCGAGGCGACGACGCATCGCGTCGGGCAGGTGGTCGCGGGTTCCCTTCGCGAGGTGCACGGACATGGGTGGGTCCTCCCGGGCTCTGGTAGCGCTCACGAGTCGCTACTGCACGCCGTTGTCGGTCGGGTGACGATGCGCGGGTCTCCACGTGGTAGAAGATGGGGTCGTTGCGGCGAGGAGCCAGGTTGAGCGAGTTCCACTACGTACGCACCCTGGGCGTCGACGGAGGTGTCGACGCGTGCGAGGGGCCAGCCATCGGGCTGGATCTGGAGACGGTGCTCGCCGATGGGCTGCCGCCCTGGAACATCGCCCTCGAGATCATCGCGGCCATGTGCGAGATCCTCGACATCTCGACGGAAGACGACGAGGTGCACGGCGAGATCCACCCGCGCTTCGTGTTCATCGACGAGACGGGCGCGGTGTCCATCGAGGGCTTCGGGGTGCCCCGTCCGCGCACTCCGGCTCCCGAGGGGCAGCCACGTGGTCCCGTCACGGATCTCTACGGGCTGGGGGCCACGGCCTTCTCGACGGTGTGCTCTGCGCCCCTGCCGGTCGGCAGCCTGCCCGACGACGATCCCGATGCCCACGATGACATGCTCATCGACTACGTCCTGCAGGTGGATCTGCAGGGCCTGCCCGACTCCATGCAGGGCGACATCCAGTGGTTCCTCGCCAAGCTGATGTCGTTCGATCGGGAAGACCGCCCGTCGGCGGTCGATGCGTGGCGCACCTTCATCGCCTTCGCCTCGGAGACGTCAGGCCCCGACATGGCGGAGTGGTGTGCGGCCGCCCTCGATGGCGGTGGCGATCGCCGCACCGAGCTGTCGACGCCGTCGCAGCCTGCGGCGGCGGAGGAAGACGAAGACCTCGGTGGCCCCGTCGTGGGCAAGCTCGCCATGACCCACGACGTGAACTTCGACGGCGGAGGCGCGTCAGCCAAGGGCGGTGCGACGGCCTTCTGGACGAAGGAAGACATGAAGCGCGCTCTCGAGCGCAACGATCTGGGCCATGAAGAAGAGGGCCCGCCCCAGGGCGTGGGCGGTGGCGCAGCCACCAACTTCTGGTCACGGGATCAGCTCGCGGCGATGGCCAAGGGCCAAGACGCCCCCCGCCCCAAGCGAAGCAAGGGCGAAGGCCAGCGCCGTCGGGCCACCGCGGCGATGCGCAACCCGGCGCACGACACCGCGCCCCCCAAGGCCCCGCCCCCTCCGGCTCCTGGGCGCCCCGCTCCCCCCGCCAGGCCCGGTGAGTTCGACGACGAGCCTCCCACCGACCCGGCGGTCATGCAGGAGATGCAGCTCCCTCCCGAGGATCCGGGCCTGAACACGGCGCCCGTTCCCGAGGTGGAGCTCGACCCCGACACGGGGGGCCACGACGCCCCCACCCCGGCCCCCGCCCCGCCTCAGGCGCGACAGCCGGCTTCTCCGCCGCCGCCTTCGCCGCCGCAGCACCGTCCGCCTCCCGCCGGCCACCCACCTCCCGACGAGGAAGAAGGGGGCGGGATCCGCCTGGCGCTGCTCGGCGGGTCGGGCTGCATGGTCGGTGGTGTCGGCTTGCTGGTCGTGGTGGTGGTGGCCTTGGTCATCGTCGCGCTCGTCCTGCAGGCCAGCAGCTCCGAGGTGGCGCTGCCCGAGCCGCAGCCGCTGCCGGTGGAGGCCCCGGCCCCGGCGCCCGAGGCACCGGTCCCTGCCGGCACGCCGGAACCAGCGCCTGGTGCCTCCCCGAAGCCGTCTCCGCGGCCGTCTCCGCGGCCGTCGCCGAGCCCCAAGCCATCTCCGACGCCGAAGCCGTCACCGAGTCCCAAGCCGTCTCCGACGCCGAAGCCCACGCCTACTCCCAAGCCGTCTCCCACGCCGCGACCAGCACCCCGCCCACGGCCCGCGCCTGCTGCACCGGCTGGTGGTGATGCACGGGTGACGGTGCGCACGGGGGGCCGAGGCAAGGTGCTGGTGTGCACCGACACGGCCAAGGAGTTCGATGGGCCGTTCAGCATCACCCTCGAGGCCTGGAAGCTCCCCGCGAACTGCCTGGTCCAGATCGATGGCGCGAAGGGGATCCTGCAGGTGGCGGGCTCCGGCACCACCACGTGCGACAAGCAGGGCGCGGCCGTCGTCTGCTCGCCGGCCTCTCTGCCGTGAGGGCCGTGGTGCAGCGGGTGGCGGAGGCCTCGGTCTCTGTCGCTGGTGACGTGCGGGGGGCGATCGGCCCGGGCCTGCTGGTGCTGCTGGGCGTAGCCCCCGGCGATGGCCCGGCCCAGATCGACTGGCTGGCCCGAAAGCTGGTCGGGCTGCGCATCTTCGCCGACGACGAGGGGCGGATGAACCGGTCGGTCGCCGACATCGGCGGCGGGGTGCTGGTGGTGTCGCAGTTCACGCTGTACGGCGACTGCCGCAAGGGCCGCCGACCGAGCTTCGTGGGGGCCGCCCGCCCGGAGCACGCCGAGCCCACCTACGAGGCGTTCTGCGAGGCCGTGGCGGGGCAGGGCGTGCCGGTGCAGCGGGGTGTGTTCGGCGGCGACATGGCCGTGCAGCTCGTCAACGACGGGCCGGTCACCCTCGTGATCGACACCCCATGACCGAGCTCGACATCGCCGTCGAGGCCGCGCTCGCCGCCGCCGCGCTGCAGCAGCAGGGTCCCAAGGAGGTGCGCCACAAAGGCGCCATCGACCTGGTGACCGAGGTCGACCTGGCCAGCGAGGCAGCGATCCGCGAGGTGCTGCATCGGCATCTGCCGGGCGTGCCGATCCTGGGAGAGGAGGGAGGCGGGGCGGAGCAGGCTGCGACGCGCTGGGTGGTCGACCCGCTGGATGGCACCACCAACTTCGTGCATGGGCTGCCTCACTTCGGTCCGTCGGTCGCGCTGGAGGTCGACGGGGTGCCGTCGGTGGGCGTGGTCATCGACGTGTCGCGGGGGGAGGTGTTCCAGGCGGCACGGGGGCAGGGGGCGTGGTGCAACGAGCGTCGCCTGCGCGTGTCGGAGGTGGGTGCGCTCGACCAGGCCCTGGTGGCCACCGGCTTCGCCTACGACCGCCGGGAGAAGGAGCGTGCGGCGTTCTACCTGGAGCGGGTGCAGCGGGTGCTGGAGGCCTGCCAGGGCGTGCGCCGTGCGGGAGCGGCCGCCCTCGACATGGCGTGGGTCGCTGCCGGTCGGCTCGACGCCTACTGGGAGTACCAGCTGGGCCGCTGGGATGTGGCTGCGGGGGTGGTGCTCATCGAGGAGGCGGGCGGCACGGTGGGGTGGCTCGATGGGCCGCAGATGTCGCAGCGGCCGTGCCCCCTGGTGAGCAATGGGCACCTCCACGGGGCCTTCGACGCGCTCATTCGTCGGTGAGCCCCTTCCATCGGCGCACGCGCTGCAGTCGCCGCTGGATGGTGCGCCGCTGGGCGGGGTCGGTGAACCGGTAGCAGCGCACCTCGACCTTCAGCGCCACGTCGGGGAAGGCACGCCGCAGCGCCTCGCGTCGGCCGTTGCCCTCGAAGGTCACGTAGTGGCCAGGGGGATCCACCTCGACCACCTGGAAGCCGGTCACTGACTTGAAGGCCGCCAGCTCGTCGTGGGCCGCCACCAGCGCCTCCGACAGCTCCAGGCCGTTCGCCTCCAGCAGGGGCTGTGCGTCGCGGGCCGCCTGGGCGCGCTGCTCGCACTTGTCGTTGGCCGTGGCGCGGTCGATGGGGTGAATGGGCCACAGCGAGCGGTGGTCGACCAGCAGCCGCTCGACCTCGTCGTGGGTGGCACGGATGTCGGCGATCACCTTCGCCATCAGCAGGTCGGACACATCGAGCTCGCCCAGCTCGGGCAGCTTCTGCGCGCCCCACTCGAGCAATGCGGCCGCTTGGCTCAGGGCGTCGTCTTCTGCAGCCTCCCTTGCGTCGGCGGTGGCCTGCAGAGAGAGCTGTCTGGCGCCGTCGGCCGCCAGCTGGTGGACCTCGCTCACCTCGTCTCGGTCGAGGATGGCCAGCAGCAGCTCCAGGTGTTCGCTCCGCTCGGGATCACCGCTCACCGCGGCACGCAGCGCCTCACGGTCGACCTCCGTGGGCCTCGGTGCGATGGGGGTGCTCGAGGCGGCCGGGGCCGGTCGCTCGGGGAGCGGTCGCTGGCCACGAGCGCGTGTCCACGACCACGCGGCTCCGGCGAGCCCCAGCACCCCCATGAGGAAGTGGTGCCCGTTGGAGGCCAGCGCAGGCACGACCCCCAGGTCGCCGAGGCGATCCCCCGCCACGACCAGGGCGGCCAGCGCCGTGTGGGCCAGCGCACCGAGGGCGATGGCCGACGTGAGCACGTTGTGCTGCAGGTGGGCGCGGTAGTGCCACATCGCCGCGAGTGTGCCGGCGAGGAAGGTCGCGAGCAGCAGGGCGAGGCTTCCCCGCAAGGTGGTTGCCGCGCGCGCGAACATCCACGCCCAGGCTCCGAGGGAGCCGAGCAGCACCGAGACCAACAGGCCGTTTCGCCACGCGTTCATGACGCCGCAGTGTGCCACGGACAGACGCTGTGGCGGGAGGCCGCGTCGGAGGGCCTCGGTTACTCGGCGTCGTGAAGATCGGCATCGCCATCACGCGGGCTCGCTCCATCGACGCCACCTGGACGACGGTGCACCTGGCGCGAGCCGCTCTCGAGCGCGGGGCAACCGTCCGGTTCATCGAGCCGTGGGACTTCGAGGTCGACCGGCGGGGGCGGGTGCTCGCCCGCACCCACGCCTTCGACCAACCCACCGACGCCGAGACCATCGCCACCGCCCTGAGCGAGCGGACGGCCGAGCGGCGCTACGCCGATGTGGGGCGCCTCGACCTACTGCTGCTCCGCGCTGCCCCCCTCGACCCGGCCATCTTCGCGTTCGCCGAGCTCGCCAAGGAGCGGGGCGTCCGTGTGGTGAACGACCCTGCGGGCATGCTGCGGGTCACCCACAAGGCGTGGCTGGCCTCGCTCCCGGGCGTGCGGGTGCCTCCGGCCGTCGTCACGCGATCCCGGTCGTCGGCTCAGGTCTTCTATGCCTCGCAGCCCACCGGGGTGGTGGTGAAGCCCGCGCGTGGCTCGGGAGGCAAGGGGGTGGGCCGCGTCGTTCCCCGGCGGCGCGCCGAGCTGGAGCGTGCCTTCGACGAGGCGGCGGCACACGGTGATGGCTACGTCGTGGTGCAGCGGTACCTGCCCGAGGCGGAGGAAGGGGAGAAGCGCCTTGTGTGGTTGGACGGCGTAGCCGTGGGTGGCTACTTGCGGGTTCGTGCGCCGGGGGAGTTCCGGCACAACCTCAAACGAGGAGCGACCGCCGAGAGCACCGAGATCACTGCCACGGATCATGCGCTCGTCGAGGGGCTAAGCGGCCACCTCCTGCGCGCGGGGATTCGACTGGCAGGCCTCGACATCATCGGCGGCTGGCTCATCGAAGTGAACGTGCTCAATCCTGGCGGTGCGTACCACACCGACAGACTCTCCGGAACCCAGCTGGCCGACCAGATCCTCACTCGCTTGATCCGTCCTCTTGGAGCTTGAACCGTCATGGGTTCTCCGCGCACGCTGAGCAAGAAACAGATCCTCGACGCCATCGCGCGGCAGGAGTCCCTGGCCGACCGAGACCTGCGCGGGCTCGATCTGTCCGGGGTGTGCTTCGACGGCGCCGACCTGCGCCGCAGCAAGCTGGCCGAGTGCAACCTGTCGCGGGCGACCTTCCGTGGGGCCGACCTGCACAGCGCCAGCCTGTGGCACAGCGAGTGCCAGGATGCCGTCTTCGACGAAGCCAACCTCGAAGAGGCCGACTTCGACTTCAGCAATCTCGACGGCTGCACCTTCCGCGGCGCCAAGGTGCGCAAGGCGATCTTCCCGTTCACCCGGCTGCCGCTGGAGCGCATCCTCGAGAGCGTGCGCACCGGCAAGCGGGTGCGCATGACGGGCCGTGCTGGCACGTGAGAAGCGCGCGGAAGGCGAGGTCCTCCGTAGTAGGGTGCGGCTGCGCGATCGTTTTCGGGAACCCTGCCCGCGGTGCGCTGTCTGATTCGATCGGGAGTCGTCACTCCGCATGCTGATGATCTTGCTGGCTCTCGCGCACCACCTCTCGGATGCCGAGTTGGTCAGCAGGTTCAAGGAGGGAGATCGCCAGGCATTCTCCGAGATCGTGCGCCGCTATCAAGACCGGGTGTACAGCCTTGCTCTGCGGTGGATGCGCGACCGTCACGTGGCGGAAGAGGTGTCGCAGGACGTGTTCCTGGCCCTGTTCCGCTCGCTTGCGCGGTTCCGGGGCGACAGCCAGCTGTCGACCTGGATCTACCGGGTCGTGGTCAACCACTGCAAGAACCGCAAGCTGTACCGAAACCGCCGGAAGATGGATCAGCACGAGGCGCTGGAAGGAGAGCGCGACGACGGGCTGGAGCGACAGCTTCCTGCCGACGGGCCGGGCACCGACGCTACGGTCCACCGCGACGAGGCTCGAGAGTTGCTGCACGCCGCTCTCGACAAGCTCGACGACAGCCAGCGGGAGATCATCCTGCTTCGAGACATCCAAGACCTCGGCTACGAGGAGATCAGCGATCTGCTCGATCTGCCGAGGGGTACAGTAAAGAGCCGGCTCCATCGAGCTCGCCAACAGCTGGCCACCATCCTGGGTCGCCACCTGAACACGGAGGACATCGTCTGACGCCATGAGCACCGCACCTGCCGACGAGCGGCTGTCCGCCTACCTGGACGGCGAGCTCACCGACGAAGAAGTCGAGCATCTCGAGGCCGATCTGGCGCGCGACGCGGCGCTCCAGGCCGAGCTGAGCCGGCTGCGCGCGGTCGTGGCGTTCCTCCACGACGAGGGGCCCGTGCGGGCGCCGTTGGGCTTTCACAGCGCGGTGATGGCCCGGATCGACGAGGAGCACCCGGTGCGGGCGCCGTGGTGGGCGTGGATGCGCCGGCCCTTCGGGATGCCGGTGGAGGGGCTGGCGGTGGCTGCGGTGGCGCTGCTGGTGCTGGCGGTGGTGGGCTGGCCCGTAGGCGAGGCCCCCCCCGAGGGCGAGGCGCCGGTGTGGCGCGATGTGCCGGCCGAGCCCGACGCAGCACCGGCTGCTGTGAAGGCGCCGAAGACGGAGTCCGCCGAGGAAGCGGTGCCGGAGCCGCCGAGGCCCGCGCCGCAGACGAAGAGCGAGGCCTCGACGAAGGAGGTGTCGCCGGTGGAGCCTGCGGCTACCGACAAGGGGGCTGGCGTCGACGAGGAGCCGGCTCCCACGCCCGATCTGACGGGCCGGTCGGTGCCGAAGGGCTACGTCGTGGTGACCGAAGACGTAGGGGCGCTGCGCACGCTGCTCGCCGTGGTGGGCAAGCTCGGCGGCACGGTCACGACCGCTGCTGGTCAGCCGGTGGCTTCCGCCACCATGGCGTCGTCGTCGGAGTCGTTCTCCATCACGGTGCCCTCGGCCGCGCTGGCTGCCTTCGAGAGCGAGCTGACGAAGCTGGGCATGCTCCAGCGCGACTTCGACGACAAGCTGTACTACGGCGAGGAGGTGTCGGTCGCCGTCACCCTGCAGCTCGCCGGTGGTGGCGTGGGCACCGTCGACGACGGCGCGCCCAATGCGGCGAGGTCGAAGAAGGCCATGGAGTACGACATGGAGCAGGCGCTGCCGGAGCTCCGGTGACCGACGTCCGTCGATCGCTCCGTCACCCCACGCGCCAACGCTGGCTTTGGCCGGTATGAGACTTGCTCTGCGCCGTGACGGAGGTGCGCATGAGGGCACGGGAGCGGTACGCCGAGCGAGGGCCAGCGGGGTTCGGAGAGATCGAGATGCTGGCGTTGGTGCTGGGCACGGGGTCAGCGGGGCGGTCGTCGCGTGAGGTTGCAGCGACCGTGCTGGCCAGGGTGGGGGGGTTGGCGGCGCTGGCCGATGCGTCGGTGGTGGAGCTGACGGCGCTGCCGGGGCTGGGGCTGGCGCGCGCGGTGCGGGTGCATGCCGCGCTGCAGCTGGGCCGTCGCACCCTGGCCGAGTCCCCCCCCACGGCGTCGGTCCGCACGCCCGACGCCGCCGCGGCCCTGCTGGCCCCGGCGCTGCGGGGCCTGGTCGACGAGGAGCTGCATGCGCTCTACCTCGATCGTCGGCGTCGGCCGATCGCCTGTCGGCAGCTGACGAAGGGCTCCGACGCGTTCACCGTGGTCGACCCGAGGCAGGTGTTTCGCGAGGCGGTGCGCCTGGCGGCGAGCGGCGTCATCCTCGGCCACAACCACCCGTCGGGCGACCCCACCCCGTCACGGCAGGATCGCGATGTCACCGACCGAGTGGCGGCGGCCGGCCGGGTGCTGGGGCTCCCGCTGCTCGACCACCTCGTCGTCGGCTCGAGCCGGGTGGTGTCGATGGCGGAGGAAGGGCTGCTGCCCGCATGGCATGGCTCGCCACCTTGCTGGACAGCCGACACCTCGTGACCAGCCGGTTGGGGGGGGAGGCGGTTAGGTCGCTCGCATGTTTCCCACCCTCCTCGACATCCAGACGGGCGACACTTCGGTGGGCGTCCATACCTACGGCATGTTCATCGTGCTGGCCTTCTCGGCGGCCTTCCTGTTGGTGCATGCCCGCGCCGCACGGGTCGGGATTCACCCTGATCGCCTGGTGATCAACTACCTGGCTGCCGCCGCGGGCGGGCTGCTCGGTGCTCGGGTGCTCTACACCGCCTCGGTGGTCTTCGGCACGGGCTTGTCGTTCCTGCTCGGGGGCGCGTTCCTGGCGGCCTGGGCGGTGGTCGGTGCGGTGTGGGCGCGGCAGCGCGCCGACGAGGGCGGGAGCGGGGTCCTCCCCATGCTGGCCTCCATGGGCTTCACGGCCCTCGTCGCCCTGGTGGTGCTCGCGGTGCAGGGCCAGCTCGCGAGCGCATGGGACTTCGTGGTGCAGGTGGTGTCGCTGGGCACGGGGGGATTCGCCATCTACGGCGGGGTGCTCGGGGGCGCGGTCGCCGTGCTGCTGCTGTCGCAGGCCATGGGCCTCAATGGCTGGAAGGCGGCGGATCTGGCGGCGCCTGCCGTGCTGCTGGGGATGAGCGTGGGGCGGCTCGGCTGCTTCTTTGCCGGTTGCTGCCACGGTGCGGTGGCTCCCATCGGTGCCGACCCGACCGGCGTGCTTCCCGAGGGCCTGCTCCACGGCCAGATCTGGCTGTCGAGCGTGTTCCCGTTCGTGACGCTGGAGTTCCACGACGGGGTCGGTCGCCTCCTCCATCAGCCGCTCTACCCGACGCAGCTGTTGGAGTTCACGCTCAACGGGCTGCTCGCGGCGGCGCTGGCGTGGGCGTGGTCCCATCGTCGCTTCGATGGCCAGATTGCGGCGCTGGCCCTCATCGTGCAGCCTCCGGCGCGGATGCTGTCGGAGGCCTTCCGTGCCGACGAGCGGGGCTATGCCTTCACCTTCCCGGTGTCTGACACGGTGGCTGACTGGTTCCCGGGGATGACCCGCGCCGGCGACGTGATGGGCGCGGTCATGGGCTTCACCACCTCGCAGACCTTCGGCTTCGGGATGATGCTGCTGGGGGTCGCGCTGCTGGTCTTCCGCCGTCATGCGGGGCGGGAGCCCGAGGTGGAGCAGGTCGTCGACGGCACGGTCATCGTCGACGACCTCATCGCCGAGTGATCACACGCCGTCTTCGGGCCACGCCGGCTCGTCGAAGGCACACTGGCCCTCGTCGCCGCTGGTGCTGAGGCTGGCGTTGTCTTCGGCGAACACGGTCATCCCCGACGGGTTCCAGCACTCGGTGGCGGTGTACACGAGCTCCCCGAAGTCGCCGCCGGTCACGTAGGCGTCGCCGCGGCCCTCCCCGGTCTTGGCCCAGCGGGAGCGGAGGATGACGGTCTCCAGGGACCCGCCCTCGCTCACGTCGTGCTCGTAGGCCACGTCCATCAGGCCGCCGAGGGGATCCTGGGCGTAGTGGTAGACGGCGTCGACCTCCGGCTCTCCACCGCCCTCGTGGTAGCCCTCGAAGCCCGCCTCGGCGTCGACGGTGTCGTCTTGCACGTCGTACTCGGTGTAGAACACGCCGTAGGCGATGTCGTCGGGGGCGTCGGCGAGCTCGGTGAGCACACCGAAGTCCATCGCGAAGCGACCGGCGGCGGTCGTCTCGGTGGCACCGGGCTCGACCTGACCCGCCACGTAGGCCTGCCAGGCGTCGTCGTCGGTGCCGGCGGGCCGCAGCATCAGGGCCCACTCGTAGTGGTCGTCGTCGAAGTGCTGCACGACCATCATGATGTCGACGCCGTTGTCGGTCCAGGGGCCCCACACCGCGGCATCTTCCTGCTCGTCGGACCAGGTCGGGTCGAAGGAGGTGATCTCGGCGATGCCGTCGAGGACCTCGCCGATGAGGCCGTTCACGTCGCTCGCGATGTCTTTGGTGTCGCGACGGAACTCGCTGGGGTCTCCCGCCGCCCGGAGGCCGTCGGCGTCGGGCATGGAGACGAGGATCCGCTCGTCGGGGAGGACCTTGCTGTAGTCGCCGGGCTGCACTCCAGCGTCACAGGCCATGGCGAAGACGAGGGCGAGAGGGGCGAGGGTGCGGGTCATGTCGTAGCTCCTGGGCTGGTTTCGCTCAGGTAGACCCACGACCCTGCGGGAGCGGAAAGCGCCGCGGCGCTTTTTCTCTATTTGGCGGTGAGGCCGGCGATGAGCAGGCCGACGCTCGCGGCGCCGCCGAAGCCGCCGACGATCACCAGCGTGTTGGTGCGGCCGCGCAGATCGTCGAGCTGGTTGTCGGGTGTCGACGGATCGTTGAACTGGCCGTGCCCTGCCCCGGCCATGCCATAGGCGACGCCTGCGCCCACGGCTGTCAGGCCAGCGGCCACCAGCAGAGGCACCTTCGCCTTGGCCCGCGTGGGGGTCGGCGTGTCGGGAACCGGCTCGGGAACAGGAGACGGCATCGGCACCGGCGTGTCGGGAACGGGCTTGGGCGTGGGGGTGGCCACGGTCAGCGGGTAGTCGGGGACCGGCTCGTCGGGGGTGAGGTAGGCGGTGAAGTCGACCGTGCCGTCGGCGCGCAGGTATTGCACCAGCGTGGGCCAGGCCGTGGGCCGCTTGAGCGTGGAGTAGCCGTCGATGCGCAGGTCGCCTACGCCGGGCTTGGCGAGGGACTCGGACGGAGCGTTGCCGATGTCGACCGACAGGTAGGCCTCGCGGATGGGGTTGCCGTCGGGGATGAGGTTGTAGGGGAACCGGTAGCCGGGCTCGATCGTGCGGGCGGCTGCGAACATGCGGCCGGCACCCTCGGCATCGCGCTCACCGAAGGCCCGGATGCCCTTGGTGCGGTGGACTTCGGCGATGACGGGCGGCGGGAGGGCCTCTGTCAGGCACGGCAAGACCTCGTCGAGGTGGTTGGTGGCCGCCTTGAAGGCGCCGATGTCGAGCTGCTCCAGCTCGCGGTAGGCGCCGTCGAGGGCCTCGCGCACGTCGCGGGCCTCGCTGGGCTCGGGGCACTCGGCAGCCAGGGCTGCATGGAGGAGCAGGGCGATCATAGGCCGGTGTCTCCCGTGCTGGCCGTGGAGCCGGTCGTAGCGGTGCTGCCCGTGCTGCTGGTGTCGACGGGGGCGGGCACGCAGTCTTTCTCGTCGACCTCGGCGTCTTCGTTGCAGTCGTCGTTCAGGCCGTTGTCGCAGATCTCGTCGGCGCCGTTGTAGCCGAGGGGATTGGTGTCGTCGCAGTCGCTCGCATTGGTGACGGTGCCGGGCGGCTGAGTGCAGCTGTCGATGGGCTGGCTCACGTCTCCGTAGCCGTCTTCGTCGTTGTCGACGTAGTAGCGGCCAGCGTCGATGGCATCCTCGTCAGCGAGCAGGTCGCAGTCGTCGTCTTCTCCGTTGCAGCGCTCGTCGGCGTCGGGATTGACATCGGGGTCGTTGTCGGCGCAGTCGCCGGCGATGGGCGCCCAGCCGGTGGGTGGGTCGCAGGTGACCAGCGTGCTCGCGGTGGTGCCGAAGCCGTCGCCGTCGCCGTCGCCGTACCAGGTGGCGTCGTCTTCATCGAGATCGGGGTCGTCGAGGTCGATCTTGTCGTCGCAGTCGTCGTCGATCTCGTTGCAGATCTCGACGGCGAGCGGGCCTACGTCGGGATTGCGGTCGTCGCAGTCGTCGTTGCGGCTGACGTAGCCGGCGGGTCGGCGGCAGTCGTAGCGAGGCTCGGCGTCGGCGTCGCCCGCGCCGTCTTCGTCGACATCGGGGTAGTACGGCACGACGGCGGCGTCTTCGTCGACCAGGCCGTCGCAGTCGTCGTCGACACTGTTGCACTGCTCGGCCGCACCGGGGAACGCATCGGGCCGGTCGTCGTCGCAGTCGTCGGGGTTGGCGACGTGGCCCTGAGGGGGCTGGCAGGCCTCGATCTGCTGGGAGGGGTCGCCGAAGCCGTCACCGTCGAGGTCGGCGTAGTAGTTGGCCAGCATCGAGCGCTCTGCGTCGTTGTCGTCGCAGTCGTCGGGGCGTAGCACGCCGTCGCCGTCGAGGTCGAAGCGGGCGTCGCGGTCGGCTTCCGAGATCCAGAAGCAGCCCGCCAGCAGCAGGGGGAGCCAGGTCACGTTGCGCAGTGTAGCCGCTGCTCGTGCAGCGTGGGGGCGTAGCGACAGCATCTCAGGCCCCCGAGTCGAGGCGAATGGGGGGAGGGGTGGCCGGGTCGCGCAGCGGGGGGCGACTCTCGGGTATGCGCAACGTAACGGTGCACCCCCTCTCTTCCGAAGACACCGAGAGGTGGCCGCCGAGAGCTCGGGCTTGCCGATGAGCCAGGGCGAGGCCTAGCCCCTTCTTCGGCGGTGGCGTTCCGGTGGGGTCGGTCGACAGCATGCGAAAGGCGCGACCGAGCTGTTCAGGTGACATGCCGGGCCCGGTGTCTTGGACGTAGATGGCGATCCAGTCGAACTGGCGGCCGGGCTCGCGGAGCACGTTGAGGGTCACCTGACCGTCGCTGCAGTACACACAGGCGTTGGCCGCGAGGGCGCGAACGGCGCTGGCGAGCCGCATCATGTCGGTCTCGATCATGTCGATGCCGTCTTCGATGCGCACCTCGATGACGTTGCGGTGGCGACGCGCCAGGGGCTGGACCGCCTGGATGACGTGCTCGAGGACCGGTGCCAGCTCGACGGGACCGAAGCTCATGCTGTGCGAGCCCCGCTCCCACATCGACAGCTCGTGCAGCTTCTCCAGGCGCTCGACGATGGCGTAGGCGGCATCCGCCAGATCGGAGTTGTTGCCGTCGGGATCCTGCATGGCGTCGAGGGGGGCGAGCATTCGGTCGACCTCGGCCCGCACCTCCACCCCCAGCCCCAGCAGCTGCACGCTGCGCTCACGCCGCTGCGCCGTAGAGCGGTCGATGAGCTCGGCGCGCATGTCGTCGAGGCGTTTCTTCTCCGCACGCACCCGCGTGGAGGCCTCTCGCACGACGTAGACGAGCAGCCCCGGCTCCCGCATCGCCACCATGTTCAGGTCGACAGGGAACGACTGGCCCCTTTGGTGGCGGGCGCGGGTCTGCCACTCCTTGCCGAGGACCTCGCCTCCCGCAGTGCGGCGCTCGATGGCGAGGGTCGTGCCCAGCTGCTGCCGCTCGGGCAGCACCCGCTCCACCGACGAGCCGATCAGCTCCTCGAGGGGGTAGCCGAAGATCCGGGTCGCGATGGGGTTGGCATCGACGATCACGAGGTCGTCGTCGACCACGAGCATCGCGTCGAAGGCCGTCTGCAGGATGCCGCGAACCAGCCACTCACGCTGGGCGAGGTCGCGCATGCCCTTCTGCGTGGAGGCTTGCCACTGGTCGTACCACAGCGTTCGCTCCCTGCGACGCTCCCCCAGCAGCCACCCCAGGGCTGTGAACAACGGCGTGGCTGCAAACAGAGTCCACACCAGGGGCTCTTCGAGGAGCTCGACCAGCTGGGCGCCTTGACCATGGAAGGCGCTGTGGGAGATCACCCCACCCGACAGCAGGGCCAGGCCCGCCAGCGCGCTCAGCCCCGCCTCCCACGGAGGGACCCAGGATGGCAGTGGCTCGTTCACATCACCTCAAGGCAGCATCATGGTCATACAGAACACACTTCCGCCGCTCTTGAGGAACTCTGAGGTATCGACCTCGATCACCTCGAGGCCGAGGGCACGCACGGCAGCGGTGGTCTCGGTGTTCCCCGGGTGCACGATGAAGTGCTTGCCGTCGGGGCAGTTGCCGTTGGCAGCGAAGCCGCCCCTCGCCTCGTGGAGCGGCACCGGGATCAACTGGGGGAAGGCGGCCCGTAGCATCTGCAGGCCCTCGGGCTCGAAGGCCTCCTCGACGACCAGCGCGGCGGTGTCGGTGAGAGGGGAGAGGCAGGTGTCGAGGTGGTAGAAGGCGGGGTCGGTGAGGTGGAGGGGAACCACCGGCGTCTCCAGCAGCTCGGCGAGCTCTGCCAGCGACGAGCGCAGGGTGCGGAAGCCGTGGCCGCCGTAGATGAGCCGCCGCCCCGGGTGCCACCGGCAGTCGCCGCAGCCCTCGAACTCGGCCTGTGGGTCGCTGAGGCGCAGCGTGCGGGCGTTCCGGCCGTGGTACCAGGCCTCGACGATGGGCACTTCACCCCGGCGATGGGCGCTGCGCATCCGCGACATCACCACCGCCCAGCTCCCATCGGGCATCTGCGCCGGGAACGACTGGTTGGCGATGAACACCAGGTCGGGGAGCCCCTCCACCCCATCGATCACGTGGACCTCGTAGCCGAGCGAGGCGTAGATCTCGCTGAGGCGCTCCCACTGCTGCATGGCCAGGGCGCGATCGACGTTGCCGATGTTGCCCTCCATGTAGGGGTTGATCACGTACTCGACGTCGAAGTGCGAGGGCCGCGCGAGGAGCACGCCCACCGAGTCGGGGCGCGCGGGGAGGGCGCGTGGGTCGGCGAGCTGGTCGGGGTGCTCGATGAGGTAGGGCATCAGGATTCCTGGGGGGTGAGGAGGCGCTCGACTCGGCGCAGTTCCTTGGTTCGGTCGAGGATGCGCCACAGGGAGCGAGACAGCGACCAGGCGTTCTGTGCGCGGCTGTCGCTTCCGCCATCGCTGGCGACCTGCCCGGCCCGAAAGGCGAGCCGTGCGGTGTCTTCGTCGGCGTAGCCGGTGCGCCCCAGGAGCACCCGGGCCTCCTGCACATGGTCGTCCCAGTGGGACCACTGGCGCCGCGTGGCCGCGCAGCAGGCGAGGGCGAGGTGCGCGTGGGCTGCGGCATGCTGGTGACCAGCCTTGGCGAAGCGGTGCAGGGAGAGCTCCAGGACGGGGCGGGCGCGGTTGAGGTCGCCGCGCTCGAGGTGAACCAGGGCGACGTTGTACTCCGGGAACATCCACATCGTGCTCCCGATGGCCTTGAACAGCCCCCGCGAACGCCGATACAGCCGGGCTGCGGCCCTCAGATCGCCCTGGGCCCGGGCCACGTCACCGCGGGAGTTCAGCGCCTCCGCGGTGCCCAGGCGGTGCCCCAGCACCGACAGCTGACGCTCCGCCTGCAGGAGCAGCTCGTTGGCCTCCTCGTAGGCGCCCCGTTCCTTGAGCACGTCGCCCAGACGCCGCCAGGTCGATGCGCAGCCGAGATCGTGCCCGAGGGACCGGTACTCGGCGAGGGCGAGGCGCAGCCAGTGCTCGGCGCCCGCCACGTCGCCCGACTCGAGGAGGGTCTCCCCCGCCTCCTGGCGGCAGCGCGCCATGATCTCGCGGTCGCCTGCCTTGGCGGCCTGCTGCTCCACGTGCTTGAGGGCGTGCATCGCCCCCTCGTAGTCGCCGGCCATCCGCCGCAGCCGCGCCCGGAAGTGCTGGGTGCGACGGTGCAGCGTGCCCCATCCGTGCCGCGCGGCTTCTTCGCTGGCCACCTGCAGCCACCGGTCGGTGTCGGCGGTGCGGCCCTGGTGGTGGGCGATCTCGTAGCGGAGCACCCAGCCCTGCCCCCACCGCTCGTCGTCTTGGGGGACCTCGGCTCGGCGCAGCGCGGCCTCGTAGCTGGTGAGCAGTCGCTCGGCGATGGCGTAGTCGCCTACGTGCAGCCGCTCGCTGATGCCGTCGAGGAGATGGGGGAGTGCGGCCGCCGGATCGTTGGCGCCGACGCAGTGCATGCCGACGCGCTCTGCCAGGCCTCGGGGCCACGCGGGCAGGGCGCGGGCCCGGTCTTGGAGGAGCGACGCGACCAGCCCGTGCCACAGGGCCAGCCTGCCCTCGGCCTCCGCGCGGCCGAGCACGGCACGGCGGAGGCTCGGGTGGGCGAAGCTCCAGCCGCTCTGGTGGCTGGGGTGCGTCTCGGCGAGGCCGCGGTGCAGCAGCCGGCGCACCAGGGCATCGCTGGGGTCGGCCCGGACCGCCCGGGCACAGGCGCCGGACCACTCCTCGGCGTGCACGTCGACCCCGAGGACCGCCGCGAGCTCCAGCGCCCGCGACTCGGCCCGGGTGAGGCCGGCGTCGAAGCGGTCGATGCGGTGGCGCCACATCTCCTCGACGTCGGCAGGCAGCTGCACGGGGCTGCGCGCTCGGAAGCCGTCCGGCGAGGGCTCGAGCATGCCCTCCTGCACCCAGTCGCCCACGAGCTCGACGGCAAACAGGGGGTTGCCGCGGGTGTGAGCGTCGACCCGCTCCGCCAGGGCGGGCTCGAGACCCAGGATGCCGCGGATCAGCGCCGGTCGATGCGCGGTGGGCAGGGGACCCAGCGTGAGGCTCATGCACCGATCGCGGGCCAGCAGCTCCTCGAGGACCGTGGCGGCATCGAGGCGGTCGGCCATCGCCCCGTCTTCGACGGTGAGCACCACCAGCACAGGCAGCGCGGTGCGGTTGGCATAGCCGAGGAGGTAGTCGGCGAAGCGAAGCGAGTCGACGCCGAAGGGCGCATCGTCGAGGACCAGCACCACGGGCCGCTCGGTGCACACACGCTGCAGGAGCCGGCGCATGGTCACGTAGCGCTCCATGAGGCTACCGAAGCGCACCTCGGCGGTGTCGTCGCTGGTGGCGGGGCTCAGCACCTCGGTGAGCGCGTGCCACTCGTCGCGGTGGTCGACCCCGAGCCGCTGGTAGATGGCTCCGACCCGGTTGCGCACGGCGTCGCGCCCCATGCCGTGGCACCGTAGGAAGCTGCGCAGCATGGCCCCCAGCCCCTGATCGGGGCCTGCCACGGAGCGATGCCTTGCCCACAGCTGTGAGGCGGCGCCCAGCTCGTGGGCCTGCTGTGCCAGCCACCGCGCGAGGCGGGTCTTGCCGACGCCGGGGTCTCCCCGGAGGACCACCGCGTGGGCCTGACCGCTGCGGGCCGTGCGCACCAGGGCCTGCCACAGCGCGTCACGCTCGGTGCGCCGGTCGACCAGGGGCACGGGGCGCAGCCCGAACAGGCCCAGCCCCATGGGATGGGCGTCTTGGTCGCGGCCGCGGGCGGCGTTCCAGGTGGGGGTGAGGGGCGGCAGCTCGGTCGCCACGGGACCCAGCGGGAGCTGCACCGACGTGGACGGGTCGGCGTCGAAGGTGAGGGTCGGCACCTCGGCCAGCGGCTGCACCTCGGGGCCCGGGTCGAGCACCAGGGTGTCGACCTCGGCCTGGGGCCCCACCGGAGCGGCCCGCGGGGGCAGCGTGGGCTGGCCGAGGGCGAGGAACTCGTAGCGTGCGTCGGCGGCGCGCCGGTAGCGCTGGGCGGGCTCCTTCTCCAGGAGCCGACGAAGCCACCGCTCGAGACCCGCTGGCACGTCGCAGGTCGGCCGCAGCGGTGGCGGCGTGCGCAGCAGGTGCTGCTGGCGCTTGTGGGGGCCCGAGCGGCCGAAGGGAGGCGAGCCGGTGACCAGCGACCACACCAGGGTGCCGAGGGCGTACAGGTCGCTCCAGGGCCCGTAGTCGCGCCAGCGGCTGTCGAACTGCTCGGGGGCCATGTAGGCCGGCGTGCCGCCCGCGAAGGGGATGTCGAGCTCGCCTCGCTCGTCGACGGCCTGGGCCAGGCCGAAGTCGGTGAGCTTCACCAGCAGGGCGTCGGTGTCGTCTTGCTCGGTCACCAGCACGTTGCCGGGCTTCAGGTCTCGGTGGACCACGTCGCGGGCGTGGGCATGGCCCAGGGCATCGAGCAGCGACAGCACGACGCTGCGCACCTCGGCCCATCGCAGCCGCCCGACCAGTGGTGCCAGCGTGCCCCCACCGACCCGCTCCATCGCCAGCCACGGCGATCCCTCCGGCACCTGGCCCTCGGTGGCCGCCGCGGTGTCGCGCCCCACCTCCCCGAAGTCGTGGACCCGGACGATCGCGGGGTGGTCGAGGGCGGCGACGGCGCGCACCTCGGTGCGGAAGGCCTGCACGAAGTCGAGCTCGCGCAGCCCCTCGTCGGTGAGGAACTTGATCGCCACGGGGATGCCCAGCAGGCGATGAGTCGCGGCCCACACCTCGCCCATGCCGCCGCGCCCCAGGGGGCCGTCGAGATCGTAGGGGCCGAGCTGGATGGGTCCCGCGGGGATGTGGCCTCCGAGCCCTCCAGCCTAGCCCCTAGCGAAGCAGGGAGCGACCCAGCGCCTGCGCCTCGCGCCAGGATCGGTCGCTGCTCGACCAGATGCGTGGGAGGGCGACCACCGCGGCGGCGAGCTCGTCGAGGGTGCCGGTGGCGATGGCGCGCTGAAGGTCGTGCTGGGCGACGTGGGCCGTGGTGCCGTCGAACCGGGTGGACTCTCCTCCCAGCAGCACGGCGATCCGGGTGGAGGCGGGCCCCAGGCGGGCCTCGGCCTGCTGCAGGGGCTGCTCCATGGCCTGGGCGAAGCGGGCGACCTCGCCGACGGTGTCGGGCGCGGCGGCGGCGACGGTGCGGCGGGCATCGGCCTGGCAGGCACCACCCGGCTGCGCCTCGGGGACCGTGGCCCACATCCCGCCCGAGGTCTGGCTGTTGGCGCCGTCGAGCTGCAGCAGCACCACGCCGGCTGCCGTCGTGGTGGCCTCTACGCCTGGCGCGTGCAGGCCGCGGAGGTTGCCCCCAGGCAGGGCTTGCACGGGGCCATCGGCGGCCCCCGCGCAGGTGAAGGTGCCGTCGAGGGGCACGACCACTGCCTCATCGGGCCGGTCGTCGGCGCCGTCCCACCAGCCGTCGCCGTCGCTGTCGAAGGCCAGCGGGTCGGTGCCCAGCAGGGCCTCTCCGAGGTCGGTGACTCCGTCGAGGTCGGCGTCGCGCAGGGCATCGCGCTGGGTGGCCGGCCCGCTGCGGACGACCTCGAGCACGGGGGCGGCCTCGGGGCCTGCGCTGGCCAGCCAACCCTCGAGCTGACCCCACGTGAGCTCGCCTCCCTGCCACAGCAGCTCCTCGGCCATCACCAGGGTGGCGGTGCGAAGCAGCCGAGAGGCGCCGAGGTAGGCGTCGGTGCGGGCGCCGTCCATCGCGAGGGGCTTGCCTTCCTGGGCGATGCCCCAGGTGCGCAGGTCTGACAGGGCGACCAGGTCGCGGCCGTCGTCGAACTGCAGCGGCGCGAGGCCGGGGTCGGTGGCGACGATGCAGTCGGCGAGGAGCTCGGCGGCCCCTTCCACCAGAGCTTGATCGCCCTTGGCGACCCATGCATGGGCGATCTCGTGGACGATCACCTCACCGATCCGCTCGGGCGGCGCCGACACATCGAGGCGCTCGAGGCCCTGTTCGTGCACATGGGCCCGACCGAGCCAGCCCCCTGGGATCACCGAGCGGGTGAGCTCGACGGTGGGCGCGGACGGCGCCGGACGGCCCGTGCACGCCTCGGCGGCCACCCAGGCGCGGGTGGCTACCTCGGCATCGGCGGCCTCGTCGGCCTGGAACGCGGGGGGCTGCGCCGAGGCGCCGGAGGTCGCGAACCAGATCAAGGAGACGGGCCAGAGCATGGAGAGTCCTCGCAGATGCCGTAGTCCGACACCTTATCGATCCATGGGTTCCATTCTTTCAGGTTCTCGCATGGCCCTGCGTCACGAACCTTCACGTCACCAGTTCGGATCGCGGCCCGACGCCGTGCCCGACAGGCTCGCCAGGGACACGAAGCAGGTGGCCGTGCCCAGCAGGATCGACACCATCCACACCGGCGAGAGGATGTCGAGGGTGAGCAGTGCGACGGTCACCTGGGCCATGGGGGCGAGCAGAGCGGTCAGGGCGGCGGCCACTACGAAGCGTCGCTGGCCTCGCCGCAACGACATCGCCGCGACCAGGGCGATGGCCAGGGTCGCCATGGTGAGGAAGGGCAGGATCAGGCGGGCGACCACGGCCATGCCGACGATGGCGGTGACCACGCCAGGGGTGGTGGGGTCGGTGAGGCAGACCCACAGGCCCGCGATCCATAGGGAGGTCCACACACTCGATACGGCGCTGCAGAACAGCATGGACGCGCCATGCACGACGAGCAACGTCACCGCGGGGCTGCGGTCGATGGGGGCCTTGGGGCCCGAGGGGGTGGGCCTGCGCGCTCCCACGAGGTCTGTAGCACCCTACGCGGTGGTGGGAACGGCGGTCTCGCCTAGCGAGGCCTGGCGCTGCCTTCTCCCCAGCAGCTCATCGCGCCGGCAGCATCGATGACACAGCCCACGTCGCCGTGCATCGACAGCTGCGCCCAGTTGCCGGCGGGTGCCTCGGGGGCCGGGGCTTCGCCGAAGCCGATGACGCCGTAGCAGGCGACCTCCCCGCCGACCAGACCGCACACGTAGGGCTGGCCGCCGTTGTCGAGGGCGACGGGGTCGATGAGGTCGACGGTGCCTGGCACGTCGAGGAGCTGGATGAAGCCAGAGCTGGCCCCTGTGTTCCAGCAGCCAAACACGGTGGCGTTGGCGCGGCGTGCACAGGCCCAGCCACCGTCGTTGACCTCGACCCAGTCGCTGTCGGTGTCGTAGGGCGGATCGGGGTCTTCGCCGCCCGTGTTGAAGCTGAAGCAGTCGATGCCGTCGTTGTCGTCGAGGACACAGCCCGGGCCCCACAAGCTCACGTCGATGGGCGGGCTCGCCGGGGCATAGCCCTGGCTGGGGGTGATCCCCTCCTCGGTGCCCCAGCACGACAGGCTGCCGTCGTCGAGGCCGCAGCAGCTGGTCGCGGCGCACGACACGGTGTCGAAGGAGCCCGTGGGGGACTCGACGATACCTGGCGCAGGGTTGTTGGTGCTGCCGCCCGCGGGGCCGAAGCAGCGGGTGTCGCCCGTGTCGCCCCAGGCGCAGCCGTGGGCCAGGCCGACACTGATGCCGAACGCGTCGAGGTCGGTCGGCACCTCGGGCCACCAGCTGGCCACGTCGTCGCCCCAGCAGACCAGCTGTCGGCGGTCGTCGATGGCGCAGGTGGCCCACAGCCCCACGTCGACGGCGAGGTAGGACCCTGGCAGGGTGGTGGGGCCCGACGGCGTAGTGGCGTCGTCGTCGTCGCCGGAGACCGCGCCGGTGTGGGAGGTGGCGGCCTGGGCCAGCAGGTCGGCACGGGCCTGCTGGTCGGCATCGGTGATGAACACGCAGCTGCTCGGCAGCAGCATCCCGAGGAGGACCCCCCTCATGGCAGCACCGTGCTGACGCCCAGGCCGATGGCACCGACCCCGGCGGCGATCCCGGCCCACCCGGCGACCTGGTTGGCCACCACCAGCCCGTCGAGGCTTCCCGCCTCGGGACCCGCCGAGCGGTAGGCCGCCCGGGTGCCGGCGGCGGTCGCCAGCGCCACCCCAGCCCCTGCGCCCAGCAGCACCGCAGCGCGACGACGCCCCAGCCTTGCGTCGGCCGCCGGGGTGGCAGGCCGTGACGCGGCAGCCGGCACGGGGACGGGCGCGGGGAGCGGGACCGCGGCGGCGGCGGGCTGGGGAAGCCCGCGGGCGAAGACGAAGGACGGGTCGCCGTGGAGCTGGGGACTCTGACCTCGCAGGCCCTCGGTGGCGAGCTGGCGGACCACGTAGGCCTGGGCCTCTGCGGCGGTGACGGCCCCGTCGTGCACCCCGTCGAGCTCACCGTCGGCGCCCCCCTGGACCGCGCTGAGGGTGGCCCAGGTGAACGCACCATGCCGGCTCGGCGTGTGGGCCTGCGACAGCTCTCCCGGCCCGGCGGCTGCCCAGTGCAGCACCTCGGAGGGCGCGGCGTCGGCGTAGCTGGGCACGGCGAAGCGGCTGCCCTGCAGCAGGGGCTGGCCGTCGCGCCCGACCCCGGCGTAGCAGGTGTCGGCCCACAGGACGCCCTGGGGCGCCTGCGCGAGGTGCCCCTCCACCACCGACACGGGCAAGGCGCGGGCCTCGAAGACGGTGGGATCGGCCATGACGTCGACGCCGAGCAACAGCCGCTCACCGGTGGTGGCCGAGGCGGCTCCGTGCCCTGCCCAGAACACCCACAGCGTGCCGTCGGGGCCGGTCGAGGCGCTGCCACGCTCGAGGGCGGCGAGGATCTGCTCGCGGCTCGCGTCGGTGAGCAGCTCGATCCGCTCGGGGGGCACGCCGCGGGCGGACTGCAGCCAGGTGCGCACGGCTGCGGCGTCGCGTGCGGCATGGGGCACGTCGGGGAGAAAGGCGTAGCGCTCCACGCCGACGACCACGGCGTAGTCGTCGTCGGCGCGCTCGCCGGTATGGACCGGGTCGTCGACGCCGGCGCTGGCGAGACCCAGGAGCAGGGAGATCATGGGGTGCCCATAACCACGCCGGTCAGCGGGCGGAAAAGCCGTAGAAGGCGGGGTTCTCCAGGGCGGGAACCAGCCTCTTGGGGAGCAGGACCGTGCGGATGGCCCACAGGTCGCGGAACACCCGGTAGGCGCCGGTGCGATCGAGGTAGTTGACGCCCTCGGAGCCGCCGGTGCCGACGCGGCGGCCGATGAGACGCTCCACCATCCGCGCGTGGCGATGGCGCCACAGCACCATCTGCTCCTCCATCTCCACCACCAGGTCGAGGAGCAGGCGGGGCCACGACAGCAGCGGTAGCTCTCGGTACGACTCGATGAACAGCGCCGCCGCACGGACGCGCCGGATGCGCGCGCGGGTCGCCTCGGGAACAGTCTCGGCGTGGAGGAAGGCGCGGGCGGCCACCCGCAGGTCGTCGAAGCGGGTGCGCATGGCTTCGGGGTCTTTCGCGTCGAGGGCCGCGACCAGCCGCTCCAGCGAGCCGTCGAACTGCTCGTCCATCCGGGCGAGGTAGGCCTCGATGAACGCGGTCACTACGTCTTCGTCGCCCTCGTCGCCCGGCACGGAGCCCTGGATCGGCGTGCGGTACAGCCAGTCGTTGAGGACCACCAGCATGCTGCGCTCGCCTCGTGCCGTGGCGACCCGCTTTCGGGCCAGCCGGCCGGCCGGCGTGTCGTGGGCGGATGCGTCGATGTGCTGGATGGGATCGACCTTGCCGTAGGTGATCCGGTCGGCGTCTTCGAGGCCCATCAGGATCTCGAGCTCACGCATCTGGAAGGACTGGAAGCCCGACGCGGGGACCAGCTTGTCGCGGAAGTCGAGGAAGCCCTGTGGGGTGAGGGTCTCGACGACCTCGAACTGCGCCACGCCCAGCCGGAGGATGGTGTTGATGCGGCGCAGGTGGTGCACGACGTGGGGGATGGTCTCCTCGTCGACCCGGGGCTGGTCGAGATGGGAGATCGCCAACCGCACGCTGCGGAGCACCAGCTTGAACCACAGCTCGTAGGCCTGGTGGACCACGATGAAGTGCAGCTCGTCGGCGAGCTGGCCTTCTTCGGTGCCCTCGACGCCACCCTGCAGCTCGAGGAGCTGGTCGAGCCGAAGGTAGTCCCAGTAGGTCGGTGTGTTGGCCATGGCCCCTCCGGTCCGCCCGCTAACGCACGCGTTGTGCCCAGGCTGGGTCTCGTGGCGGGCTACACTGCGCGCCGGAGGCGACGTGTCGGACGGTCAGATCGCGTACCGGTTCCTCGCTCTGGTGGGGGAGGGGGGCTTCGGGAAGGTCTATCGGGCCCGCCAGGAGACCAGCGACGGCTTCCACAAAGACGTGGCGCTCAAGCTGCTGAGCGACGCCGAGCCCCCCAAGTCGCTGCTGAAGCGCTTCCGTGACGAGGCGCGCATCCTGGGGTTGATCCGCGATCGAGCGATCGTGAGGGTCGAGCCGCCGATCCGGCTGTCGGGCCGCTGGGCGGTGGTGATGGAGTTCGTCGACGGGGTGTCGTGCGGAGCGCTGGTGCGCGAGCACGGGCGGGTCCCCCCCGGTGTCGCGCTCGAGATCGTCGGAGAAGTGGCGAGAGCCCTGCACAATGCCTACTACATGTCAGGCCCGGAAGGGGAGCCGTTCCAGCTGCTGCATCGCGACATCAAGCCCGACAACGTGCAGGTGACCCCGTCAGGCGACATCCGACTGCTCGACTTCGGTATCGCCAAGGCCAACTTCGCGCAGCGGGAGGTCAAGACGAAGGCCGGGTTCGGGGGCACGCCCGGCTACATCGCCCCCGAGCGGATCGATGGGGTCGAGGTGTCGGCGGGTGATGTGTACAGCCTCGGGGTGCTGCTGCACGAGATCGTCGTAGGGGAACGTCCGCAGGGCAGCATCACCGTGACCTTCGAAGACGACGGCGAGCTGCCGGTCATCGACACCGAGGAGCTGGCCGTGCCCCCCGAGCTGCTCGGCGACGACGACGCCCGCCAGGCCCTCGAGCTGGCGTCGTGGATGCGCAACTACGAGCACACCCAGCGGCCGACCACGCGGCAGGTGGAGGAGGCCTGTCGGCGCCTGCGAGGCACGGTGAGTGGGCCCTACCTGCGCGACTGGGCGGAGCATGGGGTGCCGGCCCGGGTCGAGCTGCCCGCCGACGAGCGAGTGGGGGAGGTCGTGTACATGACCGCGACGTCGACCCCCGCTCCGGTGCGGCGCGAGGCGTCGACGCTGCCGTCGCTTCCATCGAGCCAGGGCGCGGCGAGCGAAGTCCCCAACCGCTTTGCCCTCGGGGCGATCCTGGCGGGGAGCACGGGGCTCGCCCTCGGGCTCGGGCTGGCGGTGGCGGCTGTGGGGGTCGCCGGGGTCGCCGTGTGGTCGACCATGGCGGCGCCCGTCGTGGTGCCTGCGCCCGCTCCTGTGCCCGCGCCAGTGGAGGTAGCGCCGGTGCCGGTGGCTCCCACCCCCGCACCGCCCGAGGCCCTGCCGGTGGCCCCTGTCGCCCCCAAGCTCCCCGAGCCTGCCCCCGTCGCTCCGGCGCCGGTGGCCCCTGCGCCTACGCCCAAGGTGATCCGGCTTCCTGGCACGGATCCCGAGCCACAGCCTGCGCCGGTAGCGCCAGCCCCCGCCGCCGAGCCCGCGCCGACGCCGGTGGCGCGGGCGGTCGGCTACGTGCGGGTGCGCACGGTGCCTGCGGGGGCCGCGGTGCTCATGAAGGGGGAGGCGCTGCAGGGCACGGGGGGGCGCTACGAGCTGCCGCCGGGGAATCATGTGCTCACCCTGGTGTCTTCGTCGGGAGAGCGTCACCACCAGCCGGTGACGGTGCATCGCGACCGGGAGGTCCCCATCTGCTACAGCTTTGACAGCAACTCGAGCTGCGAGGGCTTGTGATGATGTGGTGGTGGCTGGTGAGCGCCGCGTGGGCGACGCCGGTGTTGTACGAAGGCGGGACCGAGGCGGGCGCTGTGGCGACGGTGGCGGCCCGCACGGGGCTTCCGGCCGCGCAGCTCGAGGCGATGTCGCTGGTCGAGCTGCGGGAGCGGCCCCCGGCGGTGCTGGGGGAGGCCGTGTTGCGGCGATGCACGGGGCAGCCGGCCACCAACGCCGACGTGCGCGCGGAGCTCGCGCGGGCCGAGGTCGCCCTGGCGGAAGACGACATGGTCGCGGTGACGGATCACCTCGACCTGGCGGTGGCGCGGATGAGCTGCCTGTCCGAGGTGGTCGATGGGCCCGCAGTCGCCCGGGTGTTCCTGTTGCGTGGGGGCATCGCCGCCGAGGCCGGGCGAGCCGACGAGGCGCGGGGGGAGCTGGTGACCGCCCTCGCCTTCGATCCGCGGGTGCTGTGGCCGGCGGGCTACCCCTCGGAGGGGTCGACGCTGCTGGCCGAGGTCGCAGCGGCGCCGGTCGACGCCGCGCTGACCGTCGCACCGCGCCCTACGTCGGGTCCATGGCTCGACGGGCGCGAGCGCACGTGGCCGGTGGAGGTTCGTGGGGGCCTGCACCTGGCCCAGCACTCTGCACGCACGGGCCTGGCGACGGCCTGGCTGGTGGTGGGGGGAGCGGCGTCCTGGGTGCTTCCGGAAGCGCTGTCGCCCTCGGCCCTCGATCGGTTCGTCGAAGGCGAGCAGCTGCCCCTGAGCCGAGCGCTGCTGGCCGTGCACCCTGACGAGCCCGCCGCCTACGTGGTGCACCAGGGTGGGGTGTGGCTGGTGCTTCGCGAGGCGCCGGAGCCTGCCGTGCAGCAGCTCGTGGCCCCCGACAAGCCAGACGACGAAGCACCCAGCGACGGCGGAAAGCGCAAGGGCAAGAAGGGGTCGCGCGGGCGCTAGGGTGGCGCCTTCCCGCTGCGGCACGTACGCCGGGATCCTTGCTGTCGGGCCTACATCCTGGCGACGCGATCCGTTAGGTCCCTCGGCTGAACTCCCGAGGCTGTCATGTTGCTGTGGATTACCGCTGCTCTCGCTTCCTACCTGCCCGGCGTGCCCGATGTGCCCCTGGCGCCCGGGCCCGATGGTGGGCTGGCCTTGGCCGATCCGTTGCCCACGCCCCTGGCCGACGCAGGGCTCGAGCCGGGGTGGCAGCTGGTGGCGGTCGACGACCTGAAGACCGACGATGTCGAGGAGATCGAGGCCCTCGTGGCGCTGGGGCCTGCTCGCGACGTGCGGCTGCGGCTTCAGCCTGCGAAGGGGGAGGAGACCATCCTGGTGGCGCGGCGGTCTCCGCTGGTCGTGGCGGCGATGCGCGAGCACGTGGACTGGCCCGCGGGGTTCGTGCTGCCCGCGCGGTCGCTGGTCGTGGTCGACGGCGGGCTGGGGGTCACCGATGCCGACCAGACGCCATGGCGTCTCGATCCGGCGAGCGGCTCGCTGGCGAAGGGCGAGGTCGCGGGGCGCGCCGCGTCGCTCCCCGACCTGTTCTGGGAGCTGTCGAAGGCTCCGTGGGCCGTGGTCGGCGACGGGGTGACCGACTGGGGGCCCACGAGCTGGGCGCGGGAGCGCTTCGCGTCGTCGGCGAGGGTCTCGCGGTGGCGTGGCGATGTCGGCGACCACCTGGTGCAGCTCGATGGCAACGGCCTCGGCATTCACCAGCTGGTCTTCCCCTCGGGCACGCCGCTGCTGCCCACCTGCGATCCGGCTGTGCCCGAGACCTGCCTGACCTCCGCCCGCCAGATCCTGGCCGAGCTCGGTGAGCGCTCGGGCGCCGTCGACGAGGCGGTGCGACAGCTCGACGTTGCCTGCGAGGCGGGGGTGTACCGCGCCTGCTTCGAGGCCGACGCGGTGCAGATCGACGAGGTGGCCGACCAGGCCCTGGCGTGCGTGACGACCCTCGATGCCGCCGCCTGCGTGAACGTGGCCCGCACCCGGCGCGATCTGTACGAAGACGGCATCCCCTCGGCGCGGCTGGTGGGCGAGCTCGAGCTCGCCTGCGAGGCCGAGGCCACCGGCACCCTGGGGCAGCGGCTGCGGCGTCTCGAAGACGTAGGGCAGGGCTGCGCGATGCTGTCGGCCGCCTACGACGGCACCGGGGCGTCGGAGCAGGCGCTGTTGGCCCTCGACCGCGCCTGTGTGCTGGGCCGTGCCGAGGCGTGCACCGAGGCTCAGGGTCGGCGTGATGCCGCCTTCGCCGCACGCACGGTGCGGGAGTGTGAAGACGAGGAGCTGCCCATCGCTCCCTCCTGTGTCGAGCTGGGAAGGCTGCAGCAGGAAGGCGAGGTCGAGAGCGCCAGCCTCGACGCCTTCGGTGCCTTCCTGCGCGCGTGCACTCTCGGGGCCACCGAGGGCTGCATCGCGCTGGGCGACTACGTCGACCGGTGGGGCATCGACAACGAGCGGGTGGCCACCGCGGAGCGCGACCTGCTGGGGTCGTGCGAGGAGGGGGAGCTCCGGGCGTGCCTCGGTGCGGGCCACCTGCTCGTGCGCCACGAGCCGCGGTCCGAGGCCTACGGCAAGGCGCTGCTGCTGTTCGACCAGGCCTGTGAGGGGCGCATCGCCGACGCCTGCGTGGCCGGAGCGGAGCAGCGACGCATCGGCATGGCGAAGAAGGTGCAGGCACCTGCGCAGATCGACCTGTGGTCGGCGGCCTGCCGCCTCAACGACCCGCTGGGCTGTGCGGGTCTCGGCGAGCGGCAGGTGCGCGACAAGGCCCTGCTGCCCGACGCCTTCGCGTCGTACACTCGTGCCTGCGACCTGGGTAGTGCCCCGAGCTGCTCGGCGCTGGGCCCGCTGGTGGAGGCCCGGCACGACCCGCCCTTCGAGGGGGAGCAGGCCGCAGACGTCTACCTGGGCAGGGGCTGCGACAACGGCGATCCCGAGGGCTGCTACTGGCTGGCCGAGCGCCGGATCGCCCCGCCCCAGCCGCCCAGCGAGGAGGCCTATCTGCTCCTGGAGCGCTCGTGCGAGGGGCAGCACGGCGACGGGTGTGCCGCGCTGGCGCAGGTGCACCTCGACCGGGCCACGAGCTTCGACGACGAGATCGCCGCGCGGCACCTGCTCACGGCCTGCGACAACGGCACCTACGACAGCTGCAAGACCCTCGGCCAGATGTACCTGCGCGGCAAGGGGGTCGAGCGCGATCGGCAGAAGGCCAACGAGCTGCTCGAGCGCTTCCGGTTGAACGCCGACCGAAAGCACGTGCGCTTCGGCATTGCGGTGGGGCTGCCTATCGGGGCCGGTGGTGAGCTCGAGCTGGTGCTCCCCATCCCGGTAGGGCCCGCCCTGTCGGTGTGGGGGCAGGGCGCCTACCTGCCAGGGGCTGGGGCCGTGCTGTTCGGCCTGCGCGGCAACGACCCGCCCGCGGGCAGCTCCCCGACCCTCACCACCATCGGTGGTGGTGGCCGCATCTACCCCAACCCCCAGGCTCGTGGGCTGTACGGCGGGGTCGGAGTCCACCAGCTGAGCAGCTCGGAGCCCCTGGCGGGCGAGCCGCTGAATCGCTTCGGCTGGTCGGCCAACGTGGGGCTGCGGCAAGACGCCAAGCTCACCTACACCAGCCTCGAGGTCGGCATCGGTCAGTACGGGGTGGTCGACCTGGCCGACTTCGATGAGGAGCGGGTCACCAAGGTCCCCCTGGTGATTCCGTCGCTGGGTTTCTCGGTCGGCTTCGCCGCGCTGTAGCGAGCTACTCGGCTACGCGACGGAACGACAGCATCCGGTTGTCGGTCAGCTCGACCTTCGGATCGGGCAGCGCGGTGAAGACACCCGTGCCCACGACCTGGGTGCGGACCTGATCGGCGGTGAGGTGCACATGCCCCTTCACCCAGTCGGTCGCGCCCTCCCGGCCGGGGTCGAAGTCGACGATGTGCAGGGTGCCGCCGGGTCGCAGCGCGCGGGCGATGTCGGTGACGAAGGCCTCGGGGGCGTCGAGGTGGTGGTAGACGTCGACGAGCAGGGCGGCGTCGACACTGGCTGTCTCCAGGCCCGTGCGATCGACGAAGCTTTCCTTGACGACGACCTCGGCCCAGCCCTCGCTGGCGGCTCGCTGCGCGAGGTGCGTGCGGAAGCCAGGCGACAGGTCGGTGGCGATGACGGTGCCGCCGGGGCGCACGGCCTGCACGAGGGCTCCCAGGTGGGCTCCTGTGCCGGCGCCGATGTCGACGACGGCCTGCCCGGGGCTGAGGCCCATGGCCTTCACGATGTCGGCGCGCTTCGCGAAGACCTCGCGCTCGGCTCGCTCGAAGCGCTCGGACCACTCGGACACGACCAGGTCGTCGGCCACGAACTTGTCGTTCGACGCGGGCCCCTCGGCCTTGGCCTCGTGGGCGGGAGGCGCCGCGAGGGCGAGGGAGAGCAGCAGCAGGCAGGACATGGAACCTCCACGGCCCAAGCTATCTCGCCGGCGTCCCGAACACGTTGTGGACGGCGTGGAGCACGCGGTCGACGTCGCTACGGAGCCGGTAGTCGTCGGCCTGGTCGATCCACCGCACCACCCCCTGCTCGTCGAGGAGCAGGGTGGTGGGGATGGCCATCGTCTTCACCGTGGGCACTAGCGCCATGGGGACGCCGAACAGCTGGAAGCGGCCGATGGAGAACTCCATGGCCTTGTGATGCTCCACGCCGTACTGCCGGATGACCGCGAGGTCGGCGTCGCTGAGGAGCAGGGCGTCGAGGTGGTCGCGGTCGTAGTGGTAGCGAACCTGCTCCACGGTGTCTTTGCTGAGGGCCACGATGCGCACGCCGTGCGCTGCCAGCTGGTCGTTCATCTGTTCGAAGCGCCGCAACTCGGCGCTACAGTAGGGTCACCAGTGGCCCCGGAAGAACTTGAACAACACGCGCTGGCCGCGGAGCTGGTCGCTGTGGAATGCGACGCCGTCGCGGGTGGCGGCGGAGAAGGGCAACATCGGGTCGCCGACAGCCACGCGGAGCTTGCCGAGAGGGGTCTTGCGCTGGGTGAGCAGGAAGAAGAACAGGCCACCCATCGTCAGCGCCAGCCCGGCGAGGGCGGCGGAGGGGAGCCCGATGGGCAGCGTGGGGCTGGCAGCGACCTGCGCGAGGCCGGTGAGGGCCGAGACCATGCCGACGGCCTGGACGATCAGGTGCCCCACGGGGCGAGGAGGCACCCGGCCGCTGGGCACCGAGCCCATGTAGAGGGCCCACGACCCGAGCACAGCTACGGCGCCGCCGCTCGTCAGGAGCAAGGGGAGGAGGTTCATGGGGACCTGGTCTCGGCGGGGGCCGGACCGTTACGCCCTGTCAGCTCGCCGGGTGCCAGCCTGCACCCGTCTCTTCCTCGAGCACCTGCAGCGCCTGGCGGTAGAGGAACTTCGCCTGCTGTGGGTTGTCGCCGATGGCGACCATGCCGACCTTGCCGAACTCCGACAGCGCACCGATGAGGTGGAAGACCACCCCCCGCTCGGTGGGACCGTGGAAGTGCATGTCGTGGTAGACGCTGATGTCGACGAGGTCGGCGGGGCGTAGCCCGACGTAGCGCTCGCTCTGCAGCGTGTCGGTGGCGAAGTAGTACTTGGGCTTGCCCGACGGCGCGTAGAACAGGCCGTCGTCGTAGCTGTAGGTGCCGTTGGTGAGGAACTTCAGGGTGAGGAAGGGGTGGGTGGTGCCGCCCTTTCGCAGGTTGACCTCGATGGCGTAGTGCTTCCAGCCGTCGGGCTCGGGCACCGACACGTAGTCGATGGCGAACCGCCCGATGACGCCGTGGTCGGCCAGGGCCCGGGCGACCTTCGCGCCGCTCTCCTGGATGGCCAGCCGGTAGTGGTCGGCGGCAGGGAAGGTGCACCCCATGAACACCTGCCCGCTCGGCCCGCCCAGCACCTGGTCGTGGGTGGAGATGACCTGGGGCTCGCCGATGGCGTTGACCCGGCACTGGGCCGAGGGGCTCGTCTTGCCTTCGCCCTCGACGAAGGCCTCGACCACCCCCTTCATGTCGGCGTACTTGTCGATGAAGCTGGGCCAGTTCTCGTGGGGAGCCTCGTACTTGAGGTCGGTGGGCAGGAGGTCGTAGATGCGCTCGGCCAGCGTGCCCTCGGACAGCGTGCCGTCGAGGTCGCCGAAGGGGAACACGGCGTTGCCCTCACCCGAGAAGCCGTCGTTGAGCTTGACCACCGCACGGCGAGCGGTGGGGTCGTTGCGCTTGATCGCGGCCAGACCCTTCGCCATCTCGTCGTGGCTCTGCAGGTTCTCGAAGCCGAAGGGAAGCAGCACGCCGGCTTTGCGGAAGGTCTCCCGGCAGCCCGACTTGGTGCCCAGCCAGGCGAGCTGCGGGTCGGTGCTGTTGAGGGGGAGCCCGAGGCGCACCGCCAGGGTGCGCTCGTAGTCGGTGGAGTTGAAGCACACCATGTGGGCGCGCTCCGGATCGAGGATCTCCTTGAGGATCCGATCGATGAGGCGCGGGCGGAGGATGATCTTCTGTGACAGCGGCAGGTTGCTGCGGTCGTTGCAGTCGAGCATCACGAGGCGGCTGCGGGCGTGGCTGGCGGGGATGCCGGGCAGCAGCGACAGGTAGTAGTCGACCACCACGGGATCGAGCTTCTGGCTGGTCACGTAGATGAGCTTGGTGCGGGGCTGACGCAGGAGCATCAGGTTGACCAGCATTCGCTCTTCGTAGTGGTAGACCCCGGTGATCTTCGCCAGCTCCCGCGGATCCATCGACAGCGACGGCACGATGACCACCGTCTGCGGCTGGCGCGGGTCGCGAGCGAGGGAGTGGTAGAGGTCGGGGACGCCCTTCTGCAGCTTGGCGAAGGCCGCCAGCTCTTGGGGGGATCCGGGCTCTGGCCAGTCGAAGTGCGTCATGGCCGGGAGTGTACTCAACGGGGCCACGCCACGGGAAGGGCGACGGCGCTAGGGGCAGCTCGGGTCGGCGGCGATGTCGGCGGTGGTGCGAGGCACCAGCTCGGGCGTGGTGCTCACCGCGTCGGAGCTATCGCTGGCGTAGGGCAGGCAGTAGTTGCTTGCTGTGCAGGGCACGCAGTTGATGCCCAGGGCGCCGAGCAGGCTGCACACCGCGTTCGCACCGCCTCCGCCGACCAATGGAGCGAGGGGGGCGGTGTCGGCGACGCCCCGCAGGGTGGCGTCGAACACCCGGTCGTAGGTGGCATCGAAGGTGCCGGTGACCTCGAGGTTCTCGATGGAGAAGCTCATCCCCAGCCCGCTGACCGTGGTGGTCACCGGCCCGACCGAGAAGGCCGGATCGGCGGTGAAGTCGGCGCCGAGCAGGTCGAAGGTGGGCACGCACAGGTCTTGGGGCGACCCGGCGTTGTGGTCGGTGGCGAGGCCGACGCGCAGGTCGAGGGTGGTGGCGGTGCCGCCGATCACCTGCATCATCACGGGCTGGGGCAGGGTCGAGGTGAGCAGACCGCCGGCCGCCGCGGGCTGGATGACGTTCACGCTGTTCACGTCGAACACGTAGGTGCGGCCGGTGAGGGGATGGGGGACTCCGGTGTCGGCGGTCGACGCGATCGGGCCGGTGTCGCCGGTAGGGGCGCTGTCGGTCAGGCCGGTGTGGGCCGTCGGCGTGACCACGCCGGTGTGCGCCGTGCCGATGACAACGAAGCCGGTGTCGGTGTCGGTGTCGGCATCCGTGTCGGTGTCGGTGTCGGTGTCGGTGTCGGTGTCGGCATCCGTGTCGGCGTCGGTGTCGGTGTCGGCCGGCGCGTCGGCCGTCGGCGCGTCGTCGGTGCCGTCGGTGCCATCGTCGTCGCCGCCGCAAGCCAGCAGCAGGAAGGGAAGCAGCAAGCGCATAGGTCCTCCGTCGTGCCCGCCATGATGTACATGGTCTGGTGCCGACCGACCACCTTCCCATGGCGGCTCGGGTGCCATGGTTCGCGGAGAGACGATAAGGCGCTGTCTTCGACAGGAGCCTGACGTGGCCCAGGAAGACGACGAGTCCCCCAACGACCCCTCCCGATGGCTGTGGCCCTTCCTGGCCTTGCTGGCGTTCCTGTTCCTGCTGATGTGGGTGTCCCGCCTCGCCTTCACGGTGCCTGGAGGAGGAACCACCTGGTCGGAGCTCAAGCAGCTGGTCGAGAGCGACCAGATCGCCGAGGTGACCTTCGACGGCGAGGTGGTCCGGGCGAAGAAAAAGGGAAGCACCGACAAGCCGGAGGTGGTCACGGCGGTGCGGGTGCCCAGCGACGAGTCGTTCGTGCCCCTGCTGGAAGAGCATGCGGTGGCGTACCGAGCGACCCAGCCCAGCCAGTGTCAGGAGGGCATGATGCCCCTGCTGGTGCTGCCGCTGCTGCTGCTGGTGTTCGTCTACTTCGTGCTGTCGCGGCAGTCCGGTCAGGCTCGAGGGGTGGCAGCCTTTGGCCGCAGCTCGGCCCAGCTCGCTCCCGAAGAGGGAACGGGGGTCACCTTTGCTGACGTGGCCGGGGTCGAGGAGGCCGCGGAAGAGCTGCAGGAGGTCATCGCCTTTCTGACGACGCCGGAGAAGTTCACCAGCCTCGGCGGTCGCCCTCCCAAGGGTGTGCTGCTGGTGGGCCCGCCGGGCACCGGCAAGACGCTGCTGGCGCGGGCGGTGGCAGGCGAAGCCGGAGTCCCCTTCTTCTCGATCAGCGGCTCGGCCTTCGTGGAGATGTTCGTCGGGGTGGGGGCTGCGCGGGTGCGCGACTTGTTCAAGAATGCCGTCGAGCACGCCCCGTGCATCATCTTCATCGACGAGCTCGACGCGGTGGGGAAGAGCCGCGGCATGTCGGGCCCTGCTGGCAACGAGGAGCGCGAGCAGACGCTCAACCAGCTGTTGGTCGAGATGGATGGCTTCGACAACCGCAAGGGCATCATCGTGATGGCGGCTACCAACCGCCCGGAGATCCTCGACCCGGCGCTGCTGCGCGCAGGCCGCTTCGACCGACAGGTGCTGGTCGACCGGCCCGATGTGCGCGGCCGCAAGAAGATCCTCGAAGTGCACGCGCGCAAGCTCAAGCTGTCACCCGATGTCGACATGGAGGTCGTGGCCAAGCGCACCCCGGGCCTGGCCGGTGCCGACCTGGCGAACATCCTCAACGAGGCCGCGCTGCTGGCTGCGCGTCACGACAAGTCGGCCGTGGAGTTCGAAGACATCGCCGAGGCCATCGAGCGGATCGTAGCGGGCCTCGAGAAGAAGTCGCGCCGCCTGGGCGACAAGGAGAAGCGGATGACGGCCTACCACGAGTGCGGCCACGCGCTGTGCTCGGCGGCCAGCCCCGGCGCCGATCCCGTCCAGAAGATCAGCATCATCCCCCGCGGCTTCGCCCTCGGCTACACGATGTACCTGCCGGTGGAAGACCGCTACAGCTCCACCAAGAGCGAGCTGCTCAACCGCATCGTCACGCTGTTCGGCGGGCGGGCGGCCGAGGCGCTGGTCTTCGGCGACGTGACGACGGGTGCGAGCGACGACATCAAGCGGGCGACCAGCATCGCTCGGAAGATGGTCACCGAGTACGGCATGTCGAAGAAGGTGGGGGCGGTCAGCTACGGCGGGCAGGAGAATGCGTTCGGCATCGGCCCGACCGGCAGCGGCACCAGCTCGTCGCCCGACACCGCGGAGCAGATCGAGAAGGAGATCCGCCGGATCCTCGACGACTGCCACCGGCGTGCCCTCGAGATCCTGGTCGAGAACCGGGCGCTGCTCGAGGAGATGAGCCTGCACCTGGTCGAGCAGGAAGTCCTCGAAGGCGCCGAGATGGAGGAGTTCCTGGGCCGTGCGCGGCAGCTCGAGCCCCTGGAAGACCGGATGACCGCCGAGTGGATCCCCGAAGACCTGCAGCCTCTCGAGGGCCCCACCTGAGGCCGATGGGGGCGTGGGAGGCTAGCCGGTGGCTGCGGCCGCCATGGCCTCTCGCAGGCCTGCGGGCGTGAACGGCTTGGTCAGCAGCGGGACGCCTTCCGGCACACCGCGTGGTGCGTAGCCCGTCATCATCACGATGGGCAGCTGTGGGTAGCGCCGTTGGGCGTCGGCGATGATGTCGACCCCCGAGCCTCCCGGCAAGACCATGTCGCACAGCAGGATGTCGGGTGGACCCTGCGCCAGCGCCTCCATCGCGGCTGCGAAGGTGCGGGCCAGCTGCACGTGCTGGTCGAGGGCCTCCAACACCCTGACGAGGAACCTGGCGACGCCGTCGTCGTCTTCCACGACCAGCACGTGACGCCGCGGCAGCGGCACCAAGACATCCCGCCGTGCGGCGGAGCGCTCGGGCCGCTCGGTGGTGAGCGGCATCTCCATGCGGAAGCATGTGCCCACCCCGACCTCGCTCGTGACGTTCATGCGGCCGCCGATCTGCTCGACGATGCCGTGGCAGATGGCCAGACCCAGCCCGGTGCCGTCGCCACCGGCCTTGGTCGTGAAGAAGGGGTCGAAGATCCGCTCGAGCATTGCGGGCTCGATGCCGTGGCCGGTGTCGCGGACCTTCAGCACGCACTGCTCGTCGATGGCCTCCACCGACACGGTGAGCTCGCCACCCGTGGGCATGGCATCTCGGGCGTTCACGACCAGGTTCACCACGAGCTGCTCGATATGGGTCGGGTCGGCCCACACCCACGCTTCTTCGGATCCGAGGAACTCCACCGTGATGTCTTCGCCCACCAGGCGCTCGAGGAGCCGCGCCGCATCGTGCACCAGCCTCGCGACGTCGACGGCCCGGCTGGTGGTAGGCAACCGGCTGCCGAAGGCGAGCAGCTGGCTGGTGAGGCGGGTGGCGCGGTCGGCGCTCGAGGAAATCAACTCCAGCAGGTCGGTGTCGGCGTCATCCTGATCTTCGTCGAGGAGCAGGTCGACGGCCCCGGTGATGGCCGTGAGCAAGTTGTTGAAGTCGTGGGCGACCCCCCCTGCGAGCCGACCGAGGCTCTCGAGGCGCTGGCTGCGGGCGAGCTGCTCTTCCACCTCCCGCTGCCGGTTGATGTCGAGGACGAGCCCGTGCACGCTGAGGGGCTTGCCCTTGCTGTCTCGCGTCACCTGCCCGCGGCTCTCGACCCAGCGCCAGGAGCCGTCGGGCAGCATGACCCGGTAGGGAACGAGGTAGTGGGACCCCGCCCGGAGCGCGCCGGCCAGCGCCGCGCGCGTGTGCTCCCGGTCGTCGGGATGCACCAGCTCGATGAAGCCGTTGACGCCGTCGGGCAGCCAGCCGTCGGGGCGGCCGAAGATCTGTGCCATCTGGGGGGACCAGCGCACGAGGTCGTTTCGCACGTCCCATGACCAGTCGGCCGCCCCAGCGGCCTCGACCGCGAAGCGCAGCTCGGCCTCCCGCTCGCGGAGGGCTACCTCGGCCTCGCGTCGCCGGGACGTCTGCACCGCCAGCGCCGCGAGGTCGCCGATCGAGCCCGCGAAGGAGCGCTCCTCTGCCGACCACGTGCGCGCGCCGAAGTTCTCGTGGCAGACCACGCCATACAGCGCGCCATCGACGAGGATCGGCGCGTCGAGCATGGCGCCGATCCCGTGGGCGATGAGGTAGCTGGGCGCGAGCTCTCTGGTGCGGGGGTCGGTGAGGGCGTCGTCGACGGCCACCACCCGAGCGGCACCGATGGACTGGAAGTAGCCTGGGGCCGAGGCGACCGGGAGGAACAGGCCGTCGCTGTGGCTGCCGTCGGCGCGAACGAACAGATCGGCGCAGTCGATGCCGTCGCGGACTTCGTCGACCCACCACACCGACACTCTGGGGACGTCGAGGGCCTCGCTGGCTGCCTCGGTGAGTGCCTCGAGCATGCGCGGCAGCTCGGCAGTCGACCAGGCGGGGTCTTGGGTGAGGAGGTGCAGGGCGCGGGAGAGGGGCATGGAGGAAGCATCTCGGTGGGAGAAAGCGGCTTGGGGAACTCCGAATGTAGCCTGGGTTACGCCGAGGGGGGTGGCTGTGGCCGCCCCGAGGGGGAAGGGCCGGCGTTAGGATGGCGACCACTCCCAGCAGGTCGTCCCATGCCCGAGTCCATCGCCGTCGTCGGTCTGAGCTGTCGTCTCCCCGGGCGGGTGGCCGACCCCGTGTCCGCCTGGAAGCAGGCGGTCGGAGGTGTCGACGCCGTGGGAAAGGTCCCATCCGGTCGCTGGGGGCCCCAGGCACCCACCGTCAGTGGGCGCACCGTGCCCGACACGGCGGGGCTCCTCGATCAGGTCGACGGCTTCGATGCAGCGTACTTCGGCATCTCGCCCCGCGAGGCGAAGGGCATGGACCCTGTGCAGCGGCTGCTGCTGGAGCTGGCGGTCGAGGCGCTCGAAGACGGAGGTGTCGCTCCCGACCAAGCCGAGGGGCAGGCCATCGGCGTCTACGTGGGCATGGGGCTGTCCGACTATGGGCGCCGGCACTTCCTCAGCGACTGTCACGAGCGACTCGATGCGTGGTCGGGCACGGGCACGTTGTCGAGTGTGGCCTCCGGTCGCGTGGCCTATGCCCTGGGCCTCACGGGGCCGGCGCTGTCCCTCCACACGGCCTGCAGCAGCTCACTGGTGGCGGTGCACGTGGCGGTACAGGCGCTGCGGGCCGGCCAGATCGACGCAGCCCTCGCCGGAGGGGCCAACCTGTTGCTCGCGCCGGAGCCCACGCGGTACTTCGCCGAGCTGCAGGCGCTGTCCCCGTCGGGTCGGTGTCGAGCCTTCGATGCAGCGGCTGATGGCTACGTGCGGGGCGAGGGCGGTGGGCTGCTGCTGCTGAAGCGCCTGTCCGATGCCGAGCGCGACGGTGACGACGTGCTGGCGGTGATCCGTGGCACGGCGGTGAACCAGGATGGGCGCAGCAACGGGCTCACGGCGCCCTCGGGGCGGGCTCAGGAGGCGGTGATCCGCGCCGCCCTGGCCGACGGAGGCGTGGCTCCCGAGGCGGTGGGCATGGTCGAGGCCCACGGCACGGGCACTCCTCTGGGCGACCCCATCGAGCTGCGGGCGCTGGCCGCGGTGTTCGGCGAAGGGGAGGAGCCGCTGCGGGTGGTGTCGGCGAAGTCGCGGCTGGGGCACCTCGAGGCTGCGGCGGGGGCGGCGGGGCTGGTGCAGGCCATCCTCGCGCTGAAGCACGCGACCATCCCTCCGCACCTGCACTTCGAGACGCTCAACCCGCGCGCGGGGCTCGAGGGCACCCGGCTGTGCATTCCTACGGAGGCGACGCCGTGGGTCGGGAAGCGGGTCGCTGGCGTGAGCAGCTTCGGCCTGTCGGGCACCAACGCTCACGTGGTCCTGGAGGCTCCCGCCGACCCGCCACCGGCGGTGGAGCTGCCGGGGCCCTACCTCGTGGCGGTCAGCGGTCACCACCCGGCCGCCGTCGACGAGCGACTGCTGCAGGTTCGGGAGGCCCTCGCTGCCGGGCAGGCGCCGGAGCGGGTGGCGGCGGCGGCGGCGGTGGGGCGCCGGGTGCACAAGCACCGCGCGGTGGCCTTCACCGACCGGCTCGACGCGCCGCGGCGCGGCAAGGCTCGGCGTGCCCCCGAGCTGGTGTTCGCGTTCACCGGGCAGGGGAGCCAGCGTCGGGGCATGGCTCGGCGGCTGTACGACACCGAGCCGGTGTTCCGCGACGTGTTCGACGCCTGCGAGGCAGTGTGGGCGGCGGGTGACGAGGTCCCCCTGCTCGACCGGATCGAGGGAGAAGACGGCCGCCTCGACCACACAGAGATCACGCAGCCGGCCCTGTTCGCGGTGGGCCTGAGCCTGGCGCGGCTGTGGCAGCACTGGGGCGTGCAGCCCGCGGCGGTGCTCGGTCACAGCATCGGTGAGATCGTCGCGGCGACGGTCGCCGACGTGTTCACCCTGCAGGAGGGCATGCAGCTGGTGGTGGCGCGGGGCCAGGCCCTCGGCGCGCTACCGGCGGGGGGCGCGATGGTGGCGCTCCGCACCCATGTCGATGCCGTTCGTGAGGTGCTCGACGCGATGCAGCTCCCCCTCGACGTCGCGGCCGTGAACGCGCCGGAGGAGGTGGTGATCAGCGGGGCTCGGGAGGCGGTGCTGGCGGCGGCGGCGAGGCTGAGCGAGCGCGGCGTCCGCACCACTGAGCTCACGGTGTCCCATGCGTTCCACTCGCCGCTGGTGGAGCCGGCCCTCGGGCCCTTCCGTGAGGCCATCGACGGCCTCGAGCCTCGGCGTCCGGCGCTACCGCTGTACTCGGCGGTGACGGGTCGGCTGGCAGGCGAGGAGGTGGCCTCCCTCGACTACTGGGTCGATCACATCCGTCGCACGGTCCGATTCGCTGACGCCGTGCAGGCCGCGGTCAGCGACGGGCTCACCCACTTCGTGGAGTGCGGTCCTCGGCCGGTGCTGTCGGGGGCAGGGGCTCGCACCGCCCCGTCGACCACGTGGGTGGGCGCACTGCACCCCGATCACGACGCGCGGCAGCGGATGCTGGAAGGGCTGGGCACGCTGTTCCTGCACGGGGTCACCCCCACCTTCCGCACCGTGCTGCCGGCCCCGCGGGGGCAGCTGCCGCCCTACCCGTTCCAGCGGGAGCGGCACTGGCTCGATCCGCTGCCGCCACGGGGAGCGGTCGACCAGGCCATCCCGCTGCGTCGGGTCGACTGGATGCCGGCCCGAGGCCTCGGTGGGGAGCTCCGTGGTCGTTGGGTGGTGGTGGGCAACCCCGGGGGGGCTGGGGGCGCGCTGCAGGGGCTGCTTCACGACGCGGGCCTCGAGGCACACTGCTGTCCGTCGCTGCCCGACCGAGACGGGCCTAGGCGGGTCGTAGCCTTCGTGCCGCCCGGCCGTGAAGGGGCGCTGCGGCTGTCGGGGCTTCTGGCAGAGCCTGCGGTGGAGCAGCTGTTCGGCGTGGTGCTCGGCGACCCCGACGACCCGGAGGTGGCCTTGCTCCAGGGCTTGGCCGCCGCGGCATCGGTGGAGTATCCCGAGCGCTTTGGGGCGCTCATCCGCGCCGACGCGTCCCTGCCTCCGGCCGAGCTGGCAGCAGGGCTGCGCCTGGCTGTCGCCCGCCAGCAGGGCGACGATCGGCTGGGGCTCGACGCGGGAGGGCTGCGGGTGCCCCGGCTGGCGTTCAGCCCGTCGATCGGGGCTCCGCCAGCGCTCGACCCCGACGCCGCCTACCTGATCACCGGTGGGCTGGGGGAGGTGGGGCTCGCCATCGCGGGCCTCCTCGTGGATCTGGGGGCTCGCCACCTGGTGCTGACCAGCCGGCGTGGTCGGCCCGAGGAGGCCGACGAAGCCCGCGCCTCGGTGAGCGACGCGCTGCAGGCCCTCGAGGCTCGTGGTGCCGACCTGCGGGTGGTGGCCGCCGATGTCGCGGATGTGGCCCAGCTGCGCGAGCTCGCGAAGCGGGGCCAGCGCAAGCTCCGCGGGGTGGTGCACGCCGCGGGGGTGTCGGCAAAGGGCTCGGTGGGCACCCTCGACGAGGCACGCCTCGACGAAGCGTTGGGGCCCAAGCTGTCAGGAGCCCTGGCCCTGCGCGAGGCCCTCGACGGGCAGCCCCTCGACTTCGTGCTGCTGCTGTCGAGCGTAGCGGCCGTGTGGGGGGCCCCCGACCTGGCCGCCTACGCCGCGGGCAATGCCGCGCTGCATGCGCTGGCGTCGTCGTGGCGGCGTCAGGGCTGGCCGGCGACGGCGGTGGCGATGGGGCCTTGGGCCACCGGCGGCATGGTGAGCCAGGCGGAGCTGGCGTCGTTCCGTCGCCAGGGCGTGCGGCCCCTCTCGACCGATGTGGCCCTGGCCTCCCTGGCGCGGCTGCTCGGGCGCACCACGCCTCCGGTGGTGGTGCTGGCCGACCTCGACCTCCCCGCGTTCCTTCCCCGCTTCGCCATGCGGCGCCCTCGCCCCCTGTTCGAGCAGCTGGCGGGGGCTCCGAGCCAGGTCGAGGAGCTGGCCGACGAGGCCGACGGCTGGATGGGCGAGCTGGCATCGATGCCGGTCGACGTGCGCCACGGTGCGCTGCTCGACCGGCTGGGAGCCGAGCTGGGCGCTGTCCTGGGTCGCGAGGGCGACGCCTTCGACCCCGACGAGGGCTTCTTTGATCTGGGGCTGGACTCCGCCATGGCCGTGGAGCTCGCCGAGCGCCTGCGCACGGCTGTGGGGCGGCCCCTGCCGGCGACCGTGGCCTTCGATCACCCTTCGCTGGGGGCGCTCACCCGCTTTCTGCTGGGCACCCTCGACGTGCCCGAGGTGGCACCGGTGGAGGGCGTAGGCATCGGTGCCGACGAGCCCATCGCCATCGTGGGCATGGCCTGCCGCCTGCCCGGCGCGGCCGACCCCGAGGCCTACTGGGAGCTGCTGCGTGACGGCGTCGATGCGGTCGGTCCCATCCCCTCGGATCGATGGGACGCCGCTGCCTGGTACGACCCGACCCCGGCGACCCCGGGGCGCACGGTGGCGCGGACCGGCGGCTTCCTCGACGACCTGGCGAGCTTCGAGCCCGACCTGTTCGGGATCGCTCCCCGGGAGGCCCACGCCCTCGATCCGCAGCAGCGCCTGCTGCTGGAGGTGAGCTGGGAGGCACTGGAGCGCGCCGGGATCGCGCCGGATCGCCTGGTGGGCACCCCGGCGGGGGTGTTCGTCGGCATCGGTCGGTCCGAGTACTGGGACCGGCTCCGCGACCCCAGCGCGGCGCACAGCGCCGATAGCTACCCGTGGGCGGGCACCGGCAACGAGTCGAGCTTCGCGGCGGGGCGCATCGCCTACGCCCTGGGGGTGCGCGGGCCGACGATGGCGGTCAACACCGCCTGCAGCAGCTCGCTGGTGGCCGTGCACCTGGCGGTCCAGGCGCTACGTCGGGGGGAGACTTCCCTGGCGCTGGTCGGGGGGGTCAACGCTCTGCTGTCGCCGGAGAGCATGGTCTACCTGTCGCAGATCCGCGCGCTGTCGCCGTCGGGGCGGTGCCGCCCCTTCGATGCAGGAGCCGACGGCTATGTGCGGGGCGAGGGCTGCGGGGTGCTGGTGCTGCAGCGCCTGTCGCAGGCACGGGCGGAGGGGCGCCGGGTGCTGGCGGTGATCGAGGGCACCGCGGTCGGGCACGACGGCGCAGCCAGCGGGCTCACGGTGCCCAGCGGAACGGCGCAGCAGGAGGTGCTGCGGGCGGCCCTGCGCGACGCGGGGGTCGAGCCCCACGAGGTCGACCTGCTCGAGGCTCACGGCACCGGCACCTCCCTGGGGGACCCCATCGAGCTCGGCGCCGTCCGGGCTGTGTACGGCGAGCGCGAGAAGCCGCTGATCGTCGGGTCGGTCAAGTCCCAGATCGGCCACTTGGAGACGGCCGCGGGGGTCGCGGGGCTGATGAAGCTGGTCCTGGCGCTGCAGCACCACCAGGTGCCCGGCACCCTGCACCTCCACGAGCTCAACCCGGCCCTGCCGACCGACTTCCCGCTGCATCTGCCGTCGCGCACCGAGGCGTGGGAAGGCTCCCGTGCTGCGGTGAGCAGCTTCGGCATCAGCGGCACCAACGCCCATGTGGTGGTCGCGGCACCGCCGCCGGTGGAGCCCCCGAGCCCACCGACCGACCCACGGGTCCACCTGCTGTTGATCAGCGGGCACAGCGAGGCAGCGCTGGAGGCGCATGCACTGGGGATCAAGCGAGCCCTCGGCTACACCGATGCCGCCGAGGTCGCTGCGACCCTGGCCCACGGGCGGGCCACGCACCGGGTGCGCCGGGCGGCGGTGGGGGAGGCGGGCTCGCTGCGGCTGGCGATTCGCCGTGCCGAGCTGTCGGGCACCGTGGCGGCGGGGGCGCCGCCGCGGGTGGCGATGATGTTCACCGGCCAGGGCAGCCAGCGTACTGGCATGGCGGCTGGGCTGTACCGCGACGACGCCAGCTTCCGTCGTGCCCTCGACGAGGCCCTCGAGGCCGTGCGGGCCCTGCCGGTGTCGCTGCGCGCCGACGACCTGCGCCAGGTGCTGCTCAGCGATGACCCGCGGGTGCACGACACGCGGTTCACCCAGCCGGCCCTGGTGGCCTATGGGTGGGCCCTCGCCGAGCGGTGGCGGGCCCTGGGCGTGCGCCCTGCGCTGGTGCTGGGCCACAGCGTCGGCGAGATCACCGCAGCCGCGGTGGCCGGGGCGCTGAGCATTGCCGACGCGATGTGGCTGGCGGCGGAGCGAGGCCGGCTGATGGGCGAGCTGCCGCGGGATGGGCGGATGGTCGCGGTGCTGGCCCCGGAGCATCGGGTGCGGCCCTACCTCGAGGAGGTCGATGGCGTCAGCCTGGCCGCCGTGAATGGCCCGGAGGAGACGGTGATCTCGGGCTTCGCCACGGCGGTGGGGCCGGTGGCGGATCGCCTCGAAGCGGCGGGGCTGGAGCTGCGAGAGCTGAAGGTCAGCCACGCGTTCCACAGCCCGGCGATGGAGCCGATGCTCGGCGATCTGGCAGAGGTGGCGTCGAAGCTCACCCTGCGGCCGCTCCGGGTGCCGGTGGTGCGAGGTCTCGACGGCGCCCTGGCCGAGCGCCTGGGGAGCGAGCACTGGGTCCCCCATGCCCGGGGTGCGGTGCGCTTCGACCGGGCCCTCGAGACCGCTGTGGAGCGGGGCTGTGACGTGTTCCTGGAGGTCGGTCCGCGGCCGGTGCTCTGTGGCATGGCCCTGCGAAGCCACGACCTCGTGACGGTCGCCTCGGCCGACAAGGGCGCCGATGCCCTGCACACGCTGCTGGAGGCGGCGGCCCAGCTGTGGGTGCGCGGTGTGCCGGTGGATGCGCGGTCGCTGTATGCACCGCGGCCCCCGGCGGCGCTGCCCACCACGGCCTGGCAGCGGCGGCGGCACTGGATCGACGCCCCCGACGTGGCGACCGCCAGTCGTGCGGTGCGCCTGCCGCTGTTCGAGCGGGCGTGGGTGGATGCGCCGCGTCCCGAGCATCTGCCCGCTGGCTCCATCGGGGTGGTGTCGGCAGGGCTCGGGCTGGCCGACGAGCTGGTCGAGCAGCTGCAAGCGCGTGGGGTCGACGTGCGCCTGGTGGGGCCCGATGACGCCCTCGGCGGCTTCGATCAGCTGATCAGCTTCGTCGGCATGGACCCAGATGCTCCCGACGGCACCGGGCCGTCGCAGCGCTCGGTCGCGCTGCTGCAGCGGGTGCTCGCGCACCCTGCGCCGCGCCCCCGGGTGTGGTGGGTGAGCCGCGGTGCGGTGGCGGTGCGGTCCGATGAGCCGGTCGATCCAGCACAGTCCGCCCTGTGGGGGCTGGCTGCCACGGCCTGGATCGAGCACCCCGAGGTGTTCGCCGGGGTGGTCGACCTCGACCCCGACGACCACGTAGACGGGCTGCTCGACGCCCTCGGGGCAGGGGAGCGGCAGGCGGCGCTGTGGTCGGGGCGCCCGCTGGTGCCCCGGCTGCGCCCCTGGACGCCGAGTGACGAGCGCATCGAGGTGCGTGGGACCTGGCTGGTCACGGGCGGCGCGGGTGCGATCGGCCGGCACGTGGTCGCGTGGCTGCTGGAGCAGGGGGCGGCCCACGTGGCCGTCGCCGGGCGCTCGGCCCCGGGGGAGGAGGCACAGGCGCTGTGGGCCGAGCGCGCCGACAAGGTGAGCTACCACGCCGTCGACGTCGGCGATGGCGAGGCGGTCGTGGGGCTGCTCGCCTCGGTGCGCGACCTGGCAGCCCCTCCGCTCCATGGCGTGGTGCACGCAGCCGGCGCGCAGGCCGAGGGATTGCTCCGTGGCCTGGCGGTCGACGACGTTGGCGCTGCGTGGCGCGCGAAGGCCCTGGGGGCATGGCACCTGCACCAGAACACGTCACAGCTCGACGCCTTCGTGCTGTTCTCGTCGGCGGTCGGGTGGTTCGGCCGGGCCGGGCAGGGCGCCTACGGGGCGGCCAACGCCTTCCTCGACGGCCTCGCCCAGCTGCGCCACAGCCGAGGCCTGCCGGCCACGGCGGTGGCGTGGGGTCCGTGGGCCGGGCTGGGCATGGCCGAAGCGGTCGACACCGAGGCCTGGGAGGGGGTGGCACCGATGAGTGTGCCCACGGCGCTGGCCGCCCTGGAGGCGGCCCTGAGCCCCGGTGCGCCCGCGGCCCTCGCAGCCTTCCCCGCCGACTGGGAGGCCTTCGCGCGGCGCTGGCCCGACGAGGCGCCATCGGCTCTCGCCGAGCTCCCGGGCGTGGTCCTGCATCACCACGAGCCAGGAGGTGCGTCGGCGCTGGTGCGGCAGCTGCGCCGTGCGCCGCCTCGCGCTCGGCTGGCGATGGTGGTCGATGCCGTCGAGGCGGCGGCTCGGCGTGTGCTCGGTCGCGACGAGGCCCTGGATGCGCGGCGTGGCTTCGTCGATGCGGGGATGGACTCGCTCATGGCCGTGCAGCTGGCCCGGCGCCTGGGCGGGCAGCTCGATCTGGCCCTGCCACCCACCGTGGCCTTCGACCATCCCGACGTCGCGTCGCTGTCGAGGTGGCTGCTCGATCGGCTGCAGCTGGCGCCGGAGCCCGAGTCGCGGGTCGACGCGGTGGTCACCGAGCGCGACGACCCCATCGCGATCGTCGGGATGGCCTGCCGCTTCCCAGGGGCCGACAGCCCCGAGGCCCTGTGGCAGCTGGTGCGTGAGGGGCGCGTCAGCCTGGGTGACGTGCCGCTGAGCCGCTGGGATGCCGATGCGTGGGCGGGGTCCCAAGGAGAGCCGGGCACCATCTATGCCCGGCGAGGTGGCTTCCTGGAGGGCATCGACCAGTTCGACCCCGATGTCTTCGGCATCTCGGCCCGGGAGGCCCACTCCCTCGACCCGCAGCAGCGGTTGCTCCTCGAGGTCGCGCTGCACGCCCTGGAAGACGCCGGCCACGGCCGAGACGACCTGCGGGGCTCCCGCACCGGGGTGTTCGTCGGGGTGAAAGACGCGCACTACCTGCGCCGCTTTCAGCGTCCGGACGCGCCGTACTACCCCGACGCCTGGGCGGGCACCGGGGCCGAGCCGTCGTTCGCTGCCGGGCGGGTCGCCCACGCGATGGGCTTCCATGGTCCGGCCGTGGCCCTCAACACCACCTGCAGCTCGTCGCTGGTGGCGCTGCACCTCGCCTCCCACGCGCTGATGGCCGGGGAGTGCGACATGGCGCTGGCCGGCGGGGTGAGCCTGCAGCTGCACCCCGACGACACGGCCTACCTGTGCCAGCTGGGCGCGCTGTCACCCACGGGTGCGTGCCACGTCTTCGACGCGTCGGCCGATGGCTACGTGCGCAGTGACGGGTGCGGGATCGTCGTGCTCAAGCGCCTGGGCGATGCCCTGCGAGACGGCGACCGGGTGTGGGCGGTCGTGAAGGGCTCGGCGGTCAACCACGACGGGCCGAGCGGGGGCCTGACGGTGCCCAATGGGGAGGCACAGGAGCAGGTGCTCCAGGCGGCCCTCGACCACGCCGGCGTCGCTCCGCGCGACGTGGGCTACCTCGAGACCCACGGCACCGGCACTCGCCTGGGAGACCCCATCGAGGTGCGGGCCGCGCTGGCGGTCTATGGCGCGCGCAACGGGGCCGACCCGCTGACGCTGGGCGCAGTGAAGGCCAACCTGGGCCACGCCGAGCTCGCCGCGGGCGCTGCGAGCCTGATCAAGGCCGTGATGGCTCTGCACCACGGCGAGCTGCCGCCGCAGGCGGGGCTGGAGACGCTGAACCCGGCGCTGTCTCTCGACGGCGCGCGGATTACGACCGAGGTGTTGCCGTGGCCCGAGACCAGTCGGCTGGCGGCCGTGAGCGGCTTCGGGCTGTCAGGCACGAACGCCCACGTGATCTTGGAGGCGGGATCGCTGCCGGCGGAGGGCACGCCCGTCGAGCCGCCGCCGCTGCACTGGTTGCCGCTGTCGGCAGCGAGCGAGGCGTCGCTTCGAGCGATGGCGGGGGCGATCGACACTCAGCAGTCGCTGGTGTCGCTGGCCGCCACGCTGCAGGCGCGGGCGCCGCTGCCGGTGCGTGCGGCGGTCGTGGCGGCCGACGCCGACGAGCTCGCCGTGGCGCTGAAGGGGATCGTGCCCTCGGTCACGGGCCGTGCGCCGCGGGTGGCGATGCTGTTCAGCGGGCAGGGCTCGCAGTACGCCCACATGGTGCAGGACCTCGGGGCGGTGGCCCCGGTGGTCGAGGCGACGCTGCAGGAGGCCGAGGCGGTGCTCGCGCCGCTGCTGAAGCGACCCCTCCGCGAGCTGCTCGGCGACGACGAGGCGCTGGCGCTCACGCAGTACACGCAGCCGGTGCTGCTCGCGGTGGAGGTCGCCCTCGCCCGGCAGTGGCAGGCGTGGGGCGTGGAGCCCGTGGCGCTGGTGGGGCACTCCCTCGGGGAGCTCGCGGCGGCGGTGGTGGCCGAGGTGTGCTCGCTGGCCGACGGCCTGCGGCTGGCCGCGACCCGGGGTCGGCTGATGGCGGAGCAGCCGTCGGGGAGCATGGTGGCGGTGTTCGCGAGCGAGGCAGAGGTGCGTGCGCTGCTGCCTGCGGGCCTCGATCTGGCAGCGGTGAACCACGAAGAGGAGGTCGTGGTGGCCGGGGCCCACGACGCCATCGACGCCTTCGTCGAGGGCCTGGCGCTGGAGCACAAGCGCCTGGTGGTGAGCCACGCCTTCCACTCAGCGATGCTCGACCCCATGCTCGAGGCGTGGGAGGCCGCGGTGAGCGAGGTCCCCCTGGCGCTTCCGCAGCTGCGGATGATCTCGCTGATGACGGGGCACGAGGAGCACGAGGCCTACACGCGGCCCGCCTTCTGGCGGCGGCACGCGCGGGAGCCGGTCGACGCCTTGGCGGGGCTGCGTGCCCTCGACGAGCTGCACGTGGATGTGCTCCTCGACGTCGGCCCCCACCCGACCCTGATGGGGATGGCTCAGCGGGTGCTCGACGCGCGGGGCGTGGCCTCGCTGCGGCGGAAGCGCCCTGCCGACGCACAGCTGCTCGAGGCGGCCACCGCCCTGTTCGAGGAGGGGGCCCGCCTGCAGAGGGTGGGGCCCGACGCGCCCCGGGCGGTGCTGCCGCCCTATCCCTTCGAACGGCGTCGGTTCTGGCTGGAGGAGCCGTCGGCGCCGTCGGCGAGCTGGGGCTACGCCATGTCGTGGGAGCCTGCCGCGGGGGGGGCGTCGGCGTGGCCGTCGCGGGTCGGGCTCGAGGGCGACGATCCCATTGGGGTCGCAGAGGCCCTGCGCTCGGCGGGGGTCACGGCGGCTCCGCGGGAGGAAGGCCCCTGCGACATGGTGGTCGATCTGCGCCCGCTGGCCGGAGGGTCGCTGACGACGCTGGTGTTGGGCGTGGTCGACCTGCTTCGGCAGCACGAGGGCCGGGTGGTGGTGGTGACCCGCGGCGGGCGGGCCGACGCACCCGACCCGATGGCCTGGGCCCTCGGCGCGATGCTGCGCTCCCTGGCCCTGGAAGCGCCCGGGCGGGTCGCCTGGCTGGATGTAGGGGAGGGGATGACCAAGGTGGGGCTCGTGGCCGCCCTGGGCGGGGTCCACCTCGAAGACCAACAGCATGTGGGCGCGGAGGGTGTGGAGGTCGCCCGGGTGGTGCGGGCGCCGGTGCAGCCGCGCTCGGCGAAGCTCTCGGGGCGATGGTGGGTCACCGGCGGGCTGGGCGGTCTCGGGCTGCAGGTGGCGAGCTGGCTCGCGGATCAGGGGGTGACGGAGCTGGTGCTCACCGCGCGCACCCCGCTGCCCGACCGCGCGAGCTGGGCGGCGGTGGGCGATCCCGAGGTGGCGGCGCGGGTGGCGGCCCTTGTGGCCCTCGAGGCCCGGGGCATCACGGTGGTGCCGGTGGCGGTCGATGTCACCGACGAAGAGGGGATGGCGGCCCTGGCGGCCTCGCATCCTCCTGACGGCGTGGTGCACGCGGCGGGGGTCACCCACCCGCAGCCGCTGGCCTTGATCGACCACGCGACGGTGCAGCGCACCCTGGCCGCCAAGGTGCAGGGGGCGCGGGTGCTCGACCGGGTGACCGAGGGGCACGCCGCACAAGGCTTCGTGCTGTTCAGCAGCATCGCGGCGGCATGGGGGAGCAGTGAGCTGGCGGCCTACAGCGCGGCCAACGGCTTCCTGGATGGGCTGGCGGCAGAGCGCCGGGCCCGCGGGCTCGCGGCGACCAGCGTCGCGTGGGGCCCCTGGGGAGGGGGCGGCATGGTCGATGCGTCGCGGGCTGAGCGCCTGGCCCGGGTCGGGCAGCTGCTGCTTCCGCCTGATGCTTCCCTGGAGGTGCTCGGAGGCATGCTGGTCGCCGACATCCCCCACCGCATCGTGGCCAGGGTCGACTGGGGGCGCTTCCTCGGCGCCGTAGAGGCGGTGGCCCCGCGGCCGCTCCTGGCAAACCTGCGCCCTGCGCCGGTCGCTTCCGAGGCGCCCCCGGTGGCCGCCGCCGCGGTGCCTGCACCGGCCCCCCGCCAGTGGGACGCCGCCTCCCTGGAGCCGGTGGTGGCGACGGAGGCGCGCGCGGTGCTTCGGCTGGCGGCGGGGCGTCCTCTGGCTCGCACGACCCCGCTGATGGAGCTCGGGTTCGACTCGCTGATGGCGACCGAGCTCAAGCGCGCCCTCGACGCACAGGGCGTCGACGTGCCTCTCGGGCGCCTGCTGGGGGGCCCCTCCATTGAGGAGGTGGTCATCATGGCCCTGGCGCGGCAAGACGACGCGCGCGTCCCCACCCCGGCCCAGGCCGAGGCGGTCGACGACGACGGTGCGCTTCCCTCTCACCTGGTGTGGACCCACCTCGCCGCGGTCATCGCGGGGATCGCCCTGGCCGCCGCGGTGTTCGGCTTGCTCTGAGGCTGGGCCGGCCACTGGGCCACGACGTCAGAGGGGCCGCCGACCTCAGCGGTCGACGGCCCCTCCGTGGTGCACGGACCTGCTAGGAGGCCGGGCTGTCGTCGCTGGGGCTCGGGCTCGGGCTCGGGCTCGGCGGCGTGGCCCCGGTGGGCGTGAGGATCATCGTCATCTGGCGACCCTCCATCCGCGGCGGCATCTCGACGGTGCCCCACTCCTTGACCGCATCGGCGACGCGCATGCACTGCTCGGCCCCGATGTCGTGGTGGGCGTGCTCACGGCCGCGGAAGCGCACCGTGACCTTCACCTTGTTGCCTTCTTGCAAGAAGGTGGCCGCGGCCCGGACCTTGACGCCCATGTCGTGATCGTCGGTCTTCGGGCGGACCTTGATCTCCTTGAGCTGCACCTGAGCCTGGCGCTTGCGCGCGGCAGAGTCGCGCTTCTTCTTGTCGTACTTCATCTTCCCGTAGTCGAGGATCTTGCACACCGGCGGATTGGCGTTCGGTGCGACCTCGACGAGGTCGAGCCCCTTCTCCTTCGCGCGAGCGAGGGCGTCTTCGGTCATGAACTCGCCCAGCTTCGCCCCGTCGTCGTCGATCAGCAGGATGCGACGGACGCGGATGCGCTCGTTGTAGCGGGGTTCACTGGATTCGGGCTCTCGCTGGAAACGCGGTCGTCTACGGCGCAGGTTGTCCTCCTATGGACGGGTCGATGCGAGGAGCAGTCGCTCCCGATCCAAGGGTGCGCCCCGGGGGGCCTACCGTCAAGGGGATCGAGGTTCGACAGCCGCTCAAGGTAACCCACGCACAACCCTGGCGACACCCCCGCGGCGCGTCGGGCGGTCGCGCGGGTACCCCAGCGAGGGCCCCTGCGGATCGTGGGACCTCGTGTTCCGCCCCGTCGTGGGTTGCGGTCGGTGGATCCTTGGCTTACCCGGGCGCCGATGCGTCGACCCTGCCCCGATCCTGACTGTACTGATGGTGTGGTTGTGCACGTGACGAGGTGGCAGCCCCACCACACGTCGCTGCGGGGTCACACCCACACGTGCCCCACCTGCGGTGGCCTCGGCACCGTCGACGAGCGCGACGACGACATGCGCTGCGCCGGCATCGTGGCCTGGGGCGTCACCGAGGAAGACTTCCGCTCCTTCCCCACGCTGACGGGATGAACGAGGCGGTGGTGCTCGGGGTGGCCCAGGATGGCGGGCACCCCCAGGCGGGCTGTGAGGCCTCGTGTTGTGCGCCGGCCTTCGCCGACCCCTCGCGGGGGCATCGCATCGCCTGTGTCGGGGTCCGCACTCCAACAGAGGGCTGGCTGCTCGACGCCACCCCCGACCTGCGCTGGCAGCTTCACGACCTCGGGCGCCCGTGCGCGGGCATCGTGCTCACCCACGCGCACCTGGGCCACTACACAGGGCTGCTGCAGCTCGGGCGGGAGGCCTGGGCGCCGCGGGGCCTGCCCGTCTACGCGATGCCGGGCATGGCGCGCTTCCTGGAGCAGACCGAGCCCTACCGCACCATCCTGGCCGACGGGCACATCGACCTTCGCCGCATGCGGGCCGACGAGCCGGTGGCCCTCGCGCCGGGGCTCACCCTGACGCCCTGGCTGGTGCCGCACCGGGGCCCGTGGTCGGAGACGGTGGGGCTGCATGTGCAGGGGGCGTCGTCGTCTTGCCTGTACCTGCCCGACATCGATGCCTTCGAGCCGTGGGGCCGTGACCTCGCTGCGGTGGTACAGGACGTAGGGCGGGTGTGGATCGATGGCACGTTCTTCTCCGCTGCCGAGCTTCCTCACCGCGACCTGGGCGCGATCCCCCACCCCTTGGTGACCGACACGATGACGTTGCTGCAGTCCCTCCCCGCCGCGCACCGCGCGAGGGTGCACTTCCTCCACCTCAACCACAGCAACCCGCTGCTCGATCCGAGCAGCTCGGCGGCGGGCGACGTGGCGGAACGCGGGTTTGTGCTGGCGCGCGAGGGCGACATCTGGGAGCTGGGCCCGTGACCACGCTCGTGCAGCCCCTTCCTGAGGGGCCCCTCGACCTGATCGGCGACGTGCACGGCGAGCTCGAGGCCCTCGAGCGGCTCCTGTGGCGGCTGGGGTGCGATCCCGACGCGGCCACGGTGCAGCGGCCGGTGGTGTTCGTGGGCGACCTGGTCGATCGCGGCCCCGACAGCCCGGGCGTCGTGCGGTTGGTGAAGCGTCTGGTGCAGGCCGGGGTCGCCCACAGCGTGGCGGGAAACCACGAGCTCAACCTGCTGTGTGCCGACGAGAAGGAGGGCAATGGCTGGTTCTTCGGGCACGACGACCAGCACCACGGTCGGGCCTTCGACTCGGTGTCGGTAGACCCCTCCGAGCGCGACGAGCTGCGTGCCTTCCTGGCGACGCTGCCCCTCGTCCTCGAGCGCTCCGATCTGCGGGTGGTGCATGCCTGCTACGACGCCGATGCGCTGGGGCGACTGCCCGTGGCCGGTGATCTGGGCGTGCTCGCGAACGAAGCCGAAGCGCGCATCGTCGCCGACCTGCGCGCGACCGGCGTGCTGCAGAAGGCGCAGGAGGAGCGGGCGCGCTTCGCCCACTTCCGCGACCCCGCCGTCCAGCCGGTGCGGCCTCTCGATGCGGCCCTGAAGATGATCGTGGCCGAGCAGCGCTACGATCCCTTCCGCATCCTCACCTCGGGGCAAGAAGAGCCGATCCCAGCGGATGAACCACTGTTCTACGTGGGCGGCAAGTGGCGTCTCGTGCGTCGTGCACACTGGTGGGCCAGCTACCGTGACGAGCCCGCGGTCGTGGTGGGCCACTACTGGCGCCGGAGGATGGCGCTGGGGTCTGGCAAGCCCAACCTGTGGGACGCGGTGCCCCGCTACGGCTGGGCGGGTCCGAGGTCCAACGTGTTCTGTGTCGACTACTGCGTGGGCCGCCGCTTCCTGGAGCGCTGGGAGCATGAAGAGCTGGGCGCGCCTGCGCCCTTCCGTGGCGGTCTCGCCGCGCTGCGGTGGCCGGAGCGGGTGCTGGTCTTCGACGACCGCGAGACCCCGGTGTCGACCACGGGCTTCGGGGCGACGTGAGCGGGCCCGTAGCGCTCGGCCCTGTCGAGCTGGGTCTCGCCTCGCTGCTGTTGGTGGCCTACGGGCTGGTGTCGGTGGGCCTGCGGCTGGGGCTGGAGCGCCGGCTGGCGGTCGCCGGGCTCCGGGCCTCGGTGCAGCTGGTGGTCCTCGGCCTGGTGTTGGTGCCGGTGTTCGCGCTGGCGTCGCCCTGGCCGGTCGTGCTGTGGTGCGGCGTGATGGTCGTGCTGGCGGGGCGCGAGGCTTCCGCGCGGGTGCGTCGGTCGCATCCGGGCATGCTCGGAAGCTCCGTGCTCGCCATGGCGCTGGGAGGCGGTGGCACCGCGCTGTTCGCGACCGCAGTGGTCATCGATGTCGAGCCGTGGTGGGCGCCCCGCTACCTGGTGCCGCTGGTGGGCATGGTGCTGGGCAACGCGCTGACGGGCGTGGCGCTGGGCCTCGACAAGGTGTTGGAGGGGCTCGACGCCGGGGCGGCGCAGGTCGAGGCGCTCCTCGCGCTGGGTGCGACGCGGCAGGAAGCGACGCGCGACGTGGTGGCGGAGGCCGTGCGCACGGGCATGGTCCCTATCCTCAACACGATGAGTGCCGTAGGCCTGGTCACCATCCCGGGGATGATGACGGGCCAGATCCTCGGGGGAACGCCGCCCCTGCAGGCTGCGCTGTACCAGCTGCTGATCTTGTTCGTCATCGCGGGCGCCGTCGCGGTGGGCACGACGGTCGCGGTGCTGGCGGCGGTGCGGGCGGTGGTCGACGACGGGCATCGGCTGCGGCGGGAGCGGATCACGACCCGAGGCTGAGCTGGGCGCTGGCGACGCGCTCGCCCTGAGCGGGATCGTGGCTGACCCACACCGCCGATCGACCCGCGAGGGAGGACTCCACCGCTGCGGTGGCCTCGGGATCGAGGGCTCGGGTGGGCTCGTCGAGGAGGAGGACCTCGGGCCGTCGCGCGAGCACCACGGCGAGCCACAGGCGCTGCCCTTCGCCGCTCGACAGCTGCGCGAGGGGTTGCTGCCACGCCCGAGGTGGCAGGCCCCAGGCCTCGGCGAGGGCGACAGGGTCGTCACCGCCTCCTTGCTGGGCTGCGAGACCCTCGATGCGCGCGCGGAGGGCGTCGCCGGTGGCGGCGAGCTGGCGGGGGAGCTCCGGGGCGACGTAGCAGACCTGACGACGCCAGGTAGGGGGGGCGATCTCGTGTTGGGACCTCCCGTTCAGCGTCACCGTGCCCGGGCCATCGACCAGGCCAGCGAGGCGCCGCAGCAGCTGCGACTTGCCGCTCCCGCTGGGGCCGCGCACCCACAGGATCTGGCCCGCCTCGAGGTCGAGGGACAGGTCGCGGAACAGCCAGCGCTGGTCGAGCTGCAGGCCGAGGCCGTGGGCGTGGAGGAGCAAGGGGACTCCGGGTAGGGTGGGGGCACGGAGGTCGGCATGATGGCATGGCTCGCGGTGGCGCTGGCGGCTCCCCCCACCTTGTGCGAGGGCGGGGAGACGGCGCGGTTCCAGTGTGGCGTGGCGGGCGGCAAGGTCGCGGCGCTGTGCGAGACGGAGGCGGGGGCTGTGTACCGCTTCGGCGCGCCGGGGGCGGTGGAGCTGCAGGTGCCGAAGGCGGGGTACACGACCGCACTAGAGGCTGGGCACCGGTCGACGGGGGAAGACGCGGCGACCAGCGTGTTCTCGCTGTGGAACGAGGGGCATCGCTACGCGCTGGTGGCCGAGCGCACGGAAGACCAGTTCGAGGGCCGGGTGGTCGTGCGGAAGGGGGCGAAGGTGTTGGCGACCCTGGCATGCACGGGGCCGGTGGCGGCCGACACCACGGGGTTGCCGGGGCGCTTCGTGGGGGACGCGAAGGCGGTCACGTCGTGGGTGGGTCAGTGGGAGGGTCCCGACGGGGGCATGGTGCTGTCCGACGTCGACGGGGCCTTGGTCGTCGAGGGCCAGGCGCTGTGGCACGGAGGCGGTGGTCGGGTGCACGACGGGCAGATCGCCGGGGCGCTCGCCGCGCACGACGGGGGCTGGCGGTATGCGGGCGACGGCTGCGAGGTCACCCTCAAGCGCACCAGTCCCGACGTGCTGGAGGTGGCCGACAACCTGAAGTGTGGTGGGCTGAACGTCAGCTTCTCCGGCACCTACCACCGGGCGCCCTGACCCATCGCCCCGTCTCGAGATCGGGGTCTCGAAATCGGGGTCAAAAACCGGGGTCAGGACGCTAGGTGTTAGATGTCCGCCTGGCTCGAAATCGGGGTCAGGACGCTAGGTGTTAGATGTCGCGTCCCCCCGCCGTCGACGCTCGGGCTCCCGGCTGTCGAGCTGAAGCCCTCGCCCCAGCGTGCCGACAAGGGCCGCAAGGGGAGTGCCATGACGAGCCGCCTGGGTCAGCTGCCGGTCCCGCCCGCCCGCCTGTGTCAGGTGGTGCAGGCCACGCGGGACCCCGACATCCCGATGGGCAAGATCGTTCGCCTGATCAGCTCGGATCCGGGCCTCACCGTCGAGCTGCTCCGCATCGCCAACAGCGCCTACTACAGCCCTCGCCAGCGCATCCGCACCGTGGGGCAGGCCGCGGTGTTCCTGGGACTTCGCTCCGTGCGGCACCACGCGGTGTCCCACGTGCTCAAGTCGGTCATCGACCAGATCGACCTGGCAGGCATCGACCAGCGCCGGCTGTGGCGCGACATCGTCTACCGAGGCGCCGCCGCCCACGTGCTGGCCGAGCTCGCCTCCTACCCCGACCCCACCGAGGCCTTCACCACCGGCGTGATCCTCGACGCGGGCTTCGTGATGCTGCTCGCGAGCGCACCCGAGCACGCTGCTGCCCTCGATGCGGCGAGCCAGCTGGCCGAGGAGCGGCGCCTGGCGATCGAGACGGAGCTGTGCGGTACCACGCACCCCGAGATCTTCGCCGCCTGCGCCCGGCAGTGGGGGCTGCCCGAGGAGCTCGTGCGGCCCATCGAGGCCCACCACGATCCCGCTGCCACGCTGTCGGGGGCTCGCGACCAGAAGCTGCTGCAGATCGCACGCCTCGCTGACCTGCTGTTGCCGGCCCGCTCGGGTGACACCCAGGCCGTGGGCGCCTTCCTGGAGGCACGGCGCTCCATCCCGGGCATGCCCCGGCCCGCCCTCGCCGACCTGTTCGACCACATCGAGCGGGAGCTGCCGCGCCTCGCCGACCTGGTCAATCCGCCGAAGGCGCCGCGCAAGGCTGAGATCCTGCACGAGGCCGTGCAGGCGATGACCGCGATCAACGACGAGTACCGGGTCGACAACCAGGCGCTCCGACAGCAGAACCAGGCCCTCGACCGCGCAGCCTCGGAGGACCCCCTCACCGGCGTAGCCAACCGTCGCGCGTTCACCCGGCACCTCGACGAGGCCCTGCAGACAGGATCGGTGTCGCTGGTGATGTTCGACCTCGATCACTTCAAGCAGGTCAACGACACCATGGGCCACGACATCGGCGACGACGTGCTCGTGGGCGTGTGTCGGCGGGTCGAGGAGGTGCTGGGCGCCAACGAGCTGCTCGGCCGACTCGGCGGGGAGGAGTTCGCGGTGCTGGTCCCCTCGGGCGAGGCCTCGGCTCAGTCGCGAGCGGAGGCCCTGCGTGCGCACCTCGCTGCCTCGCCCATCGCCTGCCGTGGCGGCGTCGAGGTGGCCGTGACCGGGTCGTTCGGTGGCGTGAGCGGATCGGCTGCGCCCGACCGGCTGTACAAGCTGGCCGACCAGGCGATGTACGACAGCAAGCGTTCGGGACGAAACCAGGTGCAGTGGAGCGGCGACCCGAACGTGACGTCTTCGGTCGGAACCGGAGGATGAGACCGCGTGAAACCGACCGGGTCGATCGTCGGGCCGAGAGGCGAGATGGAGGTCGGATGAACGCACGTCGCCAACGGAGAGGGAATGCGCTGGTCATCGGGCTGACCCTGGTCTCGATGCTCGGATTCGGCGCGATGGCCATCGACGTGGGGTTCGCCGAGACCTCCCGCGCACAGATGCAGTCCGCCATCGACGCCTCTGCGCTGGGCGCCGTCGCAGAGCTCGACGGCACGGCAGAGGGGCTCGAGCGTGCCTCCACCATGGCCCTCGAGCTCGCCCAGCTCAACGAGGTGCTCGGCGAAGGCGTCAGCCTTGACGACGCCTCGGTCGTGCTCGGGGTCTACGACCGCACCGCCGACACCTTCGTGGCGTCGTCGGATCCGACTGTCGTGAACGCCGTGCGCGTGGAGATGGGCGACCAGAGCGTGGCGCCCTTCCTGTCGATGGCTGCCTTCGCCCAAGGGATCGAGTACTCGGTGTCGAGCACGGCCCACCGACCGTGGGGCTACGGGCCGGCGGCGTCCAGCGCCTGCTTCCTGCCCATTGCCGTGCCGGACTGCCATGTAGAAGACCTCGACGAGGGCGAGTTTCCGGAGCCCATCCGCTTCACGTTCAACCCCTCGCCCAGCGACAACGTCGCCTGGGGTGACCCCTCTGGGAACCCCAACAGCAACGGGATCAAGAGCCAGCTGAGCGGTCAGTGTGGCGACAGCGTGCTGCAGACGGGCGAGCCGATGTACGTCAACGAGGGCCTGCACACCAGCGGGCTGCATCTGGTCCGCGACATCATCAACGATCAAGCCGGCGTGTCGCCCGATGCCTGGCCCGACGACGTGCCTGGCCCACCAGACCGTGACGGCGAGCACGCCAACTCGGAAGACGCATCCGAGATCGAGGCATGGGGCTGGGGCAACGTCATTCAGGGGCCGGTGGCTCTTGTCGATGCGGGCTCCTGCGGCGGCAGCAACAAGTTCACGGGCGAACTGGAGATCACGGGTGTCACCTGGGCCATTCTCTACGACGTGAGGTCGAAAGGCGGCGGGGGTTCGGTGTCCAAGGGCAAGGGCAAGGGCAAGGGCAAGGGCAAGGGCAAGGGGGGCGACGATGACGACGACGACGACGACGGAGCCAAGAACCTCTGGATGCAGCTCGACCCGGTCAATGACCACGAGATTTGGGGCGCCATCGACCCCACCGCGACCGGCGGCAACGTGTTGGGACTCGGCCATGCGCAGCTCGCTCACTAGGTCCCCTTCGCGCCGTGGCGGGGCAGCCGTGGAGTTCGGCCTGCTGGCGCTGCCCCTACTGGCCATCCTCACGGGGGTCATCGACTACGGGTGGTTTTTTGCGACCCAACACGTGCTTCAGAACGCCACGCACCACGCGGCGAGAGCGGCGGCTACTACGCCGCAAGGTCTCGACCCCGTCGTCGCAGCACAGGAAGCGGCGAGGGTGCGGTGGGCCCAGCTCGGGCTGAGGGGCGACATCGACGTGTCGGCAGTGACCTCAGGAGACCCGCAGGTTGTGGAGGTGTCGGTGTCGAGGTCGGCGCCGTATCTGGTCGGCCTCGTGCCGGTGCCCCCGATAGCGCAGGTGACGGTGCGCCGGCGCATGGAAGAGCAGCCCATCGACGAGGAGGGCTGATGACACCCCGCTCACGGCGCCGCGGCTCTCAGGCTGTCGAGTTCGCTCTGCTGCTGCCGCTCTTGGTCCTGCTGGGTGGCGGGATCGTCGACACGGCCAACTACCTGGCCGCCCAGCAGGCCCTGGCCGCTGCGGTCCAGGATGGCGCGAGGAACGGTGCCGCTCATGACTGGAGGGATGCAGAGAGCACCGATGCGGCCTCGGACGCGGCCGTCGCGGCTGCGGCAGCCGCCTGGGAGGCTGGGGGCCGCTTTGAGGAGGGGCGATTCGAGGCTTCCGTCACCACGGTGCAGAGCGCGTCGGTGGTGCAGGTGACCGGCGTCGTGCCTGTCGTCTCCTTCTTCCCTGTCTCGGGCTTCCCCGACGAGCTGCGGTTCGCCCGAACCATGCGCCTCGACTGGCAGCCCTCACCATGAGGCGGGCATCGCTATGGGCCCGCCACGGCCGCTCCATGGTGGGAGCGCTGGTGCTGTGCACGGGGGCGGCCGCCGTGGTGACCGTGGCCGCCTACGGGTTGCTCCTCGGCTACGAAGCACAGCTACAGGGGGCCCTGTCCCCCGACACCACCATCGAGACGTACGTGGCAAGGGTGGAGCTCCTGCCGGGTCACGTCATCGGCCCTGAGGATGTGGCACGCGAGCGAATGCCACCTCGGTACGTGCCAGCCACGGCCTTCGGGGTCGACCAGGACCCGGTTGGTCGAACGGTACGCTCCCGGGTGCTGGCTGGGGAGCGGATCCGCTCGGAGCGTCTGGCTCACGAGGGGGCCACGGCCGGGCTGCAGGCCCTCGTGGCGCCAGGCATGCGAGCGGTATCGGTCAACCTGAGCACCGAGCAGGCAGTGTCGGGCTTCCTACAAGCGGGAGACCGCATCGACCTGATGGTGACACTGCCACGTGACGCGGGCGACGCGGCGCGCACGACGACGGTGCTGCAGGGCGTCGAGGTGGTGGCGATCGACGATCGACACGAGCTGTCCCAAGCGCGGGGCGTCCAGCTCAAGCCGCAGGTGACGTTGCTCGTCGAGGCAGAGGGCGCCGAGCGCGTGGAGAGTGCGCTGCGAGCCGGCAGGGTGATGGCTGCCCTGCGCAGCGATCTGGATCTGGAGCATGCGGTGCTGCAGGGCGTGGGCCCCGTCGAGCGGCTGGGGCATCCGGAGGAGCGGCGTCGCGTGGCTCCAGACCCCACCGATGGGCGGCCCAGCTTGCAGGATGTGCAGCTGGTGGCGGGGCATCTCACGTGGCGTGAGCCGGCTCGCTAGCGCCTACAGGTGCTTGCTGGCCTCCCGCCGCGACAAGCCCGACAGCTCGTCGCCCATCTCGGCGAGGAAGGCGCGCACCTCGTCGGGGTGGGTTCGCGCCTGCTGTCGAAGGGACCACCCGATGGCCTTTCGGATCCAGAAGCTGGTGTCGGGAGCGCAGCGGCGGCAGTAGCGGAACAGGCGGGGCAGATCGGTGGCTTCCTTGTGGCGCAGCTGGGCGAGCAGCGCGGTCCTCCGAATCCAAAGGTCGTCGTCGGTGATCCACCGGTCGAGGACGGGCCCCATGGTCTCTCGGTGGCGCAGCACGACCTCGCCCGCGAGGTGCACCGCGATGTCGTCGACGAGGTCCCACCAAGCTCCGTCGCGCACCATGGCCTCGATGAGGGGCACCGACGCAGGGGTGAGGAAGCGCCGGCGCCGAAAGGCCTTTGCGTAGCCGATGGCGGCGTACTTCAGCTCGCGCTCCGGCCCGGCCCACAGTGCGCGCACGGCGGCCTCCCAGGCATCGCGGTCCTCGGGCACGAAGCGTCGCACCAGGTCGCGGTGGATGGGGCGCTGGTCGGGCTTGCGCACGCCGAACATCGGCATGTCGGTCTTGAGGTAGGACCTCATCTTCGCCGCGTACGCGCCATCGGCGAGGGGCTCGAGGCGGGCGCGGACGAACGCCACCGCAGGGTCGGAGGGAGGCAAGCGGGCTCCTGGGTCGTGTGGCATCGTGGCGCAGGAGGTACGCATGCACACGCGAATCTGGCTCATCGTGGCGTTGATGGCCTGCTCGGGCAAGACCGATGGCGACACCACGACCGTCGATGCGGTGGACACCGACACGGACACCGACACGGACACCGACACCGACACCGACACCGACACCGACACGGACACGGACACGGACACGGACACGGACACCGACACGGACACCGACACGGACACCGACACCGACACCGACACGGCGGACTCGGCCGACACAGCGCTGCCTCCGACCCCCAGCCACCCCGGCTGCGCCACCGTGGTCGCCCATCCGGATGTGCTGGTCGACGAGTGGCTGCCGCAGGCCCCGATCTCCGGGCTGGGGCCCTCGGTGGTGGTCGACGACCAGAGCCGGGTCCACGTGCTGCGCTCCGACAACATCGGCTCGTTCACCGGCCACAGCTTCGTGCGCGACGCCGGGGTGTGGTCGTCGTCGGTGCTGGCGCCTGCGGTGGCCCGAGCGGGTCTGCAGGCCCCCGGTGGCGTGGTGTCGACGGTGGCCTACGGCGGCGGGCCCAGCAGCACGGTGAGCATGACCTGGTCGAGCGCCGTGGGCTGGAGTGTGCCGACCCCCTTGGGCTCGGTGGGGCTGCTCGCCGATGCCGCTTCGGTGGGCACCCAGGCCGACGAGCTGGTGGTGGTGTCCGGCGACGGGGCGCTGACGCTGACGCGCTTGGGAGCGGTCCCCACCCAACAGACGGTGACCAGCGACGGGCTGGAGGGGATCCTCGATGTGCGCCCCGACGACACCGTCGACGTGCTGTACTGGACGACCGATGCCGGGGGCTGGGCGCTGGGCCACTGGTCCGACGACACCGCCGTCGAGAGGCTGGCGTGGTCGTCGAACGAGGGCGTGCGCACCGGCAGTCGGGTGGTGCTGTCGGCCGACGACGACGAGCTGTGGGCCTTCTTTCAGTGGGACCACGCGCTGTACTCGGCACGGCGTGATGCGGTGGGCACCTGGGCAGTGCAGGAGGTGCTGCGCATGCCCTCCGACAGCTGCGGGCAGGAGCCCTACGACGCCTACGCGACCTGCGACCTGAACCAGGGCTACGCCACGCCGCTGGCCCTGGTGCGCACGGCGGGGGGCACCGCCCTCGTGTACGGTGTCCGCACCCAGACCGACACGCTCACGGCGGTGTACCAGCCTGGTCCAGCCGGCGGGATGTACGAGTGGAGCGAGGCGGCTCCTTGGCGCGGGGAGGTGCTCCTCGCGCCGGTCGACGTGGGCACCGGCCTGGGGCCCTCGGAGGTGCTCCTCGACGGGGTGATCAGCACGTCGGGGCAGCTGGTGGTCGATGCGGCGGGGCAGGGGCACCTGGCGCTGAGCGATCTGGAGTGCTCGGGGGTGACCGACTGGGCTACTCGTTACGTCGTCATCGGCCCGTCGCTGCTCCCCTGATCAGGACAGCGCGATCATCAGGTCGCCGACGTTGGTGCCGGTGGGTGCCCCCTGCACCAGAGCGCCGACAGCGCCCAGCGCGCGGTAGCTGTCGCGCTCGGCCAGGGCCCGGCTGACGTCGATGCCGGCTGCCTCCAGGCCCGACAGGGTGCTCCCGTCGACCAGCGCCCCGGCGGCATCGGTGGGCCCGTCGCGGCCGTCGGTCGACACGCACAGCAGGGTGGTGTCGGTGCCGGCGAGCTCGGGGACCGCCGCGAGGGCCGCGTGCTGCATGCGCCCACCGGGGTGCTCGCCCAGCCCGGTCACCACGGGCTCTCCTGCGGCGATCAGCGCCATGGGCGGCTGGCCGGGCAGGCGCAGGGTCGCCGCCATGGCGAGACGGCGGCCTTCCTCCTCGGCCTCCCCGCGCACCGTCTCCGACAGCACCGTGGTGGCGTAGCGAAGGGCCCAGGCCTCGGCCTCGGCCCCGACCACCGCGTCGTGGCGTCGGAGGACCACGCGACCCGGCGCGTCGTCGGTGATGCCCGGACCGGAGCCCACCAGGGCGGGATCGTCGCCGAGCACGTCGCTGACCACCAGGTTCGACCACTGCCCAGCGCTCGCCCGGCGCAGCTTGCCACCCTTGAGCTGGGACCGCGCCGTGCGCCACGCATTGAGGGCGGCGATGTCGACCCCTGCGGCCATCTGCTGCTGCATCCCCGCGACCAGCTCGTCGAGGGCCACGGTGGGCAGCTCGGCCAGGGCGCTGGCCCCCCCGCTCCACAGCCCCAGCACCTGTGTGGTGGGACCATGGGCCGCGGCCTCCTCCATCAGGGCGCGGCCCGCCGCGAGGCTTCCGGCTCCCGGCAGCGGATGCTCCCCGACGAGGCAGTGCAGCACTGGGTCGTGGGCGGGCACATGATGAACGAGCACCCCGCCGACGATGCGGTCACCGAGCGCATCCCGTGCCCCGGCCACCATGGCGGGCGCGGCCTTGCCCACTGCGATGACCCGCCAGGGCCCTTCGACCTCGCGCAGGGCCTCGCGAACGGCGCGGCGGGGGTCGACCTGCCGCAGCGCGGCCTTCCAGATCGCCAGGGCGTCGTCGGATCGGCTCACGCGGGGCGCGCGTCGCGGTGCAGGCGCAGGCCGAGGGGGAGGCTGGGGCCGAAGTGGGGCTCCACGGGTCGCAGCCAGCCCCCATAGGCCTCCTCGAGGACCTGACCCGCCGCGATGGTCAAGTGGTCGCGCCCCTTGGCCCCCACCACCTGCACCGACACCGGCAGGCCCTTCGGCCCGGTGTCGACGGGCACGACGGTGACCGGGGACTCGCACACGTTGAACAACGTGGTGCAGCCGACATCCCACGGGCGGCGGAGCAGCATGCCCCGGTGGCGTGGCGCGGTGCGGGGGAAGGGGGGATGCAGCAGCAGGCCGTGAGGCCCGATGGCCTCGTTCACCTGGTCTCGAAGGGCGACGGCGTGGTCCACCAGGTCGCTCAGATCGCTGGGCATCCGCTTCAGCAGGCGCTCCAGCAGCAACAAGACCAGCACCCCACCGGTGTGACTGGCGCGGCCGCGGGGGAAGCGGGCGAGCTGACGCCACAGCTTGGCTCCGGCTCCCTCCGTCACCAGCTCGTCGAGGGAGGCGGGGCCCTCGGACAGCAGGGCCACCCAGGCGTCGAAGGCCCGCGACAGGTCGGGGAGAGGGTGGGTCGCCAGGGTGGCGCCGCGGTCGACCAGGGCGATGGCCGCCTTGTGCACGCCGGCGCGCACCTCGGGGCGCACCGGCGAGCGCCCGTTGTCTTCGAGGACCATCACGCGCACCTGCGACCAGTCGACGGCATCGGGGTCGCCCAGCTCGTAGGGGACGCACTGCGGGTCGGTGCCGTCGGGCCCGGCGAGGATGCCCAGCAGGGTGCCGAGGTCGCTGGCACGGCGCGCCATGGGGCCCATCGTGAGCGCCGCGAGGCGGGCGATGGGGGGCTCGGGGAAGTGGCCGGTGTTGGGCACCATCCCGCCGGTGGGCTTGTGCCCGGCGATGCCGCAGAAGGCCGCGGGCATGCGGATGGAGCCGCCGGTGTCGCTGCCGACGCCGAAAGGGGAGCCGCCGGCGGCGATGATCGCACCCTCGCCGCCGCTCGACCCGCCCGGCGTGCGGTGCAGATCCCAGGGGTTCGACGTGCGGCCGTAGATGGGGTTGTTCGTCTCGTGCCACAGGCCCCCCTCGGGGGCGTTGGTGAGCCCCATGGGGTTGGCGCCGGCGGCGAGGAGGCGGTCGACGACGGGGGCGTTGGCCTCGGCGCGCACGTGGCGGCGGGCCGCGATGCCCCCGGTACACGGCAGGCCCTCCACCGCGACGAACTCCTTGAGGGTGCATGGGACCCCGAACAGCGGGGGCAAGCCCTCGGGCGCGGTGCGCATCAGCGCCTCGTCTTGCTCTCGGGCCCTGGCCCGCGCTCGCTCGTAGGCGGGCACCACCACGGCATTGAGCGAGGGATTGACGGCCTCGATGCGCGTGATGTGGGCCTCGAGGACCTCGCTGGGAGAGACCTCGCGGCGACGGATCTGGGCCGCGAGCTCGAGGGCAGAGGCGCTGAGCAGGTCGTTCACGGGGTCCTCCCAGGGGGCGGAGTGTACCGCGCTCTGCGCGGGCTATGCTCCGCCATGGCCGACGACCACACCTACGCCCACGTCGTGAGCCTGCTGGCCAACCTCGGCCTCGCGGTAGGCAAGCTGGTGGTGGGCACCGTCGCGGGCTCGCAGGTGCTCATCGCCGACGGGCTGAACAGCACCGGGGATGTCGTCGCGACGGGCATCGGCTGGGTGGGCTTTCGCCTCGGGCGTCGCCCCCCCGACGCCAGCCATCCGTACGGGCACGGGGGCTTCGAGGCGGCGGCTGGGCTGATCATCGGCGCCGTGCTGCTGATGACAGGCGTGTTCGTGAGCATCGACGGCGTGCGCGCGCTGGTGCGCGGGGTGTCCGAGCCCCCTGGCGCGGAGGCTCTCGGGGTGGCGGTGGTCACGGCCATCGTCAAGGAGGCCCTGTACCGCTACACCGTGCGGGAGGGCGCACGGCTGAACAGCCCCGCGCTGCGGGCGTCGGCACGCGACCACCGCGCCGACGTGGGGCTGGCGGTGACCGTGTTCGGGGCGGTGCTGGCGGCGCGGGTCGGGGCGCCGTGGATCGATCCGCTGGCGGCGGTTCTGGTGGGCGTGTGGATCGCCGGAATGAGCTACGAGCCGCTGCGCAGCAACCTCGGAGTCCTCCTCGATGAGGCGCCGGAGGGCGTGGGCGACGAGGTGGCCGCGGTCGCAGCGACGGTGCCGGGGGTGCAGCGGGTCGACCTGGTGCGGGTGCATGCCCTCGGCAGCTACCACGTGGTCGATGTGGAGGTGGCCTGCGACGGGTCGCTGACCCTGGTGCAGGCGCACACGATTGCCCACGCGGTGGAGGAGGCGGTGCGTGAGGAAGTCGACCACGTGGCGGAGGTGCGCGTGCACGTCAACCCGGTCGAAGCTCCCGCCGAGGCGGGCGCAAGCTAGGGTCATGCTACCCTTTGGGCTGTGAGTGCCGACGCGACCTTCGAGCTCCTGCTCGCCACCCTCGACGCCCAGCAGCTCAGCGGCTCGGTCACCGCCACGCTGCGCCCCAGGGTATCGGCCTCCACGCCCGCGCTGCCTGCGCTGTCGGTGTCGAGCAGCGGCGATGACGACGCTGAGTTCGTAGTCCACGACACCCTGGGGCAGGGAGCGGCGGGGGAGGTGTGTGCGGCCTACCAGCAGTCGCTGCTGCGCTCGGTGGCCCTCAAGCGCCTGCGTAGAGATGTCACCCAGGTCGACCCCGGGGCGCTGGTGGTGGAGGCCCGGGTGCTGGGGCGGCTGGAGCACCCCAACGTGGTGCCGGTGTACGCGCTGGGCACCGATGGCGACGGTCGGCCCGCGTTCGTGATGAAGCGGGTGGAGGGGGTGAGCTGGCGAGACCTCATCCGCGACCCGACCGCTCACGAGGACCTGCTCGGAGGGCGGTCGCCCCTCGAAGCCCACGTCGACATCCTGAGGCAGCTGTGCGGCGCCCTGGCGCGGGCCCACAGCCAGGGCATCCTGCACCTCGACGTGAAGCCCGACAACGTGATGATCGGTGCCTTCGGGGAGGTCTACCTGGTCGACTGGGGCGTGGCGGCGGCGCGGCGCCCGGGGGCGCTGGAGGGCTTGGCGCCTTCGGGGGGCCGGATCGTGGGCACGCCGGCCTACCTGGCGCCGGAGCAGGCGAGGGGCGACCCAGCCACGGAGCGCACCGACGTCTACCTGCTGGGGGCCTGCCTGTACGAGGTGCTGCAGGGGCGCCCGCCACGGGGCGATGCGTCGGTCGCCGATGCGCTGAAGGCGGCTGCGTCGGGAGCCTACGACCCGCTGCCCGACCAGGACGGCACGACGATGCTGCACACGCTGGTCGGGGCAGCGATGGAGCCTCATCCGAGCCAGCGCCCCGATGGGCCCCTGGCCTTCGCTCAGGCCCTCGCGGAGGGGCACGCGGCGATGCTCGCCGAGGCGATGGTGGTGGGGGCGGAGGCCTCGGCGGAGGCGCTGCGCGACCATCTCGAAGACGGCGACACGGTGGGCATGGCCCGGCTGCTGTCCGATGCCCGTCGTGGCTTCGAGGCCGCCCTGGCCCAGGCCCCGCACTTCCGACGGGCGCAGGAGGGTCGCCGCGACCTGCTGCGCACGGTCGCGCGGTTCGAGCTGGAGCGAGGGGCGTGGGACCGCGCGCGCGCCGTAGTGGCGGAAGACGCTCAGCTGCAGGAGGAGCTGGCCGGGGCCATCGACGAGGCCCGCCTGGGAAGCGCGGCGCGGGCGGCGAGCGCCGACGAGCGGCGCTGGCTCCGCGACCTGGCGCGGGGGCGTTACCGGCGAGGGGTGGTGCTGGCGTCGGCCTGGGCTGCGGTGGTGTCGCTGGCGTGGTGGGGCGCCTGGCTCGACCGGACCGGGCGGTGGGTCATGGGGTATCCGCCGATGCTGCTGGCGCTCGCCTTCCTGTCGGTCATCGGGCTGGTGCTGCTCAGGCGGGAGCGGGGCGCCGCTCAGCGACGGGTGCAGGGGAACATGGTCGGCTTCGCGTCCAGTGCGGTCCTCCTGTTGGTGACGTGGTCGCAGGGCTGGGCGCCCGAGCTCGCCATCTCGATGATGATGTGGACGGGCGGAACGGCGACCGCGGTGGTGTCGATCACCGCCGACCGCCACATGCTTCCGGCCGCCGGGCTGGTGCTTGCAGGAGCCACCGCGACGCTGCTGTTCCCTGGCTTCGTGTGGGAGATCGCAGCCTCGGCGGTGACGCTGGCGGCGATCACGGCGGTGGTGAGCGAGCTGTTCCGGTCGAGCACGCGATAGCGGGGGCGCCATGTCGCAGCCGCATCCCCTCGAGTCGGTCTTTGCCGAGCACCTCCCGCGCTGGCTGCAGCGGCCTGCGGTGGCCCGCTTCTTCGGGATTCCCGCCACGGTCGGCATGCTCCGCTCCCTGGGCGCGCAGCCGTCGTATGGCGCGGCCCTCCGGGGGTTGGGGGCGTCGGTCGCGGTGGAGGGCCTGCAGCACGTGCCGACCACAGGCCCGCTGGTCGTCGTCGCCAACCATCCCTTCTCGATGATCGACGTGCTGTCGGTGGGCACGGCCGTCGAGCAGCGACGGGCGCCGGGATCGGTGCGTGCCGTGGTCGACCGGGCGTCGGCGGCGCTGGTCGAGCTGCACCCGCTGATGTGCTTCGTGGGCGATGACGCGGCGGGGCGCGAGGCGTTCTGGCGCGACGCACTGGGGCATCTCGAGGGGGGCGGAGCGGTGGTGATGTTCCCGGCGGGGCACTCGGTGAAGCGAGATCGCCACGGGGTGGCCCTGGAGACGCCGTGGCGTGGGGGGGCGCTGAAGCTGGTGGCGCGCTCGGGGGCCTGCCTGGTGCCTGCCCACGTGCATGCCCCCTCACGGCGTCGCTACCAGTTCCTCCGTCGCCGGCTGGATCGACAGGTCGTGCAGAAGCTGAACCTGCGGGAGGCCGCGCGGTTTCGCGACTCGGCCAGGGTGCGCTTCGGAGCGCCGCTGCGAGGGGAAGGGCTCACGCCCGATGGGCTTCGCGACAGGGTCTACCAGCTCGGCGGGGAGCCCTTCAAGCGGGCGGAAGGATCTCGATCGGCCCCTCGGTGACCGCGCCTTCGTCGGGTGCGGCGAGCAGCCCGCGCTGCCACAGCTGCCAGCACAGGTCGGGCGGCACGAGCACGCCCAGCTCGTCGGCTACAGCGCGCTGAGCGACCGACCAGGGGGTGGCACCGTCGAGGCGCGCGAGGAGCTGGAAGATCCATGGCGGTGCCAGGAAGGGGTCGTTGGGGGACCACCCCTCCAGCTCGACGTGCGCGGGGCGCGTGGTCCACCGAGCGATGCGGGGGGTAGGGCATCGCGGGAGGGGTCGGTCACGGGCGGCGGCGGCGCGCTGCACCTGGTCGACGAGGGCCTGGGTGCGCGGGCCCCGGAGGGTGGCGGGGTCGAGGTGCTGGGCGCGGTGCCAGCAGCCGAGGAAGTAGGCCTCCCAGTCGCTGCCGGGGGGGGCCTCGACGGCCTCGGCCACCGCGCGCTCCAGGCTTCGGATCAGATCGCGAGCGGCCATCCACGCGGCATGGGCGGTGCCGCCGCGCCCGACGCGGCAGAACCATGTGCGGCACACGGCGTCGCGGTGCGCATGGATGCTGCAGCCCTGCGGACCGTCGACCCAGTAGGGGCACGCGAGGGCCTGGTCGTTGCCGAAGCCGTCGGGTCGTGCGGCCTGCCGGGCACGGTGGGCCGCCGACGGGTGGATGCCGGACGGGTCGAGGCCGGAGGGTTCTCGCAGGCGGGCCCGGATCTGCTCGGCCCCCTGGCCGCCGCCCTCCAGCGCCTGCCCGACCAGGAAGTTGGCGAGGTGCGGATGGTAGGTGCAGCAGCGGGCCGGCGCGGCGAAGACGGGTCGCTGTGGCGCAGCGGGCGTGGCCATCACACAGGCAGCGCAGTCCGACAGCGGCTCGTCGTCGGGGAGCCATTCTCCGAGCTCCGGCACGATCCGGTCGAGGGGCTGCGGGAGGCGCACCTACCCCTTGCTCCGCTTCCATCCCGCGGCCATGGCGCGCACCAGCCCGCGGCGGGTGACCACGCCCTTCACCTGGCCCTCCTCCACCACTGGCACCATGGTGAGGTGGTCTTCGGTGAGCCAGGTCGCGAGCTGCTCCATGCTGGTGTCGGGAGACGCGGTGTGCACCTCGCGGGTCATCATGTCGGCGACCAGGCTGGCGCTGGCTCGCTCCAGGGCGGCCATGGCCTTCTTCTGGTTGCCCAGAGGCACGACCGCGTCCATGAAGGTGAAGAAGCTGGGGAGGTGGACCTTGGCCTCGCGAAACACGAGATCGAACTCGGTGACGACGCCCAGCAGGATGTCGTCGGCCCCTACCACCACCGCGCCGGGATGCGTCGACGCCGCCAGGCGCTCGGCGACGGTGCGCACTTCATCATTGGGGCTGACGAGCAGCGCGGGCTCCATCAGGTCGCGTGCGTGCAGGTCGTGGGTAGACATCGGGCCTCCGATCGCGTGAGCGTGACGGCCTGTCGGCGACGCGTCACGCGGTGTCATCCGGGCGACAGTGTGTCACGGGCGGAGGCAAGGGTGCCGTGGGGGCGCACACGTGAGGCTGGCACAGGGGTTGCTTTGGCACCGTGGGACACCCCTGGAGGTTCCCATGGTTCCGATGTTTGTCTTGTTCGCCCTGTCTGCTGAGGCAGGCTCGATCGATCTCGTGTTGTCGGCCGACGGCCACACCAGCGAGGTATCGCTGTCGGGCGTGGCGCCTTGTGCGTCGCACAGCTTGTCGCGCGACGAGCACGAGGGGGCGAAGGTCGAGCTCGACGCCCGGGTCGAGCCAGCCGACGACGGGCTGCTGCGCGTGCACCTCGATGTCGAGCGCAGCAGCTGGAACGAGGGCGGGAGCCGGCTGAAGATGCGGCCCACCCTGCTCGTGAAGGACGGCAAGAAGGAAGTACTGTCGATGGACGTCGATGGAGAGGTGGCGACCCTCGAGGTCAAGGTCAAGGGCTTCAGCGACAGCCCCACCTGCCAGGTCGAGACGGTGCGCAGGGTGCGCCACGAGAGCCGCCGAACCCGATCCTCGGGGTGATGGATCCGGGGTGCGGCAATGCACCGCACCCCTGAAGAGCCATCGATGGACCTCGTGTACGGGCGAGGAATGTGGGGTGCGTCAATCTGCCACGGCTCCATGATCCGAGGCGAGGGCACAACGGAGGCGTATCCATCAGGAGGCCTCATGCGCTCGACTCTCTCTTTCATCGTTCCCCTCTGCCTCACGCTTGCCGCCTGCGGAAGCGACAAGGATGGCGAGGCGACCGATCACACCGATCACACGCACACCGACACCCACAGCGACACCGACACCGACACCGACACCGACACCGACACGGACACCGACACGGACACGGACACGGACACGGACACGGACACGGACACGGACACCGACACCGGTGCGGTGGACACCAACGACACGGCGACCACGCCGACGGACGTGGCGGTCAACCTGTCGTTCGCGGGTCGCATCGATGGTGCGGAGATGGTCTGTGGCGACACCTACACGACCCCCGCAGGGGATGTCACCCTGAGCGACTTCCGGATGTACGTGTCGGACGTGGCGTTGGTGATGGCCGATGGCACCGAGGTGCCTGTCACGCTGACCGACGACGGTGTGTGGCAGGGCAACGACGTGGTCCTCCTCGACTTCGAAGACGGCACCGGCTCGTGCGCACTGGGGACCGCCGAGGAGAACCACATGGTCGTCGGGACCGTCCCGGACGGCGCCTACACCGGGGTGGCGTTCACCCTGGGGGTGCCCTTCGAGCTCAACCACGACGACGTGGCGCTGGCCGACCCCCCGCTGAACGTGGCGGCGATGTTCTGGAGCTGGCAGGGCGGGCACAAGTTCGTGCGCGTCGACATGGTCAACGCCGACGCGATGCCCTGGCACATCCACCTGGGCTCGACGATGTGTGACTCCGCTGGTTCGGTGGAGGCTCCGACCGTGGAGTGTGGGCACCCCAACCGCCCCCGCATCGTCCTCGACGGCCTCGACCCGTTCACCGACACCATCGTGTTCGACCTCGCCGACGCCCTGCAGGGCGCCGACACCCTGGTGGAGAGCGCAGGAACGCCGCCCGGCTGCATGTCGAACCCCATGGACGTGAGCGAGTGCCCGCCGGTGTTCACCAACCTCGGCCTCGACTTCGCCACCGGCTTCTGCCCCGGCGACGACTGCTCGGCGCAGACCGCGTTCTCGGTGGAGTGATGAGCAAGGCGCCCCTATGGGTTGGGCTGGTGTGGCTGGCTGGGTGTGGTGAGACGCCCCCCGAGGCCGAGCCACACGACCACGACACCCACGACCACGACCACGACACCACGTCGGACTGGATGACCACGGGGGAGCCCGTGACCACCCCCGAGGTGCCCGCAGGGTCGACCCCTTGGGTGTGGGACCTCCCCGAAGGCTTCCCACCGCCGGTCGTGCCGGTCGACAACCCCATGACCGTCGAGAAGGTCGAGCTGGGGCGCCACTTGTTCTACGACCCGCAGCTGTCGGGCAACGGCACCCAGTCGTGCGCCGACTGCCACCACCAAGACAAGGCGTTCACCGATGCCCTGGCGGTGTCGGAGGGCTCCACAGGCGAGTTCGGCACCCGCAGCTCCATGGCCCTGGGCAACGTCGCCTACCACACGACCCTGACCTGGGCGAACCCAGTGCTGGTGCGGCTCGAGGAGCAGATCCTGGTGCCCGTCTTCGGGGAGTTCCCGGTGGAGCTGGGCGTCGCGGGGTCCGAAGACGAAGTCCTCCAGAGGTTCGTCGACGACCCCCTCTACGCGCCGCTGTTCGCCGATGCCTTCCCCGAGGTGGGCGACGACGAGCTGGTGACCTGGGACCAGGTGATCGACTCCCTCGCGTGCTTCGTGCGCTCCATGGTGTCGTGGAACACGCCCTACGACGACCTGGCCTACCGCGGCGAGCTGGCCCTCAATCCGGCTGAGATCCGAGGTATGGACTTGTTCTTCAGCGAGCGTCTGGAGTGCCATCACTGCCATGGCGGCCCGCTGTTCAGCGGCTCGTTCGTGACGTCGAACTCCGCCCACATCGAGCAGCCCTTCTTCAACACGGGGCTGTACGACATCGACGGCGAGGGGAGCTACCCCCCCGACAACGTGGGCCTGTTCGGCTTCACCGGGGAGGCGGGCGACATGGGTGCCTTCCGGCCCCCCAGCCTGCGCAACGTGGGCCTCACCGCTCCCTACATGCACGACGGCTCCATCGAGACCCTCGAGGAAGTGGTGGAGGCGTACGCCCGAGGCGGGCGGCTCGTCTCCGACGGCCCCTACGCCGGCGACGGCCGCGACAATCCGTACAAGAGCCCGTTCGTGGCCGGGTTCGAGATCACGGAGGCCGAGAAGGCCGACCTCGTGGCGTTTCTCCGGGGAGCCCTCACCGATCCGGTCCTCCTCGAGAACCCACAGTGGTCCGATCCCTTCGCCGACCCCGCGCCATGAGCCGGTGAAGCTCCTGCGGGGGGGGGCTCGGGTGGTTACGGGACGGCCCCTCAGGAGGTGCTCGTGAAGCTCGCCACCCGCATGAACGGAAGCCGCGACGGTCAGCTGATCGTGGTGCGCTCCGACCACAGCGCCTACGCCGATGCCAGCGGCATCGCCCCCACGCTTCAAGCGGCGCTCGATCAGTGGGAGCGGGTGTCGGGCCTCCTCGAGGCCCTGCAGCGCGACCTCGACGCCGGCAATGTCGAGGGGCGCGAGCTCGACTGGAGCGAGCTGCACAGCCCGCTGCCCCGGGCCTACGAGTGGATCGACGGCAGCGCCTACCTCAACCACGTGCGCCTGGTTCGCCGGGCCCGCAACGCCGAGCCGCCCCCCACCCTCGAGACCGACCCGCTGGTCTACCAGGGGGGCTCTGGCACCTTCCTGGCGCCCCACGAGCCCATCCCGTTCCTCGATCCGGCCCACGGGCTCGACTTCGAGGCCGAGGTGGTGGTGATCTTGGGCGATGTCCCCATGGGCACGAAGGCGGCCGACGCGCTGAAGTACGTGCGGCTCATCACCGTGGTCAACGACGTGTCGATGCGCGGGTTGATCCCCGCCGAGCTCAAGAAGGGCTTCGGCTTCTTCCAGGGCAAGCCGAGCAGCGCCTTCGCGCCCCTGGCCCTCACGCCCGACGAGCTGGCTGACCACTGGCGCAAGGGTCGGCTGCACCTGCCGGTGCAGGTGTGGCTCAACGACGAGCGGGTGGGCTGGGCCGAGGCCGGCGACGAGATGCACTTCGGCTTCGCCGAGCTCATCGAGCACATCACCCGCACCCGCGCGCTCACGGCGGGCACCATCCTCGGCTCGGGCACGGTCTCCAACGAAGACCAGGAGCACGGCATCAGCTGCCTCGCCGAGGCTCGGATGATCGAGATCATCGAGCAGGGGGAGGCGAAGACGCCCTTCCTCGCCCCCGGTGATCGGGTACGCATCGAGGTGCACGACGGCCAGGGCCGCAACCTGTTCGGCACCATCGAGCAGGCGGTGGTGGCCCGGTGAGGCTCTACGCCTACTGGCGCAGCTCGGCGTCCTGGCGCGTGCGGATCGCGCTGCAGCTCAAGGGTCTCGACGTCACCATCGTGCCGGTCAACCTGCTGCACAGTGAGCAGAAGGGCGAGGGGCACCGGGCGCGGTCCCCCCTGGGCCAGGTGCCCGTGCTCGAGCTCGCCGACGGCACCCAGCTCACGCAGTCCCTCGCCATCGTGCAGTGGCTCGACGCGACCCATCCCGAGCCGCCACTGGTTCCGGTGGAGCCGCTGGCGAAGGCACGCGCCTGGGCCCTCGCCGAGGTGGTGAACGCCGGTATTCAGCCTCTGCAGAACCTCTCCGTGCTGGGGGCGATCGACGCGATGGGGGGCGACCGCAAGGAGTGGGGTCGGCAGGCCATCCGCGACGGCCTGGTGGGCCTGCAGCGGCTGGCAGAGCCCCATGCCGGGTCGTTCCTGGTGGGCGACGCGGTCAGCGTGGCCGACCTGTGCCTGGTGCCCCAGCTCTACAACGCCCGCCGCTTCGGCGTGGCCCTCGACGATCTGAGCCTGCTGACGGAGGTCGAGGCGCGCTGCGCGGCGCTGCCTGCCTTCCAGGCTGCACACCCGGATCGACAGCCCGACGCCACCGCATCCCGAACCTGAGGTCCCCATGAGCAAGGCAGAGCCCCTCGGCATCACTGGCATCGACGCCATCCACTACTACGTGCACGACCTCGACCGGATGCAGGCCTTCCTCACGGAGCAGCTCGACTACGCAGAGGTCGGGCGCAGCTCGGCCGACATGGAGACTCGAGGCGGGCAGCGGGCGCTGGTGTTCGAGGCGGGCCAGATCCGCCTGGTGGTCAGCCAGCCACTGCGGGAGGGGCCTCGCGCCGCGCGATGGCTGCGCCGCCACCCAGAGGGAGTAGGCACCATCGTGTTCACGGTGGCCGACGCCGACAAGGCCTATGCACTCCTCGACGCCCGTGGCGGCACCTTCATCACCGACGTGCAGACCCACGAGGTCGACGGCGGGGCCCTGAAGATGTTCAGCATCACCACGCCCTTCGGCGACACCACGTTCCGCTTCGTCGAGCGGGTCGGCGACACCACCGCCGTGTTCCCCGGCTACGAGGCCTACGAGCAGCCCCGCGGCGGGAAGAACCGCCACGGCTTCGACCGCATCGATCACATCACCAGCAACTTCCAGACGATGCGGCCGATGCTGCTGTGGATGGAGCACGTGATGGGCTTCGAGGTCTACTGGGACGTAGAGTTCCACACCGTCGACCTGTCCGAGTCGCAAGACACGGGGTCGGGCCTCAAGTCGGTTGTGGTGTGGGACCCCGGCTCTGGCGTGAAGTTCGCCAACAACGAGCCCAAGGCACCCTTCTTCAAGAAGAGCCAGATCAACCTGTTCGGTGAAGACCACCGCGGCGACGGGGTGCAGCACATCGCGATGACCGTGGCCGACATCATCGGCACCGTGCGCGACCTGCGCGGCCAGGGCGTGCAGTTCATGCCCACGCCCGGCACCTACTACGACGCGCTGCCCGAGCGGCTGGTGCAGCTCGGCGTCAACGGGATCGATGAAGACATCGACGTGCTGCGCGACCTCGAGATCCTCGTCGACGGCGACGACGACCACTCCTACCTGCTGCAGATCTTCCTCAAGGAGCAGGCGGGGCTCTTCGACGACCCCAAGGCGGGGCCGTTCTTCATCGAGGTCATCCAGCGTAAGGGCGACAACGGCTTCGGTGCCGGCAACTTCCGGGCGCTGTTCGAGAGCATCGAGCGTGCGCAGACCGCCGACGGGCGCATCTGACGCCTTCTTCCTCCTCGGGTGACGGCCTGGTAGGCTGGGGAGGGAGGAAGCATGGCCTTCTGGAGCAGCTGGTTCGCGCCGGCCTGTGCTGATTGCGCGTCGAAGATCACCGACGGTGAGCCGGTGAAGGTAGAGGGCGGCGTGATCTGCCCGTCGTGTCACAGCAAGCGGGAGGCCGCCGAGGCCGCTCGCCTGGCCGAGGTCGAGGCGCGGCGCGTCGCGGAGGAAGAGGCGCGCGCTCGGTTCGAAGACCGCAAGCAGTTCGGCAGCGACCCACGCAACACCTAGGCTAGGCGCTGGCGTCTACGCCCCAGGAGCGGGAGCAGGGCCAGCACCACCCAGGCGGCGCGGGTAGGGCTGCTGTGGCAGCCGCAGCCGTAGGAGGCGGCCGTGGCCTCGGGCACGGGCTGGGCGCTGCTGGCGTCAAGGAAGTCGGGAAGGCCATCACCGTCGGCGTCTTGGGTGCCCTCGACGCTGTCGGGAATGCCGTCGTTGTCGCTGTCGGGGTCGAGGTAGTTGGGGATGCCGTCGCCGTCGGCATCGCCGGTGCCCTCGACGCTGTCGGGCACGCCGTCGCCGTCGCTGTCGCCCGGGGTGCCGCTTCCCGTGTCGGTGGTGCTCGGGGTGCCTGTGTCGGTGGTGCCGGGGGATCCGGTGTCGGTGGTGCTCGGGGTGCCCGTGTCGGTGGTGCTCGGGGTGCCGGTGTCGCACACGTCGGGCGTGTAGGGGTCGCAGTCGTTGTTGATCCCGTCGTTGCAGATCTCGGGGGCACTCGGGCTGATGGTGTCGTCGGTGTCGTCGCAGTCGTCGGCGGTCGCCGACAGGGTGGCCGAGGCGCAGCCGAAGCCGATCAGGCCCCCGGCCCCGTGCCCGTCGCGGTCGGCGTCGTTGTACAGCGCGTTGGCGTAGTTGCTCCCGGCCTCGTCGTCGGGGGTGCCGTCGCAGTCGTCGTCGATGCCATCGCACTGGTCGTCGTCGGCCATCGGACCGATGAGGTCGGAGGTGTCGTCGCAGTCGTCGTCGGAGGGCGCGAAGCCGGGGCCGGGGTCGGCGCAGTCGGTGAGGACCACGGCAGACCCCGCCTCGCCGGCGCCATCGCCGTCGGCGTCGACGTACCAGTCGATGTCGGTGACCCCGTCGTCGATGCTGCCGTTGCAGTCGTCATCGACGTTGTTGCACAGCTCGGGGGCCGTGGGGTGGGTGGACCCCACCGTGTCGTCGCAGTCGCCCGGGGTCGAGACCGCGCCGGAGGGCTGGGCGCAGGTGGTGCCCAGGCTGGCGTCGCCCCAGCCGTCGGCGTCGCCGTCGGCGTACCACGCCTGGGCGCCCACGACGTCGTCATCGGCGTCGTCGATGTCGCCGTCGCAGTCGTCGTCGATGGTGTTGCAGGCCTCGGTGGCCGCAGGGTTCACCGCTGCCGTCGTGTCGTCGCAGTCACCGCCCTGGTCGACGGCGTTGGCCGGGAGCACGCAGGCGGTGACCTCGATGTCGCCGTAGCCGTCGCTGTCGCCGTCGATCCATCCGGTGGACTGGCCCGACACGCTTGCATCGTCGTCGTCGATGTCGCCGTCGCAGTCGTTGTCGACGCCGTCGCAGACCTCCTCGCCCAGGCTGGAGTTCGCGCTGTCGTCGTCGTCGCAGTCGCCGCCCGGCGTGAGGGAGGCGCCGCCGCCGTCGAAGCCGCAGGCGAGGATGGCGGCCTCGATGGCCCCGCAGGCGATGGTCGGAACGGGCATCGGGTCGCCGTCGAGGTCGCAGTCGAGGTACCACTGCTGGCCCGGGAACTCGTTGGCGTTGCTGTCGTTGCAGTCTCCTGCATCGACGATGCACACCCCGGTGCCTTCGTCGATGTAGACACCGCTGACACCGTAGCCATCGGCGTCGCCGTCATCGAAGCACTCGTCGCCGCCGGCACAGTCGTCGTCGATGCCGTTGCCCACGTGGCTGTCGTCGATGATCACTCCGGGGTGGACCTGGCTGTCGCCGTCGTCGCACTCTTCGCAGGCCAGCCAGCTGTCGCCGTCGGCATCGACCTCGTCGCTCGGGGTGATGCCGTCGCAGTCGTCGTCGATGGTGTTGCAGTCTTCGGAGGCGCCGGGGTGGATGTCGCTGTCGCCGTCGTTGCAGTCGAAGCCCTCGGCGAAGCCGTCGCTGTCGCTGTCGACAGGCTGAGCGGGGCCACCTGTGAGCCCGATGTCGCGAGGCTCGCCGACCTCCGGATCGCCGGCTCCGTAGACGGGGCTACCGGGCAGGGGGGTGAGGTCGAAGCTGCAGCCCACGCCACGGTCGGTCAGCAGCGGGTCGACCCCGAACAGGTCGGTGGCAAACGGCTCGCGTACATCGGCGATGTTGTCGAAGTACAGGTTGTAGCCGCCGGTGTTCTTCTCATCGTCGTTGTCGTTGGCGATGGATGCGCTGTGGCCGACCAGCAGGGTGTTCCGAAGGTCGAGCTGGTTGGTCACGTGCACCGCGGCGGCATCCGTGGGCGCTTCGTTCTCCAGGAAGGCCGAGTTGGTGATCACGAAGGGGCCGAAGCCGTTGAGGTAGGCCCCGCCCCCTTGGTCGGTGGAGGTGTTGCGCACGAAGGCGGAGCGCAGCGACAAGAACTCCCCGGTGGACTCGATGTAGACGCCACCGCCATCGCCGGCCAGGGCCTGGTTGCCGCACACGACGGAGTCGACCAGCTCGAGCCGGCCCTGCACGTAGATGCCACCGCCCTTGTCGCCGACGTTGCCCTCCACGCGGCAGCCCTCACAGCGGACCGTCGCGCCGGGCTGCACGTGCATGGCGCCACCGTGGCTGTGGCTGGTTGTCGTCGCGTCGCCTCCCGTGAAGGTGACATCGATGAAGGTGGCGGTCGCACCGTCGCTGATGAGAGCGGGAATGTAGCTGCCGCCCCCGTCGATGGTCAGGTTCTCCAGCACGGCCCGGTTGCCCGAGGTGGTGATGTAGGCGACCGCGGAGCCGGCGGCACAGGTGGCGTCGATGAACACCACGCCGCCCGAGCCATCGTCGAGCCCGCGGAGGGTGAGGTCGGGGGTGGAGGTGAAGTCGGGCTCTTCGCAGTAGTTGCCTGGGCTCACGAGCACCACATCCCCGGGCTGCGCGGCGGCCAGGCCGTCTCGGATCGTGGGGTAGACCGCCGGGACCTCGAGGGTGGCGGCCAGCGCGAGGGACGTGGTGAGCAGGGGGGTCAGCATGTGAGCATCGTAGCAGGCATGTCGGCGACTCCCCTGCAGGGATAGGCTGCGGCCGGAGGTGGCCGTGCGAATCGGGGTGCTCACGAGCGGCGGCGATGCGCCGGGCATGAACCCAGCCCTGCGTGGGGCCGTGCGGCAGGCGCTATCCCAAGGCCACGAGGTGCTGGCGGTCCGCGAGGGCTACGCGGGGCTGGTGGCAGGGGGCGACCACCTGGTCTCGGTGGGGTGGGACGACGTGGCCAACATCCTGCAGCTGGGGGGCACGGTGTTCGGCACCGCCCGCTCCGCGGCGTTCCGCACCGAGCTGGGTCGCCGCACTGCCGTGGAGCACCTGGTGGGCGCGGGCGTGCATCGGCTGGTGGTCATCGGCGGCGACGGCTCCCTCACGGGGTGTGCGCGGCTGGCCGCGGAGTGGTCGGGGCACCTCGCCGGGCTGGTGGCCGAGGGGCGGGTCACCGAGCAGCAAGCGGCGGGCCACCCTTGCCTGTTGGCCGCGGGGCTGGCGGGGTCCATCGACAACGACCTGTGGGGAACCGATCGCACCATCGGCTGTGACACGGCGCTGCATCGCATCGTCGACGCGGTCGACACGCTGACGGCCACCGCGCGCTCGCACCAGCGGGCCTTCGTGGTGCAGGTGATGGGCCGGCGCTGCGGCTACCTCGCGCTGGCCGCGGCCGTGTGCACCGACGCCGACCACGCCATCGTGCCCGAGCTGTCGTCCGACGACTGGGAGGCGGAGCTGGTCGAGGCGATCCGCCAGCGGCCCGGGCGGCGGAAGCGCATCGTGCTGCTGGCCGAGGGCGCGCAGACCCCTGACGGCGAGCCCATCGCGCCGGAGCGCGTGGTCGCGGTCCTCAAGGACACCCTGCAGCTGGAGACGCGGGTGACGGTGCTGGGGCACGTGCAGCGCGGTGGCGCCCCGTCGGCCTATGACCGGGTGATGTCGACGCGGCTCGGCGCGCGGGCGGCAGACTGGGTGTGCGGGGCGTCGGTCGACGACGACCCGGTGGTGTTGGGCACCGTAGGCGACCAGATCGTGGTGCACGACCTGGCCACGTGCATCGCACGCACCCACGCGGTGGCTGCGGCCATCGACGAGGGGCGCTTTGACGACGCGGCGAAGGCCCGTGGGGAGGAGTTCACGGGGCTCCGGCCGCTGCTGGGCGACCTGTCGGCGCCGCTGAGGCGCGACGGGTCTCGGTTGTTGCTGGCCCACGTGGGCGCTCCTGCCCCCGGCATGAATGCGGCGGTGGTGGCCTTCGCCCGCACCGCGTCGGCCCGGGGCTGGGCGCCATGGGTCGCTCCCGAGGGGCTGCAGGCGGTGCTCGAGGGCACCCTTCGCCCCGTAGAAGATGCCGAGCTGCAAGGGATCAGCTCGCTGGGGTCGACGGTGCTCGGCACCAGCCGCTGGCGGGCGACCCCGGAGCGTGCCGAGGCCCTGGCGCAGGCGCTGGCGGCGTCCGACATCGAGGGCGTGGTGCTGGTCGGTGGCTTCGAGGCCCTGTTGTCGGCGGAGGCCCTGGGCGCCCACGGGGTGCGCGTGGTGGTGGTGCCGGCGACCATCAGCAACAACGTGCCGGGCACCGAGCTGTCGGTGGGCTGCGACACGGCGGTGAACGCCATCGTGGAGGCCATGGACCGGCTCAAGCTGTCGGCGGTCGGCTCCCGGGATCGCGTGTTCGTGGTGGAGGTGATGGGGCGTCGCTGCGGCTACCTGGCCCTGACGGCGGGCATCGGCGGGGGCGCGGAGCTGGTGTACACCCACGAGGAGGGGATCGACCTCGGGCGGCTGTCTCACGATGTGGCTCGGCTCAACGAGGCCTTCGACCATGGCCGAACGGTCGGGTTGGTGCTGGTGGCCGATGGCGCGAGCGAGGCCTACGGTAGCCGCGCGCTGGCCTCGATCTTCGACGAAGAGGGCGGAGAACGCTTCGACACGCGGGTGTGCGTGCTCGGGCACCTGCAGCAGGGGGGCAGGCCCTCCCCGCAGGATCGGCTCACGGGGGCTCGCCTCGCGGCGGCAGCGGTCGAAGCCATCGCCGATCCGCGGGGCACGGTGGTGGTCGGGCTTCGCGGCACCGGCGTCGGCGTGCGGTCGGTGCAAGAGGTGCTCGCCGAGGCAGATCGGGCCCACCGTCGGCCCCTGGGCGCGGCGGAGCGTCTGGCTCGGCAGCGGGTGCCGGCGATGATGCTGCCCGGCTCGGTGCGCGAGCGCTCCCGCTGATCGGAGCGCCCGGGCGCTGCAGGCCTACGAGCCGCCGGACAGCGCGAGCTTGAGCCCCTGCGGGTCTTCGATGGCGAAGCCGCCGTCTTCGACCACGACGTACATGCGCTGGCCCTCGAAGACGATCTCGACGCGCATGCCCTCCTGGGCCTGCACCGTGAGGGTGCGGGCGGCGCTGGGGGCCGAAGGCGGTGCGAGGGCGGTGGCGTGGTCCTCATAGGGCAGCGCGAGGGGCACCTCCTCCACGGGCTCGATCTCGGGCACGGGAAGGGTGTCGGGATCGACCTCGGCCAGCTCCTCGGGCTCGGGCTCGGGCTCGGGCTCCGGTGGGTCGACGACGGCCACCGCATCTTCGTCGACCTCGTCGGGAAGCCAGTCGGTCGACAAGACCTTCAGCTCCCGCCCGCTCCACTCGGCCTGGGTGATGGTGCCGTCGGGCAGGTCGATCTCCGCTTCGTACAGCGTCTTGCCGAACACCCCCGACACCTTCACCACGTGGGCTCCGGGGGCCAGACCGCCGGCGCGCTGCTTGAGCTTGCTGGTCAGGGCCGCTTGCTCGCCGTCGACCGTGATGATGACGGGCCCAGCCGTCTTGAACTCGATGTCGGAGGCCGCGTGGGCCGAGGGCAGCAGCAGCGACAGCAGCAGGGTCGTGAACATGGGGTCCTCCTCCGTTGGATCCGTTGGACACCGCCGCGCTGCGGAAGCGTCACCACGATCCGTGGACGCTTCGCTGCCCGCCTTCTTCACTCGGCGTCGGGCCCCCGCAGGTCGGAGACCGACACCGAGGCGAACTGCACCTCCCCTGCCTGGCCGTCTCGGTAGACCACATAGGTGCGGACCTCACCCACCGGCCCGACCATGCGCTCGGCGAGGATCGCCGGGTCGACGTGCTCCAGCGACACATCGTCGACGGCGAGCACCACATCGCCTGCCTGGAGCATGCTCGCTGCGGGGGAGCGAGGGTGGACCTCGACGATGTACGCCCCCAGGCCGATGGCCTCGAAGCGCACGCCGAGGGCGGGCTTGACGGCCGGTGCGGGGGGCGCCACCGTAGCCGCCTCGCCTCCGTCGGCAGACCCCACCATCACCAAGGACGGGGCTGCGTCGCGGGCGCGCTCGAGCTGTGGCTGCGGCCGGAAGCGCAGGGCGGCGCCGTGCAGGACGGGGAGCATGCCCACCAGCGCCACCGACCAGGTCGGGTAGCCGCCGGCCCACACGGTGAGGGCTCCGGCCGGGTCGCCCTCGTCGTAGAACTGCAGCCCCGACCACAGCCAGGCCTCGACGATCCCCAAGGCCTCGGACAGGGGCGGCTCGGCCTCGTCGTCGAACCGGCCCAGCCCCGGCCAGGCCTCGATGGAGGGACCAGCAGGTGGCGGGGGCAGCTCGGGCACGGGCGGCAGCACGGCGCCCGCGAGCCACACCCGTGGCAGGATCTCGGTGAGCCCCTCCACGCGCTGCTGCAGGGAGAGGCCCTCCCCGTCGAGGAGCAGTGCGCACAGCCGGCGCGCCAGGCGCGCGACGCGCTCGATGTCTTCCACGCTCAGGCGCTCCGCATGGACGCGTCGGCGATCAGCTTCCAGCCGCGGTCGGTGCGCACGAAGGTGAGCAGCGACCAGCCGGCCCGGTCGTCGGAGCTGCCGGCGAGCCAGTAGCGGACGACCGCCGTGGCCGCGTCACCGTGGTCGATCACCTGCTCGAGGGAGACCGTGAGCTGGCCGCCCTTGTCGCGCCAGTCGCCGCGGTAGGCCTCCAGCAGCTTCTCCTTGCCCTGGAGAAGACCGGCGGGAGTGACGTAGGTGACGTCGTCGTGGACGTGCTCCACGAAGCCGGGAATGTCGGCATCGTTCCACGCCGCGCACTGCGCGGCGATGACGGTCTCGACCGCCTCGTGGGTGGTCATGGTCCCCTCCAGGGCTCGTTATACCGCCGCCCGCCGGAGGCGGTCGTTGATGGCGTGGCCCAAGCCCTGTTCGCTGGGGCACAGCTCGGCGAGGATCCGAGGGGCACCGACGGCGTCGAGGGCGCGCAGCGCGGCAAACAGCTCCCGAGCAGCCTGGGCGAGGTCGCCATGGGGACTGAGCACCCGCTGGGCCGAGGCTCCACGAACCGGCTCCACGCTCTGGAAGCGGAGCACCGCTGCGCCCTGGACGTCGTCGTCGGGGTCGAGGGCGACGGGGGCGAGGACCACCGGGGTCGCCGGCGCATAGTGAGACGCGAGCTGGCCGGGGCTCCGTGGCCGCGAGCCGGGATCAACGGCGGCGACGAGAGGGCCCACCAGGGCCTCGATGTCGGCCAGGGGCGTTCCGCCGGGGCGGTAGAGCACCGCGGGTTGCCCCATGCCGACCACGGTGGACTCGACCCCGACGGTGCACGGCCCCCCGTCGAGGATCACCGACACGGCCTCCCCGAGCTCTTCGTCGACGTGCTCGGGTCGGGTCGGGCTGATCCTCCCGAAGCGGTTGGCGGACGGCGCGACCAGCGGCCCGAACGCGCGCAGCAGCTGCTGGGCCACGGGGTGGCGTGGGACGCGCACAGCAACGGTGTCGAGGCCCGCGGTCACCAGGTCGAGCACATGATCGCGTCGCGGTAGCACCAGGGTGAGGGGACCTGGCCACAGGCCGTGCACGAGCGGGCGGGCCCATGCCACGCCCTCGTCGGTGACCCAGTCGGACAGGGCGTCGAAGGGGGCGTTGTCGGGGAGGTGGACGATGAGCGGGTCGAAGGTGGGCCGTGCCTTGGCGGCGAACACCCGTGCCACCGCGTCGGGGTTGCCCGCGTCGGCGGCCAGACCGTAGACGGTCTCGGTCGGAAGGCCGACGAGGTGCCCCTGCTTCAGGGCAGCCACGGCTTCTGCGAGGCCTCGGGCGTCGGCGGTCCGGACAGGCATGGGCGCCTGTATCACCGTGACGCAATCTTCACCGATGGGCCGGGCGAGGCGGGGGAGGGGTCCCGTACACTGCTGTCGCAGGCTGACACAGGCTGAAACGGTATCCGTTTCCCTGATGGCCTAGGCTGTTTGTGCCGAGAGGGGATGGCACGTCCCCACCACCTTGCTCCGGAGGCTTCCATGCTGCGCACCCTGACCGCGATGACACTCCTGTCCACCCTGGCCGCGTGCGACACGCCGACCAGCGACAAGGAGCTGACGGAGAGGGATGTCGAGCAGCTGATGATCTATCACGGGTCCCCGCCGAGCCTGCCCGAGCACGATGCCACCGTGTCGCTGCACTTCAACTACGGGCCCTTCGGTCTGGGCCTCCCGTTCTGCACCGGCACGCTGATCTTCGACCAGTGGGTGCTCACCGCGGCCCACTGTGCCGACGGCCTTCAGGCGAACGACGTCTACGTGAAGTTCGGTGCCGACGGCACGGTGATCAACCAGGGCGAGCTGTACGGCGTCAACGACGTGATCATGCACAGCGGCTACAACTCCTTCTCGCTGACCAACGACATCGCCCTCATCCAGCTCGACACCCCCGCGACCTACGCGTCGCCGATCATGCCGCTGCCCGGCAGCATCGGCCTGGAGAATGCCGACATCGGCTCCGACCTCGACCTCGCCGGCTTCGGGGAGCAGGAGACGGGCGCGGCCTACATCCTGGAGCACATCACCGTGCCCGTCGACGATGTGCGCAACCAGGAGGTCGAGTACGACCAGGGCAACGGCGGCGGTGGCAACAACACTGGCACGGGCGGCGCCTGCTTTGGTGACTCGGGCGGTCCGGCGTTCTTCACGCGCGACGGCCACGTCTATGTGGCGGGGGTCACCTCCTACGGCGACCAGAACTGCAACGACTACGGCGTGAGCACCAAGGTCGATGCCTTCGAGTCCTGGATCGAGAACAACACGGGGATGGCGGTCGAAGACCTCAACGGCGGGGGCGCCGTGGTCAACGAGATCACCTTCACCGAGACGGGCACCCTCGCCGCCACGGGCGACGTGGCGGGCTTCGACTACGTGACCCTGAACGCCGGGCAGCACACCCTCGAGCTGACGGGCGACGCCGGCACCGACTTCGACCTGTACCTGTTGGTGTGGAATGGCACCCGGTGGAAGGCGAAGTGGAGCAGCACGGGTCCCGATTCCACCGAGACCCTCAGCGTCTATGTGGGCCGAGACGGCACCTTCAAGGCAGGGATCAAGGCCAGCTCCGGCAGCGGCGACTACGAGCTGACGGTCACGCACCCCGAGTGAGGGTTCGTCATCGTCGGCCCGCGACGGGTTGACACGCGACGGCAGGCGCATAGCTGTCGCGCGTCCCCGAGCCGGAGCGGAGCATCGCGGTGATCCAGGTCGAGCAGCTCACGAAGGTCTACGGAAGCACCACCGCGATCGACCACCTCGACTTCACCATCGAGCGTGGGGAGATCGTCGGCTTCCTGGGGCCTAACGGTGCCGGGAAGAGCACGACGATGCGGATCCTGGCCGGAGCGCTCGGTGCGACCGAGGGTCGGGCCATGGTCGGTGGCATCGACGTGTTCCGGGAGCCGAAGAAGGTCAAGCGCCTGGTCGGCTACCTCCCCGAGGTCCCCCCGCTGTACGTCGACATGACCGTGCGCGACTTCCTGCGCTTCTGCGGTCGGGTGAAGGGGGCGGAGTCGGTGCGAGAGCGAGTCGACCAGCTCATCGAGCGGGTCGGGCTGGCCCCCGTGTCTCACCGCCTCATCGACCACCTGTCGAAGGGCTACCGTCAGCGCGTGGGCATCGCCCAGGCGCTGGTGCATCGCCCGCAGGTGCTCATCCTCGACGAGCCGGCGTCGGGTCTCGACCCCGCCCAGCGGGTGGAGATCCGCCAGCTGGTGGAAGAGCTCGCTCAGGGCGATGTGACGGTGATCTTGAGCACCCATGTGCTCCCCGAGGTGGAGGCGATCTGCGACCGGGTGATCGTGATCGACCGGGGGCGGATCGTGGCGAGCGATCGGCTCGACGCGCTGTCGAGGGCCGGCACCCGCATCCGGCTCACTGTGGCGCGGCCTGACGAGCCGCTGATGGCCGAACTCAACGCCCTCGATGGGGTGGTCTCGGTGGAGTCGCTGGGCGGTGGGCAGCTGCGGGTGACCGCCGACGCTGACGTGCGGGAGGCCGTGGCCCGCGCGGCCGTGTCGCGGGGGCTGCTGGAGCTCGGCGGCACCCAGGGGCTCGAAGAGGTCTACCTGCAGCTGACGGGGGGAGAAGCATGAACGTGCTGCACATCGCGTGGCGCGAGCTGCGCTCGATCTTCCACACACCCGTCGGGTGGCTCGTGCTCGGCGGCTACCTGTTCGTGACCGGCGTGTTCTGGGTCTACATGGTCGAAAACTACGTCTTGCAGTCGCAAGACCTCGTCTACAACCCCTACGCCGCCTCGCAGCTCACGCTGGAGGACTACCTGCTCGAGCCGTTCTTCGGCAACTGTGCCGTCGTGCTGCTGATGATCCTGCCCGGGGTGTCGATGCGGCTGTTCTCCGAGGAGTTCCGGCAGCACACGATGGAGCTGCTGCTGACCTCCCCGGTGAGCACCGCTGAGATCGTGCTGGGCAAGTTCTTCGGAGCTCTCGGCTTCGTCGGGGTGCTGCTGGTGACCTCGCTGCACTACCCCATCGCCCTGCTGCAGTGGGGCACTCCGGAGCCAGGGGTGCTGCTCGGGGGCTACCTGGGCTTGCTGCTGATGAGCGGCGCGCTGCTGGCGATGGGGATGCTGTTCAGCAGCCTCACGTCGAACCAGATCGTGGCGATGGTGCTGGCGTTCACGGCGTCTCTCAGCTTGTTCGTGCTCGACTGGGGAGCGGAGTCCCCCGACGACTGGAACCACAAGCTGGCTCTCGCGCCGCACCTGTCCGACATGCTGCAGGGGGCGCTCAAGGTGAGCGACATCGCCTACTTCGTGCTGTTCGGGGCCTTCTGCCTGTTCGCGACCCACCAGCGGCTCGAGAGCTACCGGTGGAGCTGATGGCCAAGTGGAGTTGGACCCTCGCGCTGGCGGGCCTCGTGCTGCTCGTCGGCTCCGCCACGGGGTGGTTCGCCACGGGGCGGATGGATGGCGCCCCTACCTGGCTCGCCCTGGCAGGGGCGGCCTTGTTGGTGGCCTACCCCCTGCTCGATCGCAAGCGGGTCGGCGACACGGTGAGCTCGCGGGGCTTCCTGCTGGGGTCAGGGTCGTCGCTGATGGTCGTGCTGGCGGGGGGGCTGTCGGTCGGGCTCTACCTGCTCGCCGAGCGCAACGATCACACCTTCGACCTCACCTCCGACGCACAGCACACGCTGTCGGCGCAGTCGGTGAAGGTGGCCCGCGACCTGTCGGCCCCGGTCGAGGTGCTGGCCTTCTTCCGGTCGGGCAGCCCCGGCGAGCAGGGCTTTCGTCGGATGATCGAGCTGTTCGAGGAGCAGTCGGACCAGCTGCAGGTGCGCTTTGTCGATCCGCTCCGCAGTCCAGGGCTGGCCAGCAAGCACGAGATCACCGGCGACCACGGCACGGTGGTGCTGTCGTTCGGTGAGCGGGAGCGTCGCCTCGACTGGGAGATCGCGGAAGACGAGCTGGTCGAGGCGCTGCTGATGCTGCAGTCCGAGGTCACCCACACCATCTGCTGGGCCGTGGGGCACGGCGAGCCCGACCCCGACGACGAGTACAGCGAGCGGGCGCTGGGCGCGGTGGTGACCGAGCTGGAGGGGCTCAACTATCAGGTGGTTCGCACTCAGACGGCCACTCAGGGGATCCCCCGTGACTGCGACGCCCTGCTCGTGGTCCGGCCGCAGGTGGAGTGGCTGCCCTACGAGCGGGAGGCGCTGGCGGCCTACCTGGCCGAGGCCGGACGGGTCGCGATCCTCCTCGAGCCGAGCCTGACGCCCGATCTGGCGGCGGAGCTGGAGCGCTACGGGGTCGCGGTCGGCGACGACCTGGTGCTCGACGTGAACCCGAACAACCAGCTGATGGGCATCGGCGACCCGATGTTCGTGGTCCTGTCGGGGAAGAACCTGCTGTCGCATCCGATCACCGAGTCCCTCGGTGCAGCCGTGGTGCTGCCCATCACCCGCTCGGTCACGCCGCTGCGGGAGCTCGAGGGCCTCAAGGTGCGGGCGCTGCTGCAGACGAGCGCCGACGCCTGGGCCGAGCAGAACCCCGAGGCCGCCTCGGTGGAGCCGAGTCCTGGGGAGAAGGTCGGCGACGTGCCGGTGGCGGTGGTGAGCCACATCGACGACCCCGCGGTGCTGCAGGTGGCCGCGTCGACACGTCAGGTCGAGGTCCCCCAAGGAGATCAGCCGCTAGACCTTCCCGACGAAGAGGGCGGAGCCGACGAGGCGCCGGTCGACCGCGCGCCGGCTGTGCCCGATCTGCAGGGGGATGTCGGGCGTGCCGTGCCGGCCGACCTGGCCCCGGTGGCCGGGGGGCGGCTCGTGGTGTTCGGCGACAGCGACTTCGCAGCCAACGGCTTCGTGCTGTACGGCAACAACCGCGATCTGTTCCTCAACACGGTCGCCTGGCTGGTCGAGGAAGAGGGGCAGCTGGGGGAGCGTCCCGAGTCGGGCGACACGCTGGAGATCACCACGTTTGGCGAGGCGATGCTCTGCCTGATCAGCGTGATCTTCGTTCCCGGTGGGGTTGCCTTGCTCGCCTTGGCGACCTTCCTTCGCCGACGCTCGCTGTAGGCCGCTGTGTCACGGCAATTGAGGTTGCGGCGGGGGGTGATTGTCGGTACCTTTCCTGACCCATTCGCCGGAGGATGCCGACATGGCCGACACCCAGGACTTCTTCACCAACTACCTCCCCAACAAGCTGTCGGACAACCCCGACCTGGTGAAGGACATCGGTGCGATCTACGTGTTCGAGATCGAGGATGCGGGCACCTACACCGTCGATCTGACCGGTGAGGGCACCATCGCCGAGGGCGGCCACGACGAGCCGGGCTGCACGGTGAACGCCAAGAAGGAAGACTTCGAGGCCATGCTCGACAACCCGGCCCAGGCGATGATGCTGTTCATGAGTGGCAAGCTCAAGGTCAGCGATGTGGGCCTCGGCATCAGCCTGCAGAAGCTGCTGAGCTGACCACAGCGGGCTTCGGCCTGCTCGAGAGCCGACGGCGACGCCCCCGGGTGTCGCCGTCGTGCGTTGGGCCGTCGTGCGTCGGGAACGAGGGCAAGCTGCGGCTCAGGCCGCCTGCAAGGCGTCGACGAAGCCGGCGATCTCGTGGGCATGCACCTGAAAGAGGCCCAGGGCGGGGTCGCGCCAGCCGTGCCAGTCGCTGCCGCCCGTGAGAAACAGGCCGTGGCGCTTCGCTGCCTTCTTGTAGTGCTTGCGCGCCTTCGCGTTGACACGCGGCCGCACGGCTTCGAGGCCCTGAAGGCCCGCCTCGACGAAGGTGGACAGGTGGTCGCGGACCGACTGCAGCGGCGGATGCGCCCAGCTGGTGAGCCCCCCGAAGGCACGAGCCACCCGGATGGCCTCTACGAAGCTGAGGCCCAAGACGGGCACGTGGCCGTGGCGATGGTCGAGGTAGCGCGCGAACGCGTCGCCGGTGCTCGGCACGTGGCCTGCCTCGACCAGGGCCCGGGCCAGGTGGTGGCGTGTCAGGGCGCGTTCCCCGCGCACGGCGGCTGCGTCGGGCCCGCTGATGCCCTCGAGCCCCAGCGACCGCACGGCGTGATCGAAGCGCTCCGCGCGGGCCTGGCACTGCATCCGGCAGAAGTCGCGGAAGCCGATGGGCACCTCGCCGGCGAAGTACACGAGCAGGTGGAACTCGCGCCCCTCGTGGGTGCCGCTGACCTCTGCACCAGCGAGGAGCCGGAGCTGGTGCCCGTCGATGTCGTGCACGCCCGGCCGCAGCTCGGTGGCCAGGTCGTGGTCGGTCAGGGCGACCACCTCCAGACCGCCTGCCGCGCAACGACGCAGCACCTCGTCTGCATCGAAGCGCCCATCTGAGCGCTGCGTGTGCAGGTGGAGGTCGAAACGCGTCGACGGACGGATGGTGTTCACCTTGGATCCTCGGCCTGCAGATCGTAGCGAATACAGCAGGTCATCGTAAAGGGGCAACCCGTGGGATGCGCGGTGCCGTCCGTCATCGGTGCCTCCACGCCACCGTCGCGCGGGGATGGCGCTGGCGGACCAGATCGACCGCCGCCTGCAGGGGAGCCTCGGCGCCCGAGGCCTCGGCGAGGATGTCGCTGAGGTCGATGGCGTCGGTGTGATGGACCACCATCACGCCCCTCGACCCGAACGCACGGAAGCTGCCGTCGCCGACCGCGAGGGGGGCCTTGCCGGCCGCGTCGTCGGCCTCTGCCGCGAGGTGAAGCTCTTCGTCGAGCACGAGCACCCCGACAGGATCCTGATCAGGCGCGTCGAAGCTCGCCCACACACCGGCTTGGTCGGTGGCGAAGTCGATCTGCAGGGCCGGAGCGGGGCTCGCGCCAGCGGTCGCAGCCCACGCGAGCCGCAAGAGCACCAGGCCCGTGGCCGCGAGAGCTCCCACCCCGGCCCACAATCCCGTGGCTGCCGGCGGCTGCGGGAGGGGCTCGGGCAGCTCGCCGAGGCCCTCGGCCGTGCCCCAGGTCTGGCGCTGCACGGCGCGGTCGATCTGGTTGGTGAGAGGACCCAGGAGGCCGTGCGCGCTCCACGCGCCGTCGCCCTCGAGCCAGGCTCCCCGGAGCTGGGTGCGATGCGGGGCCGCCACCTCGGCGGCGGTGTGTACTGCGGCCTTCACGGCCTTGGCGTGGGCGCCGTCGAACAACAGCAGGTCGTCGCCGAGGGGGTGGGCTGGCACGTCGAGCTCACCCAGCAGCGCCGGGCGCAGGGGGCGTGCGTCGGGGTGGAACTGCAGCACGATGGCGGTGGTCGCACCGGTGGGCCGGGCCCCGATGCTGGGTGGCAGCAGGTCGTCGATGGTGAGGATGCCCGCACGCACCAACCGGGCCAGCCGGTCGCAGCGGGGGCAGTTGCGCACATGCTCGCGGTGAGCCCCCTCGGCGACATCCAGGGCGGGCGGGCACGGGCCCGACGCGAAGGCAGCCAAGCGCTCCAGCACCCGGTCGAGGCGCTCGACGGGCCACGTGTCGAAGGGCAGGCCGTCTGCCTGACCGATGCGTCGGACCACCTCCCGCAGCCCTCCACGAGCCGCCTCGAGGTGCGTTCGGTCGACGCCCAGGGAGCTCTCGAGGCGGGCGAGGGGCCGATTGTCGCCGTAGTGCTTGCGGAAGAGCGCCGCGCCGACCGCGTCGGTGGAGCGCTCCAAGGCACGGACCCATCGTGGAGACAGCGGCATGGCGACGTCTTGGGGCCACGGGTCGTCTGGACGACGGCCGCGGGCTCGGAGCACGAAGTCGCGGGTGGCCTGGGCCGCGAGATCCTCCGCGTGGGGAAGGGGGGTGCTCGCGGGGATGCACCGAATGGCATGGGCTCGCGCGTCGGTGAGCACATCGGCGCGCACCTTCACGCCTTGGGCGAGGAGCGTCCATGCGGTGCGCACGGTGATGCCGGACCAGCCGCGCACGGCGACGTCGCGGCTCTTGGGACCAGGGGAGACGGGTAGGGCCATGGGACGGCAGGGGGCAGGGGAGGAGGGGGGGGGACGTCAACTATACCCCGTGATCCTCCAGGAGCAACGCGAACCCTCGGCCGTTTGACCGCTTCGATGATCGAAACGATCGGTTGCAAGCGGTCTTCAGATCGATGACCTGCTGGCCGCTTTGCCGGGCGACCGCTCGCTCAGGCCGCGCGCACGACGCCGTCGGTGCGGGGCACCGTGGCCTCGATGATCAGCTCGTTGACCATGGTGGAGGCGATGAGCTCAGCGAACTCGGGGTCGCCGACTTCCTCGAGAGCAGCTTCGTAGTAGGCGGACACGAGCTCGCCCAGGTCGGCGTGGAGGGTCTCGGTCAGCGTCACGGTGGTGGGGGTGATGGTCATGTGGGACTCCGGGGAAGGATGGCGCCCCTCGAGAGCAATCGGTTGCCAGTGCAGGGGTGTTCTCGCGTTGTTGCTCTCGAGAGGCGCGGACACTCTCTCAGTACGCACCAACAGGGCCCTCGGGTCGAAAGCAAACGTCACGGACCTTCGTCGGTTGTTCCGCATCTCGTGACATCTGCCGCCGAGCGACGGCGCAGCAGGCCAGGCCCCACACCCCGTCGACGTCGGCCTGCTGCAGCAACACCTCTGCGCACGCCCCCATCGTGGCCCCTGTGGTCACGACGTCGTCTACGAGTAGCACCCGCCCGGTGGTGCGCTTCCTCAGGCGAAGCCGACGGGCGAGGTTGCTGGCTCGGCTTGCCTGGTCGAGGGTGGACTGGCGACGCCCGGGTCGCACGGACAGGGCGCTGATCATCGGCAGCCCTGCGCTCTGCGCCACCCCCACGGCCAGCACATGCCCCGGCCCGAAACCCCGGCGAGCCAGCCGAGGCCAGGGTGACGGGCAGGGCACGACCGCATCGAAGGACCCGGCGGTGAACGGCCGGGCCCGACGGCCCATGGCCTGACCGAGGATCCGGAGGGGCTCACGGTGGTGGCCTGCCTTGGCTCGTGCGACCAGCTCGCCGAAGGGGCTGCGGTAGGCGGCGAGCACGAACAGCTCCTGCAGTCGCCCAGGGGGCTGGCGGCGGGCGCAGACGACGAGCTCACGATCGCACGCGTCGCAGATCGGCCCGCCGTGCTCGTCGCGGCACACGACACAGGGCTGTGGGTAGAGCGCCTCGAGCATGGGACCTCCCGGGGAGTGGGCGTCTCTCGTGGCACGTGCCGGAGGCCAGCGGCTGACCTGCCCGCAGCGGGTTTCGCCGATCCGCCGGGTGACGTGGTTCGCCCTGCACTCAGGGGTTAGCACTGCCCACCACTCCGGAGGTCCCCCTCATGAACAGCCCCATTCGCGTCGCCGTCACGGGCGCCGCTGGCAACATCGGCTACTCGCTGCTCTGGCGCATCGCGTCGGGCGACTGCTTCGGCCCCGACCAGCCCGTCATCCTGCAGCTGGTAGAGATCCCGCCGGGAATGGAGCGCCTGCAGGGCGTCATCATGGAGCTGACCGACTCGGCGTTCGACCTGGTGCACGGCATCGAAGGCACCGACGACCCCAACAAGGGGTTTGCCGACTGTGATGCCATCTTCCTCGTCGGTAGCCGCCCCCGCTCCGCCGGGATGGACCGCGCCGACCTGGTGGCGGCCAACGGCCCCATCTTCGTGGGCCAGGGCAAGGCCATCAACGACAACGCGAAGAAGACGGTCAAGGTGATCACGGTCGGCAACCCGTGCAACACCAACTGCCTCATCGCGCAGCGCAACGCGCCCGATCTCGACCCGAATTGCTTCAGCGCCATGACCCGCCTCGACCAGAACCGCGCGGCCGGTCAGCTGGCCATCAAGGCTGGTGTCAACGTCGCCAAGGTGCGCGACGTGTTCATCTGGGGCAACCACTCCGACACGATGTACCCCGACATCTCCGAGGCCAAGGTCGATGGTCGTCCGGCCACCGAGGTCTACGACAACGCCTGGCTTCGGGGCGACTTCAAGGCGACGGTGTCGACGCGCGGCAAGGCGATCATCAACGCCCGTGGCGCTTCGTCGGCGGCGAGCGCGGCGAGCGCGGCGGTCGACCACATGCGCGACTGGTGGCGAGGCACCGACGGGCGTATCGTCTCCATGGCGATCCCCAGCCAGGGCTGGTACGAGGTGCCGGAAGGCCTGGTCTTCTCGTTCCCGTGCACCGTCGACGGCGAGGGCAACGCCCGGGTGGTGGCGGATCTCGAGATCGACGAGTACACCGCGGCGCGGATTGCCGAGAACGTCGCGGCGCTGTCGGGCGAACGTGACGCAGTGGCAAATCTGCTCTGAGCTCGCTCGAATCCGGAGAAGGGGCTTCGTCGCATGCGGCGGAGCCCTTCGTGCGTCGGGGTACGGAGGAGAGAGCCCGCCTGGGATCCTGCTGTCCCACTGGTACATCAGGCTGCGGCAATAAGATCGCGAATCTATGGGAAGCGACGTTGGATCGCCTTGGATTCCGGGCACGATTCTTGCTAGAATGGAGAGCGACAGGCTCTGGCTGTGGAGGCTCTGCATGAATCGCGTCACTCCCTTGATCGTCCTCGCTGTTGCCGGTGGGTGCATCGAGACGGGCATCTCGAAGAAAGACGAGGTCCCCCCCAACGTGCAGCCCGACATCCTGGTCGACCCGCCCGCGCTGATGTTCGACTCGCTGCGCGACGGCGAGACGCAGACCCTCGACTTCATCGTCAGCAACGTCGGCGACGCGGTCTTGGAGGTCGACGACATCGTGATTGGCAGCGGCAACGCCTTCACGGTGCTCGGTCCCGACTTCGAGTTCACCCTCGATCCGGGCGCCGACCTTCCGGTCACCGTCGAGTTCACCCCCATGGGGGCGGATGAGAACTACGGTGCGGTGCAGGTGCTGAGCAACGACCCCGACGGCGACAACAGCCAGGTCGACCTGCTGGGCTTCGGCTTGGTCCCCGACCTTCAGATCGTGCCCGACACCTACAACTTCGCCGAGAACGGGGCCGACTTCGTGCCTTGTGGCGAGAGCGTGGAGCTCGAGCTCAAGAACGTGGGCGATGTCGACCTCGAGATCTACTCCCTCGACTACGTGTCGGGCGGCCAGCTGTCGCTCCGCTCCGATCTGCAGCTCCCCCTGGTGCTCGGCCCCGACGAGGCGACCAGCGTGTGGGTCGACTTCACGCCCACCGAGGCAGCCTCCGACACCGGCGTGCTGACGGTGTCGTCGAACGATCCGGTCGGCGACGAGACGGCCGACCAGAACGGTGAGGGCGTGTGGCTCGCCAGCAACAGCGAGACCTTCTACGCGCCGGGGCCGCCGCCGGTCGACGTGCTCATCACCATCGATCAGTCGTGCTCGATGGCCCAAGACAACACCGATGACGTGGAGCAGGGCTTCCCGGCATTCGTCAACGAGCTGCAGAACATCGCCGACTGGCAGCTCATCCTGGTGACCGACCCGAACGGTTGCGCCACGGGCGGCATCCTCGACGCCAGCTCCAACAACCCGTCGGGGCTGCTGGTCGACAACGCGTTCGACACCAACCACGACGACAACGGCGGCGCGAACCTCACCGAGTCGTTGCTGAAGCTGTCGGAGCGGGCGCTGTCGAAGACGGGCGCGGGCAACTGCAACGAGGGCTTCCTCCGCCAGGGCGCCCTGCTGCACATCATCACGCTCAGCGACGAGCCCGAGCAGTCTGGCGACTCCGCCTCCTACTGGGTGGGCGAGTTCGAGAACTACGTGTCCGACCCGAGCCTGTTGAAGGTGTCGGGTGTGCTCGACCTGTTCGGCAACTGCGGCCTGGGGGCTGCTGGCTACACCCAAGCGGTCGACCTGACGGGCGGCGCCGAGCTGAACATCTGCAACAGCAACTGGGGCGCCAACTTCACCGACATCGCCAGCGAGGTCCTCGAGGGCATCCAGACCTACCCGCTGCAGGATCCCGCCGACGAGAGCACGATGGAGGTCTCGGTCAACGGCGTGCCCACGACCGACTGGAGCTACAGCGCCGACAGCTGGACGGTCACCGTCAACAGCCCGCCCATCGGCGAGAACGACGTGGTCGACGTGACCTACAACATCCTCGCGGAGTGCGACTGATGCAGACCCGCTTCCTGGCCGCTCTTCCCCTGTTCTTCGCCATCGGCTGCATCGAGCAGGGCTTCAGTAAAGACGACAAGGCGCCCACCGGTCCCGCGCCCAACATCCTCGTCGATCCGCCGGCGCTGCTGTTCTCGGGTCTCCCCCTTGGCGAGACCGAGGTGCAGCAGTTCACCGTCAGCAACGTCGGAGACGGAACGCTGGAGGTCGACGACATCGTCATCGGCAGTGGCGACGGCTTCGAGGTGCTCGGTCCCGACTTCGAGTTCCTCCTCGCCCCGGGTGAAGACACCGTGGTCGACGTGCAGTACGCGCCCACCGCACCCGGCGAGAACTACGGCGCCGTCCAGGTGCTCAGCAACGACCCCGACGGCGAAAACTCCACGGTCGACCTGCTCGGCGAGGGCCTGGTCCCCGACATCCTCGTCGAGCCCAGCAGCCTCACCTACGACGCGCTGGGCGACGGCGAGACGCAGATCAAGGCCTTCACGGTCAGCAATGTCGGCAACTCCACCCTCGACGTGAGCGACGTGCAGCTGGTCAGCGGCAATGCGTTCGTGGTGCTCGGCCCGCAGCTGGCCTTCGCTCTCGAGCCGGGCGACAGCCGAGAGGTCGAGGTCGAGTTCAGCCCGGTCCTCGAAATGGATGAAGGCCTCGTCCAGGTGGTGAGCAACGATCCCGACGGCAACAACTCCACGGTCGACCTCGTCGGCTATGGGCTGCTGCCCGACCTCGAGATCACACCGGCGGTCTTCGACTTCGGCGACGTGTTCCTTCCCTGCGGCGAGTCGCTGGAGATCGAGCTGGCCAACGTGGGCGGCAACGATCTCGAGATCTACGACGCGGTCTACTCCTCGGGTGGTGCGCTGAGCCTCGTCAACGGCCCGTCGCTGCCCCTCGTGCTCGCCCCCGGCGAGACGACGACGGCGGTGGTCGATTACGCGCCGACGGCCTCCGGCGCCGACGCGGGAACGCTGACGGTGTCGTCCAACGACCCCGATGGCGACGAGACGGCCGAGCAGCTGGGCAACGCCGACTGGCTGGCCAACTACTCCGAGACCTTCTACGCCCCCGGCCCCCCGCCGGTCGACGTGCTGATCACCATCGACCAGTCGGGCTCGATGTCGAGCGACAACACCGACGATGTGCAGCAGGGCTTCCCCGCCTTCGTGACCGAGCTGCAGAACATCTCCGACTGGCAGCTGATGCTGGTCACCAACCCCAACGGCTGCGCCACGCAGGGCATCCTCGACGTGAACACGCCCAATGCGTCCGACATCCTCGTCGACAACGCATTCAACAGCGCCCACGCCGACTACGCCTACACCGAGTCGCTGCTGAAGCTGTCCGAGCTCGCCCTGTCGAAGACGGGCACCGGCAACTGCAACGAGGGCTTCCTGCGGCCCGGCGCCCTGCTCCACATCATCAACATCAGTGATGAGCCGGAGCAGTCGGGCCAGAGCGGTGCCTACTGGGTGGGTGAGTTCGAGAACTACGTCAGCGACCCCAGCCTGCTCAAGGTGTCGGGTGTGCTCGACCTGTTCACCAACTGTGGCACGGGTGCGGCGGTCTACACCGACGCGATCAACCTCACGGGTGGCGCTGAGCTGAACATCTGCAACAGCAACTGGGGCAGCAGCTTCACCGACATCGCCAGCGAAGTGCTGGTCGGCATCCAGACCTACCCGCTGGCCAACCCTGCCGACGAGTCCACCGTGGTGGTCTACGTCAACGGGGTCCCCACGACCGACTGGACCTACAGCTCGGCGAACAACTCGGTCACGGTCAACAACCCGCCCATCGGCGAGTTCGACGTGGTCGACATCGAGTACAGCGTGCCCGCCACCTGCAACTAGCAGGGGTGCTCGCGGTGTGGGGGGCTCGCGGCCATCGCCGCGGGCCCTCTGTGTCTCAGGGGACGTTGCTCTGAGCGCGCTCGAAGGCCTGCAGCACCGTGTCGACGTCGTCGTCGGCGACGCCCAGATGCACCACGAGTCGCAGCCGGTCGGGCCCGATGGCGAAGCAGCGCACGCCGTGGCCCTCCAGCCGAGCCACGAAGGCGGCCGCCTCGGGCACGTCGACATGCACGATGTTGGTCTCGGGGGCCTCGACCTTGAAGCCGGCCATCATCAGCCCCATGGCGAGCTGGCGGGCGTGGGCGTGGTCGTCGGCGAGGCGCTCGATGTGGTGGTCGAGGGCGTACAGCGCGGCCCCTGCGAGCATGCCGGCTTGCCGCATGGCGCCGCCGAGCATCTTGCGGAAGCGGCGGGCGCGGGCCATGTCGGCTCGAGGGCCGCACAGGATGCTCCCCGCCGGGCAGCCCAGCCCCTTGCTGAAGCACATCGACAGCGTGTCGTAGCCCTGGGCGCGGCGGGCGATGGGCACCCCTGAGGCCACCGCTGCGTGCCACTGCCGTGCCCCGTCGAGGTGGGTGCGGAGCCCGTGCTGCCGTGCCACCGCCGACAGCGCATCGAGGCGCTCCAGCTCGTGGACCTTGCCCCCGCCTCGGTTCGCCGTGTCTTCGACCCACAGCATGCGCGTGGGCGCGAAGTGGGGGGCCAGCGGCCGCACCCTCGCCTCGACCGCGTCGGGCTCCAGCAGGCCTCGCTCGCCACCGAGGGGCGACAGCATCACCCCAGCCACGTGAGCGGCGCCCCCCGACTCGTAGTGCTGGGGATGCGCGCTGTCGTGCAGCAGCACCTCGTCGCCGGGCTCGGTGCCTACCCGCAGCGCCAGCAGATTCGCCATCGTGCCCGACGGCACGAACAGGGCCGCCTCCTTGCCCGACAGCTCGGCACAGCGCGCCTCCAGCCGCTGCACGGTCGGGTCGTCGCCGAGCACGTCGTCGCCCAGGGGTGCGGCCACCATGGCCGCCTTCATCGCCTCGGTGGGGTGGGCGACGGTGTCGGAGCGCAGGTCGACGGTCACAGGGGCCTCACCAGGCTGGGGGCGTAGTCGTCGGGGGCCTGAAGCCCGCACAGCTCGAGGACCGTGGCGGCCACCGATGCCAGCCCGTGCTCTCCCTCGACCGTGGTGACGCGGTGGGCAGGGTCGACCACCACGAAGGGCACGGGGTTGAGGGTGTGGCTGGTGCGTGGCATGGGGCGGCCGTCGGCGTCGAGCTTGGGCTGGCCCTTCTTGTCGCGCATGTACATCTCGTCGGCGTTGCCATGGTCGGCGGTGACCAGCAACACGCCGCCCACATCGGACACGGCCCGGTGGAGCCGAGCGAGCTGCAGGTCGACCGCCTCGAGGGCGACCCTCGCTGCCTCCAGGTTGCCCGTGTGCCCGACCATATCGCCGTTGGCGTAGTTCAGGCGCACGTGGTCGTAGTCGCCCGACTGGATGGCCGCGACCGCCGCGTCGGTGATCTCGGCGGCCTTCATCCACGGGCGCTGGTCGAAGGGCAGCGTGTCGCTGGGGACCTCGTGGTAGCGCTCCAGGGTGTCGCTGAGGCGGCCGGAGCGGTTGCCGTTGAAGAAGAAGGTGACGTGGCCGAACTTCTGGGTCTCGGAGCACGCGAAGGTGCGCTTGCCGGCGGCGACGAGGTATTCGCCCATCACCCGGTCGATGGCGGGTGGCTCGACGAGGTAGCGCTTCGGCACCTCGAGGTCGCCGTCGTACTGCATCATGCCGGCGTACAGCACGTCGGGGCGCTCGCCACGGTCGAAGGTGTCGAGGCTGTCTTCCTCGAAGGCTCGGCTGATCTCGATGGCTCGGTCGCCGCGGAAGTTGAAGAACAGCACGCCGTCGCCCGACGTGATGCGGCCGACGGGGCCCTCCTCGTCGGTGACGACGAAGGCGGGCAGCCACTGGTCGTCGGTGTCGGGGTCGGCCTCGTACAGCGCGCGGATGGCCTGGGATGCGCTGGGAAAGGCCTGGCCCTCGCCATGAACGTGGGTGCGCCAGCCGCGGGCGACCATGCCCCAGTCGGCCTCGTAGCGGTCCATCGTGAGGTTCATGCGGCCGCCCCCGGAGGCCACGCGGTAGTCGCGGCCGGCCGCACGGTGCTCGGCGAGGCGTGCCTCGAGGGGCTCGACCCAGGTGAGGGCCGTGCGCTTGCCGACATCGCGGCCGTCGGTGAGCACGTGGACCCGTAGCCGCGACACCCCGTCGCGGGCGGCGCGCTCGATGAGGGCACGCAGGTGGTCGATGTGGCTGTGCACGTTGCCGTCGGAGACCAGCCCCATCAGATGCAGCGTCGAGGTGGCGCACAGCTCGGCCCACAACGGGTGCTCGAACACCTGCCCGGAGGCGAAGGCCTCGTTGACCAGGCGGGCTCCCTGCGCGAAGACGCGGCCGGCACCCATCGCGTTGTGCCCGACCTCGCTGTTGCCCATGTCGCCGTCAGAGGGAAGGCCCACCGCGGTGCCGTGGGCGGCCAGCTTCACCCAGGGGTGCTGGGCCATCAGGCCGCGGAGCACGGGCATTCGCGAGGTGGCGACGGCGTCGTCTTCGGCGCCGTCACCGAGGCCGACACCGTCGAGGATGCACAGCACCACCGGCCCCGACCGTGGTGTGTGGTGGGGATGGGGAGCGGGTGCGTCGACCATGGAGTCCTCCGTCGGCTACCACTTCGCCTTGTCGTTGCCGAAGCGCCCGCGCAAGGAGATCCCGAGGCGGTTGATGCTGCCGCCGTAGGTGCCGTTGCCGCTGGGGAAGCGGTAGCGGAACTCGCGCCTCTGGTCTTCGTAGATCGACAGCCCGAAGTTGGAGTTGTCGACCGTGCGATCGGCCATGAAGTGGTGGCTGAACGACACCGAGATGCCCAGCTTGTCGATGGGGCTGACCATCGCCATGGCCGACAGACCAACGGTGTTGCTGTTGAAGTTGTTGAGCATCAGCGAGTCGGTGGGGACCGACGTGCGGTCGTAGAAGACCCGGCCGCCGTACATGAAGTACTCGTTGACCTTGTGCTTGGCGTCGAGGCCGACCCAGTAGGTGTTGCGCCCGTCGCGGGCCCACAGCAGGTCTTGGCTGGCCAGCTCGGCCGTCTCTTCGCGCAGGGCCTGGGCCTCGGCCACGTCGTCGGGGTCTTCCGGGTCGTCGGGCAGCACGGGGACTTCGTCGGGGCTGATCTCCGTCTGGATCTCGTAGTCGGTGAACACCTTCCAGTTGACCCAGCTGCCCATGGCCTCGAGCCGCACCGCCTCGATGGGGTAGACCACCAGCCCGAAGTTGACGCGGGAGGGCAGGCTGTAGCCCACCGCGCCGCTGCCGTTGAACTTGCTGCCCTGGCCGGTCTCGGGGTCGCACAGGCCACGGTCGGAGGCCGCGAGCGCCACCAGGAAGTCGTACTCGGGGGGGCACTGGAACTGGATGGTCATGTCGCCGGTGTGATCGAGACGCACCCCCTTGTTGAACGCCAGCGAGATGCCGAGCTGGTCGATGGGGGTGATGTAGACGCCGGCACCGAAGGTGAACTTCTGGTCGCGGAGGTCGTCGAACACGGCCGTGGCGGTGTAGCCGCGGTTCTCCATGTAGCCGTCGCGGAACGAGGGCAGCGGCTGGTCGAGGCTGAGCTGCTCCTGCACGGCATCAGACAGGTCGACATAGGTCGATGTGTCGGTGTCGGCGGCCCAGGTGGAGTCAACGAAGTTGCCCGACACGCCGAGGCTCACGACCTTCTTGATCCGGTAGCTCGCAGCGAGGATGGCCTGGATGGCGCGGATGTCGCCGGAACGAAGCGAGTAGCGGTTGGGACCCCACTCGTCTTCGATGGCGCCACCGGTGGCCGTGGGCACGGCGAGGCCGGCGCCGATGCCGAGCCCCTCGACGCCAAAGTCGCTGCTCACGCCGAGGAAGGGCACCACCGCGTTGAGCGACACATCGTCGCGGCCGCTGTAGTCGTACTCGGTGGGGTAGCCGTCGGCGGGCTCGCCCGCGCCGTTGGGGGTGGACTCGAGGCTGCCGTAGTTGGGGTTGGCCCGGTCGGAGAAGACCTTGGCGAACACCGGCGCGCCCTCGACGATGAACTGCGTGCCGCCGCCCACCGCGAGCCCGGCGGGGTTCCACCAGATGGCCGTCGGGTTGGTCGCTCCGGGGGTGCCCCAGGCGCCTCCCACTTCGATGAGGTCGAGGCCGGCGGCCTGGGCGGCCATGGTCATCAGCAGCATCAGCACGGTTGCGCTCCCGGGCAGCGAGGAGAGGGGTGCCCTCGCGAGTCGGCGCAGTGTAGCGCGCTCAACGGCCCGTTGGGACCCTCCCTGTGCGGGGCATCAGGGGCAGCCGGGAACCGGGGCGCCCGACAGCTCGAGGGCCAGCGGGTCGATCTCGGTGAGGGTGTTGGTGCCGTCGTTGTCGGTGATGCTTGCGCCCGGGTCGAAGAACACGGTGTTTCCTGGGCCATCGAGGACTACGTCGCTGTTGTCGACCGCGTAGACGATGTGGCCGGTGCCGGCCACCGTGAGCTCTCCCTCGACCCACCAGGTGCCGCTCGCGCCGGTGACGTTCACCACCTGATCGTCGCAGATCCAGCCCTGTACCAGGTCGTCGGGCACGTCGCTGTCGATGTCGTAGACGGTGACGGTGCCCGGCACAGGCACATCGTTGGGGGGCGGCGGCACGATGCCCATCAGCGCGAGCATGTCGACGGCGCCGAGGTCGAGGTCGAGGGTGGTGCCCAGGCCCGACGGGTCGCGGGCGAACTCGATGGGGGGCAGGGCGCCGGGGGCGACCAGCCCATCGAGGGGGAACGACAGCAGGCCGTTGATGATGCCCACGCCGATACCAAAGGCCGACGCGAGGGCGTCTACGTCGAGGTCTTCGTTGCCGACGCTCGAGCCCACTGCGATCATGTCGACCTGGGCGTCGGAGAGCACGATGCCGGCGGCGGTGCCGTCGAAGCTGATCTCCGCCTTGGCATCGAGGTTCATCAGCAGCTCGACCTGGTCGCCGTAGCTGCCTCCGGGGGTGTCGACGGTGAGGTAGACCTCGCCCATCTGGAGGCGGCTGTCGCCGTTGCGCTCCACCCACACGGGAGGCAGGCGGGCATCGAGGGCCAGCGCGCCCTCGTCGCCGCCACCGAAGATCAGCATCAGGGCGGCCTCGGGGCCGTCGCCGATGGGCATCTCGAGGTTCAGCGCGCCACCGGCCCAGAACTCGAACAGCGCCCGGTTGATGAAGTCATCGGCGATCTGGCCGTGCAGCTGGGGGCCCTGGGCCGCGGGCGGAGCAGCGAAGGTGAGGTGCCCGGGCGCGTCGGTGCCGAGGCTCGCCACGTCGACATCGATCGCCAGCGACATCGCCATGCCCTGTGCCGTCACGTCGGCGTGATCGAAGGCGATCTGCATCCCCACCGGGTTGCCGAGCAGCTCGGTCTCCATCGACAGGTCGAGGTCGGCCAGCATGCCGTTGATGGCGCCCCCGAGGGCGGGACCCAGGGCCGTGAGCTGGCTCTCCAGGAAGTCGGCGAGGTCGTCGTCGTCGAGGACCAGCCAGTCGACGAGCTCGAGCAATCCGGTGTCGAGGTCGAAGTCGCCCAGCTCGGCCACGACATCGGTGACGGTGACCACGAGGTTCCCGCGGCCGTCGGTGCTGACATCCACGATGGCGGTGAGCAGCACGTCGGCTTCCACATCGGCGCTCAGGTCGAGATCGATGCCGAAGGGCAGCGCGTCGGGGATGGTGGCGTCGATGGGTAGGACGAAGTTGGGCAACTCCATCGATAGGAGCAAGCCCTGGGCCGACGGCTCGAGGCTCACGATGGCCTCGTCGAAGCGCAGGTCGCCCAGGTAGACCACCGCGTCGGGGGAGTCGACCACGGGGTTGAGGCCCTGGATGGTGGGGTTGAGCAGGTCGGGGGTGACGAAGGCGCTGACCAGGCTGCCGAGGCCTCGGATGGAGCTGTCGGACAGATGCATCTGCATGGCGTCGTAGTTGGGACCTGACGGGTCGGCGTAGTCGCCGGCCAGGATCGAGCCGCGGGCGCTGTGGCTGCCGCCCTCGACATCCGTGCCGGCGACCTCGATCAGGTGGATGCCGGGCAGCAGGTCGAGGCCTGCGTCGAAGCTGGCGCCGTCGAGCTCTGCCTGCACACCGTTGACGGTGACCTCGGCCATGGCCTTCGCGACGCCGCCGAGGGCGGTGGTGCCTGCGTTGGTGAAGCCTGCGGCTCCCGGGCTGGTGAAGGCGAGCTCGGCGTCGTCGACCGTGTAGGTGATCGGCTCCGAGGTGAGGGTGCCGGTGCCATCCGATGGCACGCTGCCGACCACGCCGGCCTTGTCGCCGCCTCCACAGGCCATGAGCCAGAGCATCGTGAGCATCGTGTTCTCCGTGGGTCTATCGGATGATGAGCAAGCTCTGTACCAGGTCTACGAGGCGCTCGCTGTCCGGATCTCGACAAGGGATTGCGGCAAGACTGCCGCGATCGGGGCTGGCGGTCAGAGCGTGACCGCCACGTTGGTGAACACCTCGCTCGCGTCGCGCTCGATGGCCGCGTTGTCGAGGGTGAACCCGGCGAGGGAGGGCAGCGGGAACGAGAAGCTACCCAGCAGCAGCACGAGGGTGTCGATGGGCAGCTCGTCTTCGAGGAGGGCGGTGATCTGCTCGTTGCTGGCGCGCCAGTCGGTGTCGCGGACGACGAAGTCGAGCTCGGGGGCGCCCAGCGCGATGGTCAGCTCCCCGTCGACCACCTCGAGGTCGACGGGCACCGCGGCGGACATGGCGACGTCGAGGTAGTCGAACAGGTCGCCGCCGGGGGTCTCGAGGTGCAGATCGAGCTCCCCGATCTGCAGCTCGGTACGGTCGCCCTTCTGCACGAGCACGGGCGGCAGGCGCGCGTCGAGGGTGAGGTGCGCTTCGTCGTTCGCCCCGAGCTCCGACAGGTAGGCCACCGGGAGGCTGTCGTCGTCGCTGGTGAGCACCAGATCGAGCATGCCTCCGCTCCAGGCCTCGAAGAGCAGGCGGTTGACCAGGTCGTCGGACAGGGCCATCGACACGTCGGACTGCGTGTCGGGGGTGGGCTGCCCGGCGTCGGCGAGCAGATAGCCGGGTGCGAGCTTGGTGCCGGCGCTGGCGACCTCGACCTCGAGGTCGGCGACGAGGAGCACACCCTGGCTGTCGACGAAGGCGTGAGCGAAGCTCGTGCCGATGCTGGCCTGGGTGCCGAGCAGATCGAGGTCGAAGGCGAGCTCGAGGCTCGACAGCTGGGTGCCGAGCAGCTCCGGAAGCACGGTGTTCATCTGGAGCAGCAGCTCGTCTTCGAGCACGCCCTGGATGGTGCCGTCGAACAGGGCGAGCACGTCGCCGTCGATGATGGAGGTGTCGTACTCGAAGTTCACCAGCTCCACGCTGGCGTCGACGAGGCCCACCGCGAGGTGGCCCTGGCCGTCGGTGCCGAGGGTGAGCCCGCCCGCGACACGGGCCGAGTCGCAGGTGACCCAGACGTCTTCCTCTCCGAACAGCGCGATGTCGGAGGGCAGCCACAGCTCGACATCGGGGAGCACCAGGCTGACCGACAGGGCCCCCTGGGACGGCACGAGGTCGATGTCGGGGGGGCCGAACTGGATGGACCCCACATTCACCGTGGCCAGCCAGCTGTCGTAGACGGGGTTGACCGCCGTGAGCTGCTGCGACAGGACGACGGGGTCGAGGAGGGTGGCCGCGTAGCTGGCGGCCGAATCGAGGCCACCGCGGTTGACTCGCAGCCCGAGGGCCTCGTCGACGGCGCCCGCCGGCTCGCCGAAGGATCCGGCCAAGACGCTCTGGCGCACCAGCCGACGGATGGTTCCCTCGGCGTTGGTGCCGGTGACCTCGAAGGCATTGACCCCACGCACGGCGTCGATGTCGTGGGACCACGCCTCGTCGGCATCGTCGGCGGGGGTGCCGTTGACGGTCAGGCCGACCAGGCCGGTCTGGGTGCCCTTCAGGGTGAGGGGCCCGACGGGCAGGTGGGCGGCCTGGGCCGGCTCGGAGACCTCCAGGGTGAGGGGCTGAGCCTCGCCAGCCGCGGTGCTCGTCGCCTCGGTGGGCTTCTTGCCGCAGCCCGTCGACGCGAGCGCAACCGCCAAGACGATGCGTCGGTGCATGGGCTCTCCCGGAGTGGTGCGAGGGGCGGCACGGAAGCGCTGCCAGGTGGCCCATGATGCCCGACGAGCGGAGACGGTGTCCACCACAGCGGCCCTACAAGACTTGGCCTACGGCCGACGGAGCGCTACGGGGAGCGCCGGTTTGGAGGCCGTGTGTCGACGATGCCCTGCATCCGCTGCGAGCGGAGCTTTCCCGAAGCAGTGCTGTTGTATGGCGACGACGGTCGGATCTGCACAGAGTGCGAGACCGAGGTGGAAGACGAGAAGGCCCACGCCTCGAAGATCTGGAGCCTGATCGTCAGTGGGCCGGTCATCGGGCTGTTCGGTGCCGTGCTGGCGGGGCTGAGCGTGGTCCCTCTACTGGGGCTGCTGACGGCGGTGCTGGCCCCGTTCGTGGGCATCGTCACGGTGGTGCAGGGCGGGCGGGCGATCGTGGCGGGGGCGCGGGAGCCGAACGTGAGCAGCAACCAGAAGCTGGCGCTGTTCATCAGCGGAGCGCTGTCGCTGCTGTGGGGGCTCAACCTCCTGTGGATCGGCACTTTGCTCGCCATCACCCACGGGCTGGCGATGCTGACGCAGCTGGGCTGAGGCTGGCTAGCGACCCTGGCGCGGAGCCGCTCAGGGCAGCAGCGACGGCACGGGCAGCGGATGCATGATGGTCGTGGGGACCTCGGGGGGCGCGAAACGCGCATCCGCCATGGCGTCGGCGAAGCAGTCGTCGAGCTCGCCGACCTCGATGCCCTCGTTCTCGATCTGGATCTCCAGCTCGCCCTCGCCGTCGTCGTTGGCGAACACCGTGGCGCGGATCGTCGGCCGACCACGGACGGGGCCGAAGGCCTCGACATGGGACTGGTAGCAGTCGAGCAGGCGTGGGTGGCGGGTGAACAGGGCCTCGGCGATGCCGTTGAGCTCTGCCTCGTGCACGATGTCGGGGTCGACCGGCGGCCGCGGCGCGACCCGCGGAGGCAGCAGCGGCTGGGCCGGGGAGCGCGGCGGAGGGGGAGGCCGCGTCGGCTGGGCGCTGGGCGCGGGGGACGGGGCCGCCGCTACGACGGGCGCGGGCACGGGCACGGGCACGGGCACGGGCGTGGGTGGGGACCCCGGGGCGAGCAACCACAGCGCGACAGCGATGAGGCCCCCCAGACCGACGGCGACGGCAGCGCGGATGCGTGGCCCCACCTAGATCACCATCGCTTCGCTGTGGTCGTAGGACCGACCGATCCGGAAGGCCGCGAGGTCGATGCGCTGCCCGTCGAGCTCGACGTGGTCGACTTCGGTGCCCGCGGTGGCGAGTGCCCGAGCGACCGCCGCGGTGAACGGTCCCATCATCGCCCCGTGCCCGGAGAAGCCGACCAGGCGCATCAGGTTGGGGCGCTTGCGGTCGAAGCCGAGGAAGGGGTTGTGGTCGGGCGTGGTGCCGTAGAAGCCGCCGGTGGTGGCCGTGAGCCCGTCGAAGTCTTCCAGGGCGGGGATGCACGCTGCCATCTCGGCCCACAGCTCGTAGGGCTGCGCATCGACCCCGCCGTCGTGGGCGTAGTGGGCCTCCACTTCGTCTTGGTCTTCGTAGGTGAAGTCGAGCTGGGGCGGCGTGTCGTGCTTCTTGCCCATCATCATGCTGTCGCGGTTCTCGGGGCGGCAGTAGCCACCCTGGGGGCTGATCACGAGGGGCAGGCTGCTCAGGGTGTCGGCGCTCATGTCGCCGCCCCGCTGGAGGAACCACAGGTAGCGCTTGAGCGGGTCGACCTGCAGCATCTCGGCGTCGAGCACCCCGGCGAGGCGACGCGTCCAGGCGTTGGTCGCGTCGATGAACAGGTCGGCCCCGAAGGCGCCCTTGGGGGTGAGGACCTCGCGAATGCGGTCGCCGTCGGCGGTGTAGTCGATGACCGGCGTGCGCTGGCGAATGGCCCCCCCGAGCTCGCGGATGCGACGGCTGCCGTCGTTGTAGACGAGGTGGGGAAGCAGGAAGCCGTCGGTGGGGCAGTAGCTGCCACCCACCAGCCCCTCGGGGGCCACCCATTCGAAGCGCCGATGCAGCTCGTCGCCCTCGAGCAGGTCGACCTCCAGCCCCGCCTCGCGCTGCATGGCGGCGAGGGCCTTCGCCTCGGCCCAGCGTGCTTCGTCGTCGTGCAGGAACAGGTAGCCGTTCTGCACGATGGGGCTGGTGCCGCCGAGCACTTCCTGGGCAAAGCGCTGGTAGAAGGCAACGCAGTAGCGCATGCCGAGCACGGTGCCCCGGGTGGAGAACTGCTGCCGGATGCCTGCCGCGGTGCGCGACGAGCTGCCGGCCCCCACGTGCGAGGCCTCGAGGACGGTGACCTCCCACCCATCGAGCAGCAGCTCCCGAGCGGTGAGGATGCCGGTGATGCCCGCTCCGATGATCACGGCGTGACGGTCTGCCAAGCCAGCCCCCTGCGATGGCCGAGAAGGTAACGCGGCCGGGGGTCAAAGCGCGGGTGGAAGGGGACCCGACGTGCGCTCGGCCAGGGCTGCCCACGGGAGGGCGACGCGCTGCCCCTCACGGACCGACCAGCCGATCTCGGGGGGCGGCTGCACCCAGGCACCGACGGGCTCGTCGAGGGCGTCGGCGATGGCCTTCCAGGCAGGCCCGGCCGCTTTGCCCCCCGTCTCGCTCTCCCCGAGGCTGCCGACCCCGTCGGTGCCGACCCACACGGCGATGACGTGGTGGGCCGTGAACCCGACGAGCCAGGCGTCGACGAAGTCGTTGGTGGTGCCGGTCTTCGCGCCGCGGTCGCGGAGGGGGTCGTGCACCCGGCGGGCGGTGCCGCCGACCACCACCTGCCTGAGCATGTCGACGACCTGGTAGGCGACCTCGGGGCGGAGCACCCGTGGTCCCGGCGCGCCCGGCAAGCGCACGACCTTGTCGGCGACGGGAAGCCGCTCGCCGGCCAGGGCACGAGGCCCGTTGTCGGCCGTCGCGACCTCCCGGAGCCACACGGGCGGCACGGGGACGCCGCCGCGCACGATGGCGGCGTAGGCGACCGCCTGGTCGAGGGGCGTGACCTCGCTGGAGCCGAGGGCCACGGTGGGGTCGTCGCGCAGGGGAGTGCGCACGCCGAGCTCGGCGGCGGTGCGCACGACCTCTTTGATCCCTGCGTCCATCGCGAGCCGCACCGCGATGGTGTTGGTGGACCTCGCCAGCGCCTGTCGCAGCGTCTGGGGGCCTCCGTAGCCGCCGCCGTAGTTCTTCGGGGACCACCCCCCCATGGTGAGGGGGCCGTCGGTCATCACCGACAGCTGCGTGCGGTCGCCCTGCAGGGCGGTGGCGTAGACGTAGGGCTTGAAGCTGCTGCCGGGCTGGCGCCGAGCCTGGGTCGCGCGGTCGAAGCCCTCCAGCGTGACCCCCCGGCCGCCGGCCACGGCCACGACCTCGCCCGTGGCGGTGTGGAGGACGACGGCGGCTCCCTGGGCCCACGGCTCCTGCTCGAGGACCGCCCTACCAGGCTCGGTGGGGCACACCCGCAGACGCGCCCCAGGCTGCAGCGTGCTCCTGAGCGGCCGAGGCCCCTCGGCGGTGGCCACGAGGACGGCTGGGTCCTCCAGCGCCCATGTGCCCGCGGCCGTCGCCACCTGCACATCACGCTTCACCACCGTGGCGGTGGCCAGGAAGCAGTCTTGGGTGGAGGCCGGCGCCAGCTCGGTCGACACGCTGCGCACGCCCTGGGCCCCCTGGCGCTGCAGGTGGGCCTCCAGCGCATCGGCCACTGCCTCCACGGCCACCTGCTGGATGTCCGGCCGCAGGGGCGTGCGCACGGTGAAGCCCTCCCGAAAGGGTGCCTCGTTGCCGAACAGCTGCCGGATCTCCCGGCGCACCTCGGTGAGGTAGGCCGCCTGGTCGGTCACGTGGCCGTCTTCCCTCTGGGGGACCTCGATGGCGACGTCGACATAGGCCTGCGCCTCGTCTTCCGACAGGTAGCCCGCCTTGACCATCCGCCCGAGCACCAGCGCGCGGCGCTGCACCGAGACCTCGGGCCATCGCCGTGGTGAGTAGCGCGACGGCGCAGGAACCAGCCCCGCGATGAGCGCTGCCTGGCCCACGTCGAGCTCGCTGGCCGACACGCCGAAGTAGTCGCGGGCGGCGGCCTCGACCCCATAGTTGCCGCTGCCGAGGGCGACGTAGTTCACGTACAGCTCGAGGATGCGTTGCTTGCCGACGTCGCGCTCCAGGCGCCAGGCGAGCACGGCCTCACGCAGCTTGCGCTCGATGCTGCGCTCGTTGCCGACCAGGAGGTTCTTGACCAGCTGCTGGGTGAGGGTGCTCGCGCCGGATCGCGTCTCCCCGGCGACGAGGTTGCCCACCAGCGCCCGCCCGACGCCGAGGGCATCGACACCGGGGTGCTCGAAGAAGCGCCGGTCCTCGGCGGCGACGAAGGCCTGCCAGACGTGGTCGGGGAGCTCGTCGAGGGGCACCCAGGAGCGGCGCTCGACGTAGAAGCGGTCGACCTCGGTGCCGTCGGCATCGAGGACGGTGATGTTGGTGAGGGGTAGCCAGTCGCGGTACTCGGTGAGGTCGACCGGGAGCCCATCGAGGATGTTGCGCTGGAACCACAGCCCGCCGCCGACGGTGGCGGCCACCGTGGCGGTCAAGACCAGTGCCGACACGATGCGCGCGGGTCGCCATCTGCGCCGCTTCGCCGTGATGGCCTCGCTGTCGCTCGTCGGCTGTGGCACGCCGCCCGCTCCTGTGGTGCCGGCTCCTATCCCGACCCGAGCCCCCCTCGACCTCCTCGTGGTGTCCGTCACACCACCGGAGGTGGAGATCGGCAGCCGCGCGGCCGACTGGGCGGGGCTGAGCCTTGCTCTGGTCGAGCTGGGGCTGGCGGATCTGCCCGAGGTGATGTCCGAGGTCGTAGGGGCACCGGTCAGCCCTGGGCTGACCTGGGCGCTGCGACCGCGGGCCGCCTGGTCGCTGACCTTGACGGTGGAGCGTGCGGGCACGACTGCCCTGGTCGGCGAGCTGTGCAACCCCACGGGGGCCTGCGATGCGGTGTCGGGGCAGGGGGGCAGCGAGGTCGACCCGGCCCCGGCGGTGGCCCAGCTCCTCGGCGCCGTCGCGGAACGCCTGGAACGACGCCCCAGTGTCGAGGCGGTGGCGTCGTGGGGTCAGCGCGGCACCGGGGATGACTACGCGGCGCTGATGGCGGGCCGCTCAGCGGCATCGTTCTACGGGCTGCGGCCTCCCGCGGCGGTGCCGGGGGACCGGAAGAGCGACCCGGTGGCGCGGGCGTTCTACCTCGATCCGGGCATGCCGGTGGCTGCCTGGATGGCCTCGCGGTCGGCGCCGGATCGCCACCCGGTGGCGGCCCGCCGGGCAGCGCTGGCGCGCCCTGCGAGCCTGCTGCTGCTGGCCGACCTGGCGTGGAGCCTCGATCAGGTGGCGCAGGTCGCTCCGGTCGTCGACGCGCTGTACGAGAGGTCCCCAACCGACCGTCGCTTTGCCGTGCTGATGGCTGCGCATCGGCTGGCGCAGGGCCGGCTGCAGGACGCCTCGACGTTGCTCGATCGCCTCGGTGCAGGGGCCGGCGCCGAGCCGCAGGTGGCGAGGCTGCGGGTGGCGATCGCCGATGCCGCGGGCCCGAAGGTGGATCTGGCGTTGTTGCAGCGCTGGCGCGAGGCCGATCCACACGATCCGGAGCCGGTGCGCCGGCTGATCGATCGGGCCGTGGAGCGGCGCGACTACCAGGTGGCCCGCGACCTGCTGCCCGATCTTCGGGCCCGGGGGGGCGTCGGGGTCGACGAGCTCGATCTCGCGCTGTGGTTCGCCCTGGGGGAGCGGGAGCGCGCCGCGGCCGTCGCGCTGAAGCTGGGCGAGGCACCGCTGGCCGAGCGGCTGCGTCAGCCGCCGGCGCCGAGCTCGGTGCGGCCTTCCCCGATCCCCCGCGTTCCCTGAGGCGAGAGGACGGCGCCGGCGTGGACGGGGGCGAGGGCACAGTGGCAGTCGTCGGTGGGGGCGAGGCAGGCGAGCTCACCGATCAGAGCGGGCCCTGGCGACACGTGGAGCGCAGGGGGCTCGGGGGCACACAGCCAGCCGTCGGCGAGGACCCACACGGCGCGCAGGGGGGCTGGGTCGTCGGAGGCTCGAGTGTCGGGGCGGGGCCAGCCCTGGGCTGCCGTGAGGGAGGCCGCGCAGGCCTTGTGGCGGGCCAGGGTGCGACCGGCGACGGCGTGGGCGCCGCGGTAGCTCGCGGCGGTGCGCCGTGCGCGCGTGACGAGGGAGGCCTGCTCGTCGCGCCGTGCGGGGCTTCGCAGCGGGGTGAGGGTCGGCGAGGCATCGAGGGCGACGAGCTGCTCGGCGTGGTCGACGCTGGCCACGGCGGCCTCGCGCCAGGCTCCGGCGAAGGCGCGCACCCGCTGGGGCAGGCCCGCTTCGCAGGGCGCCGCCGACGCATCGAGGGCGTGTAGCGCCGATCCGGTCGCGCGACCCAAGGCCTCGGCGGCTTCGACATGCTGTCGGAGCGCGTCGGTGACGCTCGCCTCGTCGGCGGGCGTCGCGAGCGGCTGTGCGAGGGCGCAGAGCAGGGTCCACCACATGCAGACCGGGCTAACGCGACCGCCGCCGATCGCTCTGTACGAGGTGGTGGGGAGGGCGAGCGACCGCGACATGATAGGAGGAGCGGTCACCACCCGGAGGTTCTGTGAGCACCCACCCCGAGATGTCTGCTGCCACCGGCTCGACCCCCTCGCTCATCGAGGCGCCGACGGCCGATGAGCTGCGCATGGCCTACCGGATCGCCACGCGCTCGCGGGCGGCGGAGGAGCACATCGTGCGGCTGGTGTCGCGGGGCGAGGTGAAGTTCGCGATCTGGGGCCCCGGCGAGGAGATCCACGGCACGGCCACCGCCTTGGCGCTGTCGCGCGTCGTCGACCCCTCGCACTTCGGGTTCGTCGGCCACTACCGCTCCGGCGCCCTCTGCAACATGTGGTGCGAGCTCAACGGCGTGAGCGACTTCACCCAGCGCATGCTCCGGCAGCAGTTCTCGCGGGCCACCGACGAGATGAGCCAGGGGCGGCAGATGGTCTACCACCTCAACATCCCCGAGGTCGGCATCCTGCCCATCCAGTCGCCCGTCGGCATGCAGCTGGGCAAGGCCGCGGGCTACGCCCTCGGCTACAAGGTCAAGGGCGTCGACAACGCCGTTACGATGGGCATCATCGGCGACGGGTCGACCGCCGAAGGCGACATGCACGACGCGATGAACGCGATCAGTGTGTGGAAGCTGCCCACCATCGTCATGGTGACCGACAACGGCGTGGCGATCTCCACCACCCCCGACGAAGGCCGAGGGATCACCGACTTCGCCGCCTATGCGGCGGGCTTCGGCCTCGAGCACTTCAGCTGCGACGGCCGCGACTTCCAGTCGGTGTTCGACTGCATCACCAAGGCGGCCACCTACTGCCGCGACGAGCAGCGAGGCTGCGTCGTGCACGTGCAGCACCTGCCCCGGTTCAACGGTCACAGCTCCGCGGCCGACGTGACCTTCGACCTCGGCCAAGACGACCCCATCCTCACGTTCGGGCGGCAGCTCGTCGACCAGGGGCTCCTCGACGAGGGCGACATCATGCGGCGCATCGAGGGCACGGGGCGCGACTTCTTCGCGCACCACGAGCTCGGTGCGGTGATGAGCAAGGAAGACGACGAGATCCGAGGGCTGCTCGATGCCATCCGCGACGAGCCACATCCCGACCCGTCGACCCTGTTCGACCACATCTACGCCCCGTTCCCCGACACGCCCGAGACGGCCCCGGGCCCCGGCACCACCAACATCAGCTACGCCGGCGCCATTCGCTCGGCCCTCGACAAGCTCATCCAGCGACGCAACGGCTTCATCGCCGGGCAGGATGTCGGCCGGCTGGGCGGCGTGATGACAGCCACCGCCGGTCTGCAGGCCAAGCACCCCGACCACATCGTCGACAGCCCGCTCAACGAGCCGCTGATCGTCGGCGCGAGCACGGGCCTGGCGCTACACCCCGAGCTGATGGCCCTGCCTGAGATCCAGTTCGGCGACTACTCCCTCAACGCCTTCCACTGGCTCGTCTACCTGGGCAACCTTCGGTGGACGAACGTCGGCAAGTCGAAGGCGAAGCTGCTGCTACGCATGCCGACCGACCCGTTCGGCGGCGGCGCCGTCTACCACTCCATGAGCGTCGACGGCTACTTCTGCAGCATCCCGGGCCTGGTGGTGATCATGCCGTCCACCAGCTTCGACATCCACGGGCTGCTGCTCGAGGCCGGCGACTACGACGGCCCGGTGGTGTGCCTCGAGCCCAAGTGGATGTACCGGCAGACGCTGGGCCCTGCTTTCCCGGGCGAGCCCACCGACAAGGCCGAGATCAGTGCCCTCAAGAAGCGGATCATGCGCGCCGAGGTGCCAGATCTGCCCGATGTGCGCGTGCCTTTCGGCAAGGCGGCCATCCGTCGCGAGGGAAGCGATGTCACCATCGTGGCATGGGGGCGTGCGGTCTGGACTTCCCTCGACGCCGCACAGGCGCTGTCGGCGGAGGGCATCGACTGTGAGGTCATCGATCTGCGCACCCTCGTGCCCCCCGACATGGCGGCGATCTTCGCCAGCCTCGACAAGACCGGTCGCCTCATCGTCGCTGCGGAAGACCGTGACTTCGGTGGCTACGTGCGCCAGATCCAGGGCGACGTGGTGCAGCAGCGCCCCGGCACGCCGACCAAGGCGCTGGGGCAGAAGAACGTGCCGGGGATTGGCCAGAGCCTGGTGCTCGAAGACGCCACCATCCTCACGAAGGCCGACATCCAGGCTGCCGCCCACGACCTGCTGACGACGCAGGTGGGCGGCGGGAGCGGGCCAGCTGCCACCGTGGTGGTGCCGCCTCGCTACTTCGTGAGCTGAGCCGCCGGGCGCTGGGGGGCCCTCATGGCCCGTACAGGCTGATCCATGACACGAGGCCGTCGTACTCGCCGAGCACGTAGTCGTCGTGGATGAACATCGAGGGGTTGTCGAAGAACACCTCGACGATCTGGGTCTCGCCGTCGACCTCGTTGGTCTCGATGTCGTTGATGGCGATGAAGTCTTCGAGGAAGCAGCGCAGGCTGACGCCGACCCCCAACCCGCCGGCAGAGCTGCCGGCGTAGGGCTCGTAGAGGTACAGGCCGAAGGCTTCGTCGCCGGCATCGGGGATGCCGTCGTTGTTGTCGTCGTCGAAGTTCGCCTGGATGGCTCCGCCGCGCCACTCGCAGAAGGCTACGCCCAGATCGTACTCGTCGCAGGCGCCGGCCTCTCCGAGCTTCGCGTTGATATCGGCGAAGGTGTCGAAGACGCAGGCGCCCTCGATGCATCCGTTGATGAGGTCGACCTCGTCGCCGACCGGGAGTCGCTCGCAGGGTGGCAGCGACTCGCCGCCCTCGGGGATCGGTGCCTTGGCGTTCGGGTCGGGGTCGAGGCAGTCACCGTATTGGTTGCGCAGCTGGCCCTCGGGGCACGTGGGCCTCGTGCAACCCGCCGCCGCCGCGGCGACAACCAACCAGACTGCCAGGGAGCGGGGCATCGATCCTCCTGCGGGCGCAGTATACGTGGCCCTACGAGGGGGCGCGATGTGGTGGTGGGCGGTGGCATGGGGTTCTCCCGCTGCGGGCTACGCGTTCGAAGAGGTGGACGGGGGCGTGGTCTTCGACGCGGTCGGGGCGGCCCACGGCTGCCTCGACGGCCCGGTAGGCCGCATCGACGGGCTCCACGGCGCAGGGCTGGCCTTCGATGGCGTGGGCGCGCTGGTGGCGGCCATGACGACCAGGCCCGACGTGACCGTGGCCGCCCAGGTGCGGTCGCTGGGCGACGGGCTTCTGTGGCGCACGGGCGACCTGGTCGTGGCCGTGCGCGACGGCAGGTTGCGCATCGAGGGCCTCGCCGAGCTGGATGGGGGCGTGCTCGACGACGACTGGCACCACGTCGCCGTGGGCTCCGGCAGCGGCGTGGTCAAGGTCTTTGTCGATGGGGTCGAGGTGGCCAGCGGCGGTGCGAGCGGTGCGCTGGGGGCGGAGCTGAGGGTGGGGTCCCAGACAGACGGAACTGACGCCTGGCAGGGCGACCTCGACGATCTCACCGTCACCGACGCGTTCCCCGAGGTGTCGGTGGTGGTGGCGGCCATGGAGGTCTCTGGGGGGCGCACCGACGCGGTCGACTGCGGCGACTACGACGGTGACGGGCTCGATGACGCGGTAGAGCTCGACCTGGGCACCGACCCCGAGGCCCTCGACACCGACGGCGACAGCTTCCCTGACGGCCTGGAGCTGGGCGATCCGAGCATCCCTGTCGACACCGACGGCGACGGATGGATCGATGCGGTCGATGACGACGACGATGGCGATGGCTTGCCCAGCCTCGACGAGCGGGTCGCAGATGCCACCGGGGATGGAAGCCCCGACCTCGACGCCGACGGGGACGGTCTGGAGAACGGCGTCGACCTCGACAGCGATGCCGACGGCATCCCCGATGCGGAGGAGGGGCTGAGCGACAGCGACCAAGACGGCATCGCCGACTTCCTCGACACCGTCGACGACCCGCTCCCCGAGCCCACGACGACAGCGACGACAGGTGAGGCCCCCGCCCCCGCCGGCAACGCAGACGAGAAGGGGTGCGGCTGCACGACGAAGGCCGCCAGCCCCTGGTGGGGGCTGGCGGCCCTGTGGCTGGTCGGCAGCCGTCGGCGGTCTACTCGAGCAGGTTCATGTAGGCGATGATGTCCTCGCGGTCCTGCGCGGTCATGGGGATGCCCATGAGGTCGAAGTAGGCCTGGTAGTGCAGCATCATCTCTTCGAGGTCGGCGGCGCTGTTGTCGTGGAAGTACGGCGCGTTGTGCTTGACGCCCCACAGGGTGGGGATGCGGAAGCTGTTCGCGTCGAGGGCGTTGCCGGTGATCAGCGCCCGGCCCGGGTCGGGCGACTCGATGACCACCGGAGGGGCCAGCGGGTCGTTGGGGTCGGAGAACTCGAAGGTGTGCACCTCGTTGCCGGCGACGTTGAACTCGCTCACGAAGGCCGTGAAGAAGCGCGAGCCCGGGGGCACTGGCGCGAGGAGGAACTGGTTGGTCTCGTTGAGGAACGGGCCGCCATGGCAGTGGGCGCAGAAGCCGGTGGGGCTGTCGTTGTCGAACCAGGCGGCGCCGCGGATCTCCTCGGGGGTGTTGCCTGCGGGCAGCTCGGGGTCGATGCCGAAGATGGCGCGAATCCACAGGTCGATGCTGCTGTAGTTGAGCAAGCTGTACCGCTCGAAGTTCGCGATGGCGTCGAGCTCGGCGTCGGTGGGCTGCACACCGGGCTCGTAGTGGGCGTTGACCGCGCCGACCGCCTGCTCCTGCAGGGTAGCGTTGCGCCCGTCTTGCATGAACGCGGTCTCGAACCCGGGGTTGTTGAGGGTCTGGGAGGCGCCGCGATGCAGGACCACCTGGCGGACGGACGGGTCGCCGTCCATGACCACGTTGTCAGGCAGGTCCAACACGACCCGGAAGGTGGCGTCTTCGATCAGGCGCGTGAAGTCGTTGCCCACGCCGTCGTCGCTGTCGATGGATGCGAACAGCGGATGGTTCGGATCGTAGTTGTACAGCCACTCCACGTCGGCGGGGGCGATGGAGCCCGACCCGATGAGGTGGCAGGTGCCACAGGTGCGGCCGTTGCCCTGGAACTCCTCGAAGAAGAACAGCTCGAAGCCGGAGGGCCCCCCCCACAGGCGAGCCTGGGACTCTGCCTCCGCCTCCTCGAACGTGGGCAGCGGGGCCGCCTCTCCGTCGGGCTGCTCCCCACAGCCCATGCCCACCAGCGCTGCCACCATCATCGTCGTCGTGAATCGCATGTCGAACCCCCTGCCGTCGTGAGAGACGCTCCCCGCGTCGCAGTCACAGAGTGTCATGAGCCAGTCTGCGCGCAGCTCGTGCGCGATCTTGCTCACCCGGTATCGGGCCGTGGCCATGCGGTACTCGGCGCCGGTCCGGCGGAGAGGTGAGCCATCTCGCGCAGGCGGGCCTTCGGCGCAGGAACGTCCTTGCTCACCTACGTGATCGGGTGGGCAAGAACGCGGTCGCTACGGTGAGGGTGGGCATTCCTCGACGGGAATGGTGGGAGGCATCACGTGGCCCGGCCGATTCCACCCCTCGGGCGGTGCCCACGCGCCCTCGTCAGCCTCGAAGCAGCTGTAGGGAACGTCGCGGTGGGGCCACTTGGTGTCGGTCTGGTAGGTGTAGTGCCACCACTCCTTCCAGTAGTTCTTGAAGCCGTGAGCGTGCATGACCTCGCGGAGCAACAGCCGGTTGGTCAAGGCCTCACCGGTGGCCTTGGTGGTGTGGGACGCCTCGGACAGGGTGTCCCACGGGGTGCCCATGTCGATGGGCTGCTGGGTAGCGAGGTCGATCACCGACAGGTCGATGGTGGTGCCCTTGTTGTGCTGTGAGCGTCGGGCGACGTAGCCGTTGTCGAGCAGGTGGACCTGGTCTGTGCGCTCGGCCCACGCGACCATGCCTTTGGTGCCGCGTAGCGGCCGGTAGGCGTCGTAGACGATCAGGCCGAGCCCCTTGTCGGCGAGGGCGGCCTGCACCCGCTGCAGGGCATCGGCAGGCTCTCTGAGCAGCCAGGCGCCGGGCACGCCGTAGCCGGGAAGGGCCGCGCCGGTGAAGTTGTCGGGGGTGTGGTAGCGGATGTCGAGGACGACGCCGTCGATGTGGTCGGCCAGATCGACCCACCCCTCGGGTGGGGGACGCGCCATGTCGTCGAGGGTGGGCTCGGGCTCGGGCTCGGGCTCAACCGCCGGTGGGGCCTCGGGCACGGGCACGGGCTGCGGCGTCGAGACGCAGGCGAGCCACAGGCCGAGCCCGATCAACGCGAACCCGCGATCTCGACGCCGAAGCGCTCGATGTAGCTGGCATACTTCTTCGAGACGCGGTCGCGGTCGAGGCCGTAGGTGGCCGGGTCGTACTTGTGCTTGCCGCGGTCGTCTTCCCGCTTCTGGCCCAGGTAGTCGCGGGCGGCAGCGTCGGCACCGTCGGACCAGTCGAGGCCGAAGTGGCGATGGATGTCGCGGGTGACGGCCACCGGGTCGGCCACCAGCTCGCTGAAGCGCACATCGTAGAACCGCGCGGGATCAGCCTTCGCGCGGGCGGCAAGGGCCCGCTCGATGCCCTGCAGCAGCCGCATCTCCATGTGCCGCCCGATGCGGGCCCCGTGGATGCGACCGAACAGAGTGCGCCACTGCATGCTCATCAGCGAGCAGTACGAAGCGATGGTCGGGTAGGGGTCGCGGTGCGTCCACACGATGCAGGCATCGGGGAAGGTGTCGAGGAGGGTGTCGATGAACCACAGGTGCTCGGGGCACTTGAGCACGAGCTGCTCGGCCGGCAGGCGGCTCAGGCGAAGCTGCAGCAGCGTCTTGTAGTCGGCGTAGGCTGCGTGCATGTCCCACTGCTCGGACAGCCAGTCGCCGTAGTCGACGAGGCCCGACTGCAGGTCCCAGTTCATCACTGCGAAGCTGTTGGCGAACAGGTACCAGCACTCCTCGAGGGTGGTGGCATCGACGTAGTGCACCTGACCCATCTCGGGGGCCACCTGGTAGGCGGCTCGGAGCATCCAGTCGACCATGCGGATGCGGTCGCGCCGCTCCCGCTCGAAGCTGTCGACGTGAGGAACCGGGTGGGTGAGCTCCCAGAACTGCAGCCCGCGGCGGCGGGGATCGAGGGCCAGCAGGTGCTGCAGCAGCGTGGTGCCGGTGCGGGGAAAGCCGAGCACGAAGATGGGCCGCTTCACCTGCACGTCGCGCACGTGGGGATGCTGGTCGAGGTAGCGCTTGAGGTGCAGCCGGTTCATGACGGCCTGCGTCCAGCTCTGGCGCAGGATCACACGCGCCAGGGGCGTGAAGTCTTCCTCGGCCCTCACCGCGTCGGCGACCTTGCGCATCGGGGTGAGGAAGTGATCACCTCCCCAGTCGTCGAGGCCCGTGGATCGCTGCGCCGCGTCGAGGATCGACCCGACATGGATGTGACCCAGATCGAGGTGCAAGGCCTCGGCAGCCCCCGCCAGCGCGTTGACGGCGGCCACGCGGCGGCGGTAGGTCTTCCGCGAGACGGTCGGCGTCATTCCTCGCCTGCCTCCGGCCGCTTCGGCCGGCTGTGCCGCCCGCGGCGCTCGCGGCCGCTCTTCCAGTGGGGGGGCTCGGGGGCGACCGGCACGGGGAAGTCTTCGTCGTGGTGCTCCATCCAGTCGGCGCGGAGCTCGTGGAGCGCACGGTCCCACCGGGCGAGCATGGGAGGGATGGCGAAGGGCACCAGCAGCGCTCCTGCCTTGTCGCACAGCTTGGCGAGCTTCGGCTCGTAGCCCTCGATCGGCTCGGAGACGTAGATGCCGAGCGCCGGACCATGCTTGTCGCGATGGATGAGCACGATGGCCTTGACCTGATCGAGCACGTCGCTCATGGCGAGGGGCTGGTAGCGGGCGGGGGGCGAGTCGAGGGTCGACATGCCGCTGAACGCGAACAGGCGCTGGGCGAGGTCGTCGTCGTCGACCTGGCCGTCGAGCACCACCAGACCTCGAACGCGCTCGTCGGGGGCGTTGCCCTCTCCGAGGAGCTCTCGGAGCGCGCCGACGCCCGTCAGCCGCATATGCCAGCGCACGAGGCCCAGCGCCGAGCGCCCTCCCTCTCGATAGCCCTCGTAGGCCTCGATGCCTTCTGCGTTCTCGGGGATGTCGGCAGGGTGGCCGTCTTCCATCCAGGCGAACAAGGTCTTGCGCGGGAACAGGGCCGCGATGACGTTGGCGACGCTGACGCCGCTGAACGGGATGCCTCGCCTGGCATCGGCCGCCGAGTCGTCGGTGAACTCGGCGCCGCTGATCATCAGGCGATGTAGCTGCACCTTGGCTTCTTCTTCGGCCTCCCATGGCTCGATCCACCGCTCGCGCCCTCGACAGAGGCGACCCGGCTTGTGCGGGGAGAACGGGGTCTGGCTGTACCCCAGGGCCTGGATCATGGATTCCTCGTGGCTACGAGCCGTTCGAATGCCCGAAGGGCGGAAGGCTGGATAACAGGCTGGCCGCGTCGGGACGCTCCGCCGCGGCACTGGGAGCCGAGCCATGTCAGCGCGCGACGCGTTCTACATCACCACCCCGATCTACTACGTCAACGGCGCGCCCCACATCGGGCACGCCTACACGAGCATCGCCGCCGACACGGCGGCCCGGTACAACCGGCTTCGAGGCAAGCAGGTGCGCTTCGTCACCGGCACCGACGAGCACGGTCAGAAGGTGCTCGAAGCCGCGACCGCCCGGGGAATGACGCCGAAGGCGCACTGCGACGACATGGTGACGGGCTGGCGAGCCACCATGGAGCGCCTCGACATCTCCTTCGATCGCTTCATCCGGACCACCGACGACGACCATGAGGCCCTGGTGAAGGCCGTGCTGCAGAAGCTGTGGGGCGCCGGGGAGATCTACGAGGATCAGTATGTCGGGTGGTACCTCGTGAAAGACGAGGTGTTCGTCACCGAGAAGGAGAAAGACGAGCGGATCGCGTCGGGGGAGCTCAAGCCCGAGCACTTCCGGCAGATCGAGGAGCGCAACTACTTCTTCCGGATGTCGAAGTACAAGGGGGCGCTCGTCGCCCACATCGAGTCGCACCCCGACTTCATCCAGCCCGTGAACCGCCGCAACGAGGTGCTCGGCTTCCTCCGCAAGGATCTGGGCGATCTGTGCATCAGCCGGCCCAAGGCGCGGATGAGCTGGGGGATCGAGCTCCCCTTCGACGCCGACTTCGTCACCTACGTGTGGTTCGACGCGTTGCTCAACTACCTGACGGCCACCGGCTACACCGTCGATGGCAACGACGGCAGCCCCTGGTGGCCGGTCGACTACCAGCTGATCGGCAAAGACATCCTCACGACCCACTCGGTGTACTGGACGACGATGCTGCTGGCCATGGGGGTGCCGCTGCCGCAGCACATCTACGCCCACGGCTGGTGGGTGAGCTCCGACGGTCGCAAGATGAGCAAGTCCGACGGCAACACCATCGATGTCGACCTGCTGGCCGACAGCTTCGGCGTCGACGCCTGCCGCTACTTCTTCCTGCGTGAGATCCGCTTCGGAGCGGATGGAGGCTTCAGCTACGAGGGCTTCCTCACCCGCTACAACGCCGACCTGGCCAACGATCTGGGCAACCTCGCTCACCGCGGCCTGTCGATGACGGGCAAGTGGCTGGGCGGGCAGGTGCCCGACACCGCCGCGCCGGCGCCCGAGCTTCAGGCCCTGGTGGCCGAGCACGTGCCTGCCGCGCTGCAGGGCTACGAGACGCTGCAGTTCAAGGAGGCCCTCGAGGCGGTGTTCGCCCTGGTTGGCGCAGGCAACAAGTACATCGACAGCCGAGAGCCGTGGTCGCTCAACAAGAAGGGCGACACCGAGGCCCTCGCGGTGGTGATGCGCGACGTGCTGGAGCTGTGTGCCCTGGCCGGGGTGCTGCTGCGTCCGGTGATGCCGACCAAGGCCTCGGAGCTGCTGGGCAAGCTCGGGCTGGGCGACGATGCGGTCCAGGCGGCGGTCGCGCGGCTGGTGGGGTCCACCGAGGGAGCCCTGCGGCTACTCACCCCCGGCACCGCCATCGCGGCGGGGGATCCACTGTTTCCGCGTCACCGCGAGATGCCGGCGGCCATCGCGGAGCGCCTCGCTCCAGCGCAGGAGGTCGATCCTGCCGACCTGCCCCTTCCCGAGATGGACTGGATCGAGTTCCCCGACTTCACCAAGGTGCAGCTGCGGGTGGGGCACGTGGTAGAGGCCGCCGACCACCCCAAGGCCGACAAGCTGCTGGTCTTGAAGGTCGACGTGGGCGAGGCCCGCCCTCGCACCATCTGTGCCGGGATCAAGAGCCGCTTCTCCCCCGACGAGCTGGTGGGGCGCAAGGTGGTGGTGGTGGTGAACCTCAAGCCGCGGAAGATGCGCGGCATCGCCAGCGAGGGGATGATCCTGGCTGCCGGTGACAAGGAGGTCGTCGACCTGCTGTCGGTCGAGGCCGATGCCGGTGAGGTGGTGCGCTAGCGCGGTGAGGCCGGGTCGCTCGCGCTGCGTGGCAGCGACCTGGCCAGCTAGCGAACGACCGACCACTTCTTGGGCACGTGGCCGGTGTTCAGCACGAAGGTGCCGCTGGCACGCATGCCCGACACGCTGCCGCTGAAGGCACCCTCGCCGCCCACCTGCGAGAAGGTGATGGCCTTGGAACCCTCGTCGACGGTTCCCTTGAGGGGCAGGGCGGCCCAGGTGCCGTCTTCCAGCTGCAGCTCGGCCACGCCGGCGAAGGCATCGCCCCCTTGCTGGTCGATGGTGATCTTGAGGGACCTCCCATCCGCTGTGCCGAGCCACAGGCCACGCACGTCGAGGGAGGGCGCCGACGCGGGCAGGTCGGTGGCGACCGGCACGGGGGCGGGGGCCGGCGGTGCCGGCGCGGGTGCCGGAGCTGGCGCGGGTGCCGGAGCGGGCGCGGGGGCCGGTGCTGGCGCGGGGGCCGGAGCTGGCGCGGGGGCCGGAGCTGGCGCGGGGGCCGGAGCT
>CBDUIC010000005.1:0-137305 GCA_965367245.1 uncultured bacterium | reverse complement strand
GATGCGCTGGCCGAGGAGCTGGCGCTGGGGGCCGACGACGTGTGGCTGCAGGCCCATGAGGCGCTGGCCCATGCGGTGATGGATCTGCTGCCCACCTGGGAGGGAACCCCGTGGGCGATGAACGGCACGACCGAGGTCCCAGGGGAGGGGAGGGTGGCCTGTGGCTACCTCGTGTCGACGGTGCTGCGCGACGTGGGCCTGCCGGTGGAGCGGGTGCGGCTGGCCCAGCAAGGGGCGGAAGACATCATCCGCACCCTGTCCGACGAGCGGGTGGTGCGGCGCTACCGCGGAGTGGCGGTGAGCGAGGTGCTGCAGGAGCACGAGGCCGACGGGGTCTATGTGGTCGGTCTCGACTGGCACGTCGGCTTGCTGGTGGTGGCTGACGGGGAGCAGACGTTCTGCCATGCCTCCCGCTCCGCGGCACGCCAGGTGGTCTGCGAACGCGCAGCAGAGGCTCGGTCGCTTCGCTCTCGCTACACGGTGGTGGGGGCGCTGTCGCGGCGGGCTCTGGAGAGCTGGCTCACCGGCGAGCCGCTCCCGACGGTGTCGGATTGAGCGCGAATGCTATGGTGCGGGTCCGGAGGCTGCGATGAGCGCCGTCGAGGTCGACCTTGGTGAAGAGATCCCCGTGAATGAGGTGCCCCCTGGTGGGCAGAGCGGTCCTGGTCCGGCTCCCGGTCCGGATCCCGGTCCGGCCAAGGAAGAGCGCCGTGAGCGTCGTGCGTCATCGGCCACCGTCGAGGTGGAGCGCGAGGTCACCAAGCGCCAGCTGATCGAGTCGGTCACCACGGTGTTGGTGGTGGTGCTCTACATGATCTTCACGCTGGTGCGCGACCGGGAGTCCGGCGTAGTGGTCATCGAGCCCGACGAGCGCGACGACTGGGCCGAGTAGGCCTGCCGGCCCACCCTATGTCGAGCGCCGGGCGTCTTTGAGCTCGAGCTGCAGCGTGCGCCGCCCGCGCCACTCGTTGACGCCGAGGTGGCCCAGCAGATCGTGGGGCGCCTGCTGGAGCGCCTCGATGTGCTCGTGGCCCCCCCACCAGATGGCTTCGATCGGTCGACCTCCCTCTCGTGGGACCTCGACCTTGAGCATGCGCTGCTCCTTGCCCAGCAGCCGCGCCCGCTGCACCTGCACCGCGGGCACCATCAGCAGGGGCCGGGGGTTCGCCTGCCCGTAGGGGCCGAGCCGGGCGAGATCTTGGTGGAGACCCTCTCCGAGACGACCAGGCGGCACGACGGCGTCGATGCGGCGGCGGGGCACCAGGGTGGCCTGATCGACGTTTGCCTCGACGAAGGCCGACAGGCGCTCGTGCAGGGCGTCGAGGTGCTCCACGGGCACCGTGAAGCCCGCCGCCATGGGATGCCCGCCGTACTTCACCAGCAGGTCGGCGGCGCTATCGAGGGCGCGCACCGCGTGGATGCCTGGCAGGCTGCGGACCGAACCGACGGCACGGTCGCCCTGGATGGACACGATGGCGGTGGGGCGGTGGGTCTGGTCTTTGATGCGAGCGGCGACGATGCCCACCACGCCGCGGTGCCAGCCGTCGTCTTCCTTGCCGGCGAGCAGCACCCACGGGGGCGGGTCGTCGCCGATGCGCTGCAGTGCCTCGGCGACCAGGGTGCGCTGGATGTCGCGGCGCTCGGTGTTCAGCGCGTCGAGGCGCCCGGCCAGGGCGCCGGCCTGCTCGGGGTCGCGGGTGTTCAGCAGCTCGACGACCAGCTTGGCGTCGGCGACGCGGCCGGCCGCGTTGATGCGGGGCCCGATGCGAAAGCCGAGGTCGGTGGTGCGGATGGACTGGTCGCTCACCCCCGCCACCTTCAGCAGGGCGGCGAGGCCTGCATGGTGGCGCCCCACGTTGAGCTGCTCGAGGCCCAGCGACACGATGGCTCGGTTCTCCAGTGTATTGAGGGGGACCATGTCGGCGACGGTGCCGACGGCGGCGAGCTTGAGGAGCGACAGCAGGATCTTGTCCCAGCTGCGATGGTGATGCTGGAGCAGGCCCTGGGCGAGCTTGAGGGACACGCCGCAGGCGGCCAGCGCGGGGTTGGGGTAGGCGCAGCCCTCCTGAGGCGGGCACAGCACGATGGCGTCGTCGGGCACCTGCTCGCCGGCCGGAAGGTGGTGGTCGCAGACGAGCACGTCGACCCCTCTCGCCCGCGCCGCCGCCACCGCAGCGTGATCGCGCACGCCGATGTCGGCGGTGACGAGGAGCCCTACTCCGTCGTCGGCGGCCTTCTCTGCGGCTTGCACGGAGAAGCCGTAGCCCTCTTCGAAGCGGTTGGGGATGTGGTAGTCGAGGGGCAGGTCGGGGTTGCGCAGGCGCAGCGCTGCCTGCAGCAGCAGCGAGCTGGTGGTGCCGTCGACGTCGTAGTCGGTGACTACCCGCATCCGCTCGCCGTGGCGCAGGGCGTGGTCGAGACGTGACAGCGCGGCCTCCATGTTCCGCATCGCCATCGGATCGTGCAGGTGCTCGAGGGAGGGCCGCAGCAGCTCCTGGCTCGGCAGGTCGTCGCCGTCGAAGCGGGAAGCGAGGCAGCGTGCTGCTGCATCGGACAGCCCGGTGCGCTCGGCGAGGGCCGCCACCCGCCCCTCGTCGACCTCCACCATCGCCCAGCGGGCCCCGGTGACGGAGAGCCGGTCGGCGGCGGAATCGGTGGCGGCGACAGACATGGACTACCCCAGTACGCCCACCAAGTAGCTCAGCAGGGCCCCGATGACGACGCCTCCCCCGAGGCCGACCACTCCGTACGCCAGCGGGGGCATGTCGGAGGTAGAGGCCTTCACGGGGCCGGGGTGCGTGATGTCGACGCTCTCGGGCAGGTAGTCGAAGACTCGGTCGCTCTCCGGCGCCGGCTCGACGGTGGTGACCGGCACGCTGCGAGCCAGCGCAGGGGTGTCGGTCGGGCGGTTGACCAGCCGCACTGTCAGGCGACGCGGGGTTCCTCCGCCCATGCGCTCCATCACCAGGTCGAGGTGGACCTCGTCGCGCTGCACCTCGACGTTCAGCACCCGGCTCGGGGAGCTGCCCACGAACTCTCGAGGCTGGAAGGGGACCTCGACCATGGGCCCGTCGGGCAGGTGCTCGATCTGCCGCTCGGTGAGCTCGTCGATGGTGGCCGACGCGTGGGCCTCGGAGCGCTCCTGGATGGCCCGGACGTGCCCGGCCACCACCTCGTCGTCGGTCAGCGTGTGGGGCTCGTGGAGGGCCGCGAGGGAGATCACCCCCTCGTTGCCCGCGAGGTGGTCGCGCAGACGCGCCTCGACGGCTGCCAGCGCCTCCTCGTGGGTGGTCATGACCCCGGTGCCTGTCTTGGCTACCGAGGCCACCACCGGAAAGCCGAACGGATTGAGCTCGGAGGCCACCTGCTCGAGGGGCAGCGACTCCTCGTGGTCGGTGTGGTTGACCTGCAGGACCACCGCCGCGGCGGAGAGCTCCAGACCGGCAGCTGCCAGCTGCTTCTCGAGCTGCAGCAGGGCATCGACGTTGGTCGCTTGCTGCTCGGGGCGGGCATCCGCCACGAAGACCAGCGCATCGACGCCACCCAGGACCTCTTCGCGGTGCGCGGGCAGCTCCAGGCCCCCGGGGAGGCTGTAGACCTGGTAGCGCATCTCGAAGCTGGCCACGTGGGGCCCACCAGCACGCAGGTACTGGAAGTACCAGCTACGTTCCTTGGTGTCGTCGGGGCCGAACATGTGCAGACGCGAGGTCTGCTTGGCTTCGATGTCTTCGTACAGACGCCGCACGTTGGTGTTGCAGCCGGCCCCGCTCGCTCCGATGTACACGATCTTCGCGGAGATCTCTCTGGTCGCGAAGTTGATGGTGGCCATGGTGTCGCCCGTCGTCCGGACGCGAGTATACCCACCGGTGGCTGTCGGCGGGTTAGCCGAGTCCCCGACGTGGTCGCGGAGGGTGCGTGCAGCCAGTGATTCCATGGTTCGAGGTTCCCGGCATCACGGTGCCCGGTCTGGGGCTCGAGCTCCACGGCTTCGGCTTCCTGGTCGCTCTCGGCTTCGTGATGGGGGGCAAGGCGGCCATGAGCCGCGCCCGGCGCCTCGGGCTCGACCCCGAGGTGATCAACCGCCTGATCGGCTGGCTCGTGCTGGGCACCTTCGTGGGCGGGCACGTGGGCTACGGGCTGATGTACAAGCCCGACGAATACCTCGCGGATCCGATCCAGTTCCTCTACGTCTGGCAGGGCCTGTCCAGCTTCGGTGGCTTCGTCGTGTGCGTGCCGCTGTCGGTGTGGTTCTTCTACAAGGAGAAGGTGCCGGTCTGGAAATACCTCGACTGCCTCGCCTACGGCATGTCGATCGGCTGGTTCTTCGGCCGGATGGGCTGCTTCGTCGCCCACGACCATCCGGGGTCCCCAACCGAGTTCTTCACCGGCGTCTACTGTCGCCCCGTCGAGGGGCACATGATCGACCTGCCTGACTGGCTGGTGCTCCACGAGCCACACCGCAACCTGCCCTGGGGCCCGTGCGAGACGAGCGCGTCGACGATGGCGGTGCACGACATGGGCCTGTACGAGGCGATGTGGTCGCTGTCGATGTTCGGGCTGTACCAGGTGATGGACCGTGTGAAGGCCTGGAAGCCCGGCGTGCTGGTGCTCACCCTGGGCATCACCTACGTGCCCGTGCGCTTCGCAATGGACCTGCTTCGCCCCGAGACGACCGACCCGCGCTACGGCTTCGGCCCGGCGATGCTCACCCCTGCCCAGTGGTGGGCGCTGGTGCTGTTGGTCGTCTGCATCGGAGCGGTGGTGAAGCGGCTGGGGTCGAGCGACGAGGCGGTGCAGCCGACACCCGGCGTGTAGGCCCGCGGCGCCTTCAGGGCACGACCACCTGATCGCCGAGCCCCAGGCCCTCGACCACCTGCACACGGATGCCGTCGGACAGCCCGAGGGTCAGCGGTCGGGTGGTCCCATCCTCGAGGAGCACCGAGGGGCCGCCGTCGTCGAACCGCAGCGCGCGCTCGTCGAGGCTCAGCACCTCTTCGGCGCGGGCGAGCACGATGTCGGCGTTGGCCGAGCTGTTGGCCCGCACGAACACCCCTTCGGGGGGCGTGATGGCCGCACGAATCTCGAACTGGACCGCGCCGTCGGCCTCGACGCCCTTGGGGCTGATGTACTCGAGCACTCCCTCCAGGCGCTCGTCTTGCAAGGCGCCGACCGTGAGGCCCAGCGGCAGGCCTTCCTTCACGCGGCCGACCTCGGACTCGTCGAGGAAGCCCTCGAAGACGAGGTCGTCCATGTCGGCGACGTAGGCGACCGTGGTGCCTTCGTTGAAGGTGTTGGACTCGATGACCGAGTAGCCGACCTTCACGTCGACGGAGAGCACCATCCCGGCGATGGGGCTGCGCACTTCCGTGGATACGTCGGTGCCGCCCGCGGCGCCCTCGCGGACAATCTGTAGGTTGCGACGGGCCGCGAGCTGGTCTTGGCGGGCGAGCTCGTAGGCGGTTCGCGCACGGTCCCACTCGCGCTGGGACAAGGCGCCCTGCTGGTAGAGGGCCTCGGCGCGGTCGCGCTCGGCCTTGGCGTCGGCGAGCTGGATGGATGTGCTCTGGGACTGCGACTGGGCGCTGTTCAGCGTAGCGGCATCGGGCAGGATGCGGATGGTCGCGATGCGGTCACCGACGGCCACGACGTTGCCGGGCTCGACGAACAGGGCCTCGACCACCCCAGACACCCGCGACTTCACGGCGACCTCGTTGCGAGGAACGATGGCGCCGGTCGCGACGGTCTTGACCACGATGTCGGCGGTCGACGGGCTGATCAGCTCGGCGGCCTCGGGCTCCTCGCCGCTGCGCCACACGAGGAATCCGAGGGTGGCGACGAAGGCCAGCAGGGCGCCGCCAGCGACGAGGACGGGAACCAGGGTGCGGAGGAAGCGGGGCATGGGACTCGTGGGCTCGGGCCGGGGTTGTATCGCGTCTGCGGCGGGCTTGGGTGGCGAGGTGGGCGGGGCAAGCGAGGGGGGGAATGCGCGTCAGGCGGCTTGTACGGGCACGTGCAACTTGCGGCTGCCCGTACATGCCCCGTTCCCGCGATGAGCCCCTCACCAACCGCGTCGTCTCCCGCCGTCGGGCAGCGCGCTACTCCGTTCGCAGGGCGGTCACCGGGTCGACCGACAGCGCCCGTCGGGCCGGCAGCCACCCGGCGAGCAGCCCCGCCACCGCCAGCAACCCCACCGCCCCCAGGGCCGCCCCCACGTCGACCGACGGCTGCCCGAGATCGGGGTGATTGGGACCGATCTGCAGCGCGAGCCCCTCGATGAGCACGACCCCGGCCACCAGCCCGGCGTAGCCCGACACCGTGGTCAGCACGAGGGCCTCCAGCAGCACCAGCCGCACGATGGAGGCAGGCGTGGCCCCTAGCGCCCGCCGCAGCCCGATCTCCGAGGTGCGCTCCCGCACCACGATCAGCAGGATGTTCGACACCCCCACGACCCCCGAGGCCAGGGTCGCCGCCCCGACCACCCACACCAGCCAGCGGATGCCACCGAACAGGTTCTGCAGCTTGGCGAACTCCTTCTCGGCGTTGCGCGACCCAATGGCCTGCCGGTCGTCGGGGTGCACCCCATGGCGCCGGCGCATGGCCACCAGCGCCTCCTCCTGCACCTCCTCGCCGCTGGCATCGGGCGCGGCGAGCAACGCGAACCACCCGACTCGGTCGCCGGTGTGGAAGACGTGCTGGAAGGTGGACAGCGGGATGTGCAGGCTCGACTCCTGGCGGTCGGCCATCTCGCCAGAGACCTGCGCGCGGAAGACCCCGACGACGCGGAAGGCGACCCCCCGCACCTCGATCCACGCCCCGAGCGCGCTTCCCCCATCAGGGAACAGCACGCGCTCTACCTCTCGCCCGATGACAGCGACCTTGCGCTGGTCGACCTCGTCGAGGGGGTTGAGGAAGCGCCCGGAGAGGAAGCGCACGTTCTGCACGGCGGCGAAGTCGGCGGTGTCGCCCATCACCTGGAACGCGCCGGTGTGGTCGCCGTGGCGCACCGGCGTGCCGTCGCGGTAGCCCCCCAGCTGCAGACGAGGTGTCGCCAGCGCGACCCCGGGTAGCCCCTCGAGGAGCGCCCGATCGCCGTTGCGGAACACGATGCGTCGGCCCGGCGCCTGCCCGGCGTAGGGCAGGGCCGTGCCCTGCCCCCACATGTACACCGCGTTGGTGGCGTAGCCGCCCATCGAGCGCATGACCCCGCGCTCCAGGCTGGTGCCGAAGCCGAGCATCAGCACCAGCATGAAGGTGCCCCAGAACACGCCGAGGGCCGTCAGCCCCGTGCGCATGGGGTTGCGCACGGCGACCTGGGTGACCTCGGTGGCCAGCTCCCACAGGGCGGTCATGCGTCCCTCAGGGCGGTGATCGGGTCGACGGTGGCGGCGCGCCATGCCGGGACGAAGCCCGCGACGGCACCGGCGAGCACCAGCAGCCCCATCGCTACCAGCGCGACCCCGACCTCAGGCTCGGGGTTGCGCAGGTAGTCGTTGTCGGGCACCCAGGTGCGGATGGCCTCTACCGCGGCGACGCCGGCCACTACGCCGGTGTAGCCGGCGACGGCCGTGAGCAGCACGGCTTCACGCACGACCCCCGCCACGATGCGGCCCGGTGTGGCTCCCAGTGCCTTGCGCAGCCCGATCTCGGCAGTGCGCTCCTGCACGCTGACCAACATGATGTTGCCGACGCCGACGACGCCCGCCAGCACGGTCCCGACCCCGACGACCCAGGTGAACAGCTCGAGCATCAGGAACACGCCCTGCAGCTGCTGGAACTGCTCCAGGTAGTTGCGCACTCGGAATGCGGTGGGGTCGTCGGGGTGGATCTGGTGGGACTGCGCGACCTGCCGCGTCACCACCGAGGCAATCTGGTTGGCTTCCTCGACGCTCGCGTCGCCGACCGTGAACATGATCTGGTGGACACGGTCGCCGCCCCGAAACACCGTGCGCGCCGTGGTGATCGGGATGTAGACGATGCTCACCTCACCGTCACCACCCTCGTCTTCGAACAGCCCGACCACTCGAAACGGCGTGCCGGCGAGGTCGACCCACTGACCGAGCACCTGCTCGTCGCGCTGGCCGCGGAACAGGAAGTCGGCGACCTCCCGGCCCAGCACGACCACCTTGCGCTTGTCGGACAGGTCGAGGGGATTGAGGAAGCGCCCGGCTACGACCAGCGTGTTCTCGAGGTAGACGTGGTCGGGGTGGACGGAGCGCACGCCGTACGCCGACGCCCGGTCACCGACCTTGAGGAGGGCGCGACGGCCGGGGGGGTAGAAGCGCCCGGTGAGGTGCTCGACCCCGGGGAGGGACTCGACCCTCCCGATGTCGGCCTCGACGAACTGCACCTCGCGGCCGACTCGATGCCCCTGGTAGGGCAGGCTCGTCTCGCCGTCGTAGATCCAGATGCTGTTGGTAGCGTCGTCGCGGAACTGCCAGCGCACGCTGTTCTGTAGCCCCGTGCCCAGCCCCAGCAGCACGACGAGCATGAAGGTGCCCCAGGCCACGCTCAGGGCGGTGAGGGTGGACCGCAGCGGATGGCGGACGACGTCTTCGACGAGCTCGCGGAGCAGGTCGCTCACGGGTCGCGCTCGATGAGGCCGTCGCGCAGGCGGATCGTGCGGTCGCAGCGCGCGGCGATCTCGGGCTCGTGGGTGACGACGACCATGGTGTTGCCGGCCTCGTTGACCTCGCGCAGCAAGTCCATGATCTCGAGGCTGGTGGTGGAGTCGAGGGCGCCGGTGGGCTCGTCGGCCAGCACCAGTCGAGGCTCGGTGACCAGCGCCCGCGCGATGGCCACGCGCTGCTTCTGGCCCCCCGACAGCTGGTTGGGGAGGTGGTCGGCCCAGTCCGCCAGCCCCACACGCTCCAGCCCAGCGAGGGCGCGCTGCACCCGCTCCTTGCGGGGCATGCGCCGGTAGGTCAGCGGCAGGGCGACGTTCTCGGCGGCGGTCTTGAAGGGCAGCAGGTGGAAGCTCTGGAACACGAAGCCGATCCATCGGTTGCGGAGCTCGGCGCTTCGCGCCTCGGTGAGGCCCTCCACCAGCTCGCCGCCCAGGCGGTAGGTGCCGCCGTCGTGGCGGTCGAGGAGGCCCAGGACGTTGAGCAGCGTCGACTTGCCGGAGCCCGAGCTGCCCATGAACGCCACGAGCTCGCCGTCGTCGACGTCGAGGTCGATGCCCTTGAGCACCGGAACCTGCCGATCGCCGACGGCGTAGGACTTCGTGAGCTGGCGGACCTCGATCACGGAGGGGCCCTATCCTCCGGCGCGGGTCTGCGCGGCCTCGCCGTTGGGACTCCGCTTTGCGTGTATGCGCATATTCATCCCACATATTCCGATTGCGCCGGTGTCGTGACGCATATTATGCATCGCCGTCCCGGGAGTTGCCTTGCACGTCTTCGCCGACAAGATCGCCAGCGCCGTCCGCCACGTGGTGCGCGGCCCCGAGCTCGCGCTCACCTCGACGGTGCCCGGTCGTCCCGGCACGGTGGTGGCCGTGCGCGTGCTCGACGACAAGTCCACCTACAACCAGCTGGAAGATGCCGCGGGTCGCATGCGAACGGTGCACGCAGGCGACGTCGTGGTGGGCGTGCTGGGGGCCCGCGACGCGCTGCGTGGCTACGCCGGGTCGGTGCCGGAGCGGGTGGGGGCCGGCGACGTGCTGCACCTGCTGAACCTCGGCGGCGTGGTGGGCCGATGCACCTCGCACGACGCCGCGCTGGGGGGCCCGGCGCGGGTGGAGGTGCTCGGAGCGGTGCTTCGTGCCGGAACGCCGGCCAGCATCCATCCGGGTCCCGTCGCCTGCCTCGATGTGCTGCCCTCACTGCCGCCCCTCGTGCTGTTGGCGGGCAGCTGCATGCATGCGGGCAAGACGGCGGCGGCGTGCGCCCTGGTGCGCGGTGCGGCGTCGGCCGGGCTGCGGGTGGGGGCGGCCAAGCTCACGGGGGTGTCGCTACGGCGTGACGCGCTGCAGATGGAGGACCACGGGGCGGCGGTGGCGTACACGTTCGCCGATGCCGGTCTTCCTTCAACCTGTGGCGTCGACCCGACCCCCGCGGCGCGTGGGGTGCTGGCTGCCGTGGCCGCCGCCCAGGTCGATCTCATCGTGGCGGAGCTCGGCGACGGTCTTCTCGGCGACTACGGGGTGATGCGCTTGCTCCAGGAGCCGGCCCTGCGTGCGGCGACCCGCGCCGTGGTGCTGTCGGCCAACGACCCGGTGGCGGCGTGGGGCTCGGTGGCCCTGCTCGAGCCCCTCGGCCTGCGGCCCGTGGTGATCACCGGCCCGGCCACCGATCATGCGGCGGGGTGCCGGGCGGTCACGCTGCACACGGGGGTGGCGGCGGTCAACGCGCGGTCCCACGGCCCCCAGCTCGCAGCCCAGGTGCTGCGTGGCCTCGGCCTCGCGGTGCGGGGTGCCGCATGAGGGTCGGCGTCGTCGGTGCGACCGGCTACGTCGGCGCGGAGCTGGTGCGATGGATCCTGGGTCACCCGACCTTCGAGCTCGCTGCGGTGATGCGTCGCTCCGGCGAGCGCGAGCCGCTGGCTGACGTGGTGCCGGGTCTCGCGGGGTGCACCGACGTGGTGCTTCAGCCCTTCGAGCCTGCGGCGGTGGCGTCCCTCGATGCGGTGTTCCTGGCCACGCCCCATGGCACGTCCCGCGGCCTCGCCGAGGCACTGGCTACGGTGCCGGTGTTGGTGGACTGCGCGGCCGACCACCGCCACGATCCCGCCTGGGTCTACGGCCAGCCCGAGCTCGCCGGGGAGCGCCTGTTCGGGGCCCGCCGCGTCGCGGCGCCGGGGTGCTTCGCGACCGCGCTGGAGCTCGCCCTCGGGCCTCTCGTCGCCGCCGGTGTCGTCACCGGGCCTGCGTGTGTCGCCGCCGCGACGGGCAGCACCGGCTCGGGCGCCACGGCGGGCCCCGCGACCCACCACCCCGAGCGGTCCACCAACCTGCGCGCCTACAAAGTGCTCAGCCACCAGCATGCCCCCGAGGTGCGTACCTTCCTCGCGACCCTCGGCGACGCGCCCATGCTGCGCTTCGTGCCCAGCAGTGCGCCCGTCGATCGCGGCATCTTCGCCACCGCCTTCGTCCCGGTGGGCGACGCCAGCCCGGTGGCCATCGTGCGCGACACCTACGCCTCGGCACCCCTCGTGCGGCTGCGCGAAGGAAGCCCGGAGCTGCGCCATGTGCGCGGCACGGCCTTCGCCGATGTCGCCGTCCACCACGAAGACGACACCGCGGTGGTGCTCGTCGCCCTCGACAACCTCGGCAAGGGCGCGGCCAGTCAGGCCGTGCAGTGCCTGAACCTCGCGATGGGGCTCGACCAGGCTGCCGGCCTGCTCCGCCCCGGGAGCCTTCCGTGACGCACCTCCTCGACACCCTGGGCGCCGCGCGCCTGCCCGTCACCTTCGCCTCGGGGGAGGGTGCGCTGCTGTTCGACATCGCCGGGCACACCTGGTGGGACTTCTACGGCGGCCACGCCGTCACCCTGTTCGGCCTGAGCCACCCGCGCTGGGCCGAGGCCATCGCCGCCCAGGCGCGGTCGCTGTCCTTCGTCACCACCATCGCGGGCGTCACCGTGCGGGAGCGTGCGGCCGACAAGCTGTGCGCCTTCACCGGGATGGACCGTGTCTTCTTCGTCAACAGCGGCTCCGAGGCCAACGAGGCGGCGCTGAAGATCGCTCGCAAGGCCACCGGCCGGCCGGTGATCGTGGCGATGGAGGGAGGGTTTCACGGGCGGACCATGGGGGCGGTGGGCGTCACCCATGGCTACCGATCGCAGCATGCGCCCGCCCATGGCGACGTGCGCTTCGTGCCCTTCGGCGACCTCGACGCCTTGCGGGCCGCGATGGGGCCCGACGTGGCGGCAGTCATCGCCGAGCCCATCCAAGGGATGGCTGGGGTGGTGGTGCCCCCCGAGGGGTGGCTTGCTGGGGTGCGGGCCGCCTGCGATGCGGTCGGCGCCCTCCTCATCGCCGACGAGGTGCAGTGCGGCATGGGGCGGACGGGGGTTCCGCTCGTGTCGACGGGCCAGGGGGTGCAGCCCGATCTGGTCACTCTCGGCAAGGCGCTGGGCGGCGGCTTCCCGGTCGCTGCGATGCTGTGCACGGAGGGCCTCGCGGCCACCGTGTCGCCAGGCGAGCACGGCAGCACCTATGGCGCCGCCCCGCTGGCCTGTGCAGCGGTGGAGGCGACCCTCGACATCCTGGAGGAAGAGGCCATGCTGGCAAAGGCCACCGCGCTGGGCCACCACCTGCGCTCCCACCTTCAGGTGCCTGGCGTGCGCAGCGTGCGCGGCGCAGGGGCCTGGCTCGGCCTCGAGCTGGACGCTCCGGCCCGCGACGTGGCCGCCCGCCTGCGCGACCAGCGCTTCCTCGTTGGCACCAGCTCGGACCCGTTCGTGCTGCGGCTGGCCCCCCCCGCGGTGATGCCCACTTTCGCGGTCCACCTCCTCGGGGAGGCCCTGCAGCAGGTCCTCCACGTGCGGGCCTCGGCATGACCGCGCACCTCCTCGATGGCACGGAGCCCGGCCACGACGGGTTGCTCGCCCTGGTCGACCGTGCTCTTGCCCTCCGCGCGGGGGCGCCTCCTCGGCGGTTCGAGGGGAAGTCGCTGGCGGCGGTGTTCTTCGATCCGTCGCTCCGCACCCGCACCTCACTGGAGGTGGCCTGTGCCCAGCTGGGGGTACACCCGGTGATCCTGCACCCGAGCACGGATGCCTGGGGCTGGGCCTATGGCGAGGGCGAGGTGATGGACGGCGCCGCCGCTGAGCACGTCAACGAGGCCATCCCGGTGCTAGCGTCGTATGCCGACGCGCTGGCCATCCGGTGCTTCGCGTCGGATGCCGTGCTCGACGCGGCCGCCAGGCTGTCCTCGGTGCCGGTGCTCAACCTCGAGTCCCCCCGCGGGCATCCGCTGCAGGGGCTGGCCGACGCGGCGACCTGGCGCTCCCGCCTCGGTCCGTCCCTCGTTGGTCGGCGGCTGTGCCTGACGTGGGCGCCCCATCCCCGGCCCCTTCCTCGCGCGGTCCCCCATCAGGTGGTGCGGACGGCGACTCAGCTGGGCATGGACGTGGTCGTGGCCCACCCCGAGGGGCTCGACCTCGACCCCGACGTGATGACCCGCAGCGCGGCGGTGGCGGCGGCGCGAGGGGGGCGGCTGAGCGTCACCCACGACCAGGCCGAGGCGCTCTCCGGAGCCGAGGTGGTGTACGCCAAGGCGTGGTCGGGGCCGATGGCCGCGCCGTCGTGGCAGGTCGACGCGCTCCCGGCCTCCACCGGCTTCATGCACTGCCTGCCGGTGCGTCGCAACGTGGTGGTGAGTGATGCCGTGCTCGACGGCGCCGGCAGCTGGGTGCAGGAGCAGGCTGCGCTCCGCCGGTGGACCGCCCTTGCGGTGCTCGAGCACCTGCTGGGAGGGGGCTCGTGGGCATCGTCGTAGTCAAGGCTGGTGGGGAGCTGTTGGAGCGTCCCGACGGGGTGGTGCAGGCCGTGCGCTCGGGGTGGGAGGCTGGCGACGCGGTGGTGCTGGTGCACGGTGGGGGCCCCCAGCTCGATCGTGCGGCGGAGGCGGCAGGCATGGCGAGTACCCGGGTGGCGGGGCGCCGGATCACCACGCCAGAGGTGCTCGACCTGGCGGTGGCGGTGTGGCGCGGGACCGTGTCGATGGGCTGGGTTCGGGCGCTCGCGGCAGCCGGGGTGCCCGCGGTGGGGCTGTGCGGCGTCGATGGCGGGTGGCTGCGGGCGCGGCGTCGGCCGCCCGTGAGTGTGGTCGATGACGACGGGGTGACCCGCCAGGTGGACTACGGCGAGGTGGGCGACGTGGTCGCGGTCGATCCGGGCTTGCTGCAGGCCCTGTGTGGTCGAGCCGTGCCGGTGATTGCGCCCCTGGCGACGGACGGCTGGGGCGGGGTCCTCAACGTCAACGCCGACACCGTCGCGGCGGCCGTCGCGGGGGCCATGCGGGCCACCGAGCTGCGGCTGCTGACCTCCGCGCCGGGCTTGCTACGGGATCCGGCGGACGCGGGGTCGGTCGTGGAAGCCCTCGATCTGGGCGGGCTCGACGAGCTTGAGGCAACGGGTGCCGTGCGCTCGGGGATGCGGCCCAAGGTGGCCGCCGTGCGTCATGCCCTGCGTAGTGGGGTAGACCACGTGTGGATCGGCGCAACCCTCATGCGCCACGGGCCCGGCGCTTCCGGCGACGCTCGACCGCGACCGCCAGCCCCTGCGCATTGAGCGAGCGGTCGACGTCGAGCAGCGCGATCTGGTCGGTGGTCGCGCCAGGCACGAGGTCGGCGAAGAACTGATCGACGAAGGCAGAGCACATGGCCTGCAGGGCGTCGCCTTCGGCGCCGCTGTCGTCGGCGCGGTCGACCAGCTCGCCGTAGGCGCGGAGCTGGCCGATGAGGGTGGCGCCGGCGCTGGACAGGTCGCGGACGACGCCGAAGTGCGTCAGCCACGCTTCCTTGGCGCCGCTCTGCACGATGCGCTCGACGCTCTCGACGGCGAGGGCCGCGTCGAAGTCGGTGGGGCTGGTGCTGGGGAAGATCACCCCCTGCAGGCCCGGGTAGCGGATGCCGAAGCTGTCGCCGGTGAAGATGGCCTCCTCGGCCTCGTCGACGATGCAGAAGTGGTGGTTGGCGTGGCCGCGGGTGTGCAGGAACCGCAGGGTGTGGCCACCGATGATGAGCGTCTCTTCGTCGTCCATCGTCTCGACCCGGTTCGGGTCGATGGGATCGATGGTGCCGTACAGCTCGGAGAAGACGGCGGTGCCGTAGACCTGGGTGGCCGAGGCTACGAGCTTGGTGGGGTCGATGGCGTGGGGAGCGGCGCGGGGATGGGCGATGAGGTGTGCGTGGGGGCAGGCCTCGAGCAGGGCGCTGGCGCCGCCCGCGTGGTCGAGGTGCACGTGGGTGATGATGACGTGGGTGACGTCGGCGGGCGTCAGATCGAGGCCGCCCAGGGCCGCGAGGATCCGGTCGGTGGCGCGAGCGGTGTTGGTCTCGATGATCATCGCGCCGTCGTCGTGGGTGACGATGTAGGCGGCGGCGGAGCCGGGGAGGCCTGCGTAGTCGCAGTCCACGAGGTGCACGGCCATGGGGAAGTCCTCCGTCGGATGGGGTGGGGGACTTCCTAGCACGCGCTCTGTGGCGACCGGGGACAAGGCCGGCGCCCTGCTTGCCAGCAACGAGGCTGTGGGAAAGGGAGACGCCGTGCGCGCGCGGCTCATCGTCCGATCAGGGATTGTACGGGCACGCGCAAGTTGCGGCTTCCCGTACATGCGGGTTGCGGCGGTTCGGGGATTGTACGGGCACGCACAAGTTGCGGCTTCCCGTACATGCGGGTTGCGGCGGTTCGGGGATTGTACGGGCACGCGCAAGTTGCGGCTTCCCGTACAAGCGGGTTGCGGCTTCCCGTACGTGCAGGTTGCGGCTCCCCGTACAAGCCGCGCCTGGCCACCGTGTGGCCCGCAGCACTGCGGAACCGTGCCTACTCGCGTTGCCTGCTCGCGGCCGCGAGGGCCCCCCGCTGCCCTTCGGTCGCCTCCGACAGCTCCCCCCCTTGTGCCGCCACGATGGAGACCTGCCCGCGGTCGGCACCGGCGATGCGGCTCTGGATGGCCCGCACCGCCCGCTGGGCGTTCGTCTTTCGTTGGCTGGGCAGAAAGCCCCCGGCATGGTCGAGCAGCGCCGCCACGGCCTCGACCGTTCCGACCTTCTCCAGCCCGAGGATGGCGCGATCGATGTAGGGCTCGTGGTGCACGGCCTGCAGCAGCACCTCGTGCACCTTGCTGAGGTCGATGTCGACGACCTCACGCATCTCGATGAGCAGCTCCGCGGCGCGGAGCCGCACGGCGGCCGGGTCGCCCTTCTCGAGGGCGTCGTGCAGGTGGGGGAGACCCTCTCTGCCCAGCGCCTGCGCAGCGATGAGCCCGACGAAGCCGTCGTCGGTCGCGAGCTCGCGCAGCGCTGCCTCGCCGGGGGGAGGCGACAGGCGGAGCCGCTCCTGCAGCGCCTTCGCGCGGACCCGCTGGTCCGGATCGGTCGTGTACACCCTCTCCAGCCCCGCCGCGAGGTCGCGCCCCGGTGAGCGTGCTGCCTGCGCTGCCTCGAGCCCCAGCTTCAGCGTGTAGCTGATCTTGGAGGCCTCCCGCAGCCGCCCGCTGCGGCGGCAGGTCCACTCGCCAGTCCCGAGGGTCCAGCTGTGGTTGACGGCCTTGCGCACTGCCTCGCGGGTGGGTTGGTCGAACACCGCACGAAGCTCGGCCTCGCTAGGCCCCCTCAGGAGCACCTTGTCGTCGAAGCGAGGGTCGCCGATCTCGACATCCGAGCCCTTGAGCGCCTTGCCCACGAAGGAGAACACGCCCTCGCCGGCGATCTGTGCCCCCATGATCGCCTTGGGGTCGCGGAGTCGGAAGCGCGTCCACGTGGTTCGGCTCTTGCCCGACCCCGTGCTGTAGGTGTCGATGATCACGTTGACCCCGTCGACGCTGCCGTCGACGGTGCAGGAACGCCCGAAGGTGGCGCCCTCGCGGAAGGTGAGCCCGTACTCCTCGGCCGTGGCCTTCATGGCCTTGTCGTGTCGCCCGCCCAGGTAGCGGTTGAGCACCAGCACGAAGGCCATCAGGAAGAAGAACGGGACGAGGGAGCCGAGGGCGAAGATCAGTTCGAGCATGGGGGGAGTCTACCCCTCAGAAGCGCACTCCGATCCCGGTGCGGGCCAGGAAGCCTCCGCTGCGAAGCGTGCCCAGCTCGGGGAAGGTGGCCTCGGCGACGGCGGCGCGCCCCAGCTCGAGGGTCCAGGCCAGCTGCGTGGAGGTCTTCCCCAGCGTGGGCGTGCGGAGCTCGATGCCCCCCACGACCTCGTAGCCAGGCGCCACCACGCTGGACTGTCGCTGCCCCAGGCTCTCTCGATCGGAGGGGTCGTCGTCGAGGCGGATGCGCTGCAGGGCGAGCTGACCCCGCGCTGCTACGAAGGGGTAGACGATGCGGCGCGCCAGCGGCACGTCGACCTTGGCGCCCAGGGAGAAGGCGTCGGAGAAGTAGGCGCTGTGGAAGCTAGCGACGTCGTTGTCGAAGTCGTACGACGTGTCGCCCCCGACCAGGACCTCCGCGCCGCGTGCGCCGTGGCTCCACGCAGCCTGCGCCACCACCCGGTCGATCACCCGGTAGCCGACACGGAAGCCCCGGATGGGCAGCGCATCGGTGGAGGAGAACAGGTCGTAGTGCTCGTCGCGGTACACGGTGGAGCCGAGCTCGCCCGCGACCTCGAGGCGCGCCTCCGGGGGGAGCTCGCGGCGGTCGAGGTCAGCCGGTGGCCCCCTGCGCACCCCGTCGTCCTCCCAGATGGGGGGCTTGGCGGGCGCGGCATAGGGCCCGTCGACCTGCTTGGCCGGCAGCTGCATCGTCGGAGGCGGACCAGGAGGGGGCGCGGCCACCTCGGAGGGCGCGGCCTCCTCGGCCGGCGCGGCCTCCTCGGCCGGCGCGGCCTCCTCGACGGGCGCGGCCTCCTCGGCCGGCGCAGCCTCCTCGACCGGCGCAGCCTCCTCGACGGGCACGGCCTCCTCGGTGTCCAGGGGCGGCTCCTGGGCCAGGGCGAGCCCGGGCACGGCGAACAGCATCAGGGTCAGGGGGCGCATCACTGCTCCTCTCCGTTGTCGGGCGTGATCGTCTCGATGTCGTCGATGAGGCCCAGGGCCGCGAAGCCAGCCACTTCCGTGACCTCGCCGGTGGCAGGGTCCAGGAAGGACACCAGACCCAGGGCATCCGAGTGGGTGATGAAGAACGGCCCATTCGGCAGCGCGCCGATGGCGACGGGGGGCGCCGCCAAGTCGATCTCCTGGCTCTGGCCGCTGTACAGGTCGAGCTGGTACAGGTAGTCGATGCCGTCCTGCAGCACGAGGGCGTCGAGGCGGGTGTCGGTGGCGCTGAACGCCATGCCCAGCCCCGTGCCCTCGAGCAGGTAGGGGTCGGAGTCGTCGTCGGTGAGGTCGATGATCTCCATCCCGGGGTACTGGTCGTACAGCCCGTCGGCATCGTTGCCGCCTCCGCCTTCGGCTCGCGTCAGCGCCACCGCGAAGGTCTCGTCGGGGGCGATGAACACCTGCAGGGGCGGGTTCTGCAGCCGGTACTCGGTGAGCTCGCCGGACAGCAGGTCGAGGCGGTAGAAGTCCTTGCCTCCGTCGGTGTTGAACAGCACCGCGAAGTCGCTGGCCTCCATCACGTCGGTCATCGGCTCGTCGAGCTCGTAGCGCTCCACGTCGAACAGGGTGTGGTCGAGCACCTCGACCGCCGACAGGCCCTGGTAGACGAGGACGGTGCGGTCCGCCGCTCGGTTGACGGCCATGTCGCTGGGGTTGCCCGACAGCTCGATGATGTTGATGGACTGGCTCTGCAGGTCGAGGGCGTACAGGTCGGCAGAGCCCGCGACGCTGATGAGCGCGAAGCGGCCGTCGGGGGTGAGGTCGACGCCGACGGGGGTGACCGACTGGTCGGGGTCGAGGGTCAGCGGGAAGGTGGTCTCCACCTCGGGCTGCTCCTGCAGCAGGTCGACCACCGCGACGGAGTTCTTGGACAGCACCACCGCCTTCGACGCGCCGTTGGGGTCGTCGACGAACAGCACCTGGTCGGCCGCGAAGCCCACCGACACCGGCGTAGTCTGACCGGTCTGCAGGTCGAGCACGACCACGGAGGTGAGGTTGGTGACCCCCTGCAGCTGCACGTTCTGCGACAGGTCGAGGTAGGCGATGCCGAAGCGGCCGTCGGCGGCATACGACACGGCGTTGTAGGTGCCCTCCACCGACAGCGTGGCCTGCACCTCGGCGTTGGAGACCACATTGATCTCGGTCTCGACCTCGATCTCGCAGTCGTCGGGGTCGGGCTCCTCCTCGCCGTCGTCGGCGCAGTAGCTGCGCTCGACGAAGGTGACGAGGGTGCGGTCGTCGGGGGCGGCGGTGACCTCGGTGACGCGGCCTTCGCCGATGTCGACCAGGCTGGCCTCCTCGCGGCCCGGGCGCAGCAGCGCCAGGCCGCCGGCCCGCGACAGGCGCACATACAGGCCGTCGACCGTCGGGACCGCGTTGTCGGCGTCCCACAGCTGCCGCGGGATCTCGAGGGTCTCCTGCTGGGGGAGGTGGTTCCAGCCGCAGCTGGCCAGCAGCGCCAGGGTGGCGAACAGGGGAGTGCGCATGGGGTTCCTCACTCGATCGCCGAGTTGAGCTCGAAACCGGTGATGGTCTCGACCGTCTCGGTCTCGGGTTCGTAGAAGGAGATGCGGCCGAGCTCGTGGTCCTGCGACACCCAGGCGGGGGGCTCGGTCTGGCCGTCGAGGGGCGGGAGCACCCCGACGTAGACGGGCTTGGACTTGAGCACGATCTCGTCGGGCAGCATCGTGACGTAGTCGAGGACCTCCAGGAAGGGCTGGTCCTCCATGATGAAGTAGCCGCGCAGGCCGTCGTTGGCGTTGGCGTAGCCGATGGGCTCGCCGGGCAGCTTGAGTGGGTTGGTGCGGAAGTCGTCGAGGCTGAAGATGGTGAGCGCCCAGCTGCCGCTGAAGGGCGACAACGCGGCCCCCGGCGCGTCCTCGAAGGTGTGGAAGGCCAGCATGCTGTTGCCGGTGGGGGTGATGGCCATGCCGGTGACGGGCTTGATGAGCGCTCGGGTGGTGAGCTCGTCGGTGGCGAGGTCCCACGTCACGTAGCGATCGATGAGGCCCGCGGTGGTGTAGATGACCGCCTGGTCGCCGGTGGGGTCGAACAGCAGGCTGCCGAGCGGGAGGTCCTTCGGCAGGTCGAGGACGCCGGGAGGGGCGAAGGGATCGGCGGTGTCGAGGATCCACAGCTGGCGTGCGTCGCGGGCGACCACGACGGCCTGGCCGCCGCCGGGGCTCAGGTCGAGGTCGGTGGGGTTGGACCCCACGGGAACCGGGTCGACAGTACGGGCGGCGAGGTCGACGACCAGCACCTCGTCGGTGCCGAACTGCCGCACGAACGCGAAGCTCCCGTCGGGGGCGAGCACCACCTCCTCGGCCCGGGGCGGGTCGAGCACCCCCGGGGTGAGCTCGATGAGCTGGGGCAGCAGCGGCGTGCTGTCGAGGTCGACGACGGCCAGGTAGGCATCGGAGACGATGACGGCGAGGTGGCTGTCGGGGGTGTAGCGAACCATGCGCGGGTTGAAGCCGACCGCCATCGGGAAGTGCTCGGCGGTGAGCAGGTTGACGAAGCTAGCCTCGTTGAACGACTCGAGGCCCTGAGCGGGTGGGTCGTCGTCGCGCTCGTTGGCGATGTCGTGGAACAGCGCGACCCAGGTGCCGTCGGGAGACATCTGCATCTGGTTGAGGTCGTCGCGCACCGGCACATCGACCACGTCGAGGGTGGCCGCGTCGACGATGCTCACCGAGTCGTCGCCGCGGTTGTAGACGGCGGCGGTGGCGAAGTCGGGGGTGGTGAGGACGATGTCGGGGTCGCGGCCCACGCCGGTCGTGAGCACCTCGAGGGTGCGCACGTTCACCCGGGTGACGGTGTCGCGGTCGGGGTTGGCGACGAAGACGTACTTCTCGGTCTGGGCGGGGGGGAGCGCGAGGAAGTCGGACTCGGTCTCGGGGGGCAGCGTGTAGGTGCCTGGGTCGTCGTCGTCGTCGCCGTTGCTGTAGCCGCCGGTGGAAGCGACGCCATCGGTCGACGAGGTGGCGTCGGCGTAGGAGGCACCGAAGTCCGCCGAAGAGCAGGCGGCGAGCAGTGCCGCAGCCGCAGCCAGTGGGAGGGGGGTCGTTCGCATGGAGATCCTCGTGTGAACGACGTGGCACGGTGCAGCTCGCGTGCCAGTGAGTGTTCGTCGGGATCGTATGCGGTTCGGGGGCGCTCGAGTGCGGGGATCGGGACAGCCTTGTCAGCCTGCTCGGCACGGCGTCCGAATTTCTAGAACGTGAACCCGAGATCGATGCCTGCGTTGACGTACGGGGCGGCGGTCGCGGCGGGGCCGGTGAACTGGGTCAGGCCGAGGTGGGCGCCGATGTCGATGGCCGGGAACATGGTGAAGTCCACCCGACCGCCGGCGTCCCAGCCTCGCGAGGGGCCGCCGGGGGTGGGCATGGGGAACAGCAGGTGGGCATAGGCGCCGGGCTCGATGCCGTGGCCGATGGAGGCACGCGCCCCGACGTCGGGTACCAGCAGGCCCTGCCCGGTCCACAGGGTGAGGCCGGCCTCGGGCACGATGCGGATGAGCTTGGCGTCGAGAGGAAGCCCGACCCGCGCGCCGACGCCGGTGCCCAGCGGCGTGGCGTCGGCCTGGGTGGCGGCGGCGACGTCGAGGCGAGCATCGAGCACGGGGCCGGCGAGGGCGGGGAGCGGCATCAGCAGGGTCAGCAGGGCGGCGAGGCGCATGGTTCCTCCATGGCTCAGCGACGCTTCGAGGGGCGGAGGATTCGTCACGGTCGGTCAGCGGGGTCCTCGAATGGGTAGCATCGGACCATGCTGCTCCCCATGATCGCCGCCTGTGCCCTGGTGGACCGCTCCCCTCCCGAGGTGGATGCGACCTGGCTCGATGCGCATCCGGTGCGCGACGTGGCCACCCTGTCGGTGCAGGTCGACCACCCCGCGGGAGCCGACGCGTGGGTGGAGCTGGGCGGTGAGCGTGTTGCGATCGAGGCGGGGGAGGTGAAGGTCCCGGTGGCCGGGCTCCCCCAAGGTCCCCAGACCCTCACGGTGTGGGGGGTGGACCACACCATGTGGCGCCACGAAGCCCGCGCCGCGGTCGAGATCCTGGTCGACACGCAGCCGCCGATCCTCACGGTGCCCGCGGTCGCCGAGGGGGTGGGGCGCACCGCCGTGGTGTGGGTGGACAGCGACGAGCCGCTCGTGGAGCCGACGCTGACGGTGTTCGGCGCGGAGCGGCCGCTGTACGCGGTGGAGGGGCGCTACCGGGCGATGGTCGGCATCGGGCTTCGGCAGGAGGTGGGGGAGGCGGCGCTGGAGGTGGAGGCGTCGGACCTCGCTGGCAACGAGGTCCACCACGAGGGGGTGCTCACGGTGACTGAGGTCGCCTACCCGGTGAAGGGGAAGATCCGCCTGACCCGCGCGCAGGTCGAGGCCCGCAAAGACGACGAGGCGAAGGCGAAGATGCGGGCGAGCCGCGACGGGGCCTATGCGCTGCAGCGCGACGAGCAGCTGTGGAGCGGGCCCTTCCGCGCTCCCCTCGACCCCCACCGCAAGACGAGTCCCTTTGGGGCCTACCGGGCCTACAGCGACGGGGAGCGCAGCTACCACACCGGCCTCGACCTCACCTGGCGACGGGGAAGCCCCATCCTGGCGGCCGCCGCGGGCGAAGTGGTCGTTGCCGAGCTGCAGGCCATCCACGGCAACGCGGTCATCCTCCATCACGGGCAGGGCGTGACCAGCAGCTACAGCCACCTCGATCGCATCGATGTGGCCGTGGGCGACCGGGTCGAAGCGGGAGAGCTGCTGGGCATCATGGGCACCACTGGTCAGTCGACCGGGCCCCACCTGCACTTCGGGGTGGTCGTCAGCGGAAAGGCGGTGGACCCCGAGCAGTGGCTGCAGGGCCTCTGAGGGCTGGGTGGGCCGCCACAGGGGGTGGGTGCTTTCGCACGGGGTGGGTGGGGTGTCTGCCGCATTGATGAGGAGGGTCGTTGAGGTTCGGCATGGCACGACGCTTGCTTCAGTCGCCACCGGGAGGCGCCATGAAGGAGCTGTTGATCCTGGGCGGCGGTACGGCCGGGTCGATGATGGCGAACAAGATGGTGCGCTCGCTGCCCTCGGGCTGGCGGGTCACCGTCGTCGATCGCGACGACCAGCACATCTACCAGCCTGGGCTGTTGTTCGTTCCGTTCGGTGAGGTTCGTCCCGAGTCCCTCGTGCGACCCCGCGGGCGTTCCCTCGACCCGCAGGTGCGCTACGTCGTGGCCGCGGTCGACCGGATCGACCCCGCGAGCAAGGTGGTGGGGCTCGAGGGCGGCGAGCAGCTCACCTGGGACCTCCTCGTCATCGCGACGGGCGCCAAGCTGCGTCCCGATCTGACGGAGGGGCTCACCGGCGACCGCTGGCGCAAAGACGTGTTCGACTTCTACAGCCTCGGCGGTTCCTCGGCGCTGGCCCGCAGGCTGGAGAGCTGGGAGGGCGGGCGCCTGCTCGTCAACCTCGTCGACATGCCGATCAAGTGCCCGGTGGCGCCCCTGGAGTTCGCCTTTCTGGCCGACGCCTGGCTCACCGAGCGTGGCCTGCGCTCGAAGACCGAGCTCGTCTACGTCACGCCCCTCAGCGACGCGTTCACCAAGCCCCGTGCGTCGGCCATCCTCGGCTCGATGATGGGGGACCGTTCTATCGACGTGGTCACCGACTTCCACGCGTCCGAGATCGACAACGAGGCCGGCACCCTGAACAGCTTCGAGGGCCGCGAGCTCGACTTCGACCTGCTGGTGACCGTGCCGCTCCACGGCGGCGCCGACCCGGTGGTCGACAGCGGCCTGGGCGACGCGACCGGCTTCGTGCCCACCCACCGGAACACCCTGCAGTCGCTGCACCACGACCACATCTTCGTGCTCGGCGACGCGACCGACCTTCCGTCGTCGAAGGCTGGCGCGGTGGCCCACTTCCAGGGCGACGTGCTCGCCCCCAACCTGCTGCGGTTCATCGACGGGCGCCCGCTGCTGCCCGGGTTCGACGGGCACGCCAACTGCTTCCTGGAGACGGGCCACGGCAAGGCGATGCTCCTCGACTTCAACTACGACACCGAGCCGCTGCCGGGGCGCTTCCCACTGCCGGGGATCGGCCCGTTCACGCTGCTCGAGGAGAGCCGCTTCAACCACCTCGGCAAGCTCGCCTTCGAGTGGGTCTACTGGCACATGCTGGTCAAAGGCGAGGAACTACCTCTCGATCACCGCATGCTGATGCACGGCAAGTGGAGCTGACGATGGACAACAACGATCTGATGGCCCGCCTCGAGGCCATGGACGCCAAGCTCGACTACGTGGTGGAGCGCCAGCGCTACGCCGAGGAGCTGGTGCGCTCGATGACCCCGGTGGCCCGAGAGGGCGTGAACGCGATGGCGGAGCACCTCGCGGGCTGGGAGGAGCGGGGCTGGTTCGCCATGGGCCACGAGTTCGTCGGCATCTTCGACCGACTCGCCGCGGCCTACGGCCCCGAAGACGTCGCTGAGCTCTCCGAGCACGTGGTGCAGCTGGTCGACACGGTCCGCAACCTCACCCAGGCGGATGTGCTCGACCTCGCCAATGATGCCACCGACGTGATTCACGACGCCGACAAGGTGGAGCCGGTCGGGGCCTTCGGCCTCGCGAAGGCCACGCGCGACCCGGAGGTCCAGCGCGGCTTGGCCGTGGCCATCGAGGTGCTGCGCCAGATCGGTCGGGCACGTGCGCCGGTCGATGGCGAGCGACGGCCTGCGCCGGTTCCCTCGACCCCCGCGCCCTCGGCTTCGCGCTCGGCCGCTCCGCCCAAGCCTGCGAAGCCCGCGCCATCGAAGAAGCCCGACCCAAGCCAGCCAGATCCCGCGTCTGACCCTGACGCCGAGGTGCAGGCCTGTGTCGTGTGGGAGGGGCGTCGGTTCACCGGCGAAGGCTTCCTCGTCGACCGCGACCAGTGGGACAAGGGGCTCGCCGCCAAGATGGCGGAGGGCCTGGGCATCGTGATGACCGCCGAGCACTGGCAGGTCGTGGAGTGGGTACGTCACGACGCCCAGTCCATCGGGGCGTCCCCCAACGTGCGGCGCATCGCCCTCGGCTCGGGCGTGGGCACCCGCCGCTTGTACGAGCTGTTTCCTGGCACCCCGGGCAAGTCGGTGGCGATGATCGCTGGCGTCGGCAAGCCCGTCGGGTGCGTGTAGTCGACCCCCCCCCCTGGAGGCTCCCATGTCGTTTCCCTTCGCCCCGTCCCCTGCGTCGGGGGAGTCCGCGGAATCAGGCCCGCGCCGCATCGCGCTCATCTGCGCCAAGGGCGGGCTCGACGAGTGCTACCCCGTGCTGATCATGGCCAACGCCGCCCGGATGACCGGCATCGAGTGCAGCGTGTTCTTCACCTTCTGGGGGCTCGACGTCATCTGCGACAAGACCGTCGACCACCTCAACGTGAACTTCGTCGGCAACCCCTCGAGCCCGATGCCCACCATGGTGGCTGGCCTACCGGGGATGGAGAAGCTCGGCACCAACTTCATGCGCCGCAAGATGGACGAGCTCGAGATCCCGCGGGCCCGCGAGATGATCACCATCCTGCACGACTCCGGCTGCGATCTGTATGCCTGCGAGCTGGCGATGCGCATGTTCGACCGCACCGAAGACGACCTGCTGCCCGAGATCGCCGAGGTGATCACCGCCACCGAGTTCTTCGAGAAGACCACCGGCGCCGACATCATCTTCGTGTGACGCGCCGGCGGCCGCTCACTGGAGCGTGAAGACCACCGACAGCGGCACGCTGGCAGCCACCCGCTTGCCGTCGGTGCGAGCGGGGCGCCACCGAAAGCGCTTGGTCGCCTCCACGGCCACGCGGTCGAGGTCGGGGTGGACCCCGTGGATCACCTTGATCCGACCGGCTCGCCCGTTGGGCAGCACCTCGACCTGCAGCAAGACCCGCCCCTCGATGTTCTTCTGGCGCATGGACGCCGGGTAGCGAGGTCGGAAGCTGCGGAGCAGCTCCGGGCTCTGGTCGGGCGGGGTGTTCACGACCTGCCCGTCGCCGCCTCCCGCCCCTCCGCCCACGAAGCCCTGCAGGTCGCCGGGGGCCACGTCGGCGTCGTAGCCGGCCTCGTCGGTGTTGCCGACGCGGACCCCCATGTCGGACTCCGTCAGCTGGTCGGGGGTGAGCGCCAGGCCGGTGCGCAGCGGCACGGGCTTGTCCGGTGGCGTCTCGACCTCGCGGTTGGACTTCACCGAGGTGCGCTCGGGGTCGGCGGTGGGGTCGGGGTTCTTGGGGCCTGGCGGCTTCACCGGCTCGGGCTCGGGCTCGGGCTCTGGCTCGGGGGGCGGCGGTGGCTCCAGGGAGGCCAGCTCGAAGTCCACGAACTCCTGCGGAGCCTCCGACGCGTAGTGGACTGGCACCACGGCCAGCGCGAGGTGCAGCACGACCGCGCCGCCCCAGGCCACCGGCCACGACTGGAGAGGGTGGCTCACGGTGCCGGTGGCTGGGTGGCGACGGCCACGGCGTCGAAGCCGGCGAGCTTCGCGGTGGAGATCACGTCGACCGCCTTCTGCAGGGCGACGGTGTGGTCGGCCACGAGCACAGCGCGGCCGTAGCTGGGACGCTCCTTGCGGAGGCGCTCGAACAGGTCGTCGTCGGCGACGATCTCTCCCTGCAGGGCCACGACACCGTCGGCGGTGATGGTGACCTGCAGTGCATCGACCTCGGCGGGTCGCCCTGCGTCGGCGCTGGGCAGCGACACGTCGAGGCGCTCCTGGTCGACGAAGCGGGCCACGAGGACCACGAAGATCAGCAGGATGAACACCACGTCGATCAGCGGGCTCAGGTTGAGCGTGATCGGCTGGGGTGGCTTTCTCGACAGCTTCATGTGTGCCACGTCAGCAGGCGACCCACGCCCTCTTCCATGCGCAGCTGCAGCCGCTCCAGGGTGCGCTGCAGCCACAGGTGGGCCCCGATGGTGGGGATGGCCACCATCAGGCCCGCCGCGGTGGTGAGCAAGGCCTTCCAGATGCCCGAGGACAGCGTGGTGGTGCTCACTGCTTCGCCTGCGGCCTCCATGCTGCCGAACAGCTCCACCATGCCCAGCACGGTGCCCAGCAGGCCGAACAGCGGTGCGATCTGGGCGACGTAGCCGAGCAGCGGCAGCCAGCTGGTGTAGTGGTCGAGCTCGGCGAGGGCGGCACGCTCGGCCTCTCCCTCCGCCGCCTCGGGCTTGTCTTGGGCGGTGCGGGCCGCCACGGCCATGACCCGGGCCAGCGGGGAGGTCTGGGCCTCCAGGCGGGTGCGCAGGTCGCCCAGCGCCACGTCGCCCGTCAGCCCCTCGAGGGCCTCGGCGGAGGCCACCTGGTCGAGGCGGAACTGCAGCAGCTTGCGGAGCACCACCGCGAGGGCCACCAGCGAGCAGGCGTACAGCGGGAGCATGGTCCAGCCGGCCTGCGACAACAGATCGAACAGCGTTGCGTCTTGCATGCTCGGTCCCGTTGCAATGGCCGGGCCAGAAGGTCGAGAGGCGCCGAACGGGGTCCCATGCCCGCACCCTGTGTGAGATGACCCATTGAGGTGGGTGAGACCGTCCTGAGACGAAGGTTGCCCAGGGTCAGTGGAACGCCGACGGAGGTGTTCCGAGGAGTTGGTCAGGAGGTCGATGATGACCCGGTGGACTCTTCTCGCGCTGCTTCCCGTGGCCTTCGGCTGCACCAACGAGGCCAACTGGCAAGACCTGTCGGGCCCTCCGGGTGACGTGCTGCGCCAGCCCACCCCAGGCATCTACGAGGGAGCGATGTTCCTCGACGTGAGGGGCTACGCCGGAAAGGTCAAGGTCGCCCAGCGCGACTGCACCGTTCCGTTCTCGGTCGAGGTGAGCCCCGAGGCGGTGCAGTGGTTCGTCGGAAAGGGCCGCGACTGCGACCTGGGCAAGCAGGTGGGGATCCTCGACCTGACGCTGGTCACCGATGTCGATCGCCCGTACACCGGGGAGGCCGGCGGGCAGCTCGGCGGGCTGGACGGCTCGTGGGAGGGCTGGTTCTACGACGAAGACCTGCTGTACGCCGAGGCAGCGGGCGACACCCGCGACAAGCTCGGGCGGATGGAGTACCTCATCCTCGCCGAGGCCGTGCGGGTGGGTGACCTCCCGGAGGAGACCCTCTCGAGGTGATAGCCTCGCGACGGGGGTTCGATGCGAGGCACATCGCAGGAACGCTGGTTCCTCCTGCTGCTGGGCGGCTCGGTGCTGGCCTTGGGCTACGTGCTGTCGCCCTTCCTGTACACCTTCGCCATCGCCTCGGTGCTGGTGGTGATCAGCTGGCAGCCCTACCTGGCCCTGACGGCGAGGCTCGGTGGGCGACCGCGGCTGGCGGCGGGGCTGTGCACCCTCGCCGTGGCGCTGATCGTCGCAGTGCCGGTGGCGCTGGTGCTGTTCCTCGCCGGGCTGGAGGTGGTCGCCCTCGCTCAGCGTGCCCTCGAGACGCTCACCTCATCGGCCCCCCTCGACTGGCTGGAGGGTCTGGAGGCCTCCTACGCCGAGCTCGCGGCGACCGACCTCGGCGCGCGGCTGCCCGACGTCGCCGTGGTGGCCGACTACGTGGCCCACGCCGTGGAAGGCCTGGCGATCGACGCGAGCTTGTGGCTGGGATCGGCCCTGCCCACGCTGGTGGGCCTGATGTGGCGAGCCTCGGTCGACCTGGTGGTGCTGTGCATCGCCGTCTACCTGTTCTACGTCAGCGGGCCAGAGCTGCTGCGCTCGGCGCGCTCCCTGGCACCGCTTCCCGACGAGTATGTCGACCGTGTCTTCGGGGTGTTCCGGCAGTTCGCCTCGAACGTGGCGGTCGGCATGGTGGCGGCCGGGGCCGTGCAGGGCCTGGTCGCGGCGCTGGGCTTCTGGCTGGCAGGAGTGCCCGGCGAGCTGGTGCTCGGCCTGGTGACGGCCGTGACCTCGGTGGTGCCCATCGTGGGCTCCGCGGTGGTGTGGCTGCCCGTGGCCATCGTGCTGGCGCTGCAAGGATCGTGGGGGGCCGCCGTCTTCATCACCGTGTGGTCCCTCGCGGTGACGGCGTCGGCCGACAACGTCATCAAGCCGCTGCTGTACCGCAACCAGCTGCAGGTGAGCCCGATCCTGATGCTGCTGGCGCTGTTCGGTGGCTTGTTGGTGATGGGGGCTCAGGGGCTGGTGTTCGGGCCGTCGGTGCTGGTGCTGACGCTGACGCTGCACACGCTGTACGTCCGCGACTTCCAGCCGGCGCCGGCGGAAGAGGTGCCGGCCGCGGCGTCGCCGTCGACTCCGGAGCTCTGATCTCTGATCCCTGATCCCTGACGTCGAAACCCCCGACCGTGCTGGGCACGATCGGGGGTTCGATGTGGCGTGCTACGCCGGCAAAGCCGAGTAGCAGACGATGCGGAAGGGGGGAATCGAACCCCCACACCCTTTCGGGCACAGGAACCTGAATCCTGCGCGTCTACCAATTCCGCCACTTCCGCGGACGCGACGACGTATCACAGCGCCCTGCAGCGTCAAGCAACGTTGCCGCATCGCGGATCGTGGATAGGTCTCGACTCCTTGACGTGGAGCCTCCATGGGCATCTTCGACATGTTCCTGTCGGAAGAGAAGCGGATCCAGAAGCAACAGCGCACCCTCACCAACCGTGACGCGCAGGCGGAAGACCGGGAGAACGCTGCCCGTTGGCTTGCCGACAACGGCAGCCCCAAGGCGATTGTCGCCCTGCTCACGCGCTTCGACCTGAAGCTGGAGAACCAGCTCAAGGATGGCGACGAGCGCGACTTCATCTATGCCCTCATCGCCAGCCTGGGCGACGCGGTGGAGCGGCCGCTGGGTCGCCACCTCGAGCGCTGCAAGACCATCGCCATGCCGATCCGCCTCATGGAAGATCTCATGGGCGAGGAGGCCACCATCCAGAAGGTGTTCGCGCTGCTGCAGCGCGAGGTGGAGAAAGACGACTTCAAGCCGCGCCGCAAGACCGACCTGTTGGTGTGGCTCGCCAAGCGCCAGCACGCTGGGGCCACGGCCGCCGCCGCGCCGCTGCTGCAAGACTTCGACGAGAACGTGCGCTACGCCGCCATCGAGGTCATCGCCGCCCAAGACGACCCCGAGGCGCCCTCGCTGCTGGAGCCCGTGCTGGCCAACCCCGAAGAGGAGGCCAATCGGGTCAAGGTGCGCATCGCCGAGCTGTTCCAGCAGCGTGGGTGGTCGGTCGCCGATCCAGAGGCCCTCGCGGCCGTGCTGCCCGACAGCTTCACCGTCACCCCCGATGGGCGCGTGCGCGCCGCGTGAGCGGCGTCGCGTTACACCGGCCGCTCCGGAGCGACCCATGACCGACCGTCTGTCTGGCAATCCGCATCCCGCAGGCAAGGGAGAGGCCCACGAGGCCCCTCATCGAGGCCTGCCTGTTCGCCCACATCCTGCCGACGAGGGCCGTGAGCGCCCGCCGTCTGGCTGGTCGCCCACCGCTTGGCGGGCCAGGAAGTCCCAGCGATGAAGTCATGGATCGGAGCCTGCGCTGCCCTGCTCCTGCTCGGCGCCTGCGACAAGAGCTGTCAGAACACCTGCGCCAAGATCTACGACGAGGCCGAGTGCGGCATCCTCCCGGGCGGTCAGACCTCCCAGGAGCTCCAGCGCGACTGCATCGATCGGTGCACGGCGGCCCTCGCCAAGACGGGCCCCATGGGCGACTACGACCCCTACACCCCCCGCGACCCGCAGGATCCGAAGACGATCACCAACGAGAAGCAGGCCGCCGCCTGGATGGACTGCGTGGCAGAGAAGTCGTGCGAAGAGCTCGACCCCTCCGCCGGCTACTGCGAGCCCATCTAGGTGCTTCGCCCGCTGCTCATGTTGGGGCTCCTCGGTGCGGCCGCCTGTGATCCGCCCTGTAAGCGCACGTGCCGCAAGGTGCTCGACTGCGGCAACCTGAGCACCGATCGGCTCGCCCTCGATGCGTGCATCCAAGACTGCACCGTGCAGGAGCAGCTGTACTCCGACTGGGAAGACGATCGGAAGGAAGACCTGTTCGTCGACCACAAGCGCTGCCTGCTCGACGCTACCTGCGACGAGATCGCCGATGGGGTCTGCTACGTCGGCTACGAAGACCTCTTCCCCTTCGAGCCCAACCCCAACCCCGAGCTGCTCTCCGAGGAGAGCGCCTACTCGCCGATCGAGTAGGCGGCGAGCCGCTCAGCGGCTGCAGCGGGGCTGGGTTGCCCGAACAGATCGCCGAGCACGGCGCCCCCCGCGGCCCCGGCTTGCACCAACGCGCGATGTCGTGCGGGGTCGAGCCCACCCAAGGCGAGCACCGGTCGGCCGGCGGCGAGGTCGAGGAAGGCCTGGTGCCCCAGCGCGGGGCGGCGGTCGTCGGGCTTGCTGGTGGGGGACCACACGGGTGACAGCAGCACGAACCGAGCGCCTTGCTGCAACCTCGCCGTCATGCCGGCCTCGTCGTGGCACGAGGCGGTGAAGGCGGTGGCTGGCGGGGCGCGCCCGTCGTCGGGCAGGTGCACCGGGAAGCCCAGCTCGCGGGCTGCCGGGTGACGGTCGTGCACGATCACCTGGGGGACCCAGTGAGAGGCGAATCGCGCCAGCTGCCTGAGCTCGGGGTCTGGCAGCATCGGCTCCCGGAGCAGGATCGCCGGCAGGCCGGCCTCGCCCAGGGCCCGGACCCATGGGGCCAGGTCGCGGCCGTCGCCGGGGGTGATCGCGAGGAGGGAGGGCGTCGCCATGGGGCCGGATATGGGGCGCCACCGGGAGGGACCAGTGCTGAAGATCGGAGACCTGGAGCTGTCGAGCCGCCTCGTCGTCGGCACGGGCCGCTACGCATCGTACGAGCTCATGCAGGCCTGCCACGAGGCCAGCGGCACCGAGCTGGTCACCGTCGCGCTGCGGCGGGTCGATCTGGATGCACCGGTCGGGGCCCGGATCCTCGACCACATCGATCGGAGCCGGGTGGCGCTGCTGCCGAACACCGCGGGCTGCTACACGCCCGACGACGCCGTGACGACCGCGCAGCTGGGCCGGGAGGCCCTGGGCACCGACCGGGTGAAGCTCGAGGTCATCGGCGACGATCGCACCCTGTGGCCCGACGCAGAGGGCACCCTGGAGGCAGCCCGTGAGCTGGTGCGTGACGGCTTTCAGGTCTACGCCTACTGCCCCGACGATCCGGTGGTCTGCCTGCGGCTGGCCGAGCTCGGCTGCGTCGCCGTCATGCCCCTGGCCGCGCCGATCGGCTCGGGCCTGGGGGTGGTCAACCCCCACGCTCTCCGCCTGATCCGCGACATGATCGAGGTCCCCCTGATCGTCGATGCGGGGCTGGGCACGCCCTCCGATGCGGCGCGCGCCATGGAGCTCGGCGCCGACGCGGTCCTCATGAACACCGCCATCGCCGACGCAGGCGACCCGGTGGCGATGGCGGCGGCCATGAAGCACGGCGTGATCGGGGGCCGCATGGCCTACGAGGCGGGCCGGATGCCGATGAAGCCCTACGCGACGGCCAGCTCGCCGATGAGCGGGCGGATCGGAGAGTAAGGGCAGCACGGTGTTTGCCGGCCTTGGCGGCGGCAAACGCTCCTCGTTGTGGGGTCGGAGTGCACCGCGGTGGGGGCGTGCGGCGCCAGACTCGTTAGAGTAGCGCCGCCATATGGCCCGAACTGCGGCCACCACGACACGAGGACGACCGGATGCGCTGGGTTGTAGCTGCCACGATTCTTCCTGCTCTGCTCGCTGGCTGTGGGGCCAAGTACAAGCCCAAGGAGGCGGTCCACAACGAGTGGCAGCGCACCGTGGAGTACCCCCCCTTCGTCCGCAACAAGGGCCTGCAGTACCTCTCGGGTCCCGCTACGGCGGCTCCGGTCGTGCCGTTCATGGCCTTCGGTGCGGCCTTCGATCTCGACCTGGTCACGATGCACACCGGCGACGACCTCGACATGCTCGAGCTCGCTCGCATCAGCACCCCCGAGGGCCCGATGTGGCTGGCCCTCGAGTCCGAGCCGGTCAACGGCGACCAGGTGCTCATCGCTCGGGTCCCGGGCGACATCGATGCCTGGATGCCCGAGATGCCGCTTCGCCGCAAGAACGACTCGACGTTCCGCGTGGAAGACAAGTCGGGCAAAGACAGCCTCGAGCTCGTCGCCACCTTCGAAGACCTCGACGGGCGCACCGTCGAGGCCACCTATCAGGGCACGCCCCCCGAGAAGGTGAACCGCAAGCGCAACGGCAACACGTTCAACCACAGCCAGAGCCAGCTGCTGGCTGCTCTCGACGTGTCGCAGTCGGAGAGCCTGTTCAAGGCGTCGGTGAAGGTCGACGGCAAGCGGGAGTCGCTCAAGCGCATCGCGGGCCTCGTGCCCGGTCAGTTCATCCTGGTGCAGGCCCAGGGCGGCATCGCCGTCGGTGGCTACCAGATCACCGAGATGGATGCGGTCGACTGGGAGAACCCGTTCGACGACGTGAAGGTCTTCGACCCCAACGCGGCGCCCCCGCCTCCGCCCCCCGCCGATCCGTCGGCCCTGGTGCGGGCCACCCTCGCCATGGCGATTCCGGCCATCCAGGGCTGCCACGAGCAGCGCCTGGCCGACGCGCCCGACCTCGCCGGCCGCATGGTGATGAGCTTCGCTGTCGACGCCGGCACGCTGGGCGAGCACGGCCCGGGTGAGCTGCCCGAGGATGCCGAAGACGGCCTGGTCGACGAGGCGCTGTCCTCGTGCCTCACCGAGGCGATGGCTACGTGGGACTGGCCCGCCGTGACGGGCACCGGCTCGCAGGAGCTCGTGTTCGTGGCTGCCGAGGGCGACGCCGCCGCATCGGTCACCTTCGGCGACTTCGAGTTCGCCGGCAAGGCGGCTACGCCCGTCGCTCGCCCGATGGAGGCTCCCGCGGGGGATCTGCTCGGCGACGACGAGGAGGAGCCGACGGCCACGCCGGCGCCCAAGGAAGAGGCCAAGGCCACGCCGGCGCCCAAGGAAGAGGCCAAGGCCACGCCCGCGCCCAAGGAAGAGGCCAAGGCCACGCCCGCGCCGAAGGAAGAGTCCAAGGCCACCCCCGAGCCGACGGAGGGCGACCAGCCCGAGGCGCAGGATGGTGGCGGCGACGAGCTCGACGGCCTGGAAGACATCCTCGGCGACGACGATCCGATGCCCATCGCGACGCCCAACGTCCCGGTCGCGCCGCCCCTGAGCCACTTCATGACGACCCACCAGATGCCCAGCGGCAAGATGGTGCAGCTGCCCTGGCAGGTCACCATGAACGGCGACACGGTCACGGCGCGCCAGTCCACCGAGATCCGCGACCTGGTCTACACCTACAAGGTCTACGGCGAGGCCCTCGAGCTCGCCAGCATCACCGTCGAGCAGTACGGCCGCCCCACGCCGGTCACGGCCATCCACTTCTCCCCGGCCCTGCCCGACCTGCGCCGTCGCTTCAACGGCAAGCAGATGCACAAGTACGTGATCGACATCAACGGCCAGCGCTCCCACGCGGTCGGCAACGTCGAGGTGTTCTGGGATGAGGCGGGCCCGAAGGTTCGCGTGCTCCCCACCGCCCCGGAGTGGACGGAGGAGCGCACCATCGTCTCCTCGATCCTCTACGGCGTCGACGGCTCCGTGTCGGTGTCGACCCAGCGCACCCGCTGAGCCACCGACCTCGAGCTGGGCTGGCGACGGCCCGCTCCCGCTACGCCGCGCCCCTGTAGGGCGCGGCGTTCGTGCCTCAGGGGCTCGCTACCAGCTGTAGAAGCCCTGGCCCGCCTTCTTGCCCAGCTTGCCCTCCTCGACCATCTGACGCATCAGGGCGGGGGGCTCGAAGGCCGGGTTGCCCAGCGCGCGCGCCAGGTAGTCGCCGATGGCCAGCCGCACATCCAGCCCCACCATGTCGGTGAGCTTGAGGGGCCCGACAGGGTGGCGGTAGCCCAGGACCATCGCCGCATCGATGTCTTCGGCGGAGGCCACGCCCTGCTCGAGCATGCGGATGGCCTCCATCCCCAGGCACACCCCCAGGCGGCTGGTCGCGAAGCCCGGCATGTCGCGAACCACGATCACCTGCTTGCCGAGGCGCTCTCCGAAGGCCTTGGCCGCCTCGACCGCCTCGGGGCGGGTGCGGTCGGCGCGGATCAGCTCCAGCAGCTTCATGATGTGGACCGGGTTGAAGAAGTGCATCCCCAGCACCCGCCCCGGGTCGGCCACGACCTCGGCGATGGCGGCCACCGACAGCGAGCTCGTGTTGGTCGCCAGCAGGGCATGGGCTGGCGCCAGGGTGTCGACCTGACGGAACAGCTGCTGCTTGAGCTCCAGCCGCTCCGGCACCGCCTCGACCACCAGATCGGCCTGCGACACCGCGGCGTTCATGGGACCTGTCGTCAGCCGGCTCAGCGCTCCGTCGCGGTCGGCCTCGCTGACCTTGCCGCGGTCGACGCCCTTGTCGAGGTTCGCCCGCACCTTCACCAGGGCGCGCTGCAGCGCCTCGTCGGACGCGTCGGTGAGCACCACCTCGCAGCCGGCCATGGCAGCTACCTGGGCGATGCCGTGCCCCATGGTCCCGGCGCCGATGACGCCCACTCGCTGAATCTGCATGCGACCTCCCGGCGCCCCCCTATCGGCGCTCGTCGCGTCGCTCCAGCTGGTCTCGCAGGCGCTGCAGGGCGAGGCGGGAGCGTGACTTCACCGTGCCGAGGGGCACGCCGAGGGCCTCGGCGATCTCCACCATCGTCTGGCCCTGCAGGTAGGAACGCTCCAGCACCTCGCGCTGGGGCTTCGGCAGGGTCGCGAGGGCGCGGTGCACGGTGGCGGCGCGCTGGCTGGCCGCTGCCGCATCGAAGGGGTCGGCGGAGGCCGAGGGCACCCACATCGGGTCGTCGGGGTCGGGCTCGGGCCGCCCCAGGCGGCGGTAGCGGTCGGTGCGTGCGTTGCGGGCGATGGTGTAGATCCAGGTGGAGGCCGCCGCCCGTGCAGGGTCGTAGCGACGGGCATGGCGCCACACGCGCAGCATCACCTCCTGCATGGTCTCTACGGCGGCTGTGCGCCCGAGGGCTGGCGTGAGGAAGGCGCAGATCCGCCCCGCGTAGCGCTGGTACAGCTCTGCGAAGGCGGCGCGATCTCCCTCGGCGACCCGCGCGAGGAGGTTGGGGTCGTCTCCGTGCACGCGGCCAGGATAGCCGAGTCTCCCGTGTCAGGAGGTCCCATGTTCGAAGCCGTGATCGTCGACGCCGTCCGCACCCCTATCGGTCGCTTCCAGGGGGGCTTGGCGCCGGTCCGGCCCGACGACCTCGCCGCGCTCACGATGGCGACGGTGGTGGAGCGCTCCGGCGTCGAGGCTGACGACATCGACGAGGTCTTCTACGGGTGCGCCAACCAGGCAGGGGAAGACAACCGCAACGTCGCCCGGATGGCGACCCTCCTCGCCGGGCTCCCACAGTCGGTGCCCGGCGTGACCCTCAACCGGCTGTGCGCCTCGGGGCTGGAGGCGGTCAACCAGGCCGTGCGCATGATCCGGCTGGGCGACGGGCGGGTGTGCCTCGCTGGTGGTGTCGAGTCGATGAGCCGCGCGCCCATCAGCATGCCGCGAGGTCCCACCCACCCGAAGGCGGGTAACCTCACGGCGTGGGACACCTCCCTGGGATGGCGCTACCCCAACCCGAAGATGGAGGCGCTGTTCCCCCTCGAGGCGATGGGCTGCACGGCGGAGAACATCGTCGACGACCTGGGTATCTCCCGTGAAGACCAAGACGCCTTCGCCCTGAACAGCCACCGCAAGGCCATCGCTGCCCAGGAAGCCGGCTGGTTCGATCGGGAGCTGGTGCCCGTGGAGATCACCGGCCGCCGCGGCAAGATCACCCGGGTGGTGGCCGACGAAGGCCCGCGCCCCGACACCACCCTCGACAAGCTCGCTTCCCTGCGGGCGGCGTTCCGCAAGGGCGGCTCGGTCACGGCCGGCAACAGCAGCACCCTCAACGACGGGGCGTGCTGCCTGGTCCTCACCAGCGCCGAGTATGCACGCGCCCACGAGCTGCCCATCAAGGCCTACGTGCGGTCGGTGGCCTCGGCGGGGGTCGACCCGACGCGGATGGGGCTGGGCCCGGTGCCGGCCTCGCGCAAGGCGCTGGAGCGGCTGGGGCTGCAGCCCCGCGACATCGACGTGTGGGAGCTCAACGAGGCGTTCGCTGCCCAGTCCCTCGGGGTGATCCGGCAGCTCGGTCTGGATGAGGACCGGGTGAACCTCCACGGCGGCGCCATCGCGCTCGGCCACCCCCTGGGCTGCTCGGGGGCTCGCATCCTTACGACGCTGCTTGCAGCGATGAAGCGCACCGACGCTACGCTGGGCTGCGCCACGCTGTGCGTGGGGGTCGGCCAGGGTGTCGCCACCATCGTCGAGCGGGTCTGAGCGCTACTTCTTCTTGGAGCGCCGTGGGGGCCGCTTTTCCTTGGCGGGCTCGGGCTCCGGCTCGGGGGCCGCGGTCGGCGCGGGGGTCGGGGCGGTCCACGGGGAGGCCTCGTCGCCGCTGGTGGCTTCGGGCTCGGCCGCCTGATCGCCCCAGACGGATGCCTCCTGGGCGGGCTCGGCCTCGTCGGTGACGCCCCACGGGTTGTCGGCGGGCAGCGGGTCGGGGTTGCCAGGCGGGGTGGCGTCGCCCCAGGGGGACTGCACGTCGGCGTCGTCGATGACGGGCTCCCGTGGCGCGGGGGCCGGGGCCGGCGGCGGGGGCGCGGGCGCAGGGGCCGGTGGGGGCGGCGCGGCGGCAGCCTCCATCCGTAGGATCTTGAACTGGACCCGACGGTTGGTCTCGCGACCCTTGGGCGTGCGGTTCGACGCGATGGGCAGGCCCTCGCCGTAGCCGGTGGCCGCCATCCGCTCCTTGGCGATGCCCTGGTCGCTCAGCCAGGCCAGCACCGACTTGGCGCGGCCGTCGGACAGCTTGATGTTGTAGGAGGTGCTGCCGACGTTGTCGGTGTGGCCCTGGATCTCCAGCAGCTCGATCTCCGGGTGGTCGCGCAGCACCGTCGCCACCTGCTCGAGGATGGGCGTCGACACGGGGAGCAGCTTGGAGGAGCCGGTCTCGAACTCGATGCGCTCGGTGATGGTGATCTCGCCGTCGCCGACGAACACCGTCTTGGGGCAGCCATCGGAGGTGGCGGGGTCTTCCCCGGGGGGCTTGGGCTCGTCGGGGCAGGCATCCCGGTGGTCGGGCACCAGGTCTTCATCGCGGTCGGGGCAGCCGCCGGTGGCCTCGGGCCCTGCGTCGTCGGGGCAGGCATCGGCGCTGTCGGCCAGGCCGTCGCCGTCGCGGTCGGGGCAGCCGTCGAGGGCGGCGGGGCCTGCGTCGTTGGGGCAGGCGTCGCTGGCGTCGAGGAGGCCGTCGCCGTCGTTGTCGGGGTCGGGGCAGCCGTCGTCGTCTTGCCAGCCGTCGGGGTCTTCGGGCTGCAGCGCGCACTGGTCGGCCAGGTCGAGGATCCGGTCGTTGTCGTTGTCGAGATCGGGGCAGCCGTCGCTGTCTTCGAAGCCGTCGACGTCTTCGGGGTCGCCGGGGCAGGCATCGACGGCGTCGATCAGCCCGTCGCCGTCGCTGTCGCGCTGGATCTGCCCGTAGGTGAGGGCGAGGAAGCCATGGGCCTGCGGGGTGCCGATGCCCTGCACGATGCCGGTGCCGGCGCCCGCGGCGATGCCGAGCCCCGAGCCGAGCATGGCCTGGCCGAACAGGTGGGCGGTGCCGGTCTGGTTGAAGGGCCCGCCGTTGTCGCCGCGCACCAGCCCGGCATCGAGGTCGACCTCGGCGCCGATGCGCAGGCCCGTCGCGGCGTGCCACCAGGCCGCGGCGGTGGTGTCGAAGTGGGACCCCAACCCAGCTGCGTCGGGCTCGAGCCTCTCGGCGCCGCGCAGAGCGACCCCGGCGTTGAGCAGCCAGCCGGCCACGTCGCTGTCGCCGCCGAGGCTGGCGAGCAGCCCGCCGCCGACCCCGCCGCCCACCAGGGCGTCGCGGTTGCCGGTGGGGAGCTCGAGGCGTGGCACCAGGGCGAGCTGCAGGTCGTCGGACACCCACACCGGCACGGTGCTCTGCAGACGGAGGTCGCCCAGGGCGGCCCCCTGGTAGTCGGCGAGGGGGGCGCCCACATAGGCGTAGACCGGCAGCAGCACGTCGAAGCGGGCCACGTTGTCGACGGTGTAGCCGCCGTGCACCGTGACGGGGGCCAGCGCGTCGACCTCGACCTGGCTGGGCCGGTCGTCGAAGCTGCGGACCACCGGCGACTGGGACAGGGCCACCGACGCCGAAGCGCTCACCCCTTCTTCGGACAGCTGTGGCGCCTCGCCTTGCAGCGAGCCGCGGCCCACCGCCAGCGAGGAGGCCTCGGTGAACGGATCGACATCGGCCGCGAAGGCCGGAGACAGCAGGGCGAGCAAGACAGAGGGCATCGGCGGAAACCAGCGGAAAGCAGAGGGGGCGACACCTCGGGCGGCGTCAGCGACGGGGCAGCTACATGCGCAGCTTACGCCGATGGCCCCCAGGATGCAGCCCCGGTACCCGCGCTGCCGAGCTCGCGAGCACGGTGGCGGATGGTCTGAGCGGCTGGTGGCGCAGGTCGCCGGGGCCGCTGCGGGCTCGCCGCGGTGGCCCCGGCGCAACCCTGTGACAACGGTAAGGGGAGGAACAATGGGTCACCTTGACCTCCGACGGCGGCCCGAATGGCTCGGGGGCCACACCTTGGAGGAACAGCGAATGCTCGACCCGGATGCGCTTCTCGAACTCGTGGGGCCCAGCGCGCTCCAGCTCGCGGCCGTGCTCGCGATCGTCGTGATCGGCTGGATAGCCGCCGTCATCGTCCGAGGGGTGGTCCGACGCCTCGGCGGCGCGGCGCGCCTCGACGCCCGGGCAAAGGAGATCGGCGGGCAGGCAGTGGGCCTGGAGCAGGGGCTCGCGAGCGCTGCGTATGCCCTGGTCCTCCTCCTCACCGCCATCGCGGTGGCCGGTCGCCTGGACATGCCCCAGCTGACCGAGCCCCTCCAAGCACTGGCCAACCCGGTGTTCGCGCACATCCCCCGGCTCGTCGCCGGAGGCGCCTTGGCCCTCGTGGCCTGGCTGCTCGCGACCGTCGTGCGTCAGATCGCCACCACGGCTGCCGACGCGACCTCCCTCGACGAGCGGCTGTCGGACGCGGCGCGCATGCCTCCTCTGGGCACCACCATCGCGTCCATCGCCTACTGGGCGGTGTGGTTGCTCATGCTGCCCGGCATCCTCGATGCCCTGGGCATGCAGGGGCTGCTGTCGCCGGTGGTGGGGCTCGTGGGTGAGCTGTTCGGCGCCCTCCCCAACCTGGTCGCCGCGCTGCTCATCGGCGGCATCGGCTGGGTCGTAGCGAAGGCGCTCCGCGCCATCGTCACCAACATGGCGCAGGCGACGGGTCTCGATGGCCTCGGCGAGCGGTCGGGAGCCCTCGGTGAGGGCACGGCCCTGTCCGACATGCTCGGCATCGTCGTGCAGATCGTGGTGTTCGTGCCGGCCCTGGCGGCCAGCGCGGATGCGCTGGAGATGCCCGCGGTGTCGACGCCGATTCGTGGCATGCTCGACCAGGTGAGCGCCGCGGTGCCCAACCTCATCGCCGCCGCACTGGTGCTCGCCGTCGTACACTTCGTCGTGCGCCTGGTGGCGCCCATGCTGGAGAGCCTGCTGCATGGCCTGGGGGCCGACGACCGGGTGCCCGAGCGCCTCGGCCTCGCCGAGCACCTCGGCGAGACGCAGCCCTCGCGGCTGGTGGGGCAGCTCTTCTACTTCTTCGCGATGCTCTTCGCTGCCGTGGAGGCCAGCCACCTGCTCGGCTTCGCGGCGGTCGCCGACCTCGCCGAGACCTTCATCCGGTTCGGTGGGCAGGTGCTGCTGGGTGGCGTCATCCTGATCATCGGATTCGCGCTCGCCAACGCCGCGTACCGCGCCATCGAGACCGCAGGCGGGGCGAACGCATCGTTCCTCGCCAGCGTGGCGCGGGTCGCCATCATGGGGCTCGTGCTCGCCATGGGGCTCGACACCATGGGCATCGCCGAGACGGTGGTGCAGGCGGCGCTGATGCTCACCCTGGGTGCGGTCGCGGTCGCGCTGGCGCTGGCCTTCGGCCTGGGTGGCCGGGAGGCGGCAGGCGAGCTCGCGCGGCACTGGGCCAAGCGCTTCACCGAGGAGTGAGCGGCATCCTCGGCGCGGGGGGCAGCGTCATGGCGCCGATCCTACCGTAGGTATGCTATCGGTGGACCATGCTGACGCGCCTCGCCCCGCTGTGTGTGCTCTCCGCTCTCGGGCTGGGGGGCTGTGCCGCCGACACCGACACCCACGCAGGCCCTGCGGCGTCGTTCGGCGTCGACCAGAGCGAGCTGGTGCGCTTCGAGGTCGACCTCGTCGACGACACCCGCCCCTTGCCCGCCGCCGGCAACGGCGAGGCGGCCGACGAGCGCCCCATCGGCGTGTGGGGCTGGGTGGGGGCGGCCACCGCGGCCCAGGCCGCCGAGCGCCCGCTGCTGCTGATGGCCCACGGGGTCGGCGGGCACCCCGAGAAGTTCGATGCCTTCGCCACCCACCTCGCCGAGCAGGGCATCGTGGTCCTCGCACCGGTGTTCCCCTCGTCGAGCCGCGACCGAGACGACGCCCTGGTCGCAGGCGTGATGGATCTGGAGAACCAGCCTGGCGACCTGTCCTTTGTGCTCGACTGGGCGCTGGCGGAGCACGGCGCTGCGGGCACGCCCCTCGAGGGCCGGTTCGACCCCGACGCCGTCGCTGCCCTCGGCCACAGCCTGGGCGGGGCCACGGTCCTCGGCCTCACCCGCTACCCGTCGGCGCTCGACGACCGCGTCGACGCCGTGGTGCTCGTGGCGGCGGCGGCCTTCCTGGGCAGCACCTTCGGCGACGCGCCGCAGGCCGACGGCTCGCCCACCCTGCTCGTGCATGGCACCGACGACGGCTCGGTGCCCTACGCGTCGTCCGACGATCTACGCGACGAGATCGAGCCCAGCTGGCTGCTCGATCTCCCTGGCACCGGTCACAGCGAGATGCTGGAGAGCCAGGAGTCGCCGCCCATCGCCGCCCGCGACGCCACCCAGCGGGCCGTGCTGGCCCACCTGCGCGAGGCGCTGCTGGGCGAGGCAGGGGCCCGCGCCGAGGCTCTCGACGCCCTGGCTGCCGAGGGCTTTCCCGTTCGCTGAGCGCCGGATGGTGCGCAGTACGGAGTCGTGGTAGCAGGCGGTGGGGGACTGTCTGCGATGGACGAAGACAACGAGGAGACCGATCGGGCAGAGGGTTGCCTGCGGCGAGGCGTCGGCACCGGCTTCACGGCGAGTGCTGCGGCGGCGGCCACCGGCATGACGCTGCCGATGTGGGGCAACGCCTTCGCCGTGGCGGCGGCGATCTGGTTCCTGATGTTCTGTTCGATGGGCGGCCACGGCGACAGGAGCTACTGGCACGTCTTCCTCGAGAACATCGAGGTGATTGGGCCGATTGCCTCCATCGGGTTGTTGTTCGTGCTGCCGTCGGTGGCCGCGGCAGGCCTCGGCGGCCTCGCGGTCTTCCTGCGGGGGCTGGGCTTTCGACGTACGTCGGCGGTGATGCTGATCTTGTCGGTGGCGGTCGGGATCAGCACGCTGGGTGCCTGCGCGGTGGAGGCTGCCGGCATCTTCGCGATCATGGCCGACGCCAAAGAGGAGCGGGCGCGCGAGGAAGAACCTGCCGAAGAGCCCGACGACCCACCCGAGCCGCGGCCTGCTCCGCGAAGGGGGAAGGGCAAGCGGCCACGGCCCTGAGCCGGGCTAGCGGCGCGGCGGATACTTGCGCAGCTTGCGCTGCAGGCTCTGCCGATGCAGGCCCAGCCGGCGCGCGGCCTCACTGATGTTGCCGCCGGTGCTGGCGAGCACGTACTCGATGTATTCGCGCTCGTGGCGGGCCAGGCTCGGCGGCGAGTCGGGCACCATCACGCTGGGGTCGCCCTTCTCGTCGCGGTGGAAGGCCTCTTCGAGGGCGTCAGGGTCGCACGGCTTGGTGAGGTAGTGGTGGGCGCCGAGCTTGATGGCCTCGACGGCCGTGGCCACCGAGCCGTAGCCGGTGAGCACCACCGCGCGCAGCCCGGGCAGCCGCTCTACGAGATCCTTGAGGACCTCGAGGCCTCGCTCTCCCTCGAGCCGCAGGTCGATGACCGCGAACTGCGGGCGATGCACCGCCGCGAGGCCCAGGGCCGTGCGGTGGTCGGGGGCGGTGATGACGGTGTAGCCGCGGTCGGCGAACTCCAGCTGCATCGACTCACGGAAGGCGTCGTCGTCGTCGACCACCAACAGCTTCTTCAGCACGTGCCCTCCGGGTTGGACCTCCCAGGTAACCTGTCAGGGGCGCCTGCGAGCCTCCGGGAACCGCCAGCGCGCCTCCGTGCCCCCGCCTTCGCGGCGGACATACGACAGCCCGCCGCCGGCGCCATCGGCGACCGACTGCGCGACGAACACGCCGAGGCCCGTTCCGGTGGGCTTGGTGGTGAAGAACGGGGCCCCCACCTGGGTCGCGTCGTTGGGCAGGCCGACGCCCCGGTCGAGGACGGAGACCACCGCATGGTCGTCGTCACGGGCCACCCGCACGTCGAGGTCTTCGAAGCAGTCCACCTCCTCCTGGGCCTGTCGGGCGTTCTCCAGCAGGTTGATCAGCGCCTGCTGGAAGGCGACGCCGGGCAGCTCGACCTCGATGCCCCCCGAGTCGTCTCGCAGCGCTACGCCGATGGTCGCGCCCTTCTCCCACAGCCGCACGGCGTCGCGCACCATGGCCACCACGGGGCGCACCTCCATGTCGGAGGCCGACGGGTCGCCCGCCCCGACGAGGAGACGCTCGACGATGCCGGTGCACCGATCGAGCTGCTCGCGGATGACCTGGAGATCGCCGACCGTGTCGTCGTCGGTGTGGCGACGACCTACCCGCCGAAGCCGCAGGCCGATGGTCGACAGGGGGGTGTTGAGCTCGTGGGCTGCGCCGGCGGCGAGGGTGCCCACGGAGCGCAGGCGGTCGGTGCGCTCGGTGCGCTCGCGGGCCATCAGCAGCTGCTCTCGACGGCGTCGTAGGCTGCTGGCGACCCCGATGACGAACACCGCCACGCTGACGCTGGCGATCAGCTGGGCCAGGGCGTGCCCCAGGGGGTAGAGCACCTGCACGGGCAGGGGATGGGCGCTGTAGTCGAGGGGGTAGGCGCCCAGGAACAGCGACGCGTAGCAGACCAGCGAGAAGGTCGCGAGGCCGGTCGCATACCGGGGCGGCAGCATGATGCCCGCCATCGCCACGTGCACCAGGTACAGGCTGGTGAAGGGGTTGTCGGTGCCGCCGCCGATGAAGAAGAACACCGTGAGCGAGGCAACGTCGGCAGCGAGGTGCCCGAACACCGTGATGGCCTCGATGTGCTCGCGCTCGTCGTCGAGCACCCGATGGGCCCACGCATTGGCCGCCACAAGGGCCACGACCACCGCGACCCACACGCCGATGAGCTGGTAGCTGGCGAGGAGCGGGAAGACGAAGGCGAGGGTGATGATCTGCGCGAGGATGGCCACCCAGCGCAGGCGCACCAGCCACGACAGCCACAGGGTGCCCTCGTCGGAGGACTGGGGCACGATCGAGCGCACGGGAGAGGGGCTCATGGGGCTCCGAACACGTCGTCGAGGGACCGAGCCACGGCGTGGACCAGCTGGTGGGCTTGCTCCAGCGTGCTCAGCGGAGGGTGGAGGACGAGGGGGTTGCCGACCCTCTCGCCGTGCTGTCGGATGCTCGACACCGCGGGGTGGGGGAGCACCTCGTCGGCGAGGGCGTCGGCGCCTGTCACTCGGCGGAGCCCTCGAGGGGCACGCGGAAGACCTCGTCGCGCTCGTCGCCGTTGGCCGACAGCAGCGCCAGCTCCGACACGTCGAACACCCAGTCGAGCTTCTGGTCGGACAGCCAGTGGATGACGCCGCCGAGGTTGTACTGGTCGAGCCGGTCGAGGGCGAGGGTGATGTGGGGCAGCCAGCGCTCGGGGCGGTAGTAGGCCGCTACCTCGTCGCCGAGCCCCGACACGGTCTTCCACAGCTCGCGGTGGAAGTCGTTGAGGCGGGGATTGCGCACCAGCGGCACGTACAGCACCTGCTTGGTCTTGGTGAACATGCCGAGCCCGGCGGTGCGCACTCGCAGGGGCGGGTGGGTGGCGGCGAACGCACGCAGCTTTTCTTCCAGCTCCTCGTTGGGGTAGGCCGAGGCCATGTGCATCGAGAAGTGTGGGAACTCGGTGGTCAGGTGGGAGTGCACGCCAAAGCGCTCCTCCAATGCGAGCCACAGCTCTTCCACCTGGGTGGCGTGGGGCTCTGGCACGGTGGCGACGATGGCCTGCAAGCATCCTCCGAGCCGCGCGGTGTATTCGATTCGGCCCGCGGTGCCCATCGGCAGCGCGCGCGCCGACTTCAGTGGCGCAGCTCTTCCTGCACCCTTCCTTCGGTCTCGGGGACTTCGCTGAGGATGCGCTCCACGAGATCGCTGGCCTCTAGGCCCTCCGCCTCCGCCTCGAAGCTGCGGCCGACCCGGTGGCGCAGCGCGGGCACGGCCACGGCCCGCACATCGCTGATGGCCACGTGCTGCCGGCCCTCCAGCAGCGCCCGCACCCGCCCTCCGAGCACCAGGGTCTGGGCGCCGCGAGGGGAGGCCCCGTACCGTAGGTAGGCCTTGGCGGTCGGGGTGCTCTGGGGCAGCTCAGGATGGGTCGCGAGCACCAGGCGCATGGCGTAGCGGAGCACCTCGGGCACGATGGCGACCTCGCGCACGATGTGCCGCAGGCGCGTCAGCTCGTCGAAGGTGAGGATGGAGCTGGCCTGCTGGTGGGTGTTGCCGGTGGTGCGGTCCATCACCTCCACGAGCTCGTCGAGGGTGGGGAAAGGCACGCTGACCTTGAAGAAGAACCGGTCGAGCTGGGCTTCGGGCAGCGGGTAGGTGCCTTCCATCTCGAGGGGGTTCTGGGTGGCCATGACGAAGAAGGGGGCGGGCAGAGGCCGCCGGGTGCCCGACACGGTGACCTGCCGCTCCTGCATCGCCTCGAGGAGGGCGGACTGCGTCTTGGGGGTGGCGCGGTTGATCTCGTCGGCCAGCAGGATCTGGGTGAAGACCGGGCCTTCCTCGAAGCGCAGGGAGCGCCCGCCACCCTCGCCTTCGTCGAGGATGCGGGTGCCGACGATGTCGGCGGGCATCAGGTCGGGGGTGAACTGGATGCGCTGGAAGGTCAGCCCGAGGCAGTCGGCGAGGGTGCGGACGAGCAGCGTCTTGCCCAGCCCCGGCACGCCCTCGAGGAGCACGTGCCCGTCGGCGACGAGGCAGGTGATGACCCCGTCGATGACGTCGCGCTGGCCAACCATCACCCGGCCGATCTCGGCACGCAGGCGCTCGATGCGGTCGCGGAAGAAGGCGAGGTCGTCGGTCATGGGGACTCCGGTCGGTGCGGGCCGGTGGGGGTGGTACCAGGGGGGAGGCGCGAGGTCGAGAGCGCCCTCACTCGAAGTAGCCCTTCACCGCGTCGCGGTAGGCGGGGGGGATCCGCTCGGCCTCGATGGCCTCGGTGGCGGCGTCTCGGTACTCCGCGGGTAGCTCCAGGGTGGGCCGCTCCGCCGTCTCGTCGCTGTCGGTGAGGCGCGTGACCAGGGTGTCGATGCGCCCGCTCTCGTCGAGCTCGCCCTCGGCGGTGGCCAGCAGGGCCTGGGCGTCATCGACGCGGAGGGGTGCGTAGAACTTCTCGAAGTCGTCGATGTGCTCGGCTTCCGCGCTCTTGGATGCCTCCGGGGCCTCGGCGCTCGCGCCGTCCTGGAACTCGTTGCTGGCATCGAACTCGCCCTCGTCTTCCCAGGTGTGGCCGTCGCCCGCTCCCTGGCCAGCGCCCTGCCCCTGGCCGACGCCGACCTGCTGGCCCTGGCCTTCCTCCTCCCCTTCGCCGTCGCCCCCTCCGGCGCCCTGGCCCTCCTCGCCCATTCGCTCCTGGGCCCCCTCGATGGCCCCCTGCATCTGCTGGGCCTGCGCGAGGCGCTCCTGGTCACGCTGCAGGCGCTCGGCGAGGTCGCGCTGCTGCTGCAGGGCCTGGCGGAGGGCCTCGGTGTCGACGGATCCCGTGCCCTCGCCGGCCTGGGGCTCTCCCTGTTGGGACCCCGCCTGCGCCGGGTCGCCCTGCTGCCCCTCGGCGCCGCTCTGGGCCTGCTGCTGCATCTGCTGGCCCAGCTGCTCCATGGCCTCGCCGGCCTGCTGCATGCCCGGCTCGGAGGACCGCTGCAGCGCCTCCCCAGCCTGCTGCAGCGCCTCGGCCGCCTCCCGCTGCTCCTCGGGCGTGGCCTGTGACAGCGCCTCCGACAGGTCGGCGGCTTCCTGCGCGGCCTGCTCGAGGTCGCCCTGGGACAGCGCCTCGCTGAGCCCCTCGGTGGCCTCAGCGTCGAGCTCTCGGGCTGCTTCCTCGAGCTCCTCCAGCACGTTGTCGGAGCCCGACAGCTCCTCCTGGAACTGCTGCAGCTGCTGCTCGAGGGACTCGAGGCGCTCGACCGCTTCCTCCGGGGTCAGGGTCTCGCCCTGCAGGTCGCTGGCGAGGTCGGCGACGTCGCGCTGGAGCTCCTCGGGAAGCTGCGAACCCTCTTCGCGCTCCTCGAGCTCGGCCATCCTCTCGGCCAGTCGCTCGCCCTCGGCCGCCGCAGCCGACGGCTCGCTGCTCCCGGTCGCCGCCCGCAGCCACGGCGCCAGCAGCGGAGGCGACAACAGGGCCAGGGCCACGATGGCGGCCCAGGTGGGCGGGGCCCATCGGGTGGCTGGCGGGGGCCGCAGGGGCAGGTCGGCGGCGACCTCTCCGGCTCGCGCCCCCAGGGTGTCGACCACCGCGCCCAGGCCGGGGGAGACCGACCCCGCCTGCAGCTGGTGCATCGCCGTGACGACCGCCTCCTCGGTGCCCAGGCAGCGGTCGACGAGCAGGGCCAGCTCGCGCTCGCTCAGCCCACCACGCATCCACCCGACACCCGCACCGAGCCCCGCGGCCAGGGTGGGGATCGCCGCCGCCAGGATCGCGGCCTGCCATGGGGAAAGCCAGCCGAGCCACCGGGCGAGGAGCGCCCCTGCCGACAGCGCGAGGCCCACCCACAGCCCACGGGTCGCGCCGCGCACGGCCCTTCGCTGGGCCAGGCGCCGTGCGGCGGCCTTCAGCAGGCGATCCATCGGGGGAGGGCGGGGGGACATGGAGGCTCCTGGACTACCCGCTGAACGTGCTCGGTGGCCTTGACTTGCACCCAGGGGGCGGACATGCTGCCCGACCGGAGGCGAGCCATGACGAAGTGGGAATACGACGCCTACACCGTAGCCTGGAGCAGCGGTTCGCCCACGGCGCACATCAAGGCGGAGCTGAACCGCCGCGGCGCCGAGGGGTGGGAGCTCGTGGGCATGACCCGCGACGAGTCGGCCGACGACCACGACGAAGAGGTGGTGCTCTTCGTGTTCAAGCGGGCCAAGTAGCCTGGCGAGGGGCGCCCATCCGGTCTCCCTCGGCGATGGGACGCTCAGTCTCGCCGACGTCGTGCGCGTGGCGCGCGAGGGGGTCACGCCCGCCCTCGGGATCGCGGCGCGGCAGCGCATGGAGCGCAGCCACGACTGGGTCGCGGCGGCGGCCGCTGGCGAGCTGCACGACGCCGAGGGCGGTGAGCTGCAGGTCTACGGGGTGAACACCGGCTACGGCTCCCTGGCCCGGGTGCGCATCGGGCCCGAGCGGATCCGCGAGCTGTCGTGGAACCTGATCCGGTCCCATGCGGCGGGGGTCGGCCCCCGGGTCGACGACGACGCGGTGCGGGCGATGATGCTGCTGCGGGCCAATGCGCTGGCCCGGGGGGCCTCGGGCTGCCGGCCGGCGCTGGTCGACACCCTGTGCCGGATGCTGGCGGCAGGCGTGGTCCCCCATGTGCCGAGCCGTGGTTCGTGCGGCTCGTCGGGCGACCTGGCGCCCCTGGCCCACCTGGGGCTGGTGGTGTTCCGCGGGCCTGACCCGCAGGAGAGTGTCGGGGTGGCCTGGGTGGGCGGGGAGCAGATGAGCGCCCGCGCGGCCATGGAGCAGGCCGGCATCGAGCAGCTGGTGCCGGGTCCCAAAGAAGGGCTGGCCATGACGAACGGCGCGCAGCTGTCGTGCGCCATCACCGCGCTGATGCTGGCCGACGCCGAGCGGCTGGTGAAGGCGGCGGAGATCGCCGCGGCCGCGAGCTGGGAGGCCCTGCATGGGGTCACCCGCGCCCTCCACCCGGAGGTGCACAAGCTCCGCCCGTTCCCCGGAGCGATCGCGGTGGCGGCCGACCTCACGCGGCTGATGGCCGACAGCGAGCTCACCGACTCGGTGCCGGGCAAGGTGCAGGATGCCTACTCGCTGCGGTGCAGCCCCCAGGTGCTGGGTGCCTGCCGCGACGCGCTCACCTACGCCGGGCGGCAGGTGAGCATCGAGCTCAACGCGGTCACCGACAACCCGATCATCCTCATCGACGACCCCAGCGACAACAAGGCGTTCTCGGCGGGGATGTTCCACGGGGAGCCGGTGGGCTTCGCGGCCGATCATGCCAAGCTGGCGCTCATCGAGCTGTCGGCCCTGTCGGAGCGGCGCACCTACCGGCTGACGACGGGCAGCCTGTCGAGCCGGCTGCCGGCGGGGCTGGCCACCGAGAGCATGGGCCTGGGGCGGATGATGCCCCAGGCGGCGGCGGCGGCCCTGGTCGCCGCCAACCGGCAGATGGCGGTGCCGGCCAGCGCCGACACGCTGCCTACCTGCGAAGACCAGGAAGACCACGTGGCGATGTCGACCACCGCGGCGCGCCGGGCGGCCGATGTGCTGCGCAATGCCCAGCAGGTGGTGGCCATCGAGCTGCTCTGTGCGGCGACGGGCCTGTGGTGCCGCCTCGACGAGGGCGCCGTGACCCTGGGGCAGGGCACGCGCGCGGCGCTGGCGACCCTGGAAGGAGCCCTCGGCGGTCGGGGCACCGGGGTGCCCTCCGACGACATCGCGCGGCTGTGCGAGGTGGTCCGCGACGGCTCGCTGGTGGAGGCGGTGGAGGCGGCGATCGGCCCGCTGACGGCGGTGCACGATGGCTGAGGCAGAGGTGGTGCTCGATGGCCGGCAGCTGTCGCCGGAGCAGGTCGCGGCGGTCGCCCGGGGAGCCCGCGTGCGGCTCGCGTCGGAGGCGGCTCGCCGGATGGAGGCGTCGGCGCGCTCCTGGGCCGACCGTGGCGACCCGCACCTGCTGCGGTCCAAGTGGCAGTGGCTGATCGGCGGCGAGGCGCCTGCGGCCCGCGAGGAGCTCGTGCAGCGCTTCCTCATCGACCACTGCGCGGGCGTGGGCGACCCCCTGGCGGCCTCCGAGGTGCGCGCCCTCATCGTGTGCCGGGCCAACGTGCTCGCGGTGGGGCACAGCGGGGTCCGCCCGCAGGTCGTCGAGCGGCTGCTGCAGCTGCTCAACGACGACGTGCTGCCCTACGTCCCGTCCATCGGCTCGGTGGGAGCGGCAGGCTCGGCCGCCTTGGCCCACGTGGCCCGGGTGGCGCTGGGGCATGGCGGTCGCACGCTGTCCGACGCCGAGCCGCTGCCCTTCCTCGACGTCAACGAGAACGAGGCGCTGTCGTTGATCAACGGGTCGACGCTCACCACCGCCCTCGGGGCGCTGGCGGTGGAGCGGGCCGAGCGCCTCCTCGCGTCGGCCCAGGCGGCCTGTGCCCTGTCGATGGAGGTGGTGCGGGCCGACCGGCGCTGCCTCGACCCCCGCGCTGCGGCGGTGCGGGGCCATCCGGGGGGCGTGGCGGTCGCCAAGACCCTGTCCGACTACACCCTCGGGTCACAGCTGGTGCGGGTCGGCAACCGGCCCGACGCCTTCTGCATCCGGTGCGCGCCCACGGTGCTGGGGGCGGCGGTCGACGCGCTGGCCTTCGTGCGGCAGACGGTGCAGCGCGAGCTCAACGGCGCGGGCGACAACCCGCTGGTGTTCGACGACGGCTACGTCGAGGCGGGGCACTTCCACGGCGCGCCCGTGGCCATGGCGATGGACACGCTGAAGGTGGCCCTCGTCCAGGTGGCGAGCATCGCCGAGCGACGGGTCTTCCGGCTCACCTACGGCCAGCTGTCGGGGCTGCCGAGCTTCCTGGTGCCTGGCACCGGCGCCAACAGTGGGCTGATGCTGGCGCAGTACACCGCCGCGTCGCTGGTGGCCGAGGCGCGCGGCCGAGCGGTCCCGGGGTCCACCGACTCCATTCCCACCGTGCAGCACCACGAAGACCACGTGAGCATGGGCCCGGTGGCGGCTCGCACCGCCCTCGACGTGGTGGAGCTGGTGAGCGACGTGGTGGCCATCGAGCTGCTGGCCGCTGCCCAGGGTCTCGAGTTCCGGATGGCCGGCGAGGCCGAGGTCGATGGGGCCCTGGTGGCCCGTGAGCCGATGCGCCCCGGTCCCGGCACCCAGGCGGTGCATGCCGAGGTGCGGCGGCACGTGGCGCGCTGGCACGACGATCGGGTGCTGCACACCGACCTCGACGCCCTCGGCTCCGCCGTGCGCTCGGGGCGCTTCGCCGGCCTGCGCTGATGCCGCTGCTGCCGCCGGAGCTGCTGCAGCGCCTGTCGGCCCTGACGCTCCGGTCGCGCAAGCGGGGGCACGGGGTGCGAGGCGGCGAGCGCCGGTCGACGCGGCGAGGGCAGTCCCAGGAGTTCGCCGACCACCGGCCCTATGTGCCGGGCGACGACCTGCGGTTCCTCGACTGGCACCTGTACGGCCGCCTCGACCAGCTGTGGGTCAAGCTGTTCGAGGAGGAAGACGACCGGGTGGTGGTGGCCGCCCTCGACACGTCCGACTCGATGCGGGGCGACAAGCTCGACTACGCGCGGCAGGTCGCGGCGGCGCTGGCATGGGTCGCCCTGGGGCACGGCGACCGGGTGAGCATCGCGGCGTGGTCCGACCAGCTCGCCTCCTACGCGCCCCCACGGCGGGGGCGAGGGAGTGCTCACGGCGTGTTTCGCACCCTGGAGGGCCTGCAGACCGACGGCATCACCGATCTGGCGAAGGGCCTCGCCGCGACGCCCAGGCAGCGGGGGAGTGCGGTGGTGCTGCTGTTCACCGACATGCTGATGCCGGAGGGGCCCGACGCGGTGCTGCGGCAGCTGCGGGCGCGGGGCTACGAGGTGCACGCCTTCCACCTGCTCGCGCCGGTCGACGTGCGGCCGAACCTGTCGGGCGACGTGGTGCTGGTCGACGGCGAGACGGGCGACGAGCTGCCGGTCACGGTCGACGAGCACACCCTCGATACCTACGAGGCCACCGTGCACGCCTGGGCCGAAGACATGGCCCTCACCTGCCGCCGCTTGGGGGTCGGCTACACAAGGGTCCTCACCTCGATGCCCGTCGAGGAGCTGGTGCTGGGTGAGCTACGTCGGCAGGGGCTCGTCGGCCGCTGATCAGGCTGTCAGGAGGCTGCGGCGTGGGGGGGCTCGGGGGTGCTCCCTGCCGACGCGGGGGCGTTCTGCCAGGCGATGAGCCTCGGCGATGAGCCCTCGGACAGCCCGGGGCGCTGCGGGCTCGCGCTGACCTCGAGCTCCAGCGGCACGGTGATCTGGAACACGGAGCCCTCGCCGAAGCGGGAGTGGACCTCGATGGTTCCACCCATCAGGTGCACCAGGTGCCGCGTCAGCGACAGGCCGAGCCCGGTGCCCCCGTAGCGTCGCGTGGTGGAGGCGTCGGCCTGGCCGAACTCCTCGAACACGCGCTGCAGCTGCTCTGGCTTCATGCCGACGCCGGTGTCTTGGACCTCGAAGCGCAGCTGGTCGTCGCCGAGGGCGCGGACGCGAACCCAGATCTGGCCGTGCTCGGTGAACTTCGCGGCGTTGGAGAGCAGGTTGAGCAGGCACTGACGCAGCTTGGTGAGGTCGCCGTGCATGCGGGTGATGTCGACTCCGACCGAGCTTCGCACGACGACGTCGCGCCCCGACAGCAGGGGGGCGACGGCCGCGACGGCCTCCTCCACCACCGTGCGCACGTCGATGGGCTCGCAGAACAGCTCCATTCGACCAGCCTCGACCTTCGACAGGTCGAGGATGTTGCTGATGAGCGACAGCAGGTGGCGGCTGGCCTGGCGAATGCGTCGCAGATCGCCTCGCACCTCGTCGCGCTCCATGTCGTCGAGGTCGTCGTCGAGCATGTCGGCGTAGCCGACGATGGCGTTGAGCGGGGTGCGGAGCTCGTGGCTCATGTTGGCAAGGAAGCGGGACTTGGCCCTCGACTCCTCCACGGCGGCCTCGCCGGCCTCCTCGGCGGCGCGCCACGCATCGGTGACTTCTTGCATCTGCTGGCCCACCCGGTCTGCCATCATCGCCAGCGCGTGGTGGAGCACCATCGCCTCGTCGCGCCGGTAGCCGCTCACGGTGTCTGCCGAGCGCGCCAGCTCTTCGAGGTCGATGGTGCCGTCTCGGATGCCCTGTGCGGCCTTCGTGAGGGGCCCCAGAGGGCGCACCAGCCAGGAAGCGAGGCCCAGGCTCATCAGGAAGGCGAGGCCGTACATCACCAGCACGAGAGCCCAGACGGTCGTGCGATTGTCGGCCCGAAGCGCCTCCAGCTCGGTGAGCGAGAACGCGGCCACCAGCTGACCGCGGCTACCGGCGCGACCGGTGACCGGAGCGACCACCCGCAGGGTGTCCGCGGTCATGGAGGCCGTGGAGACCGCTACTTTCTGTGGCGGGGCCACGACGACGGGCGGGTCGCCCCAGGTCGCCAGCCGCCGGCCGTCTTCCGAGAACACCGTGGCCCACTGGGCGCCCGACGGCCCCTCCAGCAGGGCGAGCCGCTCTGCGATGAGCTCCTCGTCGCCGAAGTCGAGGCCCGGGGCGGAGGCGGCCGCCGTGATCTCGGCGAGGTTGCGCACCCGCTGGGTCTCCACGTGCAGCGACAGCTCGTCGAAGCGGGCCTGGAGCAGGCCGGTCATGCCAGTGGCGAGCAGACCGAACAGCAGGGTGATGCCGAAGACGGTGCGCGTGCCGAGGGACAGGTCGGCGCGGCCCATCAGGGGACCTCTCGGGCCATGGCCAGCAGCTCGCCGGACAGGCGAACTCCCTGGTCGTCGGCGGTGCGGCGGTGCCAGACCAGCTGCAGGCGGCCTTCCTCCGCCTGAACGGCGAGGGTGGCTCCGTGCCCCACATGGTCGGGGTCGAGGCTCACCAGGAGCACATCGCGCTCACCGCAGAAGGCTCTGGCGGCGGCGAGATCGGCTTCGCTGACGCCGCGGACGGCCAGCAGCACGTCGAGCCCCTCCATGCGCTGGGTCTCGAGGGCCAGACCGGCCGCCTCGACGTCCCGGGGGGCACCGATGGGCAGGCCCGCCACCTTGACGCCCTCGAGCGCCGCCAGGCTGCGCAGTGCGGCGCTCGCGGAGCGCTGGCTGTCTCGTCCGGCCCCGTGCAGCACCCCGATGTCGATGGGGTCGTCGGCCCGCTCCGGCAGCGCGCGGTCGTAGGCGAGGGCGCGCACGAGCACCAGCGTGGCGCGCTCGGTCTCGTCGGCGGCGACGGCGGGGGTCGCGAGGGCCAGCAGCAGGGGCATGGCGATCATCGCTGCATTCCCAGCGACAGCCCGAAGCTGCGGCCCGTTCCCGGGAGCGGCGCGTGCCAGGCGTCGTAGGGGTGGGCGTAGGCGGGGTTGCTGTCGAGCACGTCGCGGGCGGTGAGCTGCAGGCGGACCCCATCGACGGGCAGGTCGGTGATCGAGACGGTGAGATCGATGAGAGTGGCGGAGGGAAGCTGGGTGTACAGGGCGGTGTCACCCTGGGTCGCGGTGCTGGCCCATCGCGGACCGAGCCAGGTGACGGCACCGCCGAGGGCCAGGTGGCCCCCCACGGGCACGCCGCTGCGGGCCACGAGCTTCTGCCCGGGGAGCCCCGCATGGAGCGTGGGCCGACCAGGCACGGCGATCTCCACGGGAGGGGTTCCTGTCGCGACCCACAGGGCCGCGGCGATGGACAGGGTCGCTCCCCCTTGCTGCCAGCGCAGGTCGGCCTCGGCGCCGCGGGTGCCGGCCCGGCTGCCGTTGGCGTAGCCCTCGTCGGTCACGCTGTCGTAGAAGTAGAACACCGGGTCGACCAGGGTGACGTCGAAGGCGCTGACGGTCAGGTAGGTGTGCTGCACCGGGCGCCAGCCCGCCTCGGCCTCGAGGGTGTAGGTGTACTCGGGGCGCACCGGGGAGCGGAGGTGCTCGATGCTGGGACTGCGAAAGGCCCGGCTACCGAGCAGCTTGAGGTGGGTCGTCGTCCAGGCGCGGGTGAGGGCGACGCGCGGCGACAGCGCGAGGCCGTAGGCGCTGTGCCAGTCGGCGCGGGTGCCGAGGGTGAGGGTGACCGGGCGCCAGCGGGCGAGGGCCTGCCCGATGACCGCTGCGCGGGAGTAGGTGATGTGCCGGCCGGTGGCGAAGTCCCACCCCGTGATTTCCTCGCCTATGTGGCCGACATCCACCCCGGCCTCGGCCCCCAACAGCAGGTCGAGGACCTCCGATGGCTGGGCGTCGAGATCGGCGCCGACCGTGATCCGGTCGGCCCACTCCCGGCTGTAGTAGTCGCCGGCCAGCGGGGGCTCGACACTTCGCCACGGCGTCATCCGCTGAGCGAGCAGGCGTGGGGTCACTGCGAGGTCGTCGCCCAGCGACAGCTTCCAGCCCGTGTCGAGGGACAGGGCCCGGAAGTCGTTGTCGAAGGGGCGGCGGACGACGAAGTCGTAGCCGTCGACATAGGTGGTGTCGTAGCTCTCGGCCTGCAGGGTGCCGTGGAAGCCACCCTGGGTCATGCGGACCTCGGCGAGGGCGGGGCGGAGGAGCGACGCGCCGTCCATCGAGGCGCTGTCGCCGTACACGTCGGTGTACAGCTGATCGGAACGCTGCCCGGTGCCGCCGGTCACCAGCAGGGCCAGCTGCCCGTCTTGCCCTACGGGTGCTTGCACGGAGGCCCCAGCGGTGGCGCGGGACAGGCCCGCGTCGTCGAACACGAAGCCGCTCACGTCGGCCTGGCCGTGCACCGACCGGTCGTCGGCCTGATGGCCCGCGACGGTGGTGACGTCGACCACGGCCAGCCCTGCGCCGCCGCCGTACAGGGCAGACCCCGGCCCGCGGATGACCTCGATGGAGTGGATCATCCACAGGGGAAAGCGGTTGCCGAGGGGCGTGGTGCCGTACAGCGGCTCGTTGATGGGCACGCCATCGACGAGCAACAACAGCTTGCCCTCGAAGGCCCAGTTGCCGCGGACCCCGACCCCGACCACCCCCCACACGTCGACGGCGCTCGCCATCGACGGCAGCAGCTCCAGCGCGTCGAGGAGGTCGCGGACGCCGGCGCGTCGCAGCTCCTCCTGCGTGAGTACCGTGACGATACCGGGCATCTCACGAGTGGGCAGATCCATCCGGCTCGCGACGTCGTACTCCAGGTCGAGGAGCGCCTCCAGATCGAGCTCCTCGATGGACTGAAGCTCAGCTCCCGTGGCGGCGGTCGCGATGAGGCTGACGATGAGCATGGCACTCCCGCCCCTTCATCGGCGTGCGGGAGGCAGGCCTTGAGAAGGCAGGTGTGATGCGCGTCAGCGGCCTCGCACGTTGTCGACCGCGGCCTCCACCGCGGCGAGCACATCAGTACCGTCGAGGTTCTCGTTGCCTGAAGGGGATCCGTGGCTGGACACCCACAGGATTTCCATCGTCTCGGGGGCCACGATCATGTCAAAGCCACGGCTGACGCTGAACGGGCTGTCGTCGAACACCCCGGCCTTCGGCAGGGTCTGCCCGTCGCCTACACACCAGCCGTGCCCCTCGGCCTCGAGGTCGTCCATGATGCGCATGCAGCTGTCGGCGGTGCCGGGCACCTGGGCCTGGTCGGCCTCGAGCACCCACACGATCTCTGCTCCCGCGGCCACGATCTCTGCTTCCTGGTCGGCCACCGAACCGGCGTGCCTCGCACAGCTGCCTCACCAGGCGGGGATCGACACGAACAGCAGCACGTCGAACGGGCTCCAGTCGATGTCGTCGTCGGCGGCGCAGGGCACCTGGGCCAGCTCGAGGTCGGCTTGCTGCCCGGTGCCGCGGTGGATGGCCTCGGGCCAGGCATAGGGCGCGATGGCCTCGCCGAGGGCCATGGGCTCGACGTAGCCGGCGGGGTAGGTCGCGGTGGTGCAGTCGGGCGCGGTGCCGTCGGGCATGAGCGGCTCGCTGCCGCGCATCGTCTGGCAGCCCACCAGGAGCAGGGCGGCGAGGGGGCCGAGGTGGCGGTGCATGGAGCCTCCGCGGGCATCGTATCCTTTCCCCTACAGGGAGCGCACGCGCGTCCGATGGGGAGGCATGGGGGGGCCCATGTCACACGAACCAGAAGCCGTCGACGCGAGCGAAGTCACCGAAGAGGTGCCCTTCGACACCATCGAGCTGGTCCGCCGCGTGCGCGCGGCACAGGCCAGCGCACAGTCCACCGGCGATCCGAGCGTGTTCAGCCTCGATGCGCCTCCGCTGCGAACGATCGAGGAAGACGTGGCCCGTGAGCTGCAGCGGGCCCGCCAGCGCCGCTGGGCCGTCGGCTTGTGGTCCTCGGCTGCCGTCCTCGCGGTGGTCGGCGCGGTGCTGCTCGTCTACGGAGGGGGCTGACCCACCCACCGCTCGTAGGCGAGGGCAGCCTGCTCCCGGAGCATGCCGTGGCCGTCGACCGTCGCCCACCCGCGAACCGCAGCCTGGGCCATGCCCGGGGGGCTGTCATCCCAGTAGTTGAGGTCGAACCAGGTGCCCTCGGCGGCCAGCCCGTCGTGCGACAGCGCCTCGACCGCCCCTCTCGCCGCGCCCGGGAGGGCGTTGACCACCAGATCGGCGCCGGTCAGGGCATCGTGGGTGAGGGGACCCTGCGTGACGCGCAGCCCCGGGGCCGCTGCGGCCAGTCGCTGCACCAGGTCGTCGCAGGTGCTGCGGTTGGCGATGTGCACCGACGCCGCCCGGTGACGACCCAGCGCGAGCGCGACGGCCATCGCCGCCCCTCCCGCACCCAGGATCACGGCGTGACGACCGGCGAGGGGCCCGTGGCGCAGCGCGTCGGCCGCCCAGCCCCCGATGTCGGTGTTGGCCCCGATCAGCTGGTCGCCGCTCCAGTACAGGGTGTTGACGGCCCCGGCGGCCTCGGCGTCGGCCTCCAGACGATCGACGCGGTCGATGACCGTGCGCTTGAGGGGGATGGTGAGGTTGGCCCCCCACAGCCCAGCTCGCACCACGGCTGCCGCGTCGGTGGCGGCGGGGGCGTCGAGGGCCACATACACGGCATCGATGCCCTGCGCAGCGAACCACCCGTTGTGCAGCGCGGGCGAGCGCGAGTGGCGCACGGGGTGACCCAGGAGCGCCACGACCCGCGTCGCCCCGCTGATGGGCCTCACGACAGGGCCTGTCGGGCCGCAGCGACATCGGCGGCGATGGCGGCCTCGAGGGCGCCGATGCTGTCGAACCGTGCCTCGCCGCGCAGGCGCGCCACGAGCTGAACCACGAGCTCTTGCCCGTACAGGTCGTCGTCGAAGTCGAGCAGGTGGACCTCCAGCAGAGGCTGGTCGAGCTTCCACATCGGGCGGATGCCCCAGTTGGCGACGCCCTCGACGGCGCGGCCCCCCACCTGGCAGCGCACCGCATACACGCCGAACGGCGGGGTGAGGGCACCGGTGGGGATCAGGTTGGCGGTGGGAAAGCCCAGGGTGCGCCCTCTCGCGTCGCCCCGCTGCACCATCCCCCGGAGGGCGTGGGGCCGGCCCAGCAGCCGGGTAGCGAGGGCCAGGTCGCCATCGATGACCGCCGTGCGGATCCGCGAGCTGCTGACCGGGCCGTCGTCGAGGAGGGGCTCGACCTGGCGGATGGGCACCGCCAGGGCCCGCCGCAGGTCGTCGGAGGTGCCCGCCCGGCGCCGACCGAATCGAAAGTCGTAGCCGAGCACCATCCCGGAGACCTGCAGCCCCTCGGCGAGGAAGCGATCGGCGAAGGCGTCGGGCTCGAGGGCGGCGAGCTCGAGGGTGAACGGCTCGACGATGAGGTGATCGATGCCGGCGTCGGCCAGCATCGACAGCTTCTCGCCGAGGGGCTGGATGCGCGCCACGGCGGCATCGGGCCGGAGCACGTCGCGGGGGGCGGGGTCGAAGGTGAGGATGGCGGACGGTGCGCCGAGCTCCGCGGCCAGGGCGCGCGTGGCCTCGATGAGCTTGCGGTGCCCGCGGTGCACGCCGTCGAAGTTGCCGATGGTGAGGACCGGACCCTTCCCGCGCACCACGTAGTGCTCGGTGCCGCGGGTGACGTTGGCGGGCAGGGCGGGAGACATGGGGACCTCGAAGGGGGGCCCGTAACATCGCCCGCCGTCACCGGGTGGGGCGGTACCAGCGCGCCAGCCGGCGAGGGGGCACGCCCAGCCGATACAGCACGGGGAAGGCGTTCATGATCACGCTGGTGCGAAACGGATGCGCCTCGTAGCGGCGGGCCGACACCTGGATGGGCGTGTCGCAGATGTGCAGGCGCCCTCGGGTGCGCAGGCGCCTGGCCAGCTCCACGTCTTCCATGAGGGGCTGAGGCGGGTAGCCGCCGCACGCGTGGTAGGCGTCGGCGCGGCAGAACAGCGCCTGGTCGCCGTAGGGGGTGCGGGTGTAGCGGGCCCGCGTGTCGGCCAGCGGCAACACGGGCTCGATCCAGTGGGGGCGGTCGAGGACGGTGCGGGTGCGGAAGGCGCCGCCCACCACGCCGGGCTGCAGCAGCGCATGCCGGATGCAGCCGACGGCCTCGGGCGGCAGCCGCAGGTCGGCGTGCACGAACCACAGCACCAGCCCGCGGGCTTGCTGTGCCCCATGGTGCAGCTGAATCCCACGCCCGCGAGGAGCCCGGCTGCAGCGCACGTCATCCCGGGCTTGCAGGTGCTCCCAGGTGCCGTCGGTGCTGCCGCCGTCGACCACGATGACCTCGTCGACCCCGTTGACGGCGACCAACGCGTCGAGGGTGGCCTCGAGTCGTTCCGCCTCGTCGAGGACGGGCACGACCGCCGACAGCCACGGCCTCACTCCGCCCTCAGCAGCTCGGCTTCGTCGGCGGTGACGACATACCACCAGCCCAGCGCCCGCAGGGGGAACACCATGGTGAGGCGCCCATCGGCACGGTGGGTGCCCGAGCGACCGGCGAGCACGTCGGCGACGACCATCGGGTCGGGGTGCTGCTCGAGGGCCAGGGCGCCGGCGTCTTCGGTCTGGGGGCCCTCGGAGCGCACGACGATGCGACCCTGGTCGTCGAGGAGGAAGGCCTCGTCGATGGACAGGTCGGTGGGCACCAGCAGCGAGCGGATGAGGTAGCCGAAGGTGATGTCCATCCCCGCTACACCCAGGAACTGTTCCTCTTCGTCGACCAGGGCCTTGCTGCACGGCAGGATGAGCCCCAGGCCGCTGGCGTCGCGGTAGGGGTTGCCCCAGTGGATGAGGTGCGGGTCGGTCTGGGCCGACAGCTCGTACCAGGGGCGCTTGCGGGGGTCGAAGGAGGGGTCGTAGCCCCCGTGGCCCGGATACGACGCGTGCACGCCGGCCGGGGTGCCGACGTAGATCCACCCGATGGGGGAGGGGGCGTCTTCGAAGCGCTCGCCCACGTCGTCGAGGGCGCGGGCCACGATGGCCGGCAGCACGTTGTCGAGGTTGGCGAGGCGCCGCAGGTCGTGGCTGACGTCGAGCTCGAAGGTGCCCGGCGCGAGCTTGAAGCTGAGGTGCTCCAGCGACACGGGGCGGCCGTAGCGTGGGTGGGACCTCACGTCGGCTGGGGCGGTGGCTGGGTCGTCGAAGTCGGTGGCCAGCACGTAGTCGCGCTCGCTGACGTCGTTGTCGCGCAGGGCGTGCATCGCCGCGGAGGCCACCGCCTCGAGCATGCGCTCCCAGCGGAGCACTTCCTTGTCGATGACGTGGGCTCGCTCCGACAGCGACGCGACGGCACGGGCGAGCTGGTCTTCTCGTTGGCTGTGGGCGCGCTCCGACAGGCTGAACGCGGCCAGGCTGCCGAAGGCGATGGTGGACCCCCCGACCACCGACAACAGGCCGAGGGCCAGGGCCAGCTCTCGGTAGGCCATCGCGGCACGGAGCAGCCGGCGGCCGATCCCCTCCGGACGCGCCTCCAGAGGCTCGTCGCGCAGCCAGCGCCGCAGGTCGTCGGACATGGCGGCCACCGAGGGGTAGCGCTGCTCCCGGTCGCGGCTGCACGCCTTGTCGATGACCGCCGCCAGGCCCTTGTCGATGGGGCGGCCCCGGGGATCGCGCAGGGGCAGCCGCTGGGCGCGGGCGGCGCCGACCAGCATCTTCTCGGCGGTGTCTTCCCGGGTCGCAGGCCCCAGGCACACCAGCTCCTGCAGGATCAGCCCCAGCGCATACTGGTCGGAGCGGGCGTCGAGGGTGGTGTTCTTGCCCATCGCCTGCTCGGGCGACATGTAGGCCGGCGTGCCCACGGCCGTGCCGACCCGGGTGAGGCGCCCGTTCTTGGGGGCCACGTTCGTTCCCGCCGCCGGGAGCTCCTCGGTGGTCTCGTCGACGCGGCGGGCGAGCCCCCAGTCCATCACGTAGGCCTCGCCGAAGCGCCCCACCATGATGTTGTCGGGCTTCAGGTCGCGGTGCAGCACGCCCTTGCTGTGCGCGTAGTGCACCGCATCACACACCTTGAGAAACAGCTCGATCCGCCGGTGCTCCGCCTGGTAGGGGCCGGCCTGGCCTGCCTTCGCGAGGCGCATCAGCTCGTCGAGGGTGTCGCCCTGCACCAGCTTCATCGCGTAGCCCATGCGGCCGTCGGCGCTGACCTCGAGGCTGTACACCGGCACGATGTTGGGGTGGTCGAGCTGGGCGGTGATCTGCACCTCGGCGAGGAAGCGCTGGCGAACGACCTCGTCGTCGGCGTAGCGCCCCGTGAGCCCCTTGTAGGCGACCTTGCGCCGCAGATCGTGGTCTTTGGCGACCTGCACGAAGCCGGTGCTGCCCTCGCCGAGGTGCCCGAGGAGCGCGTAGTGGCCGTTGGGGCTCATGCTGGCGTAGGTGAGCCGCTGCTTGGCCTCGCCCTTGGCGTGAGCCAGCACCTCCTCGACCGTGCCCACGTCGAGACCGACCCGCAGCGTGAGGGCCTGGGCGAGCTGCCGCTGGTCGATGAGGCCCTGCTGCTGCAGGTACTGCACGAACATGTCGCGGTCGGCGGTGCCGGTGCGCTCGATGAACGCGGCCCAGTCGTCGGCGAGGCCGTCCATCTGGTCTGCCGTGAACACCGTGCCGAGGGCCTGCAGTTGCTCGGTAGCGGAGGGGGGGAGGGAGGCCATGGGAGCAGCCTACACCGCCTCTCGTTACCGAGGGGGCCGGGAGGCGTGGCATGGGCTGGGTGGTCGTCTGGGTGGTCGCGAACCTGCTGGGCTGCGGGGCACCGGGGGGGCCGCGTGGCGTGGCCGACGGCCTGCAGGTTGGCCAGCCGGTTCCCGGCCTGTCGCTGATGGCCTTGGATGGCCAGGTGCGTACCCTCGCCGAGGCGCAGGGCCAGATCGTGGTCGTGGAGTGGCTGGCCCCCGACTGCGCCTACGTCACCGACGTGCACGCCCCCGGCGGCGCGCTGCGGGATCTGGTGGGCACCGAGGGCGTGCAGTGGTGGGGGGTGCTGAGTGGGGTCCACCCAGAAGCTGCTCGGGAGGCCGCGGCGGCCTGGGCCTTCCCGTTTCCCGTGTTGATGGACCCCACCTCCGAGGTGGCCGACGCCTGGGGCGCGAGCTCGGCGCCCCACGTGTTCGTGATCGATCAAGCCGGGGTGCTTCGCTACCGCGGGGCGGCCGACAACCAGCCCCTACGGGAGCAGCCTGGCGACCGGGTGCCCTACGCCGAGCAGGCGCTGCGCGCGGTGCAGGAAGGGGTCGACCCCGCCGTGCCCCGCACTCGGCCCTACGGCTGTCGGATCAGGTAGCCTCGCGGCGCTGCAGGCTGGCCCACAGCATCACCCCGAGGAGGGCCAGTAGAGCGGCGAACTTCGCCTCCTGCACCAGCCACGACCCCAGATGGCCTTCGCCGAGCAGCTTGGTGACCAGCTGCCGCAGGTTGGGCAGGGGGACCACGAGGAGCGCCCAGGCATAGCCCACGGCCACGGCGGCTCCGGCCGGGATCCGCCCGCGGAGGGCCAGCAGGGTGCCCCAGGCGAGGGCGGGCAGGGCGAACACCAGGTGGTGCTCGTAGGTGTAGACGGGCACCAGCAGCATGCCTACCCACACCGCGCAGGCCTGGGCGATGGTGGCCTCGAGGTCGCGGGGGGCGAGGCGACCCAGCGCAGCGACCCCCACGGCGAGGCCGAGGGTGGTGAGGCCCGACAGGGCCCGGGCCGCGGTCGACAGCCGGTTGTCGGTGCCGGGGAGCAGCTGGTCGTACAGGTTGGGCAGGGAGTGGTTGCCGAACATGCCGATCTGGATGGTCAGGCCGTTGTAGTCGCCGCTTCCGAAGCGAGGCAGCACCTCGGTGTAGAAGTGGACCTGGCTCGACGCGCCCACGAGGGGAAGCGACAGGACGGTCCAGCCCACGGCGGTCGCCACCGCCGCGACGGCGGCGCGGTGCTCGCCCCGGGCCAGCCACCACAGCACGAACAGGGCGGGGCTCATCTTCCACATCGCGGCGGTGCCGAGGAGCACCCCGGCGACGACGGGCCGCTCCCGCGCTTGCCACAGCGCGATGGCCATCAGGGCGAGGACCCCGAGGTTGGCCTGGCCGAGCTCCTGGCTGTAGGCGACGCCGAAGGACAGGGCCGCCGCGAGGGCGAGGACCGGGCCAGCTGCCTCGCCCAGGGGGCGCCACCACCGCCACAGCGCCAGCCCGGCGAGCAGCAGGAAGGCCTCGTTGAGCCAGAACCACACCCGGAAGGCGGTCATCAGGTCGAGGGGGACGGCCCAGGCCACCGAGACGAGGAAGGGCGGCGGGTAGAAGAAGGGATGCACGGTGCGGCGGGTGCCGTCGGCGCGGGCGAGGCGCCCCAGCTCGGCCTTGTCGTAGGGGTCGGCGCCCTGCGCGGCGGCCTTCGCGGCGTAGTAGTAGCTGGCGAAGTCGCGCCCCGTGGTGCCTGGGGGCGGCGCGATCCGCGGAGGCGCGAACACCGCGAACAGGTGCCACAGCGCGGCGGCCGCGAGGAGCAGGGCGGGCAAGGCCCGTGGGGCCGGCGTCGACATGGGCGGGAGGTAGCACGCCCTCGGCGCCGGTGCGAGGGGCGGTTAGCGTCGCGAGGTGCACGCACGGTCCTCCATCCTCGCGCCCCGATGGCAGCTCGCCCTGTTGCTGCCGTGGGCCCTGCTCACAGCGCGCTTCTGGTTCGTCTGCGACGACGCCTACATCAGCTTTCGCTACGCGCAGAACCTCGCCCGGGGTGAGGGGATGGTGTTCAACGTGGGCGAGTCGCCGGCGGTGGAGGGCTACAGCAACTTCCTGTGGGTGCTGCTGGCCGCGGCGATGGAGGCCCTGAGCCTCGACGTGCGCCTGGTGATGCCGGCGGTGTCGGCGGCCTGCGGCGCGCTGCTGCTGCTGTGGGGCTTCGACATCGCGCGGCGGCTGACGGGCGATGCGCGGGTGGCCTTCGCGGCCCTGCTGCCCCTGGCGATGTCGCCGGCGATGGGGGTGTGGAGCTCCTCGGGGCTGGCGACCATGCCCTTCGCCCTCGTCGTGCTCGCGACCTTCGACCTGCTCGTGCTCCAGCGAGGGCGTGAGGCGGCGGCGGCAGTGGCGGCCTGTGCGCTGCTGTTGCTGCGGTCGGAAGGGGCGGCATGGGTGGCCGTGCTGGTGGCCCTCGCGGCCGCCGTGCGCTGGGCGCGGGGCGAGCGGCCGACTGCGGAGCAGGCGGCGCGCTTTGGCCTGCCCGTGGTGGGGGTCCTCCTCGTCTACCAACTGTGGCGGCTGAACACCTTCGGCACGCTGGTGCCCAACACTGCACTGGTGAAGGTCGGCCTGGGGCCGGGTCAGCTCGTGCGCGGCGCGAAGTACGTCGCGTTGTTCGCGCTGAGCACCGTGACACCGGCGCTGCTGTTCGTCGGGCTTCCCCGCGCGGTTCGTGCGGGGGCCAGCGCGCGGGCGGTGGCGGCGATGGCGGTGGGCTTTCCCGTCTTCGCCATACTGGTGGGTGGCGACTTCATGCCCTTCGGGCGCATGCTGTTCGCCGGGCTGCCGTTTGCCGCCCTGCTGCTCGCCTATGCCCTTCAGGGGCGCGCCGACGCCCTTCGCTGGGGGGTGGGGCTCGGTGTGCTGGGGCTGCTCCCCGCCGCCGACCTGCACGTGGTGCCCGAGCCCGTCCGGGCGGTGTTCCACATGCGCTTGTCCGACGACTACTACCTGTCGGAGGTCAAGAAGTGGCGGAACATGGCGGAGAACGCGCAGGGCTTCGAGCTGCGTGGGCGCGCCCTCGCGGTGGCCGGCCACCCCAGCGACGCGGTGGTGAGCGGGGCGGTGGGGGCCATCAGCTACCACTCCGACCTGTGGGTCTGGGACACCTACGGCCTCGTCAGCAAGGAGGTCGCCTACCGGCCCTTCCACGGCCCGCTCCGGGAGTCGCCGGGTCACGACAAGAAGGTGGCCCCCGAGTACTTCGCCAAGTACGCGCCGCGGTTTCTGTATGCGCGCGCCGTGAAGGGCCGGCGGGCCGCCCAGAGCATGCAAGACAGCCTCAACCGCTGGGCCATCGACCCGCTGGTGATGGACCAGTACGTGCCCGACTGGATCGAGGTCACCCTCGAGGGCGTGCCGGAGCGCACGTTCTTGTTCGTGATCCGACGGGTCGACCCCGACGACGACCCGGCTGCGCTGTGGCGAGGCTTTCAGGCGCGTCGCAAGGCCCTGCACGCCGAGCTGCGCGCCGAGGCGGAGGCGATCGACCGCGACGAGGGCTGACCCTCAGAGGGCGAGGGTCAGCCGGTTGTCGGCGGCCCACTGCGCGATCACCGCGAGCTCCTGGGGGTGGACCTTGCGGTTCGCCCTGCCCTTGGCTTGCACCACTCGGGCCACAGGCAGCGCCACCTCCACGGTCGCCCGCCGCTCGCCGCGCCAGCGCAGCGACCACAGGCTGACCCTGCGCTTGCGGGCCAGGCCGACGTAGGCGCCGACGCAGTGCGACAGCGCCCGGCCCTCCTCGCGCAGGGCGCGGGGCGTGGTGAGCTCGACCATCGACCAGCCGTCGGCCTCGTGGGCCAGCAGCCCCGACCTGGGGAAGTGCCCCGACGGCGCTCGCTTCGCGGCGTGCCACGCCTCGGCGAGCCCCACGACGACGTGCTCCGGCCGCTGCGACAGGTCGAGGACCCGCCCCGCGTCGAGGGCCTCGCGCTGCGCATGCTCCAGCCACGCGAGCACCCGCTCCAGTGCGACGCCGTCGAGGTCGTGCAGGGAAGGGCGTGCCGCGTACCAGGCGATCACGCGGTCCCAGAAGGGCTCTCCCACGCCTGGATCGGGCCCACGGAGCACCGACAGCCGGGTGCGCAGCAACGGCCGGACCCGCGACGGCGGCGCGCCGTGACCCACCAGCTGCGCGGACCGCAGCGCATGCACGGGGGCCGTGCGCGCCCGGGCCGTGAGGAAGGCGTGTCGCATGCGCTTGGTGAGCGGCGTAGGCAAGACACGTCGCGGGATGCGCTGCAGCGACCGCCCCGCACCGACCCAGGCCAGCACGCCCACCGCCCACTCGTCTTCCTCGGGGATCCGCGCGACGGGGAGGGGGGCCACGTCGAGGCTGCGGATGAGGAAGGGCGGCACGGGGTAGCGAGCCAGCAGGTGGTGGGCGAGGTCGTCGGCCTTGCGGCTGGCCGACCCCGAGGGAGGCGACCATCGCGACAGGTCGCGCTGCCAGGGCTGCCGGGCGAGCAGGAGCAACCAGGGGAGCTGGTCGACCGTCGCACGCTCGGGCAGGTGGCGCCCGACGGCGTGGACCAGGGCCTCGACCCGTCGCTGCACCCGTGGGGGCACCGAGGCGAGGCGCAGCAGGGCCTGGACCGATGCCCACACGGCGGCGACCCGCGGAGGGACGCCGGGCAGGTGGACCGGGGGCTTGGGGCGGGCGAGGGCGTCGAGGATCGCGGCCTCGACACGCTCGTGGCGCTCCGCACGATGACGGCGGGCGGCGGCGGCGGCGGCCTTGCGGGCCTCGGCGGCCAGGCGCTGGGCGCGATGGAGCTTTCGACGGTTGGCGCGGGGCACGGTGGCCTCCGTGGAGTGCATGCGAAACACAGGCATGCAGCGACACAGAGGCGGGTCAATCAGACAAGAACGGCCTCTTTGGCTGCATGGAGGGGTTGCGACGGTCTGGGGTGCAAGATGTCTCCTGATGAATGCAGTGTACTGTAGTGCATGGCGCCGAGGGGGGCAAGGGATAGCGGGATCGGATGACCTCGCCGACCGACTGGCGCTCCCGCCACGACGACTTCGCCGCCGCGGTCCGCGGGCTCCGGCGGGCGCTGCCCCAGCGGCGTGGCGGGGCGCACTGGCCCGAGCTGAGCGCCCTCGCCCATGCGCTCACCCTGCACATCCACTACGAGGAGACGGAGCTCGCGCCGTGGTTCGCGCAGGTGGCGCCCGCCGAGGGGCCGGGCTCGATGGCGGCGTGGCTGCGCGACCACGCGCTGCTGCTGGGGCACCTCGAGGCGGTGGCGGCGCCCGCTCGCGACGCAGCGGCTCACCTGGAGCGCACCGAGCGGCTGGCGAGGCTGGAGGCGCTGCTGGAGCACCACGACGCCCGGGAGGCTCGCTACCTGCTGCCGGCGCTGGAGGAGGCGGGGGTGGTCATCGAGCTCGAGGAGGCGCCTCTCGAGGTGGGGGCGCTGGAGGCAGCCCCGCCGCCGTTCCCGCTCACCGGGAAGGGGCTGGAGGGCCTCGCCCAGGCGCTGTCGATGGGCGCGCGGTGGCCGGGTCCCCTCCCGGAGGCCGAGCGCAAGGAGGCGCGGCATGCCTCGGGGGTGCACCAGGCGCTGGCCCGTCGCGAAGGCGCCACCGACCGGGTCGACCGGCGGGAGGCGCTGCTCGATGCCTTCGATGCGCTGGCGCGCTGGCGGTGGATGTCAGCTGGCCGCGCGGGCCGCCACCGCGGGCCCTGACCCGAGGGTCGCTCGCATGGCCTGGTCGAAGGGGGTGTGGGGGACCTCGCCCAGAAGCGCCTCCAGGCGGTCTTGGCGCATCCGCACGGGCTGCTGCCACAGGTAGCGCATCTCGAACAGCTCGCGGACCATCGGCACGAAGGGCCGCGCCAGCTGCATCCAGCCCCAGGGAAAGCCGCGATGGGCGCGCTGGGGGTCGCCGAGGGCCTCCCGGGCGACCCGCAGCCAGGTGTGGCCATCGACCACGTGGCCCGCGAAGTGGAACACGGCGTGGCGAGGCAGCTCGCCACGATGCTGCGCGAGGGCGAGCAGCGTGGCGCCCGCGTCGGGGAGGTAGGCCCAGCTGTGGAGCACGTCGAGGGGGCCGCCATACTGCAGGGCGCCGCCGGTGCGGGCGGAGGCCGTCAGGTGGTGCATCCAGGTGTTCTCCCCGGTGCCGCCGAAGAAGTCGCCCATGCGCAGCACGACGGTCTGGGCCTCGCTGGCCTCCAGCTGGGCTTCGAGCTCGTTGCGTAGCCGGCCCTTGCGGCTCGGTGCCTCGCGGGGGGCGTCCTCGTCGAGGGGCGCGGCGAAGTCGGGCCCCAGGCCGTAAACATTGCCGGGGAAGAGCACGGTGGCACCCCGGCGCGCGGCGGCGTGGAGGACGGCGGCGGTGAGCTCGCGCATGGCGGGGTCCCACTGGGGGTAGGGGAGGTTGAGCCCGTGGAGGACTACGTCGCTGCCCTCCATGGCTCGCTGCAGGGCCTCGGGGTCGCGGGCGTCGCCGCGGAGGAGCGTGAGCCCGGGCCGCGGCCTGACCCGCGACGGGTCGCGGACCAGCGCCCGTACCGTGATGCCCTGCTGCAGACAGGCGTCAGCGAACGCCCCGCCGATGCTTCCCGTGATGCCCAACACCGTGACCTGGTCCATGTCGACCTCCTGTGGAGTCCACAGAACCGATTCGAGATTGGTTCGCCGCGTGGGATTTGTGGTGGCTATGATTCATTTATGAATCAGGTGGACTGGGACGGGGTGCGGCTGCTGGCGGCGGTGGCCGAGGCGGGGAGCCTGCGGCGGGCGGCGGCGGGCCTGGGGATCAGCCAGCCCACCCTGGGGCGGCGCCTCGATCAGCTCGAGCGGCAGCTGGGGGCCCCGCTGCTGGTGCGGCATCCCCGCGGAGTCCTCCTCACCGGGGAGGGGGAGCAGGTGGTGGCGACGGCGGGGCGGATGCGCGAGGCCCTCGACCAGCTGGGGCGGCGGCTGGGGGGGCGGGGCGATGCGGTGGTGGGCAGGGTGCGGATCTCGTGCACGGAGCCGGTGGCCGCCTGTGTGCTGCCTGCCTCCCTCGCGGCGCTTCGGGAGGCCCATCCCCAGCTGGGGATCGACGTGGTGGTGGATGCCCACGCCTCCGACCTGGTCCGGCGGGAGGCCGACCTGGCGGTGCGGATGTTCCCTCCGCGCAGCGGGGAGCTGGTAGGGAAGCGGGTGGGGACGACGTTCACGCGCTTCTACGCTGCGCCGGCCTATCTCGAGGCCCACGGCATGCCCCGCGACCTCGAGGAGCTGACGCGGCACCGAGTGATCGGGCCGGATCGGGATCCGCTCTTCGTGCGCCAGGCTGAGGCCCTGGGGGTCGATCTCGACACGCTGGTGCTGCGTACCGACGGGTTCGGCGTGGTGCGTGCGTGGGTGCGGGCAGGCCTGGCCATCGGAGCCATCCTCGAGGCGGCGGCTGATGGGCTGGTGCCGGTGCTGCCTCCGCTGGCGACCCACCCGGTGTGGCTGGTGGCGCACCCCGACGTGCGGCGGTCGGCCGCGGTCTCGGCGGTGTGGGAGCAGCTGGAGGTCGATCTGGCGGCGCGGATGCCTACGGAGCGATGAAGGCCACCAGGGCGTCGACATCGCCCACGCCGTGATCCTGCAGCCAGCGGGCGGAGGCACCGTCGTCGAGGTGGGTGCCCACCGCGGCGAGCTCCAGGCCGAAGCCCAGGGCCCGGAGCCGCTCGGCGGCCTGGGCGTGGCGAGACTCCAGCAGCAGCGCCCAGGCCTCGCTCCACGGCCGGTCGTCGCCGCGGAGGGCCTTGATGGCGCGCTGCAGGGCCTTGCGGTCGTCGGTGACCTTGGCGGCCAGCCCCTCGGCCCGCCACCAGCGGGTGCGAAGGACGGGGTCGGCGCTCATGCTCGCCTGCTGCAGGGTGGGCTGTGCGCTGGCGAGCACGGCCAGGCCATCGCCCCCCAGAAAGGCGGTGAGCTCTGCGAGACCGATCATGCCCAGCACGAACGGTCGGGTGGGCTGCATGCCCTCGAGCCAGCCCTGCAGCTGGTCTCTGGCGGCCGCGGCGCCGCCCTGGGCCATGCGGACCCGCACCGTGACCCCGGCCACCTCCACAGCCCAGCTGAGGTGGCGGTCATGGGTGGCCCGGGCGAGCAGATCGTCGAGCTGCCGCGCGGCGTCGGGGAGCTGGCCGGTGAGCTCGTGGCACTGCAGCCGAACCGAGCGCATGTGCTGGCGTGCCCAGCCCGGCAGGCCCGCCCGGCGCATGCGCACCTCGGCCTCAGTGGAGGCCTGGGCTGCGCGCGCGGGGTCTCCCTGGAGCAGGGCCATGCGCGCCCGCGCCGCCAACGACCACGCCTCGGCGGTCGCGCTGGGGTAGGCCTGGGCCAGGTGGGCGGCCCGCTTCAGCGCGGGATCGGGGTCGCCTCCCTGGCGAACCTGGCTCACGGCCTCCTCGCACAGCGCGCGTAGCACCCGATCGACCTCGCCCACGTCGAGGGCTGCGCTGACGTGGGTGGGCTGGTAGGACGCAGCGCGCGCGGGGTCGAGGCGGCCCAGGGGCCCGACGCAGGCCCAGGCGGCGTCGACCTTGACCAGCTCGCGCGGGTCGACGTCGACGCGAACCCGCTGGTCGAAGTCGTGGCCGCGGCGGCGCTGGCGAAACCGACGCCAGGCGGCGACGCCCCCGGCGAACAGGCCCGACGGGAAGTCGGGAAGCCCTACGACCCTCTGCAGCTGCTGCAGGGTGGCGATGCCCTCGTCGAGGGCCCCGCCGTGCAGCACGTAGGTGATCCGATGGATCTGCAGCTCGGGCTGCGCGCTGTCGGGGGCCTCTGCGAGGGCCGACGACAGCGCCTTCACGGCTTGCTTGGGCTGACCCAGCTGCCCGTAGGTGCGCCCGAGGGTCGCGAGCATGCTGACGCGCTCGCGGGTCTGCCACTGCCCGTGGTCGAGGGCGAGCTGGAGCAGCTGGACCCCGCGGTGCGCGTCGCCCGACTCCAGGGCGCGGTTCGCCGCGATCCACGCCACGGTGCCGGCGCGGGGGCCATCGCCACCCCCTGCCAGGTGGGCCACGAGCTGGGCCGGATCGAAGCTACCGCTCTGCTCGAGGGCCTGGGCGAGGTGCCGGTGATGGCGCCTGCGGCTGGACTCGGCGATGTGGTCGTTCACGAAGTCGGCCACTGCGCGGCTTCCTACCTGCAGCGCCTCGCCGGTGGGGCCCGACACATCACACAGGCGGTGGGCACGCAGGGTGCTGACGGCATCGACCGCGCTGTCGCCCAGCTCCGCGGCCACGACCGCGACCTCGGTGGCCACCGGGCTCTGGGCGATGGCCAGCAGCTCCAGCAGGCGCCGGGGCGTGTCGGGAAGCCCGCGGATGTCGGCCAGCCGCACCTCGTCGAGGGTATCGTCGTCGCTCGAGCCCGCACTGACCCGCTGCCGCACCAGCTCACGCAGCCGACCGGGGTAGCCGCGGCTGTCGCGGGCGAGGCGCCGCGCCTCGGCGTGACCGGGTCGAACCTGCAGCATCTCGGCAGCGAGGCGCAGGGTGGACTCCTCGTCGAGGGCTGGCACCTCGACGATGCCCGAACGCACGCCGCGGCGCTGCAGCTCGGGCACGAGCCAGCGCAGGAAGGGCGACGGGGTGTCGGCGTCGGCGGTGAACACCAGCAGCAGCCGACGGCCGGGCTGGCCCGCGATCTGGGCGAGGGCCTGGGCGCTCTCGAGGTCTCCCCACTGGGCGTCGTCGATGAAGGCCACGACGGGCCGGATGGCGCACAGCAACTCCAGCAACCGGTCGAGCTGGGCGAAGCCACGCTGGGCGACCACCTCCTCGGGCACGCCCTCGGTGTCGGCAGGCTGGATGTCGAGGGCGTGGGCCCGGGTGACGACGGGGAACAGCGCGGCGAGCCACGTGAAGTCTTCCCGCGACAGCGCCTGCACCACCGGGGTGTCGGCCCGCCGCAGGACGCGCGCCAGGTTGTCGATGAGGGCGTCGATGGCCTTGAACGGCACCTTCTCCCACTCGAAGCACCGACCCTTGAGGGTGAACGGGGGGACCGCGCGTGCGTCTTGCCGGTTCAGACCCTTGATGAAGTCGCGCACCAGCTGGGTCTTGCCGCTGCCGCGGGCCCCGAGGACCGTGGCGCAGGTGGGGGTGCCCTGCATCGCGACGGCGTACGCCCGATCGAGCTCGCGCATCGGGACCTCGCGGAAGCGCAGCGGCACCATCAGCCGGGGGCCGGCGCTACCCGCCTCGTGGTGGCGGAGGACGGCGAGGACCTCGGGCCCGGTGGGGCGCGCGGCGGGGTCGCGCTGGAGCAGGGCGAGGCACAGCTCGTCGAGGTCGGGCGGCACCTCGGGGTTGACGGCGCTCGGGGGCTGTGGGTCGGTGCTGTTCTTCGCCGTGAGGATCTTGTAGAGGGCGCCGGAGAAGGGCCAGCGCCCGGTGAGGCCCTCGTAGAGCATCACGCCCACCGCGTACCAGTCGGCGGCCTCGGTGAGGGGCACCCCGACGGCCTGCTCGGGCGACATGTAGGCGGCCGAGCCCGCGATCGTCTGGTGCAGCGTGCCCTCGGTGTAGTCCTGGTCGATGTCGGCCACGAGCCCGAAGTCGAGGATGACCACACGCCCCGCGTCGGTGACCAGCACGTTGCTCGGCTTGAGGTCGCGGTGGATGCGGCCACCGGCGTGCAGCGCCATCACCCCCTCGGTGAGCTGGCGCAGCGACGAGCGCAGCCGCAGCAGGTCGGGCAGAGTGCTCTCAGGCAGGGCCTCGATGGGCTCGGTGATCATGTTGTCGGGGGTGAGCGCGGTGCCGGCGGGCGCCGAGCGGGCGAAGCGCAGGTCGGTCGCGCTGCGCCAGGTCGTCTGGGTGCGCTGGAAGCTGCGCTCGCCTTCTTCCACCCCACGGCACCAGGTGAGGAAGTCGACCCCCTCCACCAGCTCCATCGTCACGAACCAGTCTTCTTGGGACTTCAGCAGCTCGTAGAAGCTGACCAGGTTGGGATGGTCGAAGCCCGACAGGGCGCGGAACTCCTGCTTGAGCCGGTACAGGCTGTCGCTGTCGAGGTGCCGGAGGGTCTTGAGGGCCACGACGTCGCCCAGCTGCCGGTCACGGGCCCGGTGGACCACGGCCATGCCGCCCACGCCGAGAGGCCCGAGGACCTCGAAGCGGTCGTTGCCCTGAAAGGCATTGCTGGTGGTAGGTGGCGCTGCGCTCATCGGCCCGCACAGAGTCTACCGCTGCGCGCTCTCGCTGCGGGAAGGTGGCGCGATGGGCCCGCATGTTGTACATCCTCGGGACTCGGAGAGGAGGCGCGATGCGCCAGGTGTCGATGATGCTGGGCCTTGCGGTGCTCGGGGCCCTCGCTGGCTGCGGAGAGCAGCCGCCATGCGGCGTCGACGACGACGGCGACGACATCCCGTCGTGCACCTACGGGGCAGACATCTACTGCCCGCTCGACAACTGGATCGCCGACGACGGCTGCAACACCTGCGGCTGCTCTCCGGCGGGCGAGATCGCGTGCAACGACCGCGTCGAGTGCCAGGAGCCCACCATCCCCACCGGCTCGACGGGCACGACGCCCCAGTAGTCAGCCCTCGTCGGGCCAGTGCGCGATCGCCTCCAGGCGTCGGGCGACGGCCGGCCACACCTGGTGCAGCCACGGCAGGCGGTCTCGGGCCCAGCCGCCGGCGACCAGGTGCTCGACGGCGCCCTCATCGGGTGCGAGGGCGGCCGCCAGGAGCAGGTGCAGCAGGCTGCGAACGTCGTGCGCTGACCCGGCGGCGATGTCGCTTAGCTGCGCGCTGCGCTGACGCACGAGCTCGACGCGGTCGGTGTGCAGGTCGACCAGCGCTTCGATGAGGGCCCGCTGGCCCTCGCTGAGCCCGGGGTGCGCGAGGGCGCGCAGGGCGCGGTCGGGGTCGCGACCGGCGAGCATCTGGGCGCGCAGGGGGACTACGAAGAAGCGCTCGGGGTCGCGAATGCGAGCCAGGGCCGACAGCGCGTCGTCGACGCGACCCTCGCCGAAGCGAACCCGAGCGAGGCTGTGCAGTAGGGCATCGCGGCGCCGCCCCCAGCTCCATCGCACCAGCCTCGTGAGCCGCTGGGCTGCGCGGTGCGACCGCCCGGTCGCGGCCTCGACCCGGGACACCTGATGCTCCATCGTGTAGACCGCGTTGGCGCTCGAGGCGGTGACGATGGCCACGGCGAGGGTGCCGGCAGCGATGCCGAGGGGGCCCAGCCGGAGGGCCGCAAACAGGCCCGCGATCAGCAGCGGGAGGCTGCCGAGGAGGTGCTCGGCTGCGTTCGCTCGAAGGCCGTGCACGGCGTCGAGGGCACTCAGGGGTCGGCCGTCGTCGCCCCGGAGTCGCGGGTCGGCCGGACCCGGCAGGAAGGTGATCCGAAACAGCACCGCTGAGGTCGGAGCCCACAGCACCAGCCCCATGAGGGCTGCGACCAGCAGCGTGCGTGGCTCGTCGCCCAGCAGGAAGGCGGTGAGCAGGAGGAGCACGACGACGCTGGCCGTGATGCGCAGGGTGCGCTGAAGCACGAAGCGCGCCATGCGGCCCAGGCCGCCGTGAGCCTCGGGAAGGGCCGCCGGCGCGACGAAGACGTCGTCGGGAGGCCCCTCAGGCGTCGGACTGGACCTTGGCGATCTCGGCATACTCGCGATCGTACATGCGCAGCTGGTCGGTCACGATCGACAGGTTGCGGGCGTTGCCGTCGTCGCCGTCTTCGCGGTCGATGCTGTCCATCTCGCGCTGCACGTACCACAGCTCCTCGATGAGCTTGCCCAGGGCGGCGAGGTCGCGGGTGCGGCGATCCTTCCCGGCGAAGTTCTCCCGGTATTGCTTGAACACCTCGTTGGCGGCGCCTCCGAGGTTGCCGATCCGGTCGGACAGCGGGGCCTTGTCGAGCACTTCCTGGATGGCCAGCTGCTCCTTGCTCCACTGATCGAGCCGGTCGCTGACCAGCGCGATGTTCTTGGCGTGGGCGTCGCCGGTGACGCCCCGGGTGCGGAGGGCCAGCATCTGCGCATGGATCTCGGACAGGCCCTTGCGGAGCGCCTCGAGGGCGCGCGGGCTGCGGCTGATCCGGGGCTTGTTGGCGAACAGGGTGCGGTAGCGGTCGAACAGGTCGTTGGCCAGGGTGGCGAAGCGCTGCGCCTGCTGGGGCAGCGAGTCGGAGCCCCGGGCGCTGCGCACGGCGAGGACCTCACGCTCGTAGATGCCGATGGACTCGCGGAGCCGGTTCAGGTCGTCGCCGCGATCGGCGCCCTGGCTGACGAGGCGGGCGAGGTCGGTCTCGAAGGCCTTGAGGTCGCCGATGAGCTCCTCGAGGAGGCCGACGTTGCGCGTGGCCCGGTTCTGGCCGGCGTAGAAGCGCGTGTAGCGACCGAAGGTGAGGGTAGCGAGGGTGACGATGCGGTGGGCCTGCACGGCGGCGGGGCCGGCCGACTGTGCCTCGTGCACGGCCGCCAGCTCCTTGCGGTACAGCTCAGCTGACGCGGTGATGCGCTGGTCGAGCTCGGCGTCGCCCAGGCCCGAGGCCTCGGCCTTGACCTCTTCGACGCCGGCGATGAGGGCCTCGAGCTCCTCGGGATCGCGGCTGATGCGGGGATGCCCGGCGAAGCGACCGCGGTAGCGGGCGTCGAGAGACTGCAGGCGCTGGGTGAGCTCGGAACTTGTAGCCACGAATACCTCCGGAGCGGTGGTATCGCCTCTGCGGGGTGCGAGCGCAAGCTGTCTGTGCGGAGAGGGTGGCCACCGAGGCGCTTTGGTGGCATATACGCCTGGATGGAGGACCCCCATGACGCTTCGCCTCGCTCTCGGCCTGCTGATCATCACCAGCTTTGGCTGCAAGCCCAAGCCGGCCAACCTCCCCCAAGACACCGCGGCGGGCGATGACGACGACGTGGTCGGCGACGACGACGACGTGGTCGGCGACGACGACGACGTCACGGGCGACGACGACGACGACGTGCCCGACGGCATCCGCTTCGACGCGCACATCGCGGCCGAGATCCTGGGCGCCAAGTATGCCTCTACGGGCGACCTCGACGGCGACGGCACCGCGGAGATCGTGGTGGGCGCGGCCAACAACATCACCGAGGCCGACATCCCCTACGGCACCGTCACCATCCTCACCTACGGCGGCGACCTCGACACCTGGAGCGAGGAGCAGATCATCACCGAGGCGGATCGGGTGCGGTCCCCCAACCACCCCACCCTGGGCGACATCGATGGCGACGGGCAGCTCGATGTCGTGGTGGCCACGGGTAGCCGCTACTGCGAGGCCGTCGAGGCGGTCGGCTCCTGCGGTGGCATCGTGGCGCTGCTCAACAACAACGGCAACTTCGACCGCCAGATCGTCATCGACCGCGACCTGCACTTCTACCTGTCGGTCGATCTGGCCGACATCAACGGCGACGGCAACCTCGACATCGTCACCACCGGCGAGCGCCTCACGCTGCAGGTGGAGGAAGCCCGGGTGCGGATGTGGCCGGGCAATGGCGACGGCACCTTCGGGGCGATGGTCGAGCTGGGCGGCGGTCTCGGCCCCTGGACGACCGTGCAAGACATCGACGGTGACGGCGACCTCGACCTGATGAGCGGCGAGCGCAGCTCGGGCGACAGCTTCGCGTGGATGGAGAACGACGGCGCGGCCAACTTCACCCGCCACGTCATCTCCGAGAGCTTTGGCAAGGGCTTCATGATCCGCTTCGTCGACGACCTGTACGGCGACGGCGTCACCCGTGCGCTGGCCTCGAACCACACCAACACCGAGTCGCCGAACAACCCCGACCTGTACGACAGCCAGCTGGTGGCCTTCGAGATCCCCAGCGACCCGACCGCGCAGTGGAGCAGCTACGACACGCTGACGACCGACATCGTGCCCCCTCCCGACCTCGGGCTGTTCCCCAACGACGCGCCGGGCACGTTCGACTGGGGCGACGCCGATGGCGACGGCGACCTCGACATCCTGCTCGCGGGCGATGGCGACCCTACCGTCTACCTGCTCGATCAGGAGTCCCCCGGGCAGTTCACCACCCGGATCCTCCGCGACAACCTCGTGTTGTCCGGCGGCACGGTCATGCAAGACTTCACCGGCGACGGGGCGGTCGAGTTCGTGACCGCTTCGTACGGCACCGACGCGGTCTACGTCATCGAGCGCATCGACCCGAACTGATCCGAGCCAGCGGGTGCGGCGGAACCGTGCCTGCGGCTCGGCCCGCCGACGGGCGCATCACCACGACGCGGTGGTGCTGACCCCGTAGTGGTCGGACAGTGCGCCGGGGTCGAAGGACTCGCCGCAGCTCTCGGTGCCGGGCAGCGTCTGGTCGAGCACGCGTGCATTGGCCGGGAAGGCCGACCAGCCCCGCAGCATCACGTGGTCGATGATGCGGTTGTCGTCGTTGTCGGCCGAGCCGGCGAGCAGCGCGTTGTCGGCGCAGTAGGTGCACTCGGGGCTGTCGTCGAGGTAGGGAATCTCGAAGTCGGCCGCGGCGAGCATCGCCCAGTTGTCAGGGGCCTCGGCGTTGATGTCGCCGATGGACGGCCCGGTGTTCAGGTCGCCCATCAGCACCTTGTGCTCGGTGGTGTCGCCGTCGATCCAGGCGAGGAGCTCGGTGACCTGCACCGCCTGCTCCTCCTCCCAGCCGCCGCTGTCGCGGGGGTAGGGGATGGTGTCGAACACGGCGGTGAGGTGGGTGCAGTAGACCGCCACGTCGCCATCGGGGGTGTCGAGCACGGCCCGCAGCGCACTGCGCCGATTGCTGGTGGACTCGAACACGAGCTCTTCGGTGCTGGTGATGGGGTGCTTCGACAGGATGCCGGTGCCGAAGGAGCCCCCGTAGGCGTACTCGATGGGGTCGTCTTCGCACACGCCCACGATCTCGTTGGGGGCGGACCCCACGTTGGCCATCGCGCACCGCATGCAGTCTTTCGGCAGCACGATGAACGGGATGCCGCAGTTGTCGAACAGGCAGTCGTCGACCTGGTCGATGCACAGGTCGGAGCAACCGGCGTCGTCCATGCAGGTGATCAGGCTGTCGAGCTCCCCCGGCTGGCACTGCGCGTCGCTGCTCTGGCTGGCGTCGGGGAAGTACTGGTGGGGGAAGGCGGAGGTCGTGGCTGCAGCGATGCTGTCGACCTGGGTGGGGAGCCACACCTCCTGCAGGCAGACCACGTCGGCGTCGAGGCCCGCGAGGGCGGGGCCGATCTCGGGCTCGCGCATGTCGGCGGCGGGCACGAAGCCGACCGCGAGGCCCGCGTTGTAGGTGACGAAGGTGTAGTCGCCGCCCTGCCCGGTCGTGGGCGTGCCCGTGTCGGTGTCGGTGTCGGTCGTCGGGTTGGTCGTGTCGGTATCGGTCGTCTCGGTGGCGGCGTCGTCTTTCGCGCCGGAGCAGCCGACGATCATCGCGAGCAGAGTGAGGTGCTTCATAGGGGGTCTCCACGTTCGGACAGCGCACAGCTTACCCTTGTTTGCTGGGTACAGGCGTCGCTGTCGAGGCCCCATCGGAGTAGTATCGGTGACGATGCGCTTCGAAGAGATCCAGGATGCGGTGAGCGGCGAGGTCGGCGACGACCTGGCAGAGCTACGTGCGCAGTGGGAGGCCGAGGGGAACTCCGACGCCGAGCTCGACGGCTTCGTGGCATGGCTTCACGAGCGCGGTCGTATCGGCCGCGACACGTTCCGATCGCTGCACGCCGGGGGCGAGGTCCACCTGGGCAACCTGGCGACCCTCGCGACCTACTTCGAAGACGACGAAGAGGGTGACGACGAGACCGACGAGGCCCCCTTCGGCGGCGACACCAGCGCCTTTCCCATCCGGCAGCGCGCGCCGGTGGTGCCTTCGGGCAACGCGGAGGCTCGGTTCAAGTTCCTGGGCAAGCTGGCGGCGGGCGCGATGGGCGAGATCCACATCGCTCGCGACAAGGAGCTGCAGCGAAAGGTCGCCGTCAAGCGGATGACGGAGAAGGTGAAGCGGTCGGCCAAGCTGTCGTCGCGCTTCTACACCGAGGCGCAGGTGACCGCGCAGCTCGACCACCCCAACATCGTGCCGGTGTACTCGCTGGAGGTCGACCCTGCCGGTGGCCTCGCCTACACGATGAAGCTGATCAAGGGCAAGACCTTCACCCAGCTCATCCGCGACGTGTTCGATGGCTACGAGCAGGGGCGGTCCCCCGACGAAGACCACGAGCTGTCGGCGCGCCTCGAGTGGTTCCTGCGGGTGTGCGACGCCATCGCCTACGCCCACGACCGTGGGGTCATCCACCGCGACCTGAAGCCCGACAACATCATGGTCGGCAAGTTCGGCGAAGTGTTCGTGATGGACTGGGGGATCGCCCGGCTCAACAACCACGACGACGCGCCGCCCGAAGAGATGGTCGAGCTCGGCCCCGACTCCAACGCCGGGCGCACCCGGGTCGGCACCGTCATCGGCACCCCGGCCTACATGAGCCCCGAGCAGGCCGAGGGCAACAACGACCTCATCGACGGTCGCTCCGACGAGTTCGCGCTGGGGCTGATCCTGTTCGAGCTGTGCTGCCTCAAGCAGGCGCTCACGGGTCGCGACACGATGAGCCTGCTCCTCAAGGTCCAGCGGGCCGAGCTGGAGCCGTTCAGCGGTCACCCCAAGGCCCCGCCGCTGCCTCCCGAGCTGGCGGCCATCGTGCGCCGGGCCACGCACCGAGACCGCGACCAGCGCTACCCGGGGGTGAAGGAGCTCGCCGACGACGTGCGGCGCTATCTGCGCGGCGAGGTCACCCATGCGATGCCCCACGGCCTGTGGCGCCGCACCCGCACGTGGCTGTCGCAGCACACCACGCTGCTGCTGACGGCCCTGTTGATCTCAGGGGCGGTCACCGGCGTCACCGGCATCACGGCGCTGACGGGCTTGCTGGTGCAGAAGGTGGCCGCCGAGGAGCGTGAGCAACAGGTCGCCGAGCTGCTGGGCATCGTGTCGGGGCAGGCTCACGCCCTCGACGCGCGCCTGTTCGAGTACCAGGGGCTGCTCAAGGTGCTCGCCAGCAACGCGGTGGAGGCCATCGAGCGCGACCAGCGCAGCATTGGCCCCGAGGGCGACAGCTACTTCGTGAGCGACCCGTTCCGCCCGCCCGACCTCGCGCCGAGCCCTCGCTATGGCACCGACGTGTCCATCGGCTGGCCGGTGTTCAAGCGCCCGGAGGGCCTCGACCTCGATGACGCGACGCCCTCCATCCGGCAGCTGACGCTGCTGCGGCACCCCATGCGGCGGCTGCTGCTGTCGTCGATCAGCGAGGCGGCAGTGGGGCTGCCGACCGAGCAGGAGGCCGACAAGCTCCTCGACGAGGGCTCCCCCATCGCGTGGGCCTACGTGGCGCTGGAGAACGGGGTGCTCGCGCACTACCCAGGTCACAACCACTTCCCGAGCCCCTACGACGCCACCAAGCGGCCCTGGTACAAGCTCGTGTCCGGCGAGCGGGGGCCACGCTGGGGCAGTCCCCACGTCGACTTCGGCGGGCTGGGGCTGATGCTGCCGTGCTCCATGGGCCTGTACGACGACGAGGGGCGTCAGGTCGGCGTGGCAGGCATCGAGCTGCCGTTTCACTACCTCATCGAGCACCTCCTCGAGGCGCCCGCCCTGGCCGGCGTCGCCGAGACCTACGTGATCGACGCCTCGGGGCGCATCGTGGTGCAGTCCTCCGACAAGACACGCTCCAAGACCGACTCCGGGCTGGGCAAGCGCGTGGTCCGCCTCAAGAGCTTCCCGGTCGATGCGATGCTGCAGCAACGTGCGACGCGCCCCAACGGTCAGATGGCGTGGGTCAGCAAGCGAGGCAAGCGCGAGATGCTCGTGTGGTACGAGCTCGACGCCGTCGCAGGGTGGACCTACGTGATCCGTGGTGACGCCAAGGCGCTGCTGCAGGCCACCGACCGCTAGTCCTGACGCGTCGACTACAACGCGCTACTCTCGGTGGGGAGGACCGCGCGTGAGGGCATGGATCTACGACAAGGCCATCCTCGGGCTCACCACCCGCTGGTATGCCGAGGTGCTCGATCGACTGCCTGACGGAGCACACCTGCTCGATGTGGGCATCGGCACGGGCGGGGCCTTGGCGAAGAACGCCGCCACCCTCCGAGCGAAGTCGCTGCACGTCACCGGCGTCGACATCGACCCCGACTACGTCAAGAAGGCCAAGAAGCGCGTGGGCGATGCGGGGCTGTCGGAGTGTGTCGACGTGCGCCTGCAGAGCATCTACGACCACGCCGGCGGGCCCTACGATGCGGTGTATTTCTCGGCGAGCTTCATGTTGCTCCCCGACCCCGCTGGCGCGCTGCAGCACGTGCAAGAGCTGCTGGCCCCGGGGGGCCGGGTCTTCTTCACCCAGACCTTCCAAGACAAGGAATCCAAGGTCATGGAGAAGGTCAAGCCGATGCTGAAGAAGGCTACGACCATCGACTTCGGCCGGGTCACCTACGAGAACGACTTCCGTGCCATGGTCGAAGACGGAGGGATGGAGCTCACCGAGCTGTCGGTGATGGGGCGCCGCGGTGCCCGCTCGTACCGGCTGGCCGTCGGGGTTCCCGCTGGCGAGGTCTCCGCTGCCGTGTGACCGTGCCTCGCGCGGAGGTCGGGATGGCACGGTGGATGTGGGTGATGGCGGCCCTGGTGGCCTGCTCGGGCGACGATGGCGAGATGGTCGAGCCGGGAACGTGTGACGGCGGCGGGCCCGTGAGCCTGGAGCTGGGTGAGGGTGGTCGGAGCGACTTCGTAGCGTGGTCCGACGGCGACCTGCTGATCGCGGAAGACTTCGGAGGCACCTTCTCGGTGTACGTCGAGCTGTTCACGAGCGGCCTCGACACGCGGGAGCCGGTCACGGCGGTGGTGCGGATGAGCGTCGACGGCGGGCCGACGACCGATGCCATCGGCCAGCAGCAGCTGCAGTGCGATGAGGAGGTCGGCAACGGGTGGACGGGTGTGTTCGCGCCCCTCCCCGACGAGCTGCAGGATGCGGGCTCGGTGGAAGCGGCCGAGGGGGCGCCGGTGGTGCTCACCGCGACCCTCACGGATGTCGACGGCGAGGCGGCTACCGCCGAGATCTCCGGCGTGCTCTCCTACTGAGGCCCAGCAGGGGCATCAGGGCCCACCACGCGACGGTGCCGGTGGGCGAGACGCTGCGGCAGCCGCAGCCCCCGGGCTTCCCCGCCAGCAGATCGGCAGCGGAGCCGTCGGTGGGCACGGGCTCGGCGCTGACCACCCAGGTGATGCTGGTGCGCGCGTCGCCGTCGTCGACGGTGAGGGTGAAGGGCACGTCGCGCTCGACGCGGGTGGGCGTCCAGGTGACCGAGCCGGCGGCGCTGACCTCGGAGCCCTCGGGGCCCGCCAGCGTGAAGGTGTGCAGGTCGGCGCCGGGGTCGACCACGGTGGGCGTGAACCGGTAGACGGCCCCGAGCACCACGGTGTCGTTGGGCACGCCGAGCAGCTCGGGAGCGACGTTGTTCACGGCGACCTGGTGCGGCACGGTGAGCAGGCCTCCGTCGCCGTCGTCGAGGGTGAGGAGCACGGAGTACAGCCCGTCGTCGGCGTAGGCGTGCTGCAGATCGGCCAGCTCTGAGGTGGTGCCGTCGCCGAGGGCCCACGACACCGCGACCTCGTCGTCGCCTGGGTCGGAGGGGACCACGGCGAAGCTGGCCAGCTGCCCCTCCTGCACCGACGAGGGCAGCACCAGACTCGCCGCGGTGGGCGGCGCATTGGTGACCGTGACCGAGGTGAGGAGGCTGCTGACGCCCCCGTCGCCGTCGGAGACCGCCAGGCTCACGCTGTAGGTGCCTTCGTCGCCGTAGCGGTGCTGCACGCTCGGCGCGGTGACGACCGGGCTGAAGTCGCCGAAGGACCAGATGTAGCTGAGCACATCGTCGCCGGGGTCGGTGGCGCTGCCGACGAAGGTGAGGGTGTCGCCTTCGACGGCGAGCTCGACCGTGCTGATCTGCAGGTCGGTGGGCTCGACATTGGCGACGGGCACGGTGACCTGGCGCACGTTGGCGTCGCCCTCGGCGTCGGTGGTCGTGAGGGTGACGGGGAAGTTGCCGTCGTCGGCCCAGGTGTGGGTGATGGACTGGCCCAGCCGCGCGGGCAGGCCGTCATGGAGGTCCCAGGACCAGGAGACCGCCGCATCGTCGTTGCCGGCCGACAGGGCCACGGGGGACCCCTCGAAGGCGGGGGACACGTAGATCACCTGGTCTTCGGGGGGCGTGCCGCCGACGACGACCTCCAGGGAGGCGCTGCTCACGCCCCCGTCTTCGTCGGCTGCCTCGACGACGACGGTGTAGGTGCCGTCGACCAGGAACAGGTGCTCGACCTCGTCGCCGAACACGAGCGCGCCATCACCGAAGTCCCAGCTGTAGGAGATCGTGTCGCTGGCGACATCGGTGGCATCTACCCAGAACCGGGTCGGGATGCCCTGCATGGCGGGGTCGGCGCCGTAGTCGACGATGCGGGGGGCGACGTTGGCCACCGGCAGGTCGAGGGTGCGGGTGACGAGGCTGCCGGCGAGGTCTTCCACGGTGACGGTGACGGGGACGACGCCGTCGTCGGGCCACAGGTGGACCTGCTCGGGGCCGGTGGCGAGGGGGGAGCCGTCGCCGAAGTCCCACTCGTAGGAGACAACCTCGTTGCCGTCGGGATCCTGGCCGTAGGCGTGGAGCCCGATGGCGTCGCCTTCGACGGGTGGGTCGGTGGCGTACAGCTCGAGGATGCTGGTGACCCCGCGCTCGATGTCGAAGCGATCGACGACCTGGCCGGCGTCGTCGACGAAGCGGGCGGTGAGGGTGGAGCCGTCGATGTCGAGCACGACGGAGCCGAGCACGTTGAGGTTGGTGAGCATGGCGGGGTGATCGAGGGCCCCCCCGCTGATCTTGCCACTGGAGCCGGCCACGACGTAGACCGCACCCTCGTGGCTGCCACCGCTGGGGGAGGGCTTGGTGTAGGGGGACCCGACGGTGGCGTCGCCGGGGCGGTTGTCGCGGACGTGCCGGGTCTCGAAGGTAGTGGACAGCCCGTGGTGCCCGTCGATGAGGGCGCTGCGCTCGTAGCTGTGGCTGTGGCCGGTCAGCACCAGGTCGACACCGTAGTCTTCCAGGATGGGGACCACGTTCTGCCGCATGTCGACGAGGTTGGACTCGACGTCGGAGTTGTGGGAGCCCTTGGAGTAGGGCGGGTGGTGCCAGAAGGCGATGACCCAGTCGGCGGTGGTGGCGGCCAGGTCGTCGCGCAGCCAGTCGACCATGGCGCCGCTTGCGCTGCGATCGGAGTCGTAGCTGTCGAGGCACACCACATGCACGTTGGCGTAGTCGAAGCTGTAGTAGGCCTCGGTGCCCGACGGCTCGCCGCCGGCCTCGCCCGCGGTGGGGAGGGTGAAGATGTCGTAGTAGGGGCCGCTCTGGGTGGCCGAGCTGGCGCTGTAGCCGTCGTGATTGCCGAGGGTGGACCACAACGGCAGGCCCGGCAGGTGGTCGGTGTAAAGGTCGAAGACAGCGGCCTGGTACTCGTCGTCGGTGCCGGAGTTGTAGGCGTTGTCGCCGAGCATCAGCCACAGATCCGCCTGTTCCCCCAGGCTGGCGAAGCCGTCGGCGACGGCCTCGGCATTGGTGTCGGCGGTGCCCGAGTCGCCCAGCACCCACATCTTCACGGGCCGGATGGTGCCCGGGAGGGGGGCCGTGGTGAAGGTGTAGGGGGCGGCACCTCCGGCGAGGGACAACGTGGGGCTGCCGACCTCGTAGGTGTAGGTGGTGTCGGGGCTCAGGCCGTCGAGGAGGACTTCGTGGTCGAGGGCGACCGGGCCGGTGGACTGGGGACCCTCGACGGTGGTGACCAACGCCTCCACGGGGGCATCGGTGCGCCAGCGCACCACCATGCTGTCGGGGGTGACCAGCTGCAGGTAGGGGCCGCGGGTGAGCACCGGGTCGCCAGACCAACCGACCAGGGCGGCGTCGAAGGCGAGGTCGTCGCTGGTGGGGCTCGACTGGTGGACCTCGATGGCGAGCACGTTGTCGCCGGCCACCAGGGCGCTGGCGTCCAGGGGCACCTGGAGGAAGGTGTACTCGTCGGTGCCGACGACGTCGCTGCTGGCCAGGGTGGAGCTGTCGGAGACGGATGGCATGTTGCTGCGGTGCACCTCCACCCCGTTGAGGTAGACGACAGCGCCGTCGTCGCGGATGAGGTCGAGGACGAGCCCGCCGTAGTCGGCCGGGCTGGCCACCGTGAAGCTGTGCCGGAACCAGGTGGTGATGTGGCGATCGGCCGGGTCACCGCCGTCGATGGGTGTGTCTTCGAACACACCGAAGCCCAGGGTTCCCGGCCCGACGGCCCATGCGCTGTCGTCGTAGGACGTGGAGACCCAGCTCGGGTCGGGATCGATGCCGCTGTCGAGGTAGCTCCAGTCAGAGCCGGCCACGATCAGGTCGGTGGGGGTGGCGGCGAGGGCGCCGAGAGCGAGCAGGACGATCACGGCGCCTCCAGGCGCTGGGTGAGTTCTTCCTGAGTGCGTACCATGGCCGGGGTCGGACGCGCTGCCTCGGCCTGCTCCCGGGCGGCGAGCCAGGCGCGTCGCGCCTCAGCGGTGCGACCGGCAGCCGCCAGCAGGTCACCTCGCAGGATCTGATCGGCGAGTCGCTCGGTATCGAGCTGGGCGAGGGCCTCGTCGAGGCGCCCGGTGGCCGCCAGGCGGTGAGCCCGCGCACGCACCAGGGAGGCGACCGGCCCGAGGGTATCGACGCCGGCTTGGAGCACCTCGAGGGCCAGCGCGTCGTCGGTCAGCCATCGGTCGGCATCGAGGTAGTGGTCTGGGACCGCGCTTGGCTGCTGTGCCAGGCTCGCCGCCAAGACGGACCCCGCCTCGGCCTCACGGCCCAGCACCACGAGGGCGCCTGCCCGCACCACGGCGGCGTCGAGGCCGGGCAGGCGAGAGGCGAGGGGGAGGGCAGCCTCGGCGTCGCCCTTGGCCAGCCACAGGCGGGCCCGCGCGAGCACGGCGAGGTCGGCCTCGGGGTGACACAGGGCCTCGAGCTCGGCCAGCCCATCGTCGTAGCGCTCGGCGTCGGCGAGGGCGGCGACCCTCCGCAGCCTCCCCACATCGTCGCAGGGGGCGAGCTCTCCGGTGGCGTGCAGGTGGTCGTCGACCGTGGGGTGTGCCACGGCGAGGGGCAGGACCAGCAGCCAGGCTACCAGGTGACCAACAGCCGGCTGGACCGCTTGCAGGTCTCGCGCTCGCGCACCTGGAAGTAGCGGTCGCCGGTGATCGATGTGTCGAAGGTGAACGTGGCGGTGCCGTTGGCAGCGACGACGGCCGTGCCGGAGGTGCGGGCGTTCTTGATGCGCAGGGGCTCGCCGCATGCGCGGCTGGTGAGGCCGGGCTGGGCAGCGCGGTAGAGCACCGCGGTGTTGCCGGGGGCGAGGTTGTCGGCCACGAGCACGTTGGTGCCCTGGACGGGGCCGATGGCGATGGACAGCATGGACAGCGGCAGGTCGTCGGTGCCGTCGAGGGGGTCGGTGACACCGACCTCGTCGCCATCCAGGACCCCACCGCGATCGGTGTCGGGCTCGAAGGGGTCGGTGCCGTAGACGAGGACTTCGTCGGCGTCGCCGAGGTTGTCGGCATCGGTGTCGGACAGCAGCGGGTCGGTGCCGTAGCCGAACTCCCCCGCCTCCTCGCCGTCGGTGAGGGTGTCGCCATCGGTGTCGGGGTTGGTGGGGTCGGTGTGGTACAGCGCCTCGTCGGCATCGGACAGGCCGTCGCCATCGCTGTCGCCCGACACGATGATGGTGCCCGACACGCCGCTGACCAGGCCATAGCCGTCGTCGCTGCCGAGGGTCTGGTCGTACCAGGTGAACGTGCCCGCGATGTCGAAGGCGCGCTCCCAGAAGACGTTGTGCTGCAGCCCGGAGTCCCAGCTGTCGGCCTGGCCGGCCGCGGCGGTCGACGACTGGGCGACGCTGCCGAGGAACACGAAGTTCACCCGGTCGCCGACGCTGATCTCGAGGGTCTCGGGGGTGGCGCCGTAGTCGTCGACGATGACGTCGTAGTTCGCGGCATGGGCAGCGAGGGCGAGAAGCATTGTCAGCAAGGTGACCTCCGGGGACCAGGGCACATCGGCCGCGAATGCCCCTTCCTAAGGAGTTTGGTGAACAGGTGCCGCCGCGTGCAACCTCGGGGGAACGGGCGACCGCCGCTCCACCCCGGGCTCGAGCGGGTCGTGCTGACCTAGGGACCGAAGAGGAACTCGCAGTCGTGTAGCACCTGAGCGGGGTGGGTTCCGACCACGCTCACGGAGTACTCCAGTACCAGGTTGCCGTCGGCATCGAGGACCTTGGTCAGCCGGCTGGCCGAGTTCTGGTTGGGGGAGGTGGCGGCGCCGTAGTACAGCGCCAGATCTCGGTCGAGATCGGACCACAGGTCGAACAGGAAGCCTTCCTGGATGGCCCAGTCCTCGTTCTCGGTAGGGGTGTCGAAGGACACGCCGACGATCTTCACGCCCAGTGCATCGAAGTCTTTCTGGAGGTCGCGGTACCCGCAACCTTCGGTGGTTCAACCACCTGTTCCCGCGGCTGGATAGAACCACATCACCGTAGGCTGGCCGTCGACCAGGTCGGCCGGGCCCACCACATTGCCGTGACGACTGGTGGCCACGAAGCTGCTCGGTGGCGGCAGCATCACCGAGGGCACGTCGCCGAACAGCTCGGGTAGCGCGCTGTCGGAGCTGTCGGCCGTGTGCGCGGTGGCGCCAGTCGGGGCGGTGTCGGTGTCGGTGTCGGAATCTGTGTCGGTGTCGGTGTCGGTGTCGGCATCCGTGTCGGTGTCGGCATCGGTGTCGGTGTCGGTGTCGGTGTCGGTGTCGGTGTCGGCCGACGTCAGGCTGGTGTCGTCTGGCTCTTTGTCGCCCGAAGACGAGCAGGCCAGGAGCACCAAGGCGCTGAGGAGCATGGGACCTCCGTGAGACGGTGACCAGACCCTACACTCTTTTCATGCGCGCCGGCTGGGTTACTGCGCGCGTCTCATGGTCGGTCTGCTCCTCCTCACCGTGCTCTTGCTGCTCGCGAACGGCTTCTTCGTCGCTGCGGAGTTCGCGCTCGTCAAGGTGCGAAGCACCCAGCTGGAGGTTCGCGCCGAGGAAGGTGCACGGCTGGCCGGTCTGGCTCGGTCGCTGGTCGACCATCTCGACGGCTACCTGTCGGCCACCCAGCTCGGCATCACGCTGACGTCGCTGGGGCTTGGATGGATCGGGGAGCCGGCGGTGTCGGCGCTGCTCGCTCCGCTGCTGCACGCGCTGCACGTGCCGGCCGATCTCGAGCATCAGATCGCGGTCGCCATCGGCTTCACCGTGATCAGCTTTGCCCACATCGTCATCGGCGAGGTGGCACCGAAGAGCCTCGCCATCGCGCGCCCGGTGTCGGTGTCGATGGCGGTGGCGGTTCCGATGCGGGCCTTCTACCTGGTGTTCTACCCTGCGCTGGTCGTGCTCAACGCGTCGGCGAACCTGCTGCTGCGCATGGCTGGCATCGAGCCGGCCAACTCCCACAGCCTGGCGGTGCCCGAGGCCGAGCTGGTGCGCATCGCGGCGGAGTCGGCGGCGGATGGCCAGATCAGCGAGGGCCAGGGCCAGATGCTGTCGAAGGTGTTCTCCTTCAGCCATCGCCAGGCCCACGAGATCATGGTCCCCCGCAACCGGGTGCACGGCATCGACCTGACGGAGGAGATCGGGCCGCAGCTCGAGGAGGCCCTGGAGCTGGGCCACTCGCGCTATCCGGTGTCCGACGGCGATCTCGACGCCATCGTCGGGCTGCTGCACCTCAAAGACCTGCTGCGCCTCGACAGCGACCAGCGCACCGCCGACATGCTGCGGGCCATCGCGCGCAAGCCGCTGTTCGTGCCGGAGTCGCTGCCCGCCGAGAAGGTGATGCGGAGGATGCAGGTGCGTCGCACCCACCTGGCCATCGTGGTCGACGAGCACGGTGTGGTGGCCGGCGTGGTGTCGCTGGAAGACGCGCTGGAGGAGCTGGTCGGGGAGATCCAGGACGAGCACGACCACGAGACCGACGAGGTCCGCATGACCGACACGGGCTTCGAGCTGTCGGGTGTGCTCAACGTCGATGAGCTGTGCGCTGCGCTGGAGATCCCCGAGCCAGAGACCGAGGCTACGACCCTGCAGGGCTACCTGATGGAGCAGCTCGAGCGGGTGCCTCGTGAGGGCGACCACCTCGAGCTCGAGGGCTGGCGGCTGGTGGTGCGCACCATGGAGGCGCGCACGGTGGTGCAGGTCGACGCCACCCGGGTCGTGCCCGCCGACGACGTGGCGGCCGACGAGGGCTGAGGCGGGCTTCACGCGCTGCGGTGGGGGAGGGTGACCTTCCAAGGGCGTGTACGGGAAGCCGCAACCGGCATGTACGGGAAGCCGCAACCGGCATGTACGGGAAGCCGCAACTTGCGCGTGGCCGTACAAGCCCGGTCTGGCATGTACGGGAAGCCGCAACTTGCGCGTGGCCGTACAAGCCCGGTCTGGCATGTACGGGAAGCCGCAACTTGCGCGTGGCCGTACAAGCCCGGTCTGGCATGCGGGGGTGGCAGGGGTCGTCGATGACGATGGTGGGAACCCTGTGGGCTCTTCGCGGTCAGAGGGAGCAGGAGGTCCCATGATCTGGTTGCTGTCGACCCTTGCCCTCGCCCAGCCCGCCCCCACCCCCGAAGCCCCCAAGGTGCGCTATGCGGAGCGCACCGAGGTGAACTTCGAGCGCGGGCTCGACATTGAGGGGGAGCTGGTGAAGCCCGCCATCTCCCAGGTCAGCGAGGCCCGGCGCGCGGCCTTCGCGTCGTTCATCCGTCTTCGGGTGGACTTCGACGACGAGATCCGCAGCTCGGCTGCTCTCGTTCGGTAGTCGCGGGTGCCTGCCCACCTGGCGCCGTCGTGCAAGGCCGATCCAGGCTGCGACCTACACCCGACGAGGTCGCCCGGTTAGGTCGGCTGGATGCAGCGTGTCGTCGCCGGGCTCCTGGCCGTGTTGGGCCCCCTCCTGGTGCTGGGGGGGAGCTACCGCGTCGTCGATCAGTGGGAAGACGCCGAAGATGCCAACGCCACCCGGAACGCCGGTCGGATCCTCAACAGTCGGGTGATCGATCGCGGCGTGGTGGCGGCGATGGAGCTGCTGCTGGAGCAGCGGCAGCCCGAGGTGTTGATCATCGGGCCGTCCTACGCGAACACCGATGTGCGGCCCGACCTGCTCGCGACCCGCCTGCAGGTGCCGCGCGACAAGGTCCTCCTGCTGAGCGTGCCGAACTCGGTGGGGGCGCACTGGTATGCGGTGCTCAAGCATCGGGTGTTCGCCAACGGGCACCGCCCCAAGCTGGTGGTGGTGGTCAGCGGGCTTCAGTCCATGCTGCTGACGACGCCGCTGACGGAGTCCTCCTTCGTCAACCTGCGGGTGCACCTGGGCGACAGCGTCGACCCCGAGATCGACGCGCGGGTGAAGCAGACGGCCTCGATGCGGATGGCCCACCTCCGCGAGCAGCGAGGGAAAGTGCGCGCCACCTTGTTCGACGTGCTGCGGTTCGCGCCTGCCTCGCGGCTGTTCGGTGGCCGTGGGGGCGGGCCTATGACGGCCGGGGAGACCCGGGGTGCTCTGGAGCAGGTGTTCGACGATGCCAACGTCGACATGTCGCTGCACATGGCGTCGATGCCCATCGTGGAGGCGAACCGCGTGGGGGAGCGCGCCTACACGGCCGAGATGCTGCCGAGTCCCGACGACAGCTTCCTCGGGGTGATCACCGAGCTGGTGGCCGAGCATGGGGGGCGCACGGTGTGGGTGCGGCCGCCGATGTCGCCCCACGTGCCGGCCCACCTCGACGACGTGGTGTTGCCCGGCGTGCAGGAACGCACGATGGCGATGCTCGGGGAACGAGGGGGCGACTTCGTCGACATGCGCGGCCTGCCGATGACCGCCGACATGTTCAAGAACGAAGACCACATGAACGAGGAGGGCTCGCGGCGGTTCAGCGAGGCGCTGGCGCGCACCCTGCAAGAGCTCGATGCTCTCGAGCCCAAGGCGCGGCCCGGCTTGCTGCCGCCCCTGCAGGCCACGGTGTCGGTGGAGGGGGCGGGCACCGAGGCGCAGCTCGCGTCGGGGCTGGTGCCCCCGGGCACGACCGTTCGCTGGTCGCTGGGCGAGGGATGGAGCCCGCTACGGGGTACCTTCGCGCTGGGGTTGGCAGCCAGCCAGCCGGAAGGGGAGGGGCGCCCGACCTGGCAGGTGGCCGGGCAGGAGCTCACGGCGGTGGCCGCCACGCCGAGCGGGGAGGGGCTCGGCTATCGCGCCGACGAGCGGCTGCAGCGCCCCGACGAGCCCTTCGATGTGGTGCTGCAGGTGCCGGAAGGTGGGGTCCCCCTGACGCTGGAGGGGCTGGCGCTGGGGCGCCGAAAGGGGCGGTCGTTCCTGGTGGGCGACGCGGTGGATCTGGATGGTCACACCGCGGAGCTGTTCGGGGTCCATCGGCTGGAGGGAGGCATCCTGGAGGACCACACGGTTCGCCCCACGTACGCCAAGGCGCCGGTCAAGGTGCCGGGCCACGATCGGCCGGTCCTCGATCTGCCGAGTCCCACCCTGGCGGCCTTCGAGACCGAGCGCTGGGCGTTTCTGTCAGACGAGGCCCTCATCGGGGAGACGAACTTCGGCAGTCGGTGCTCGCCGCTCCGCATCACCGACGACGGCCACCGCCTGCCCGACGCCAACGTCCCGTGCCTCGACGTGAAGCGGCACGGTGAGGGCCGCAGCTGTCACACCACCGACCGCATCTTCTTCTCGGCGGTCGACGGCACCGATCCGGCGACCAATGGCCGCAGCTACCGCCTGGTGCTCGACGACGAGCGCCTGTGCGACGGCGCCGTGTGGCTCTACCCGAAAGACCGCTTCGAGGTGGCCTGGCCCGCAGACCGCCTGGAGGGCTTTCGAGCGGGCGCCCGCTACCTGACCGTGGGGGCGCGCTACCTCAACCAGCGGCCTGCGCAGATCACGGTGCGCCTCGAGGTCGACGGTGAGGTCCGCGTGGAGGAGAGCCTCGATGGGCGGGAGCTGAAGAAGGGCCCCCGCACCTGGGTGTTGGACCCACCCCTCGCGCCGAGCGTTCGCGACGTGCGGCTGATGGTCGACAACGAAGCCCACGTGTTCTACCTGGTCAACGAGGCCGTGCTGTCCGAGCGCCCCCCCGCCCCTCGCTAGCGTCGCCGGGTAGCGACTGGCCTTGTGTCGGTTCTTCCTGTTATGGTGAGGACCTCCCCCTTCCTTCCCCTCCTCCTCCCCCCTCCCACCACCCCATCCCCGGATCCCACCATGCACCCCATCCAGCCCCAAGAGGCCGGGACGGACGACGTCCTCGGCGAGCTGCCCCCCGTGTCCCTCGAAGACCGTGACCTGTCGGTGCAAGACATCGTGGCTCGGGCCGAGCGCGCCGACGACCACCTGCGCAAGTGGCGGTCGGAGTCGGTGGAGCGCCGCGCGCAGTGGGAGGCCGAGGAGGCTGTCCGGCTGCAGGAAGAGGCGGCCAAGCGCGGCACCTTCTACCTGGGTGGTGCCGTGGGGCTGCTGGGCATGGTGTGCCTGACGGCCGTGGGGCTGTGGCTCGGCGGCGCGTGGGAGGCTGCGCCCCAGCAGGTGGTCGAGGCAGCGACCGTCGAGGCGGCTCCGGTGGAGGTGGCTCCGGTGGAGGTGGCTCCGATGGTGGTCGAGGCTGCGCCCGTCGACGATGCCGTCGTCGAGGAAGCGCCCCTCGACGATGCGGTCGCTGAGGCGGTCGCGGTGGAGGAGCCCGTCGCGGAGCCGGCGGTGGCCGAGGTCGGCCCGACGCTGGGCGAGGCGTCGGTGTGGTCCTCCGGAGCCTTCGCCTGGACGGAAGCGGTCGTCGCGGAGTCGGGCGTCCAGCTCGCCTGGTTCGACGCGAGCGGCGCCGAGGCGCTCGATCGGGTGGCGTGCGACGGCGTCGTGCGCGCCGGCTTCAAGTGCTACTCCGGCCGCTCGGCCCGACGCATCGGCTACGCCCTCGACGCGGGCGCGGCCCCGGGCATCTGGACGGTGAAGGCCTGTCAGGGAGCCGACTGCACGGCCGTCGGCACCTTCGAGGTCCCCCTGCGCTGAAGGGCACCGGGTTACGCTCCGCCCCCTGGGAGGAGCCGTGCCCACCTTCGACGCCACCACCGCTACCGTCTGGGTCGACGCCTTCAAGGAAGGCATGCTGTCGAAGGTCGGCCACGACGTGCGGCTGCGGGTCGGCATCTTCTCCATCACCGTCGATGACGACCACATCGAGGCCACGTTCGACCCGACGAGCCTGGCGTTCGCGTCGGCCATGAAAGACGGCCGGCCCAACCCCGGCGCGCTGTCGAAGCGCGATGCCTCGACCATCGAGCGCTACGTGCGCGACGACATCCTCGAGGCCCGCCGCTACCGCACCCTACGCTTCGAGGCCGACGAGCTCGACCTCGACGACGACACCCTCGAGATCGAGGGCGTGCTGGAGCTGCACGGCGTGCGAGAAGACCTGTCGGTGACGGCGGTGCGCGGCGAGGAGGGGTGGCGGGCCGAGGTGCGGCTGAACCAGCCCACCTGGGGCATCAAGCCGTTTCGTGCGTTGATGGGGGCGCTGAAGATCCGGCCCGTCATCCAGGTGACGGTGGAGCTGCCCCTCAGCGCCGTTGGCTGAGCAAGAGTGCCTCGGGCGGTAGGGGCTGCTGGTCGAGGCGCTTGAGCAGGGGGCGGACGGCCCGCGCGATGCGCCGATCGGGCGGGGTGCGATTGACGGTGATGACCTGGACCACGTCGCCGCCCTGGGCGAGCCAGACGGTTCCCAGCTCGTGGGACTCCCCCACCTGCAGCGCGATGCTCTCGCGGGCCGACACGTCGGAGGCCACCGCGTCGAACACGCCGGCGCTGGCGATGACCCGGGTGTCGTGGCGGGTGGCTGCGGCCTGGAACGCTGCCTGGCGCCCCATGTCGAGCACGTAGGCCTGGGCGAGGGCCGGGCGCGCGAAGCGAAGCACCTGCACCTCGACACCGAGCATCTCCCCCCCGACCGAGCGGGCGTGCCAGGCCTCGTCGACCCGGTCGGCCAGGTGGCCCCCGGCGCCGCTTCGCACCAGCTGATCCCGCACATCGAAGTCGCCCAGGGGCTGCGTGCGCTGCGACCAGCGCCGACGGCCCAGGCGGCGGCTCGCACGCCGGAGCGCCTTGGGCAGCCCCGAGGTCGCCCGCGACGGGGGCTCCATGTAGGTCGACGGATGCACGATCATCGAGGTGGCCCGCGGGGGCGTGGCGAGCACATCCCACATGTGGTCGGTGCCGCCGTGCGAGGTGTGCCAGGCCGAGAAGTCGCGACCCAGCCCGTAGACGTAGGAGGAGTAGAACTGGGTGGCGTCGACGGGCAGGCCACCCTCCTGGTAGCCGAGGACCAGGCTCATCACCTCGGACGCTTCGTGGAGCCCTAGCCGATCGGCGACCTGCTCCTGCACCCAGACCGCGTGGCCTTCGACGGTGCAGTTGGCGGCCATCACCGCGTCGGCGGTGGCGGACTCGATGACCACCCGGGCCAGGTCGACCTGCTGATCCTGGAGGGCGTGGGTGAGCTCGTGGGCGAGCACCACCTGGATGAGTGGACCCACCAGCCGCGGCTCGGCCCCGGCCTGGGCGAGGGCTTCGCCGATGCCCTCCAGCGACAGATAGAGCTTCTTGTCGAGGAACCCGTACTTGCCGGCCATCAGGTGCGCGACCTGTGTGGCGGTGTCGCGCGCCGAGGCATCGGCGCTGCCCCCCTCCAGCTCCGTCAGCTCGCCGAGCAGGTGCATCTGCTCGGTGTACAGCACCTCAGCGAGGGTCTCGGGGTCGGCGAGAACGACCTCGGGAATGGTGTGGAAGCGGGCGCCAGCGGCCTCTTCGACGAGGGGTACCAGGTCGTCGACCAGCGGCTGCAGCGCCCGGCTGTCTATGGAGGACGGCTCCGCCTGCGGCGTGGGCGGCATCGCGTCGGCGCGCGGTGTCAGGGCCCAGCACAGGAGGGACAGCAGCAAGCGAACTCCGGTGGAGCCGCGGGGTGGCCCCTACCAAAAGCGTAACGGAGCGCTCGGCGATCCGTCGGCATTCCTTCAGCGGCGCGCGAAATACAGGCCTGCGAACACCTTCGGGTCGACCTGGGTGCCTGCTGCGACCCGCTCGTCGAGGAAGGCCTCCACGTGATCGAGGGGCACCTCGTGCACGACGATGTCTTCGCTGGCGTCGCCGCCGCCGGCACCTACTCGGGCCAGCCCGTGGGCGCGGAACCATGTGAGTACCTCTGACGTCATTCCCGCCGACACGGGACCGGCGGTGAGGTGCTCGATCCGATCGGCGCGGTAGCCTGTCTCTTCCTCGAGCTCTCGGGCAGCGGCCAGGGCGAATGCTTCGTCGCGCGCGTCGGCCAGGTCGCCGGCCAGCCCGGCCGGCAGCTCCAGCACCCGACCCGCCACGGGGGGGCGGTGCTGCTCCACCAGCAGCAGGTCGCCGGCCGCCGTGACGGCCACCACCACGACCACCCCGGTGCTGTTCACCCGCTCGCACCACTCCCAGCCGTTGTCTTGCCGCAGACGCAGGTAGCGCCCGGTCGCCAGCACTGGCATCACCGCCTCCTTCGTGGGCGCAGAGTATGCGACAGGCGGGGTCCACGCATCCAAAGTAAGACAAACATAAATAAAGCATGTAGTGCGTACTTCTATAGGGCGAGGTGCGGTGGCGCGGCGGGCTCGCTACCCTCGCAGGGTGGAGGCGTGGTGGGTGAGCTGACCGACTACACAGCCGATCTGCACCGGCTGGCGGAGCTGGTCGCGGTGGGCGACGCCCCCGACGAGGTGATGGCCCGGGCGCTGTCGGCGCTGCAGGCCTTGGTGCCCAGCGACCTGGCGGCCGTGCTGCGGCTGGTGGAGCCCACGGTGATGCGGGTCGTGGCGGCGGCGGGCCCCCTCGCGAGCCCCGAGGTGCAGGGCCACGAGGTAGACCTGTCGCGGATGCCGTCGGTGCGGCGGGTGCTGGAAGACCGTCGGCCCCACGCCTTCGTCGAGCACGAGCACTCCCACGATGGCGACCCCTATGACGGGGTGCTCGACCTGCCCGACGGCCACAGCTGCATGGTCGTGCCGCTCTACACCGGTCCCCGCGCCCTGGGCTGCATCACCCTCGATCGTGCGGTGTGTGGGGTCTACACCCCCGAGCAGGTGGAGCTCGCCGGGGTGGTCGGCCAGCTGGTGTCGATGGCGCTGGTGTTCGCCGAGCAAGCGCGGCTGCTCGACCGATACCGCCACCAGCTTCAGGAGCACAACCGGCTGCTGACCGTCGCGGCGGGGGGCGACCAGGTGGCCGTGCGCCGGCTGGAGCGAGGCCGGTCGCCGGCGATGCGGGAGCTGGTGGCGATGGCCCCGCAGGTAGCGGCGTCCGACCTCCCCGTGTTGATCGAGGGCGAGACGGGCACGGGCAAGGAGGTGCTCGCGCGAGCGCTGCACGCGTGGTCGCGCCGGGTGGATGGCCCCTTCGTGCAGCTCAACTGCGCGGCGATCCCCTCCGAGCTGGTGGAGAGCGAGCTGTTCGGCCACGTTCGTGGCGCGTTCTCGGGCGCGACCAGGGATCGGCCGGGGCGGTTCCGCACGGCCAACGGAGGCACGCTTCTGCTCGACGAGGTGGGTGAGCTGACACCCGAGGTGCAGGCCAAGCTGCTCCGGGTGCTGCAGGAGGGCTGCTTCGAGCCGGTAGGCAGTGACCGCACGGTGCGGGTCGACGTGCGGGTGCTGGCCGCCACCCACGTCGATCTGCAGGCGGCGGTGGCGGCCGGCCGCTTTCGGGAAGATCTGTACTACCGGCTGGCGGTGTTTCCGCTGACGATGCCCCCCCTGCGGGAGCGGGTCGACGACATCGTGCCCATCGCCGAGCAGGTGCTGGAGGGCAGGGCGGTCGCAGGGAGGGGGCCGTGGGTGTTGTCTCCGGAGGCGCAGCAGGCACTGCAGCAGGCACGCTGGCCCGGCAACGTGCGTGAGCTGATCAACGTGCTCGAGCGAGCGATGGTGCTGTGCCCGGCAGGAGAGATCGGTCGGGGGCATCTCGGCCTGGGAGGCGACGCGCGTCGGGGCACCGTGGCCCTGCCGACGTTCGCAGAGCAAGAGCGCGCCTACCTCGAGCGGCTGCTGGAGGCGTCGGATGGCAAGCTGTACGGCGAGGGAGGCGCGGCGGAGCGCGCAGGGCTGAGGCCTACGACCCTACGCTCGAAGCTGGTGAAGCACGGGCTGCGGTGAGGCCAGTACCGATACAACGAAATATCGTCATGCGCGCAACGAAATGTCGCTGTCATGGCGTAGTCCCCAAGGAGAACTCTGTTGGGACCGTGCGTCGGCTTGGCACGGTTGCTGCTGTAGAGGTAGAACGACGAACCTTGGAGGTTGCTCATGCTGCTGCTCACCGCCCTGTTGGCGTGCTCCGATCCCGCTCCGCCCCCTGCCCCTGCCCCCGCCCCCGCCGAGGAGCCCAAGGCGGAGGAAGGCCCGAAGCATGCCGCGCTGTTCGGCGTGGTCCCCGACCACATGCACAAGGGGGAGGTGCCCGACAAGGCGCTCATCGACCTCGGCCGGATGCTCTACTACGAGCCCCGCGTGTCGAAGAACCACGACCTGTCGTGCAACAGCTGCCACATGCTCGACAAGTACGGCGTCGACAACGAGCCCACCAGCCCCGGCCACAAGGGCGTGCGGGGCGACCGAAACAGCCCCACCAGCTACCTGGCAGCGACCCATATCGCCCAGTTCTGGGACGGCCGTGAGCCCGACGTGGAGGCGCAGGCCAAGGGCCCGGTGCTCAACCCGGTCGAGATGGCGATGGCCGGCCCCGAGCAGGTCGAGAAGGTGCTGCGCTCGATGCCTGGCTACCAGGAGGCCTTCAAGGCGGCCTTCCCCGGCCAGGAAAAGCCGATCAACTACGACAACTTCGCCATTGCCGTCGGCGCCTTCGAGCGCGGCCTGGTGACCAAGAACGCGCCCTTCGACAAGTACCTGTCCGGCGACCTCGACGCGCTGAACGACCAGCAGAAGAAGGGCCTCGACCTGTTCGTGAGCACCGGCTGCACGACCTGCCACATGGGCCCGATGCTGGGTGGCGCCATGTACCAGAAGCTCGGTCTGGTCCACCCCTACGAGACCGAAGACGAGGGCCGCAAGGCGGTGACGGGCAACGACGCCGACGCGATGATGTTCAAGGTGCCCAGCCTGCGGAACATCGACAAGACGGGCCCGTACTTCCACGACGGCTCGGTCGCGACCCTCGACGAGGCGGTCAAGCTGATGGGCTGGCACCAGCTCGGCAAGAAGCTGACCCCGCCCGAGGTCTCCGCCATCAGCGCCTTCCTGGCGTCCACGACCGGGGAGCTGCCGATGGACTACATTGCCGAGCCCGAGCTGCCCAAGAGCGGCCCCAAGACGCCCAAGCCCGACCCCACGTGATCGCGCAGGGAGGGTGTGTCAGTCCGCGCTCCACGCGAGGGCTGCGCACCCGCCCGTGATCAGCAGGGCCAGGCCTGCAAAGGCGGCAGGAGCTCCGAACAGGTCGACCGCGCCGCCTGCGACGACGGCGGGCAGGCCAAAGCCGGCGTAGGCGAGCAGGAAGTAGCCTGACACGGCCCGTGCCGGTGCGCCCTGCAGGGCCGTGACCCGGGCGAGGCCACCGAGGTAGGCGTAGCCGTGGGTGGCGGCGCCAGCGACGGCCGTGCCTATGACGAGGAGGAGCGCGCTGCTTATGGCGACCCCGACGGCCATCGCGGCGGTGCCGATGGGCAGGGCGACATAGGCGAAGCGGAGGCTGCGCTGGGGCGAGAGGCGGCGCGCCTGGGGCTGGGCGGCGAGGCCGGCGGCGAGCATCGCGAATAAGGCGATGCTGCCCATGCCCTCGTGGCCGAGGTCGGCGAGCACTCCGGGGAGCACGGCAACGACGATGCCGGACAGGGTCCAGGCGAGGGCGATGGAGGCGCCGGGCCGCAGGCTGCCGGCAGGGTAGGCGGGCCAGCGGAGCAGGGCGGCGTCGGGATCTGCGGGAGGACTCGGCTTGCGGGCGACGAAGGCGGCGGTGAGCGCGAGGGCAACAGCCCACAGCGGGTAGCTCCAGGGGGTCTGGCGCGGGTCGAGGAGCTGAGAGGCACCGGTGACCAGGCCGCCGAACCCGAACCCGAGGGCGGTGGCGGCGCTGGTGCGCACGGCGGCACGGGCGGGGCCGTGCTCCAGCGCCATCCAGGCGGTGGCGGAGCCCATGCACAGGGCCACGGCGAGGCCCTGGAGCCACCGCGCCCCCCCGAGTCCCACGATGCCGGGTTCGACGATGACCAAGACGGTGGCGGCGCAGGCAGCGACAAGGCTGGCGAGCACGACCGGTCGGGGGCCGAGGCGGTCGGGTAGGCCGGCCAGGGTGACCAGCGCGACGACGAGGGTCGCCACGTAGCCGGCGAGCACGGCGCTGAGGCCACCGGCACCGAGCCCCGCGTCACGGGCGTAGGCTGGGTACAGCGGCAGCTGCAGGTTGACCGCGCCCGCCACGAGGAACAGCGCGAGGGGGAGCACAGGCACGCCTCGGGCTATCCCGGCTGGCGTACTGGGGAGCGCCGATGAAGTAGCGCAGTGCCTTGGTCGTACCAGGAGCGGAGGACGGATGCAGCGATTCATGGGCGTGGTGTTGGGGGCATTTCTACCGCCGGTGGGCGTGTGGATGGTGAAGGGCTTTCGGCTCGCCTTCTGGGTGAACCTGGTGCTGACGCTGCTGTTCTACGTGCCCGGTCAGCTCCACGCGCTGTGGGTGGTGGCGCACACCGGCCCCGATGGTCGTGATGCGCCCGACGGCATGGCCACCTTCGTGTCGCTGCTGCTCGGCTTCCTGCTGCCGCCTCTCGGGGTGTGGTGGAAGCTCGGGGCCTTCTCGCTGGCCTTCTGGGTGAACGTGGTGCTCACGCTGCTGTTCTGGTTCCCCGGCTCGGTGCACGCGCTGTGGTTGATCACCTCCGACGACTAGGATTCACCTCGTGTCGCAGCAGTGCCCCGACCCCATGGGTAGACTGGGGGTCGGAGGACGGATGCGGCCGATGATCTCGGTGGTGATGGGGCTGGCGCTCGGCGCTTGCGAGCCGGTGCCGGCGAAGCCAGCGACCGACGACGGTCTCGAGCCCCTGGAGGCCTTCGAGGGCGCTGATGAGCTCGACGAGCCGCTGCAGCCCCCCGACACCGTGCCCGACGGGGTGCAGATCCCCTGGGTGGGTCCCGCGGTGCCGGGGCTCGCGGGGGAGACGAACACGGTGACGGTGAGCCAGGTGGTGCCGGGCAACCGGATCTTCCTGCTCCTGGCCCCCGAGGGGGGCACCTTCCTCACCCCCGACTGCGGGCTGACCCTCGACCTCGACGACCCCGAGCTGCTGGGCATCGTGGAGGGCGACGGGGTGGGCGTAGCGACCTTCGACTTCGAGGTCGAGCTGGCGGATGCGGACCTTGAACTGGTGTTTCAGGCCGTCGATCTGGAGTCGTGCGTGGTGAGCGCCCCGTCGCGGGTGAGCTTCAAGGATCCTGGCCCCGGGCCGACGACGACGACGCCGGGCACGACGGGGTCCACCACCCAACCGGGCACGACCACCACGCCGGGCACGATCCCTCCGGCGGGCGACCCGGTGGCCTGCTACCCCGGCGACCGCGAGGTCTACGATGTGTGCGTGACGCTGACGCCGGCGGGAAGCCAGGGCAGCGACTACGCCTACCCGAGCTCGAGCTCGTCGAACTACAAGGCGCCGACGGCCTACCTGTGGGTCGACGACATCCCCGGCTCGGTGCTGGTGGCGCCGAACTTCCGCCGCGACGAGCTGGCGCAGGACTGGAAGGGAGACTGGGCGGTGGTGCAGGTGCATGCGGTGGAGCGGCTGCAGGATCTGCGCGACGACCTGGGCGCCATCACGGTGAACAGCGGCTACCGGTCCCCCGACTACAACGCGAGCGTCGGCGGCGCGACGCTGTCGCGGCACATGTACGGCGATGCCTTCGACATGGCGCTGGTGAGCGGGTCGCTCAGCTCGCTGGAGAGCGGCTGCTACGCCCAGGGGGCAGGCTTCGTGAGCGTCTATGTCAGCCATGTGCACTGCGACTGGCGTGATGATCAGCAGGAAGACGCGTTCTATGGGGCGGGCAGCCCGCCGCCGCCGCTGCCGACGGGGCAGGTGGTGTCGGGCCGGGTGCCGGTGCCCAGCGTTCGGGTCGAGGCGGTCGGGCGGCTCCTCACGGCGCCGGTGCTCGAGGGCTTCGAGTGCGGCGAGCCTCTGCGCGAGTGGGTGGCGTATGGAGCCGACGGTCAGGTGGTCGGCGAGGGCACCGGGGCCACGTTCGATGCGCCGGAGGGGGCGGTCGAGGTGTCGGTGACGGTGGGGAGAGTGGTGGAGGCACGCCTGGCGCTGTCTCCGTGAGCGAAGGCAGAGCGGCGGCGGGCGTGGAGCACGGCGCGCTGCGGGAGAGCGCGGTGCATGCCTGGAAATGGTCGGGGCGGCAGGATTCGAACCTGCGACACCCTGCTCCCAAAGCAGGTGCGCTACCAGACTGCGCTACGCCCCGAACGGCGTCCCCATAACGGATCGATGCAGCACCAGACCACCTGCGAAGCGATCTGCGTTACCCTGGCGTCGCTCCAGGGGGAGAGGCCCGATGATGACGAAGCAGTTGTTTGGCGCGGCGGCCGCCGCGGTGATTCTGACGGTCGGCAGCACGGCGCACGCCAGCATCGACCCCAAGTGCGACGAAGAAGCGCAGAACCTCCCCGACAACTACGACGAGCAGGCGCAGCAAGACTTCTTGCAGAACTACCCTGCGCTCTACACGACGCTGTCGCCCATCCACGGCCCCATCCCCCACGACCCCGGCCATGGCGCCATCGGGCTCGATCTGGGCGTGGTGCCGCCGCTGGGCTGTAGCAAGCGCCTGGTCCTCAACTACACGAAGACCGAAGACACCAACAAGACGCCGGTGGTGCCGCGGCCGCGCGTCACCTTCGCCTTCCCGGCCATCGGCAAGGTCGTGCCCTACGCCGGCATCGCCTACGTGCCGCCGGTGCCCTTCCTCGGCACCCGCAACGTCATCGTCTCGGGCGAGGTCGGGGCGGGCATCGCTTTGGGCGACACGGTGCAGGCCGGCCTGCGCTTCCACGCCACCCAGCAGAAGACGGTGGGCGAGATCGCCACGCCGTTCATCGACGGCGACCCGGCCTACGACGACCTGTACATCGCCTCGACCTTCGGTGTCGACGCGATGTTCGGCCTCGACTTCGACGTGGTCACGCCCTACCTGGCGGCAGGCTTCACCGACGTGTCGACCTTCTTCCTGATCGGCGACGACAACGTGATCGCCAACAACTACCACCCCTACTTCGGCTTCACGGGCTCGCTGGGTGTGGATGCGCTCATCGCCGAGCGGCTGCGCCTCGGCGGCGAGTTCTACGCGGCGCCGGGCGGCTACTCGCTGCCCGACAAGGAGCAGGAGTCGGTGAGCCCTGCGGGCCGCTACGGTCGGCTCTACACGGGTCGCCTGCGGATCGCCGTCGAGCTCTGATGCGCTTCGCGGGCCCGCTGCTCATGCTGGGGGTTGCCCTGGCGAGCTTCGTGAGCCTGCAGGCGGGCGGCGACGAGGTGTTCGTGCTGGTCGGGCTCGACCGGGTGGTGGGGATCGACCCGCGGGCCCAGGCGGCGCTGACGTGGAAGCTGTGCGGGGCGGTGGGCCTTGGGTGGGGGCTGTGGGCCCTACGCGCCAAGCCCCAGGGCGACGCAGCGCTCGACGAGTGAGGCCAGGGCATCGGTGACGACGACCTTGGCGTGGCGTGGCTGCAGCTGCTCGTTGGGCAGGGAGGCGAGGCAGGCAGCGGCGTGGTCGCGGGCCTCTGCGTAGCTGGGCCGTGGCCGTGGCCCCCCTTCGTCGTAGACGGTCTGCAGCAAGGGCTCCCCTGGGTGGACCTCGCCTTCGAGCCCGACGAGGTCGTGCCCTTCGTGGCGCCACACCTGCAGCCGCCCGGGGAGGGTGGCCTTGCCCGAGCTGCGCGACAGCTTCATGGTGGGCTCGCCACGGATGAGCGACAGCTTGCCCACCGCACCGACACCGACAGGGGCGTCGGGGCTGGTGACGATGCGCTCGCCGACGCCGTAGCCATCGACCGGCGCGTCGCCGAGGGCGGCGATCTTGGCCTCGTCGATGCCCCCGGAGATGACGATGCGGGTGTCGTGGGCTCCGAGCTCGTCGAGCAGAGCGCGGGCGCGCTGCAGGTTGTCGCGGGTGAGGTTGGAGTCGAGGCGGATGGCGGAGGGGCCCTTGCCGCCGGTGGCGCGCACGGCGGCGCGGATGCCGGTGTGGGCACCGAAGGTGTCGTAGGTGTCGACGAGCAGGGTGTCGCGGCCGGGGAACTGCTCGTGGAAGGAGCGGAAGAAGGCCTGCTCGGTGACGTGGCGGGGCACGCCGGCTTCTTCCCAGGCCTGGATGGCGAAGTGGTCCATCGTGCCGGCGATGGGGACCCCGTGGCGCGCGTGGGCCTCGACGTTGGAGCTCGCAGCGCAGCCGGCGATCCAGGCGGCGAGGGCGGCGTCGACGGCGGCCTCGGGGTGGGTGCGGCGGGTGCCGAACTCGAGCACGGCTCGGTCGGGGCCCAGGGCGCGGGCGGCGGCGACGACCCGGCTGGCCTTCGAGGCGACCATGGTCATGTGGTTGATCAGCGACAGCAGCGGCGTCTCGATGAGCTTGGCCGACAGCAGGTCGGTCTCGACCTCGAGGTAGGGGACGTAGGCGGCAGGGCGCACGTCGTCGACGTCGAGGCGGGTGCCGTCGCGTCGGGTGGCGGCGCCGGACCACAGCGGTGTGCCCTCGCGGGGCGCACGCACGGCCCCATGAAAACGCCAGTGTCGGAGCCGGTCGACCAGGTCGGGATGCTGCCTCAGGGTGGGGCCGAGGAGGGGCTGTGCGAGGAGGGACTCGATGCGCGGCTCGTCGAAGCGGGCGGCGTGGAGGTGGTCGAGGCAGCGGCCCAGACCGGCCCACAGCAGGTAGCCGCGGGCGGGCTCGCCGGTGGCGACAGCCTTGGGGAGACGGCGGCTGAAGAAGCTCATCACGACGCGGTCGTCGCAGCGGCCCTTCAGGTAGTGGGGGACGAGGCTGGTGAGCTGGTACAGGTCGATGTGGGTGGCAGCGACGCTCACAGCTCCTCCAGCAGCCCGGGGAGCTGGCGGAAGGCGCGGCCTCGGTGGCTGATGGCGTTCTTCTCGGCGGCCGACAGCTCGGCCATGCTGCGGCCGACGGCCTCGTCGGGGAGGAACAGCGGGTCGTAGCCGAAGCCGCCCTCACCGGACAGCTCGGTGGCGATCTGCCCCTCACAGGCGCCGGAGGCGTAGCGCTCGCCGCGGCCGTCGACGACGGCGATGACGCAGCGGAAGCGTGCGGTGCGGTCGTTCGCATCGGCGAGGCGCTCGAGGAGGAGGCGGTTGTTGGCCTCGGCGGTGGCCTCGGGGCTGAAGCGCTTGCTGTAGACGCCAGGGGCACCGTCGAGGGCGTCGACCTCGATGCCGCTGTCGTCGGCGACGGTCGCTTGCCCCGTGTGCTCGAAGACGTAGCGGGCCTTCTGCAGGGCATTGGCCTCGAAGGTGGACCCTGTCTCTGGCGGGTCGAGGTCGAGGCCGAGATCGGCCAGGGACTGCACGACGACCCCGTGCCCGGCGAGGATCTGCCGGACCTCCTCGACCTTGTGAGCGTTGTTCGTAGCGAAGATGAGGGTTCGCATGGGCTTCCTCCAGATGGGGCACGCGGCGGCGGTGCCCGCGTCATAGCATGGGGGTCTGTCTGGTCTGGAGGCACGATGCGGAGCGAGCTGGACGTCTTGCTCGAGCAGCTGGAAGAGCTGCTGGCTGAGCCGGTGGTCGACGAGGAAGACGCACTGGAGCTGGCCATCGTGGCTGGCTCGGTCGCGCGCCTGGGGGGCGACCCGATGGCGCTCGAGCCCGCGGAGGCGTGGCGCAAGGGCGACGGTGCCGATCTGGTGGCCTCGCTGTGGGAGGCGGTCGACGCCGAGCCGCTGCTCGAGCAGCTCGAGGCGGCCGCCGAGGGCACCCTGGGCGACGAGCAGGTGGAGGAGGCGGTCTACGACGTCGATGACCTGCTGGTGGCAGGGGTGTGGTGTCGCAAGCACGCCCTGGTGCGGCCAGTGGGCAAGCGCGCCGAGGCGATCGTGCGAGAGCTGCCCGACGTGTTCGAAGACCTGGCCCCCGACGGCAAGATGCTGGCGAAGCGACGCGAAGTCGCCGAAGATCTCGACATCTACGGCATGTGGCTGGTGATCGCCGAGGTGGAGGGCTGAGGTCCTCCGTGGTCTCGTAGGTATGAAGCGGACGATTTGTGTCCGCCTCGATCCATGGGGACTTGTGGGTTCGCCTCTCATGAACTAATGTTCAGTATGTCGCCCGTGGGGAAGCGGGGGGCAGGAGAGACGGATGAGCGCTGCAGCGACCCTCGAGGCGCTGCGGGCACGGATCCGCGCCCTCGAAGGGGGGCCGCGGGTCGTGCGCCGCCGTGCGCCCAGCGGAGTAGACGAGGTCGACGAGCTCCTGGGGGGGCTGCCGAAGCCGGGCATCGTAGAGGTGTGCGGCGCGGCAGGGGTCGGGCGGGTGCGGCTGGTCGGGGCGCTGGTGGCGGCGGCGACCCAGCGGCGGCGCGCGGTGGCCTGGGTCGACCCGCTGCGTCGGCTGCACCCGCCGGCGCTGCACGATCTGGGGGTCGAGCTGGGCCTGCTGCTCGTGGTGCGGCCGGCGGAAGACGGCACGTCGCCCTGGCTGTGGGCGACCGAGCAGCTGCTGCGGTCGGGCTGCTTCGAGCTGGTGGTGGTGGAGCGGCCGCCGGTGGAGGCGAAGGGCCTGCCGCGGCGCCCGGTGGGGGCACGCTGGGCGCGGGCGGCAGAGCACGGTCAGAGCACGGCGCTGGTGTTGGGAGATCGCCCGGCACGACAGCTGACGGCGGATGTGCGCCTGTCGCTGGGTCCCGAGGGGGCGATGGTGGTTCGCGACCGTGGTGGGCACGCGGCAGGCCATGGAGGCCACGTGCCGCTGCCGCCGTGGCCCCTCGCGGCCAGTCCCTGGTGATGCATGGCGCAGGGTGAGCCATGCGGGTGATGGTGCTCAGCCTGCCGGCCTTCCGGCTCGAGCGCTGCGGCTACGAGGCCGACGCGGTGGCGGGGCTCATCGCCGAGGAGAAGTCGGCGATGCGGCTGCAGGCCGTCACGCCGGCGGCGCAGGCGCTGGGGCTGCGGCCGTTCCAGACGGCGACGGCAGCGCGGGCGCTGGTGCCCGAGGTGGAGCTGGTGCCGTGGGAGGAGGCCGAGGAAGCGCGCGACCGGCAGGCGCTGGTGCGGGCCTGCGCCGAGCTGTCGGATCGGGTGCGGGCGCCCTGGCCCGATGGGCTGGTGATGGATGTCACCTCGACGGCGCGACACTTCGGGGGTGAAGCGGGGGTGCTGGGGCGCGCGCTGGAGCTGATGGCCTCGCTGGGCCACCAGGCGCGCGGGGTGGTCGCCGACGATGCGACGGCGGCGCGAGCGCTGTCGGTGTGGGGCGCGGGAGGCGTGGTCCCCCCAGGAGAAGGTGCTCAGGCCCTCGCGACGCTGCCTCTGCACGCACTGGAGCCCAGCGACGGGGTGCGGGAAGCCCTGCGAGCGGTCGGGGTGGTCACGGTGGGGGCGCTGGCAGCGCTGACGGCCTCGTCGGTGGCGACGCGCTTCGGGGAGGAGGGGGCCCTGCTGCACGCGGTGGCTCGAGGGGGCTGTGCGCCGGGGCTGGTCGACTGGGCCGAGCCGGAGTCGGCAGAGCGGCGGGTGCGGGTGGCGATGGGCGGAGCGACGAGCACGCTGCAGCTGCACTTCGTGCTGCCGGGGCTGCTGTCGCAGCTGTCACAGCGGCTGGGGCGTCGAGGCGAGGCCGTGGTTCGGCTGCGGGTGGCCATGCACCTGGAGCCCACGAAGGGGGTGCCGCCGGTGGTGGCGGTGTCGGTTCGGGTAGGTCGGCCGACGCGCTCGCCGCGGGCCCTGGAGCCGCTGGTGCGCATGCGCCTGGAGGGGGTGCAGCTGCAGGCGCCGGTCGACGAGCTGGTGCTCGAGGCGGTGGAGGTGGCCGCGGAGCAGGGCTGGCAGCCGGGGCTGACCGATCGCACCGAGGCCACGGAGCCGCTGCCCGATCTGCTTGCGCGACTGGCCGACCATCTGGGTGACGACGCGCTGTTCGGGGCGTCCCTCGCCGACGCGTGGCGGCCGGAGACCTCCTGGCGACCGGTGCCGTGGCCGCCGACACGGCTGGTGGCGAGGGCGGCCCGCCAGCGACTGCCCGACGATCCAGTCGAGCTGCAGCAACACCATGAGCGGATCGACGAGCTACCGCGCCCGTCGCTGCTGCTGGCCAAGCCCACCCCCCTGGAGGTGCGGGTTCACGACGAGGCGCCTTGCTCGGTTCGCACTGAGCGTGGCTGGCAGCAGGTGCAGCGTCGCGTCGGGCCGGAGCGGCTGCGCAGCGAGTGGTGGTCAGACGACTACTGGTCGCGTGACTACTGGGTGGTGTGTGTCGACGGCATTGCGCAGTGGCTGTTCGTCACCCCGGAGGGCCACTGGTTCCTGCACGGGCTCTTCGACTAGCGCTCGAGGAGGGCCCAGGCCTGCGCCACGGCTTCCTGCTCGTCGAGCGACGGGGGATCGATCTCCGACCAATCGGCCACCGTCTCGGGGGCCTCTTCGTCGTCGCGCACTTCGAGGACCGTGGGCCCGAGCAGACCCAGCGCGACCGCCACCACCATGGGATGAGCTCCGATCTTCACGTGCGCCTCCGTACAGACACGTCTTTATGTTGGTGGCGCGTGGCTGCCAGGTGCATTGACGCAATGCGACAGCGCAGGGCCGCAACGAAAGAGGCCCCCGCAGGTGCGGGGGCCTCGTCATGCCGGTGGCGACTGCCTCAGCGGCGCCGACGCCAACCCAGGACACCCAAGGCCGTCAGGAACAGCCACGCTCCGCTGGGGGCGGTGCTCGTGGTGCACTGGCAGCCCTGCCGCTCATAGGTGGGAGGCACGAAGGTGTCGTCGGCGCTGTCGCCGCAGGGCCCGTCGCCATCGGCCGTGTCGAGGTAGTTCTCGATGCCGTCGCAGTCGATGTCGCCCGGCTCTTCCTCGGCGTCGGTGAACGCGTCGTTGTCGCTGTTGTCGTCGAGGTAGTTGGGGATCCCGTCGCCATCGACATCGGCCGTGCCCTCCTCGGAGGTGGGGATGCCGTCGCCGTCGTCGTCGCTGTCGAGGGCGTCGATGACACCGTCGCCGTCGGAGTCGCGGGGGTTGGCTCCCGTGCCGAGCTCCTCGTCGTCGGTGATTCCGTCGCCGTCGCTGTCTGCGCGGTACGGGTCGGTCCCGAGATCGGCCTCTTCGGCGTTGGTGAGGCCGTCGCCGTCGGCGTCGGCGTCGGGGCCGTCGTAGTCGTACATGTCGAGGTAGTCGATGGTGCCGTCGCCATCGAAGTCGCCCGTACCCTCGGGATCGGGGGCGCTGCCATCGACCTGGCCGACCGACGCGTCGGACAGCTTGCCGTCGCCGTCGTCATCCGCGTCGAGGAAGTTGGGCAGATCGTCGCCGTTGAGGGGGAACGGGTTGCCGGCGCCGGTGGGCGCGTCGGTGTTGACGTAGGCCTCGAGCTCGTTCGAGCCGAGGTTGAACTCCGTCTTGCCGTTCTCGCAGCGGAAGCTCCAGAAGGACTCGTTGGTGCCCTCGATGACGTTGATGACGTGCACGAGCTCTTCGCCCGCGGGACACGGCATCAGGTTCTCGTCGGAGGTGCGGAAGCCATCCTCATCGTCGTCGGGGTCGACGTAGTCAGCGACGCCGTCACCATCCGAGTCTTGCGGGGGGACCACGTTGTTGACGAAGTTCACGCCGTACTCGATGCCGTCGATGACGCCGTCGTTGTCGACATCGGGGTCGGTGAGACACCACTGCTCGTCGGTCTCGTTGGGATCCTCGGGGCAGCGACCACGCTCGTCGCCGTTGGTCACGCCGTCGACATCGGAGTCGCCGGCATCCCCGGTGAGGGCACAGTCGAGCCAGTCGAGGATGCCGTCGCCGTCTTGGTCCTGCAGCTCGAGCGGATCGTCGTCGTGCAGGGTGTCGCCGTCGGAGTCGTAGTCGAGGAAGTTGGGAATGCTGTCGCCCAGCGGAATCTCCGTCGGGAACAGGCAGTCGACATCCTCGTCGAGCTCATCGAGGGTGACGCGCCCGTCGTTGTCGTCGTCGAAGTCGAGGGCATTGATCTGGTCGACACCGTCGCGGTTCCATGGGTCGAAGCAGCCACTGCCGGTCGGGGGTAGAGCGCCAGGCAGGACTTCGTCGGTAGCGGGGTCGAGCTGGGAGCGGTCCCAGATGTCGGCGTCGTCGATGGTGACGGTGTTGTTGCCGACCTGCACCGTGTTGCGCTCGTCGGCGGGAATGACTTCCCACGCGTCTTCACCCACGTCGCGGTAGTACAGGTAGTTGAACCACTCGGCGCCGTCGTAGACGAGGTCGCCGTCGCTGTCGACGTTCTTGTGGAAGACGCCGGCCACCAGCTCGCACTTGGAGTCGACGCCGTCATCGTCGTCGTCTGCGTCGAGGTAGTTGGGCCAGCCGTCGCCGTCGAAGTCGAACGGCACCTCGACCACCTCGAGGATGGTGCGGATGCTGTCGCCGTCGTCGTCGTCGTCGAGGTAGTCGGGCTCGCCGTTGCCGTCGGTGTCGTCGTTGGCGGGCTGGCCGTCGCCGGTCTGGAACGAGATGTCGTTGTCTTCGTCGATGGTGAGGACGCTGTCGCCGTCGTCGTCTTCGTCGAGGAAGTTCTCCAGGCCGTCGCTGTCGCGGTCGTCGTCGCGGGGGTCGCCGCTCTGGTTGACATCCTCGGTGAGGGTGGGGACGTTGTCGCCGTCGTCATCCGCATCGATGTAGTCGTCGACGCCGTCGCCGTCGTAGTCGCTGCCCAGGGCCGTCGTCGCGCCTGCCTCCCACATCTCCTCGATGGTGGGCAGCTGGTCGCCGTCGTCGTCGGTGTCGATGCGGTCGATGAAGCCATCGTTGTCGGTGTCGATGGGCCCGACCGTGGTGCCGAGCACGGCGCACGGGGCGGGCGGGTCGGCGTCGAAGGTCGATGCGCCCTCGAGGTCGTCGTTGATGCTGTCACCGTCGGAGTCGATGTCGCCGAAGTCGGGCTCGTCGGTGCCGTCGGTGTCGAACAGCTCGCCGTTGGGACCCGTCTCGTCGATGTCGTACCAGCCGTCGTTGTCGGAGTCGCAGTCGAGGTGGTTGTCGATGCCGTCGTTGTCGTACGACCGGGCCAGCATCAGCTCGTTGATGGTGAGGATGCCGTCGGCGTCGTCGTCGGCGTCGCGGTAGTTCGGCACGCCATCTTCGTCGGTGTCATCGTCGGCCGGCAGGCCGTTGCCCGACGGGTCTTCCGTCGCCGTGAGCTCACCGTCGTTGTCGTCGTCGGTGTCGAGGTGGTCGGGCAGGTCGTCTCCGACGATGCCGGTGACCGTCTCGAGGTCGCGGTCGGTGTTGGGCCACGCAGCCGGATCGATGAGCAGCGTCGTCTTGGTGCGGCCCACTTCCGTGGCCGTCGGCACATCGTCGTTGTCATCGTCGGCATCGAGGAAGTTCTTCGCGCCGTCACCGTCGGTGTCGTAGTCGAAGGGGTTGACGAAGCCGTCGTCTTCGAACGACGTGCGGATGCCGTCGTTGTCGTCGTCGATGTCGACGCGGTCGTCGAGCCCGTCGCCGTCGAAGTCTTGCTTGGCTTCGTTGGCGTCGACGACCTGGTCGGCGTCGGAGTCGAGGTCGAGGTAGTCGTCGCAGCCGTCGCCGTCGGTGTCGACCGCCTGCTCGTCGTCGTCGTCGTGGCCGTCGCCGTCGGAGTCGGTGTCGAGGAAGTCGGGGTCGGCGTCATCGTCGAAGTTCGGCGTGGCGTTGGGGGTCGGGTCGCACGCGGCTGCCCCCGCACTGATCTCCACTACGGTGGGGATGCCGTCGCCGTCGTCGTCGTCGTCGAGGAAGTTGTCGATGCCATCGCCGTCGCGGTCGTTGTTGAGCGGGTCGGCGTTGTCGGGCGTCTCGTCGGCGGTGTCGATGCCGTCGCCATCGTCGTCGATGTCGTGGAAGTTGCACTCGCCGTCGCCGTCGGCGTCGTCGCACGCGCCCGGCAGGTGCTCGCCGCTGGGGTTCTCGTCGATGGTGTCGACCAGGTCGTTGTCGTCGTCGGCGTCGAGGTAGTCGACGATGCCGTCGTTGTCCCAGTCGTCGATGCCCGCCTCGTTGGGTGCGAGGGCTCCGCCGAGGTTCTCGTCGAAGGTCTTGATCAGGTCGCCGTCATCGTCGTTGTCGATGCGGTTGCCGAAGCCGTCGCCGTTGGTGTCGACCGGGCTGGCCTGGCTGCCCAGCTCTTCGTTGTCGGGCACGTTGTCGTTGTCCGAGTCGCGGTCGACGTAGTTGCTGTCGCCGTCGTTGTCGTCGTCGATGTCGAAGCGGAAGACGGTGTACTCGTAGTCGTCGCTGTAGCCGTCGCCGTCGGAGTCGAGGTCGAGGTAGTTGGGGACGTTGTCGCTCACGAGCTCGGCGTCTTGCCGGTCGGCCTCCTCCTCGGAGGTGTCGATGCCATCGCCGTCATCGTCGGGGTCGATGCGGTTCTCGTCGCCGTTGTTGTCGGAGTCGACGAACTTGTCGCCTCCCACCTCTTCGTTCTCGTCGAGGATGGTGTCGTTGTCGCTGTCGAAGTCGAGGTAGTCGTACTTGCCGTCGCCGTCGGAGTCGATGCGGCGCTCATGGCTGTCGGCGTAGCCGTCGCCATCGGAGTCGTCGTCGAGGCGCTTGGGAATGCCGTCGGCGTCGGTGTCGCCGCTGTCGGCCGCCTCGTCGATGGTGTCGATGCCGTCGTTGTCGTCGTCGGTGTCGAGGTAGTCGGGGATGTTGTCGCCGTCGGTGTCGACGCCGACGCCTCCCTCGATCCGGGTCGCGACGGAGTCGTTGTCGTCGTCGGGGTCGAGGTAGTCGGGGATGCCGTCGCCGTCGGTATCGTCGTCGGTCGGGTCGTTGTTGTTGTTCGGGTCTTCCAGGGCGGTGGGGATTCCGTCACCGTCGTCGTCGTCGTCGCGGTAGTCGGGCAGCGTGTCGCCGTCGACCTCGAACTCGTCGTTGTTGTCGTCGAACCAGTCGTTGTTGGTGTTGTGGTCTTCGAGCAGGGTGGGGACCGTGTCGCCGTCGTCGTCGGGGTCGCGGAAGTTCACGATGCCGTCGCTGTCGTCGTCTTCGTCGAACCAGTTGTTGAGGCCCGGGTTGACCACGTTCTCGAGGGCGGTGGGGATGCCGTCGTTGTCGTCGTCGGTGTCGAGGGCGTCGATGGCCCCTTCGCCGTCGGTGTTGAGCGGGTTGTTGACGTTGCCGACCTCGGTGGGGTCGTCGACGCCGTCGCCGTCGGTGTCGGGGTCGTCGGGCTCGGTGCCTACGGTGAAGTGCTCGTCGGGGTCGGACAGCGTGTCGCCGTCGGAGTCGGTGTTGCAGTCGCTGATGTTCTCTGCGGTCTCGAGAGCGAAGTCCATCCCGTCGGCGTCGTCGTCGAGCCAGCCGTTCACCCCGGGCGTGGACCAGTCACCGGCGTTGTCGCAGTCGTTGTCGACCCCGTCACCACAGATGTCGGGGCACTGCACGTCGTTGGGGCAGGTGCTGTCGACGACATCGTCGCAGTCGGTCAGGTCGGTCGCCTCGCCCTCACCGAGGTCGGTGCAGTCGAAGTCGAACAGCGAGGTCTCGATCGTGTTGGTGGACGGGTAGGTGTCGCGGTCGAAGTCTTCGAAGCACGTCTCGGTCTGCGAGCAGTCGTTGTCTTTGTTGTTGCCGACGATCTCGGGGTTCGACGGGAACCGCTCGTCGTCGTTGTCGTCGCAGTCGATCTCTTGGTCGAACCGAGCCTCTCCGGGATCCTGGCAGTCGAAGTCGAAGTCGCTGCTCGTCTCGGTGATCCCGTTGCTGCGTGCGTCGTCGCGGTCGATGTCGTCGTAGCACTGCTCCCGCAGGTTGCAGTCGTTGTCGACCTCGTTGGCGATGTTGCCCGGTAGCAGGTCGGAGTTCGCGGCGAAGCGGTCAGGATCGGCGTCGTCGCAGTCGACCAGGTCGGTGGCTTCACCCTCGAAGGCCTGGGTGCAGTCGGTGTCGCCGGCCGTCGTGTTGAACTCGGTGGTCGCCCGGTCGCCGTCGTTGTCGGCGTCGTCGTAGCAGCGCTCGATGTTGTCGCAGTTCTGGTCGACGTTGTCGCCCACGCCCTCTGCGGCGCCGCTGAAGATGGTGGCGTTGAAGTCGTTGCAGTCGATGGGGTCGCCGCTCAGACCCTCGTTGTTGTCGTTGCAGTCGTCGTCGCCGTTGCCGATCGTCGTCGCGGCCGTGCGATCGCCGTCGTTGTCGTTGTCGACGTAGCAGGTCTCGATGGTGTCGCAGTTCTGGTCGATGTTGTCGCCGACGCCCTCGGTGGCGTTGGCGAAGATGCTGCTGTCGCTGTCGTTGCAGTCTTCGCGCGGAAGAAGGTCGGCATTGGTGCCTTCGCGGGCGTCGTTGCAGTCGGCGTCGTTGTTGTCGCCGCCGACGTTGACCACGCTGATCGCGTTGTTGTCGTTGTCGGCATCCGTCCAGCAGTTCTCGATGTTGTCGCAGTTCTGGTCGACGTTGTCGCCCGCGATCTCTAGCGCGTCGGGGCGAATCAGGTCGTCGCCGTCGTTGCAGTCTTCCGTGGGCGTGATGTCGGCTGCGACGGCCTCGAAGGGGTCGTTGCAGTCGGCGTCGTTGTTGAACCCGCCGGTGTTGACGACGCTGATGCCGAAGCCGTCATCGTCGGCGTCGGTCCAGCAGTTCTCGACGCCGTCGCAGTTCTGGTCGATGTTGTCGCCGGTGCCCTCGATGGCGTTGGCGAAGATGGTGTTGTCGTTGTCGGCGCAGTCTTCGCGGGGGTTGAGGTCGGCGTCGACCGCCTCGAAGGCGTCGTTGCAGTCGGCGTCGTTGTTGTCGCCGCCGGTGTTGACGACGCTGATGCCGTTGCCGTCGTTGTCGGCATCCGTCCAGCAGTCTTCGATGTCGTCGCAGTTCTGGTCGACGTTGTCGCCAGCGATCTCAAGGGCCGACGGGTTGATCAGGAAGGCGGAGTCGTTGCAGTCGGCGCCTGCATCGAGGTCGGCCTGGGTGCCCTCGTTGTTGTCGTTGCAGTCGGCATCGTTGTTGCTGCCGCCGGTGTTGACGACGGCCACAGGCGCGCCGTCGTTGTCGGCGTCGGTCCAGCAGTTCTCGATGAGGTCGCAGTTCTGATCGATGTTGTCGCCGGTGATCTCCAGCAGCAGCGGCGAGATGCCGCTGTCGTTGTCGTCGCAGTCTTCGAGGCCGGCGGCGTCGAGCTGGGCCTGGGTGCCCTCGTCGGTGTCGTTGCAGTCGTCGTCGGTCGACAGCACGGTGGCGTTGGTGGGCGCATCGTCGTTGTCGTCGTCGACGTAGCAGAGCTCACGGCCGTCGCACGTCTGGTCGACGTTGTCGCCGACCGTCTCCGTCTCGAGGGGCGAGATGGTGGAGTTGAAGTCGTTGCAGTCGTCTTGACCGGCGGCATCGAGCTCGGCCTGGGTGCCCTCGCCCGCGTCGTTGCAGTCGAGGTCGCCGTTGTTGAACTGCGACGACACGGGGGAGCCGTCGTTGTCGTTGTCGGCCCAGCACTCCGCTACGAGGTCGCAGTTCTCGTCGAGGTTGTCGCCGATGATCTCGGGGTTGGTCGACGCTCGGGTGTCGAGGGTGTCGTCGCAGTCGACCACCGCCGAACCGAGGGCCTCGCCAGGGTCGTTGCAGTCGTCGTCGGCGGAGACGATGGTGTTCGACAGGTGCCGGTCGCCGTCCTGGTCGAAGTCTTCGTAGCAGGACTCGAAGGTGTCGCAGTCTTGGTCGATGCCGTCACCGATGACTTCCATGGCGCCGGGGTAGACCGTGTTGTCGCCGTCGTCGCAGTCGACGAAGCCGGTGCCCGCGTCGTCGGTCTCACCGTAGCCATCACCGTCGTAGTCGAGATCGAAGTTGGCCTTGATGGAGTTCAGGGCAGGGGTGTCGTCGTCGGTCGCTGCCGTCAGGTCGACCCGGTAGACGCCGTAGCGACCCTCGCAGATCGACGACAGCGTGGCGCTGGCAGCGTTGACGATGGGATCGACGATGGTGAGCTCGCTCTGCTCGAGCGTGCCGTTGGTGTTCGTGTCGTCGCCACAGGCGAAGGTGACCATGACCTCGGAGTTCGCCTCGTCGAACGTGAGGTCGAGGCTGTGCCAAAGCGCGTTCTGGCAGGTGTTGTCGCCACCACACGCATCCATCGCGTCGCCGACGGCAACACCGTCGGCGAAGTTCTCGTAGTTGCCGAAGTAGGTGTAGGTAGCGTCGTAGTCGGCCTCGGTCGTCTCGGCGGTGACCGCGAGGGGGCCGCCGAGCCAGCCGATGCCCGTGCCGTCGAGCACCGCGTCGTCGTAGGTGGTGAAGCCGAACTCGACCGACTCGACCGACTTCGCGGGCTGCGGGTTGGTGACGTACACCTCATCGGCGCCGTCGTCGCCGCAGTCGGTGGTGCCGCTGGCGTTGGAGTCGACACTCGGTGTGCCGTCGGAGGCCACCGACAGGTCGGTGATCCCGAACACATCGTAGACGCCCCCGACACTGGCGTCGCGCGCGCCGGCCAGGGTGGTGTCGACCTTGATGGGTACGACGACACTGCTCGACGTGAGGTCGGAGTAGTTGAAGGTGACGACGTAGTCGGTCTCTGCGACGCGGGAGCCGCCGGTGAGGAACCTGAGCTGGCTGATGGTGTCGAGGCTGGCCGGCAGGGGAATGGCGGTGTCGGGGGGAAGGGTGGCCAGCGCCACGCCGAGGATGCCCGAGTTGTCGCTGTGCGTTCCCGCCCGATACAGCACGCCCGAGATGCTCGTCAGGTCGTTGTTATCGATGAGGTTGTCGCCGGCGAGGAGGCACTCGTCACGGAACGCGAACGACGTGCCGTCGTCTTTGTTGATCTCCGCTTCCCAGATCGTGTCGTCCCACGTGGAGCGCGACCAACCGGCCACGGTGGACGTCTGGGTGTCGAGGTCGATGCTGTTGCCGATCACCACGTCGTTGTAGTCGGGAGACGACCACCCACTCGGGTTGGTGTGCGTGACAAAGCCAGCGATGGCTACCGATCCGACGAAGAGAATGCCGGAAAGGCTGATGGTAGCGACAGTACGACGCATGTGCGGCCTCAGGATGGAGAGCTGGGGAGCGCAGCTTACCACCAATCGCGGCGCTCCGTTCGGGGTTACCAGGCGGCTCGCGGAGGTTTCGGGGCTCGGTGTTGCTCGACACGACAGCGTCGGTGGTGACCCCAGAGAGGGTGCGCTTCCGCTACCGCCTGGCCGGCCCCGCACAGCGAGGCATGGCCTGGCTGTTCGATGGGTTTCTCCGCGCGCTGGCCGTGGCCTTCGTGCTGATGTTGTCGCAGCTCGCCGTGCTGTCGGGGTTGCCGGGGCTCGAGGGGGTGACCACCGGTCTGATGCTGCTGTTCATGTTCGTACTGGACTGGTTCTACGGCGTGTTCTTCGAGCTGCTCTGGTCAGGCCAGACCCCCGGCAAGTGGCTGCTGCAGGTGAGAGTGGTGCGGGAGGACGGCTCCCCGGTGCAGCTGTCCGATGTCGTGCTACGCAACCTGCTCCGCGCGGCAGACTTCTTGCCCGTGGGCTTCGGTGTGGGGGTGCTGGTGATGCTCCTCGACGGCAAGCAGCGCCGCCTCGGAGATCTGGTGGCAGGAACGGTCGTGGTGCAGGAGGAGCGCGGTGCCATGCTCGACACCGTGCGCGTGCTGCCGCCGGTCACCGAAGCCGAGCGGCAGTCGCTGCCGCCGGCCGTCGACCTCGACGCCGACGAGCTGGCCACTCTCGAGGCGTTCATGCGGCGGCGTCGCACACTGAGCCCGGATCGGGCCGAGGAGCTCGCGGCCCTGTTCGGGCCGGCCGTGGAGGAGCGCTTCGGCGTCCACGCTCCCACCTGGGAGCGCGTGCTCGTGCTCGCCTACGCGCGCGCCACCGGCAAAGACGACCCGGAGCCTGCCTCGTGAGCGTGCGCTCCGACCGTGACGCCTTCGTCGCCCAGCGCCAGGAGCGCTGGGTGAGGCTCGACCACGCCCTCGGCGAGCCCCGCCACGACGCGGCAGGGTGGGCTCAGCTCGCCGCTGACTACCGAGCGGTGTGTGCCGATCTGGCGCGTGCTCGCGCCCTGGGGGTCCCGGCCGACGTGCTCGAGTTCCTCGACGGGCTGGCGGGCCGCGCCCACAACACCCTGTACGGGTCACGGCGGGCAGGCGGGCTGCGGCTGCTGCACGACGTCGCCGTGGGCTTCCCGCGCGAGCTTCGTGCGCAGTCGGGCTTCTTCTGGCTGGCCACCGCCCTGTTCTACGGCCCCTTCCTGGTGGGGGTGCTCGGCTCGCTGGCCGACCCCGGGTTCGCGGCTGCGGTGCTGTCCCCAGCGCAGCTGGCGGAGCTCGAGCAGGGCTACGGCTCGGGCGACATGACCCGTGGCTTCGGCAGCGACGCCACGATGGCCGGCTTCTACGTGATGAACAACGTGGGCATCGCCTTTCGCTGCTTCGCCACCGGTGTGCTCGGAGGCCTCGGCTCGCTGTTCTATCTGGTCTACAACGGGGTCGTGATCGGCACGGTCGCTGGCTATCTGGCCAGCGTGGGCCTCGGCGGAAACCTGCTGGAGTTCATCTGCGGCCATGGTCCGTGGGAGCTCACGGGCGTGTGCGTGTCGGGTGCGGCTGGGCTGCGGCTGGGCTGGGCCCTGGTGGTGACGGAGGGGCGCACCATCGCGGGCTCGCTGCGCGCCGCGGGCCCGTCGCTGTACCGGCTGGTCCTCGGCACGACGGTGCTGCTGCTGGTGGCCGCGGCGGTGGAGGGCTTCTGGAGCGCGGGCCCCGCGCCGCGGTGGGCCAAGCACGCCTTCGCGGTGCTGCAGGTCGGGATCGTCGCGAGCTGGCTGTGGTTCGGTGGTCGGGGGGCGCGGTGAATCCCAACCAATGCCGCGTTGCCCTGCGTCCCCGTGGTCCCCTGGAGGTCTTCGACCTGTGTGTGCGCCTCGTGCGCGCCAACCTCCGTGACGTGGTCGCGCTGTTCGCCGTGACCGTGGGGCCGATGTGGGTAGCGCTGGGGGCCCTCGCGTGGTGGCTCGAGGGCGATCCCCAGATCTTGGTGCCGCTGCTGGTGGCGGCGGCACTACCACTGCCGGCGCCGTTCTCGGTGCTCTCGGGCCGGCTGCTGTTCGCGCCTCGGTTTCCCGCGCGGGCGGTGCTGCGCGACCTGCTGCACCACCTGCCACAGCTGGCGTGGGCGTGGCTGGTGCAGGTGGGGGTGCTGGTCGTCGGCGTGGCCACGTGTGGGCTCGGCTGGCTGGCAGGCCACAGCGTGTGGTTGTTCATCGAAGAGACGGCGCTGCTGGAGCGGGTAGGGGCCGGGCGGAGCCTGCAGCGGTCGATGCGCCTCGCATCGGCCCACCCTGGTGCAGCTCTGGCGGGCACGATGGGGAGGTTGGTGCTGACGGGCTGGTGTGTGGTGGTCGCCGAAGCGGGCGGGCAGGCCCTCCTTGGGACCGTGCTGCAGCTCGGCGCCCCCTTCGGATCTGCCTGGAGCGGCATCGTCACACCGTGGGTGGTGCTGGGCGCGCTGTCCGCGCAGCCGCTGTTCGCGATGTACCGCTTGCTGCTGTACGTCGATGTGCGCACCCGGGTGGAGGGGTGGGACCTGCAGGTGCGCCTGCGGGCGGCGGGGATGGGCTCGTGACGGTGCTGCTGCTGCTGTGGCTGAGTGGCTGCGGAGGGGGAGGTCCCGCCGCTGTCGACGAGGCTGCGCCGCACCCGTTGTCGGCACGGTCCTACCGCTTCTGTCACGAGCCGGGCGTCGACGCAGAGGCTGCGCAGCCGTGGTGCGACCTGGTCGACGAGATCCCCGAGGAGCGCTGCCCTGGGCTACGCGCCACCTGTGAGGGGGCTCCCCCGGTGCCGGCCAGCGGCTGCCAGCAGGGGCAGGAAGGGGCGAGCGGCGGCCCCGCGGATCAGCTCGCAGACGCTCCGGAGGAGCCCCACGTCGGGCCGCTGTCGGGGCTGTCCTTCGACGGGTTGGAGCCCGTGCTGCGCTGGGTGATGGCCATCCTGGTGGCGCTGGGCATCCTGGTGCTCGCTCGCTTCCTGTGGTCACGGTTCGGCTGGCGCGACCGCGCCCGGGAGGAGGCGGAGGTGGTGCTGGTGGAGGTCGGTGACGACGAGCTCGACGAAGCGCTGCCCGAGGTCCCCGCGGCCCCCTCCCACGACCTGCTCCAGCTGGCGGAGGTGGCGCTGACCGAGGGGCGTGCCGGCGATGCGGTGGTGCTGGCTCGGGGGGCGGCCCTTCGCTCGCTGGGGGAGCGTGCGGTGCTGCGGCTCCATCGTTCCCGGACCGATCGGGAGTACGTGCGCCAGGCGCCAGGCGGCGAAGTTCGCGACGCCCTGCGCACCGTGGTGGCGATGGCCGAGGCCTTTCGCTTCGGCCGTCGGGCACCCGAGGAGGGGGCAGCCCGCGCTGCGCTGGCCGCGGCCGCACGGCTGGTTCGGGGCGCGCTGTGGTGCTTCGCCCTGGTGGGGTCCACCCAGGCCCTCGCCCAGACCCCCGAGCGCTATGGCCCCAACGGCGACGCGGCGCTGCTCGAGCTGTACCGGCAGTGGGGCTTCGAGGGGTCGTGGCGGCTGACACCCCTCGACACCCTCGGCGACGAGGTCGATGTGCTCGTGGTCGACGCGTCGGCCCTCGACCTGGGGGAGGAGCACGTCGAGGCGGTTCGGGACTGGGTCGTCTCCGGAGGCGTGCTGCTCTATGCGGGGCCTTCGTCGGGGTTCCCGGAGCTGGGCACCCCGGCGGTGGCCGAAGGGGGGCTTCAGGTGGTGGGGCCCGCGGAGGTGGGGGGCCTGCCGACGCCGGTGTTCTCGGTGCCGCCGGTGGTGTCGACCGGCGGGAGCGGCGTGCCATGGGTGCAAGACGGTGAGGGCCATGCGCTGATCCAGGCGGTGCGCCTGGGGCAGGGCGTGCTGGTCGGCGTGGCCGACAGCCGGCTGCTGTGGAACGCCTCCCTCGCGGTCCCCGCCAACGAGCACCTGCTGGGCGACCTGATCCTGGTGGGGCAGGCGCGGGCCGGCTGGCCGATCGCGACGCCACCCCGCGTGCAGCTCGCTACCCAGGGGGCCGTTGCCTCGACCGGGGGGGCGGGGGGCGGCCAGGGCAACAACCCGCTGTCTGCGCTGGCCCGCACCGAGCTGCTGCCTTTCGTGGTGCAGCTGCTGGCGTGGTGGGCGCTGCTCGGTTTGTGGCGAGGCTGGCCGTTCGGCCCCCGACACGACCCGGTGGATCGAGGCCGGCTACGCTTCGCCGACCACGTCGAGGCGCTGGGTGAGCGCTACCGAAGGCTGGGCGACACGCGCGCGATGCTGGCCGCCTACGCGTCGCTGTGGCTGGCCCGCATCGGGCCATCGGGGCTGCGCCTCACGGCGGAGTCCCAAGGAATGACCCCCGAGCAGGCTTCCCGGTGGGTAGCCGAGCTGGAAGCCGTCGCCGAGGCCCCGAGTGGGCCGTCGAGCGACGATGATGTGCAACGCATGGAGGAGCTGTGGAAGATGGTGGAGCACCGATGAGCGACGAAGGCACGGCCTGGTTCGCGGAGCGCTTCGGGCAGGTGTGCGACGAGGTCGGGCGGGTGGTGCTCGGGCAAGACGAGGTCGTGCGCTCGGTGCTCATCGCCTTGCTCGCCGGGGGGCACGTGTTGCTCGAGGGGCCACCCGGGATCGGCAAGACGCTACTGGCGCGCTCGATGGCCGCCGTGCTGGGGGTGGGCTTCAAGCGCATCCAGTTCACGCCCGACCTGATGCCGAGCGATGTCACGGGGGGCAACGTGTTCAACCAGCGGGTCGACGACTTCGTCTTCCGCGCGGGCCCGGTGTTCACGCAGGTGCTCCTCGCCGACGAGATCAACCGCGCCCCCGCCAAGACGCAGGCCTCCCTGCTCGAGGCGATGAGCGATCGCCAGGTGACGGTCGATGGGGCGTCGCGGGAGCTCCCCGACCCCTTCTTCACCCTCGCGACGCAGAACCCCGTGGAGTCCGAAGGGACCTACCCCCTGCCCGAGGCACAGCTCGACCGCTTCTTGCTCAAGGTGTTGGTCGACCATCCCCGACAGGAGGTCGAGATCACGCTGCTGCAGCACTACCTGGGCGGCTTCGACGCCTCCGATCTGGAGTCGGTGGGGCTGCGGCCCCTCCTCGATGTCGCGGGCATCGAGCGGATGCGGAGGGTGGCTCGTGCAGTGAAGGTGGGGCCGGAGGTGCTCGAGTACATCACGGCCATCGTGGGTCGCACGCGCCAGCACCCGGCTGTCGATCTGGGCGCCTCCCCGCGGGCCTCCATCGCCTTGCTCCTGGCGGGGCAGGTGGTGGCGGCGGCCGAGGGGCGCGACTTCGTGGTCCCCGACGACATCAAGGAACTCGCCGCCCCGGTGCTGCGCCACCGGTTCCTGCTGGAGCCCGACGCCGAGCTGGAAGGAACCACGCCCGATGACGTGGTGCGCGCCATCCTCCTCGACGTGCCGGTGCCCGGTGGAGCGGCCCAGTCGTGAGCAAGGCTGCACCAGCGTTCGTGTCACAGCGCGCCCCGTCGTGGTGGGCGCGGGGCCTCGCGGTCCCGAGCGGGCGGTTGGTGGCCCTGAGTGCACCCCTGGTGCTGCTGGCGGCGGCCGTGGTGATCTGGCCCCCCCTGTGGGCGCCCCTGGTGGCCTGCGATCTGGTGCTGCTGGCGGTAGCCCTGGCCGATCTGGTCGCGACGCGGGGAGCGGTGGAGGCTCGGCGCGAGGTCACCGAGGTACAGGCCGTCGGGCGCCCCTTCTCGGTGCGCCTGTGCCTGCGGAACCGGTCGGGCAGGCCTCTGAGCCTGGTGGCGACCGACGACGCTCCGGGGGAGACCGAGGGCTTGCCGGTGGCCGCAACGGTTCCGCCCGGAACGGCGGCCGAGATGGACTACGAGCTCGTGGTCTCGAGGCGGGGGCAGCACGGCTTCGGGCCGGTCACCGTGCGGTGGCCTTCGCCGCTGGGCCTGTGGCTTCGGCAGCGGGCGGTCGACGTCGAGGGCCAGCTACGGGTCTACCCCGACTTTCAGCAGCTACGGCGCGCGGGGCTGGTGGGCCGCCCCGCCGACCTGCGGGTGCCCGTGCGGGCGCGGCGCCGACCCGGCGGGGAGAACGAGTTCCAGCGGCTGAGGCCCTATGTGCCGGGCGACCCTTACAAGCACATCGACTGGCGCGCGACGGCCCGGCGCCGGGAGTTCACGACCCGCGAGTTCGGGCAGGAGTCCAATCAGAACCTGATCTTCATGCTCGACATGGGGCGCATGATGTCGGCCCGCACCGGCGAGCTCACCGCCTTCGACCATGCCCTGAATGCCGCCGTGATCATGGGGCAGACCGCGCTGCGCCATGGCGACCGCGTGGGCCTGCTCGGCTTCGATTCCGAGGTGCGGGCGTGGCTGCCCCCTCGGGGGGGCGCGCGTCACGGCGCAGCGCTCATCCGCAGCACGTACGACTTGTTTCCGACCCTCGAGGAGCCCGACTACGCCCTGGCGTTCCGGCACTTGTCGGCAAGGGTCCGGAGGCGGAGCCTGGTGGTGCTGCTCACGGCGGTCGTCGACGAGGTGAACGCCGATCTGGCGAGGCGGGTGGCCGTGGGCCTGCGGGCCCGACACCTACCCCTGGTCGTGTGGATTCGAGATCCCGAGCTCGACCGGCTGGTGGGGGCGCCGACCGATGAGGTGAACCCGTTCACTCGGGGCGCCGCGTCCGAGCTGCTGACGTGGCGCGAGCGAAACCTGCAGTCGCTGCGGCGACGAGGGGCGCTGGTGGTCGATGCGCGCCCTGACGAGCTCACCGCCGAGCTGCTCGGCCGCTACTTGGAGATCAAGGCCCGACGTCTGCTGTGATGCGCTACCCTGCGCGTATCTCGTGGAGGAGACATGCTGATGACCCCCCTCATGGGCCTCGTGCTGATGGCCTGTTCCGGTGAGCCGACGAGGTCCACCTGTGATGCGGCCTGCGACCTGGCCGTGTCGTGTCACGAAGCCGAGCGCACCATCGACGCCGAGGCGAAGAGGTCGGAGTGCCTGGCAGCCGCCGAAGCCGCCGACGACTCGTGCGCCAAGGCAGCCGACGGCAAGCTCGACCCGGCCACGAAGACGCTGGTCGACGAGTGCGTGGCTGCCCTCGATCAGCAGGCGGCCGAGGGTGAGTGCGATGCCTACACGGCGACGTTCGACGCCACGGAAGTTCCGGAGCCCATCGTTCCGCCCACGGCCTGTGGCACCTACCTCGACACCATCGAGGCTGCGAAAGACGCCACCGCCGAGACGGGTGAGGAGCTGTGCCAGCGCTTCACCGACACCTTCTGCTCGCGCACCGAAGAGTGCGTGCTGGGTGACTTCGGCGGCGACATCCCCCAGGCGATCATCGACGAGCTGGGCACGCCGTTCGAGCTGTGCGTCGACAAGCTGTCGGCGCAGACGCAGTCGTGCATCGACAACGACCTGTATGCCGCGGAAGAGTCCGCGACCGACGTGAACACGGGTCGGCAGGGGGCGCGCAGCTGCCTGGCTGGCTTCGCCGACATCACCTGCGAGCAGATCACCGGCGGTGACATGCCTCCGGAGTGTGGTGCCTCGTTCTCGTCGACCGAAGACTCACTGGCCTTCGCGACCGCGCTGTTCGAGGTGGCCCAGGAGTTCGAAGAGGCGTCGCAGTAGCGAGGCTGTCAGGGCGCGCTGGCGAGCCCCAGCGCGACCGACAGCGAGCCGGGGATGCCGGTGGCGTTCTCGGCCCAGGCCGACTCGGCGGCTTCGATGTCGTCGAGCTCCGCTTCGATCATGCCGAGGCGCTCCCGTGCGGACGCGGCCTCGGGCGAACGGGTGGCCGCGAAGCGCTTCATCTCCTGCCGGAGCATCTGCACGTAGTGCCGGCTCGCCTCGCCCCGGGTGTCGGTGCTGGCGTCGCGCTGCGCGCGGTAGCCTGCCTCGAGGGTGCTCCCATCGGAGCCCAGGGCTGACAGGTCGTCGACGATGGCCAGGTGTAGGTCGAGGGCTCGGTAGAAGTCGCGGGTGGCGTTGGCGTGCTCGGAGGCCGAGGAGCGGACCTGCCAGGCTCCGAAGCCGATGATTGCCATGACCAGGAGGACGACCACGGCGGCCATCGCGGGCACGTGGCGCAGGGGCGAGGGCTTGGGTGGCTCCGGACGGTACGCACGTGCGCCAGGTGCGGGCGTGGCCGTGCGGAGCTGGGTGGGAGGCGTGGTGGCTGGCTTCATGCGCACGCCGGTGTCGAGGGACACGGGGGTGGGCGGCTCGCCCTCGGGCCTGGGCGGCGGCTCGAGGTTGGTGGTCACGTCGCCCTCGACCAGGGGGGGCGCGTCGTAGGGGTCGGGGGGCAGCTCCTGCCGGAGATCGAACAGCGCCTTTGCCACGTCGGGCATCGTCATGAACCGGTCTTCACGCTGGTAGCTGATCGCCTTGAGCAGCACCGGCCGCAGCACCTCGGGCACCGGGTCGAGCAGCTCGCTCTCTCGCTCGGCGATGAACAGGTCGGTCACGGTCTCGGCTGTGAGCAGCGTGTAGAGCGTGGCGCCGGTGCTGTAGATGTCGGTGCGTGGGTCGACCAGCCGTGGGTCTTTCCGCTGCTCGGGGGCCATGTAGCCGATGGTGCCGCTGGCGCGTGGGTCGACGGCGTCGGGGACGTCGGTGGTGCCGTCGGTGCGAGGCAGCTGTGCGATCCCGAAGTCGGTGACCTTGGCGACGCCGCGGCGGGTGAGGAGGATGTTGTGGGGCTTCACGTCGCGGTGGATGACGTTGATCTTGTGCGCCGCGCCGACGCCCTTGCAGATCTGGATGGCGAGGTCGACGGCCATTCGTGGCGGCATGGGGCCGTGGGCTCGTGTCCAGTCCATCAGGGAGCCGCCCTCAGCGAGCTCCATCACCAGGAACGGGCGGGCGGCATCGCCCACCACGTCGCGCACATGGATGACGTTGCGATGGTCGAGGCGGTTGAGCACCACGGCTTCGTCGAGGAAGCGCCGGCGGGCCTTCTCGCTCTTTGCATGGCGCTCGTGGAGCAGCTTGACCGCGCACCACTGCTTGGTGTCGTGGTCGAAGGCGCGAAAGACCTCCGCCGTGCCGCCACTCCCCAGAAAGGCCTCCAGCGCGTAGCGCGCTCCGGGAAGCCAGGGGAGCTCACGGCCTTCGTCGATGGTCTGCCTCAACCGGGGTGAACCTCGAGCTGGGGGGGAGCGCCTGGCATGTCGCCCTCGTCATCGGGGGGGGCGGGCACCCGCTCGAAGGTGAGGTTGTCGCCCTCGACATCGACCCGCACGGTGTCTCCTGCAGAGTAACCGCCACTCACGATCGCCGACGACATGGGGTTGAGCAGGTGGGTGGTGATGGCGCGCTTCAGCGGTCGCGCCCCGAACGCAGGGTCGTAGCCGATGTCGGCGATGACCTTGCGTGCGCCCTCCGACACCTCCAGCTTCATCTCCCGATCCGCCAGCAGTCGGCGCACGCGCTTGAGCTGGATGTCGAGGATCTTGTCCATGTTGGCGCGGGTGAGGGCGTCGAACACGATGCGGTTGTCGATGCGGTTGAGGAACTCGGGCCGCAGCGTGTTCAGCAGTGCTGCCTCGACCGCGGCCACCGCCTTGGCGCGGTCGCCGCCGGCCTCCAGGATCTTGTGAGCCCCGATGTTGCTCGTCATGATGATGACGGTGTTCTTGAAGTCGACGTGGCGACCCTTGCTGTCGGTGAGGTGGCCGTCGTCGAGCACCTGCAGCAGGATGTTGAACACGTCGGGATGAGCCTTCTCGATCTCGTCGAGGAGGACCACGCTGTAGGGGCGCCGCCGCACGGCTTCGGTGAGCTGACCGCCTTCGTCGTAGCCGACGTAGCCGGGAGGGGCGCCAATCAGCCGCGCCACGCTGTGCTTCTCCATGAACTCCGACATGTCGATGCGGCACACGGCCGCCTCGTCGTCGAACATGAACTCCGCCAGCGCCTTGGCCAGCTCCGTCTTCCCCACGCCCGTGGGGCCCAGGAACAGGAAGCTGCCGATGGGCCGGTTGGGATCCTGCAAGCCGGCACGTGCACGGCGAACGGCCTGGGACACGCTGACGACGGCCTCGTCTTGCCCGATGACCCGGTTGTGCAGGTTGTCTTCCATGTGGATGAGCTTCTGCTGCTCGCTCTCCTTGAGCTTGCTGACGGGGATTCCTGTCCATCGGGCGACGACCTGGGCCACGTTCTCTTCGTTGACTTCCTCGGACAGGAGCGCACCGTCTTTCTGCAGCTCGTCGAGGGCCGCCTGGCGCTCCACCAGCTCCTGCCGCTTCTGGGGCAGCTCGCCATAGATGATGCGGCTGGCTGCGTCGAAGTCGCCAGAGCGCTGGGCCTTGTCGCCCTCGAAGGCCAGCTCGTCGATGCGGTCTTTGATCTGGGCCATGGCGTCGATGGCGTCGCGCTCGGCACGCCAGCGCGAGGTGAGGGTGTCGAGCTCTCCCTGCCACTCCTCGATCTGCTCCCGCGCGAGCTTGGCGCGCTTGAGGGAGTCTTTGTCTTGGCCGCGATCGATGCTGATCAGCTCCACCTGCAGACCGCTGATCTTGCGCTCGAGTCGGTCGATCTCCACGGGCTTGGACTCGATCTCCATCTTGATCCGACTGGCGGCTTCGTCGATGAGGTCGATGGCCTTGTCGGGCAAGGACCGGTCGGAGATGTAGCGGTCGGACAGCACCGCGGCGGCGACACAGGCCTCGTCGGTGATGTTGATGCCGTGATGGGCCTCGTACTTCTCCTTGATGCCGCGCAGGATCTGCACGGTGGCTTCGACGGTGGGCTCCTCGACGAGGACCGGCTGGAAGCGCCGCTCCAGCGCCTTGTCTTTCTCGAGGTGCTTGCGGTACTCGTCGAGGGTGGTGGCGCCGATGGCCCGCAGCTTGCCCCGAGCCAGCGCTGGCTTGAGCATGTTGCCAGCATCCATGCTGCCTTCCGTCTTGCCCGCGCCGACGAGGGTGTGGAGCTCGTCGATGAACAGGATGACCTGACCGGCGGCGGCCTCGATCTCGTTGAGCAGGGCCTTGAGGCGCTCCTCGAACTCGCCCCGGTACTTCGCGCCGGCGAGCAGCGCAGGCAGGTCGAGCGCGAGCACCTTCTTGCCCTGCAGGGACTCCGGCACGTCGCCGGTGGCGATGCGCTGGGCGATGCCCTCGACGATGGCCGTCTTCCCGACACCGGGCTCGCCGATGAGCACAGGGTTGTTCTTGGTGCGGCGCGACAGCACCTGCAGCGCGCGGCGGATCTCCTCGTCTCGCCCGATCACCGGGTCGAGCTTTCCGTCAGCCGCGTCGGCCGTCATGTCGACGGTGTACTTCGACAGCGACTCGTACTGGCTCTCAGGGTCTTCTCCGGTGACCTTCTGGCCCCCGCGCACGCTCTCGATGGCTTCGAGCAGCTTGGCCTTGGTGAAGCCGAGCTCCCGGATCGCGACGCCGGCCTTCGACGAGCCCGCTGCGATCCCGACGAGGAACATCTCCGTGGCGATGTGGGAGTCGCCGTAGGCCTTGGCCTCGGCCTCCGCCGCGTCGAGGACGCCCTGGAGCTCGCGCGACACCCCAGCCTTCGACCCGCCACTCACCTTGCTGTAGGAGTCGAGGATCTTCGCCGCCTCCCGCTCGAGCACATCGGTGTTGACCCCGATGAAGTTGCAGATCTTGGGGATGACCGACTCATCCTGGGTGAGCATCGCGGCGAGGAGGTGGCCCGGCCGGATCTCCGGGTTGCCCAGACGGCCTGCCATGCGCTGGGCGTCGGCGATGGCCTCACGGGCCTTGAGCGTGTACTTCTCGAACTTCATGCAGGCTCCACCAGCGGGAAGCGAAGTATCCGCGAAGCTGGACCGTCGGATCAACTGCGCTCGGCCGATCCGATGCCGGCGAGGCCTCGCGGCGGGGCCAGAAACCGCAGTGAAACGGATGGGTTCCCGCCGCCTGTCTGCTGCGAATGAGACGCGCATAGCTAGATAAGCAAGATTTGTGGGTGCTTCTGGCCGCGTGTTCCCAGCAACGGTTTCGTTTCAAAATGAGTCAGCGCCTTGTCAGCAGGGCCCTGTCGTGTTTTTTGGGGACAACTCGCGACATGGTCGTTTATCTTGCGACCCGGAGGCACAATGACCAGCTTGACTCTCTTCCTGGCGACCATGCTCACGGCTTCGGCCAACAGCGGCTACACCGGCTACTACACCTACACGGGTGGCGGCAGTGGCTACTACACGGGCTACACCGGCTACACCGGCTACACCGGCGGTGGCAGCGGCTACACCGGCTACACCGGCTACACCGGCGGCGGCAGCGGCTACACCGGTGGCTACACCGGCTACACCGGCGGCGGTAGCGGCTACTACACCGGTAGCTACACCAACACGGGTGGCAACAACGGCACCAACGGCGGCAACGGCGGCAACGGTGGCAACGGCACCAATGGCGACCCGACGAACGGCGGCAACGGCGGCAACGGCGGCAACGGCGGCAACGGTGGCACCACGACCACCACCGCGACCGGCGACACCGGTGGCAAGGACGACGTGGACTGCGACTGCTCGGTCGTGAGCCCCGCTGGCCTCGCTGGCTGGCTGCTCCCCGCGTCCCTGTTCGTGATGCGTCGTCGTCGGTCCTGATCCGACGCGTGCGCTACGATGGCCCCGTCCCGCTGCTAGCGGGGCGGGGCCATCGACGTCGTGGCCCCCACGGAGGTGCTGAGTGGCTGGGTCGTTCGAGCGGCGCTTGGGGGATGGGCAGGTCTACGTGGGGTCCCGTGACCTGTCGCGAGCGCAGGAGGCCTTCCAAGACGCACTGGAGGCCGCGGAGGGGCCGGAAGAGCGCTCTCGAGCGCTGGGAGGCCTGGGGGTGGTCCAAGACCAACTCCTCGATCGCGCCTCGGCGCAGCGCAGCCTGACTGAAGCCTTGGAGCTCGCCCGTGAGGCAGGCTCGGCCGAGCTGGTGGCACGTCTGCACGATCTGGCGCTGTGCCACATGGGGCGTGGCGATGCGGTGAGCGCGGTGCCGCTGCTGGAAGAGGCCTGGCCGCTGTGGTCGGCACCGGAGCGTCAGGCGCAGAGCGTGGAAGTGCTGGCGTCGGCCTACCTGTCGCTGGATCGGCTGCGGGAGGCGGAGTCCGCCTACCAGCAGCTGTCGAGCCTGGGAGCGGAGAACCAGCGCGGCGAGTGGGTCCTGCGCGGCCAGAATGGTCGAGGCGAGGCGCTGCGTCGAGCCGGGCGTGACCAAGAAGCGATGCGGGTCTTCCAGTCGGTGGTGGAGGCGCTGTCGAGTGTGGGAGAGCCCAACCGCGGCCAGCAAGAGCAAGCAGGCATCGCGCTGCACAACCTGGGCGTGCTGTTGCTGGAGGCCCGGCCCGAGGCGGCGGCTCAGTGCCTGGAGCAGGCGGTGACGTGCTTCGTCTCCGCGTTCGGGGTGGCCGAGCATCCCCATGTGGCGCGGGCCAAGGCCTTTCAGGCGGTGCTCGCGCGGAATGCAGGGTCCACCGAGGCCTCAGACGCGCTGTTTGCCGAAGCCCTGCGGCTGGTGGCGGCCGACGATCCAGTGGCTACCGAGCTCGTGCCCGCGCTGCGAGGATGACGAGGAGCACGCCCGCAGCGATCAACAGGACCGCGACCGCCCGCCGCACCGGGCGCGTCGCGCGGTAGATCGCCACCGCCCGAGCGCGGGGGTGGAGCCTGGTGCCTCGGATACGCGATCGGCCAGGCTGCTCGGCCAGCAGGTCGAGCTCGACGAGGTCGAAGGGCTTCACCGCGAGGGGGAGGGCAGCGGGGGCTCGCTGGTAGCCGACGTACAGCAGGTCGTCGTGGATGTACTCGTAGGAGACGATCTCGCCGTCAGGGAGAGCGTCGACCGTCATGATCTCGCCTACATGCAGGATGCCGTGCTCATCGAGGGCCTGGTCGGGCACCGGGTCACCCAGCCAGCGGGTCGCAGCCTGGTCGCCCGGGGCGTCGGAGGCGAGCCCCAGAGCGCCGAGCGTGACCAGCAGAGCGCCGAGGGCGAAGCCGAGGACCGGACGAGCCATGAGCGGTGGCTATCGTGGTGGGTGAGATACCGTGCAGCAGGAGGCCCCATGCCCGTCTGTCCTGTCGACTGCGACTGTGTCGCCGTGGAAGCCATGGAAGCCATCGAGGCGCCGGCCATCGTAGTTCTGGGTGAGCGCCATGCCGATCGCTCCGACCTCAAGCTCGCGCGGCGGGCGATCGACGCGCTGGCTGAGCGGGCGCCGGTGACGGTGGCGCTGGAGGCCGTCGATGGCCGCAAGCAGGAAGCGCTCGACCAGCTGGGCAACGGGGGGCTGCGCCTCGGGGCGCTCGACGACGCGACGGACTGGGGCGCGACCTGGGGCCATGCCTTCGGGCCATACAAGACGGTGTTTCGAGCGGCCGTGCCCTTCGTGGCGGCGGGGCTTCCTCTCGGCCCGGCTCCGGAAGGCCGCGAGGTGCCCGTTCCCGACGGCTACCGCACCAAGCTCGGCCCGATGGCCGAGCACCACGGGATGGATCCGGAGCGCTTCGTGAGCTCCATGGCCTGGAGAGATCTGGGCATCGCCGAGCAGGCTCTGCAGGGCTGGGGAGGCGACGGCTTCCTCGTGGTCCTCGCCGGTCGCGGGCACGTGAGCGAGGGGCTCGGCATCAGCTGGCAGATCGGGCAGGGCTTGAGCGAGGTCCCCATCCACGACTTCCTGCTCGATGCTGAGGGATGTGCCACCGGCGACGCGGTGTTGCAGAGGCGATAAGGGCGCTGCGGAGGGCCTGCATGTCGAGCTTCCCGTCGCTACGGATCACCGCGAACACCCTGACCCCTCTCGGCAGCTTTGCCGAGGCGCAGGCGGCCTACCTGTCGCCCGATGCACGCACGGTGGAGGAGCTGAAGGCGCTGTGCCAGACGCACGATGTCGGCATCGTGGCCCACTACTACATGGATGCCGAGCTGCAGGGCGTGCTCACTCAGCTTCCCGATACCCACCTCACCATCGCCGACTCGCTGAAGATGGCCGACGCGGCGGTGCAGCAGGCCGAGGCGGGCCGGCAGGTGATCGTGGTGCTCGGCGTCGACTTCATGTCTGAGAACGTGCGAGCGGTGCTCGACGCGGCGGGCCACGGCGACGTGCGGGTCTATCGACTGGCCACCGATCCGATCGGGTGCTCGCTGGCGGAGTCGGCCGAGGGTGATGCCTACGATGCCTGGCTGGCGGAGGCCGCCCGAAGCACGAACCCGCTGCATGTGGTCTACATCAACACGAGCCTGCTCACCAAGGCGCGGTCTCACAGCGTGGTCCCCACGATCACCTGCACCTCTTCGAACGTGGTGAAGACCATCCTGACGGCGGCTGCCCAGATCCCGGATGTGACGATCTGGTACGGCCCCGACACCTACATGGGTGCCAACCTGCACGCCATGTTCACGCAGTTCGCGCAGCTGCCCGACGAGGCGATCCGCGAGCTGCATCCCGCCCACGACCGCGCGTCACTGGCCCGGCTGCTGGAGCGCTTCCACTACTTCCGCCAGGGCAACTGCGTGGTCCACCATATGTTCGGTGATGACGTGGTGCAGCGGCTCCGGGCCGAGCATGCGGATGCGCTGTTGACCGCTCACCTCGAGGTGCCGGGAGAGATGTTCGCCCTGGCTGCCGAGGCGGCCGCCGAGGGCCGTGGAGTGGTGGGCAGCACGTCGAACATCCTGGGCTTCATCCTCGACCAGGTCGATGAGGCGGTCGGACGGGAGGGAGCGCAGCATGTGCCCGTGGTGCTGGGCACCGAGGCGGGGATGGTGACGAGCATCGTGCGCAAGGTGCAGGGGCGGCTCGCGGCCGCTGGGCGCGACGACGTGGTGGTGGAGATCGTCTTTCCGGTGGCGTCGGAGGCGGTGACCGAGGTGAAAGACGACCCCCTCGGGCTGGTGCCCGGGGTGCGCGGCTTCGATGGCTGCACGGTCGCGGGCGGCTGTGCGACCTGCCCGTACATGAAGATGAACACCCTCGACGCGCTGTTCGACGTGGTGGAGCGGAGTGCTGATGCAGCCGCGCTGCGGGGGTTCGCTCCGAAGGTCTACACGGAGCGGGTCGCCGGGCGCACGGCGGCGGATCTGGGCTCCGAGCCCATCCTGCACATGCGGCACTTCCAGCGTGAGGGGGAGCTGTCGGCGACCCTGGTCGACGACGTGACCGATCGAGGTGCCTGAGTGTGGTGGCTCGCGAGCGCGGCGGTCGCCCAGGTGTGGGTGGCGTCGACCGATGGCTCGCTGCAGCGCTTCGACCGCCTGATGCAGCGTGCCGAGCGGCGTGGCGTCCAGGTAGAGCCCCTGCATCTGGGAGCGCGCTGCCTCACCTTCGACGGGGAGGGGCCCGACCCCAAATGGCAGCGTCGCATCGAACGAAAGCTGGGTCGTCCGCTGCAGGAGCGTCTCGACTGCGCCATCGCGCGCTACCCCATGGGGCGTGGATGGGTGGTGGCCGTGGTCGGGCCGCACAGCGACCTGAAGGCGCGGGTGGCCGATGTGGTGCGGCCCCTGACCATGAGTGTGGTCACCGAGCCCCTCGACGGGCGGCCGGCCACGGTGTGCGTGTCGGGGCTGCAGATGGAGCACGAGCGGCTCAAGCATGACCTGCAGGTCGTCGGGCTGTTCGTCGAGGGGGTCTACGAGGTGGGAGGCTGCGACGCGCCGGCGGCGCGGCGGTCGACGTGGGTTCAGCCCCGGCGATGAAGATCGGGCAGCGCCACGATGCCCGGCAATGGAGCGGGGGCATCGGGTGAGCACACGTCTCCGACCAGGAAGTGGGCCGCGTCGGGGAACGCCTCCTGCATGGCGTTGACGTGGGCGGGCTCGTTGTCGAAGGTGGCGACGACGGTGCCGAGAGCTGCCACCTCCTGGCGGGCGGCTCGCTTGAAGCGAGCGTCGGACAGGTGGGGCGAAGGCTTCATGTGGAGCGGTGCGCGGGCGCGAAACAAGGGGAAGCCCAGGGCGGTGAGGCTGGTGACGGTGCCGATGCCCATCGTGGGGGACGGGCGGGCGGTGAGGTAGCAAGCGATGCCGCCCGACTGGATCACAGCACGGGCGAGGGCGACGGCGCCGGGGGTGGCCTGGTCGAAGCGGCACCACGCGCCGTCGAAGAAGCGCTCCGCCCAGAAGGCGTGGAATGCACTCACCTGTTGCTCGGGCCACCCACAGGCCTGCAGGCCGGGGTCGACCGCCCAGCCCACGGGGCGACAGGCGTAGTAGGCCAGGACGTCGGACACGCCGATGTCGTGGGCCGAACCGAAGGCCTCGAGGATGGCCAGGTGGCGCGGACCCGTGTCGATGAGGGTGCTGTCGAGATCGAGCACCACGACAGGGTGCGGCGGATCCGCGCCGAAGGCGATGATCTTGTCGAGGACCTCGGCGATCGGCATCAAATCCTCCACACGGTGGACCAGACGTTAAGGTCCTCCACAGCCTAGTCTTCGAGGCGAGCACTGTCGCACGTCCTGCCGGCCAACGAGGTAGCCACCATGAACGCCCTCACCTCCGTCCCGTCGTCCGCTGTCGAGTTCGTCGCGGAGACGCTCCTGCCCACCGCTCAGGGCAGCTTCAGGGTGCGGGCCTACCGCGACCACCGCTCGGGCACGGAGCCCGTAGCCATCGTGTCGGGGGCGGTCGAGGGGCGTGACGGTGTCGCCGTGCGGGTGCACGACGAGTGCTTGACCTCTGAGGTGCTCGGCTCCCTCAAGTGCGACTGCAAGAACCAGCTCGACCACGCTCTGGCGCACATCAAGGAGCACGACGGGGTGGTGATCTACCTGCGTCAGGAAGGCCGCGGCATCGGGCTGGCCAACAAGATCGCCGCCTACCGCCTCCAGGAAGATGGCCTCGACACCGTCGACGCCAACCGCGCGCTGGGGCTGCCCGACGATGCTCGGCAGTACTACGCGGCCAAGGCGATCCTCGACGACCTGCAGCTCGACAACATCCGGCTGCTCACCAACAACCCGCGCAAGGTCGAGAAGCTCGAGGAGCTCGGGATGGAGATCGTGGAGCGGGTGCCGGTGATCGTCGAGGGCAACCCGCACTCGCAGGGCTACCTCGATGCGAAGGCGCAGCGGATGCGGCACCTGTTCTGATGGTCGACTCCGGCAGCGGTCAGCTAGCGGCGGCGGCGTAGCAGCCCGACAGCGACCAGCGGAAGGAACAGCTGCAGCGGCCCGGGCACGGAGCTGCAGAAGGCCTGGGGCTTCTTGGGGGCTGGCTGCTCTCGCTGGATATCGGGGGGCGGCCGCTTGTCGGCATTCTTGCCCCAGCCGCAGCCCACGCCCAGCGGTGTCGTGGAGCCACCGCCTCCGCCGTTGTCGGCCCGGGCGTTCGACGCTCCGGGGGTGGGGACCGCCGTGATCGTCCAGTCTTCTGCGATGTCTGCATCCACGCCGTCCGTGACGCGGGCCATGCTCTCCGCGGAGCCCGGCTCGCCGTAGACCTCGCCGATGGCCCCTCGGTCATCGGGGATGCCATCGGCGTTTCCGGGCTCCCCGTACACGACGGTGTCGACGGACACGCCGTCGCAGTCGAACAGGCGGAGGCCATCGCCCCCGGTGCCGTTGCCCAGCGAGAAGTCGAGCACGATGTCGGCGGCGATCACCCCTTCGCCGCCGACCACCAGCCACCCGCGCGCGGGCACCTCGGCGTCGCCGGGGAAGGTGATGTCGGCGCTGCCGAACTCGGAGGTGGCGGCGGAGATCCCCCAGCCGGCCACGCTCACGGGCTCGTCGCTGAGGTTGTACAGCTCGACCCACTCGTAGCCCTCGTCGGCGCCTTCGGGGTCGGGGATGAACTCGTTGATGACGACGGTGCCGGCGCTGGGCACGCACACGACTGGCTCGATCTCGGGGTTGGTCTCGCCGGGGGTGGGCAGGCTCGTCTCCGCGAAGTCGGCCTGGCTGTCGTCGGTGTCGTAGCCGTCTTCCACGCGCTGCAGCGAGCTGCCCTCCCCCGGAGAGGGAGCCGTGCGTGTCGCGATCTCACCGGTGTCGTCGACCCACGCGTCGTCGTCGTTGGGGCTGCCGTAGATCACCGTGTCGGCTGGGAAGCCGGCGCAGTCGAGGAGGCGGACCGCGTCGCTGTTGCTGGTGGCGTTGCCCAGCGAGCCGCTGGCGCTCTTCACCTGATCGACGTTGTCGACCTCCTCGCCGCCGATGAGGAAGTGCTCTCCAGGCTGGAGGATGCCCCCCTCGAAGGTGTGGAAGGTGCTGTAGCTGCTGGTGCCAGCGATGATCTGCCAGCCGGTGAGGTCGATGGACTGCGAGCCGGCGTGGTACAGCTCGACCCACTCGCCGACGCCGTCGTCGCCCTCAGGGTTGGGGATGAACTCGTTGATCACCAGCCGGGTGTCGGCGCCGCCGCAGGGGCTCTCTACGTCGACGTCGTTGGCGTCGCCCGGCGTGGGGATGGGAAGCTCGATGAAGTCGGCGCCGCTGTCGTTGGTGTCTTCGCCGTTGGGGACACGACCGGCGCTCTGACCCTCACCGGGTGCCGGTGCCGGCGTGGTGGCATTGGGCGCGCCGGAGTCGATGAGGTCGCCGTTGTCATCGAGCCAGCCGTTCTCGTTGTCGGCACCGTAGACGACGGTGTCGACCACGTTGCCGTTGCAGTCTTCGAGCCTGACCGCGTCGGCGTTGCTGGCGTTCCCGAGGGACCACCCGTCGTTGACGAGGTGCACGACCGCCGCCGCCTTGCCCGACTGACCCACCACGAAGTGCTCACCAGGGAGCAGCGTGGTGCCTCCAGGGAAGGGCGCCCCCGGGCCGAAGGTCGACGTGCCTGAGGCAATGAGCCAGCCGCTCATGTCGATGTCGCGGTTGGTGCCGTTGAACAGCTCGACCCACTCGAAGCCGTCGTCGGTGCTCGGGGGGTTCACGAGGAACTCGTTGATCACCACACCCTGGGAGGCCGCCGCCCCATCGCAGCCACCGCCGCCCGTAGTAGGTGACCCGGTGTCGATGATCACCTCGAACGGGCCCATGGTCGCGCCCAGGGAGCCAGGGGAGGCCAGTGCACCATGGGCGTCACTGTGCTTCACCCAGCTCGTGCCGATGACCTCGGGATCGAGGGTGATGGACTGGTCGTCGTTGGCCTCCGACCCATAGGTGACGGTGTCGAGGACTGCGCCACCGCTGTCGCGCACGGTGACGGTGTCGCCGGAGTTGTTGAGGGACAGGCTGCCGGCCACCTGCACCAGGCTGCGACCGCTGACGTCGACGCACCAGTCGGCCACACCTGTGGCGGAGCCATCGAGGGCGGGGGCGCCATTGGCGAAGACCACCACCGACTCCAGCTCCCCGAGCACCGTGCCTGCGGGAAAGGTGTGCCGGACCGTCTCGCTGCCAGCCGCCCCGTCTTCGAGGGTTCCGTAGGACAGATCGACCGAGCCAGGGCCGGTGTTCAGGATCTCCACGAACTCGTCGGACGTGGAGTCCATGGTGTCGCCGTCACAGTTGGCATCCACGGTGGAGCCGGGATCGGCCAGCAGCTCGTGGATCACCACCCCGGCGTGAGCCGGGGAGCTCATCAGCGCCAGCAGCCCCAGGAGGGGGACCGAGCGAGAGGCGGAGGTCGAGGTGGGGTGCGTCATCCCCCGCAGGGTACCTCGCGGAGGGCCCAGGGCGCGACCGCTGGGTCAGGCAAGAGCACAGCCCAAGGAAAGACGAAGGGCCAGCGGGAGATCCCGCTGGCCCTCGCATCGCGATGCTGTGATCAGCTGCGACGACGCGCCATCATGCCGAGGGCGAGCGCGAGGCCAGCCCAGCCGCCGGCCGCGCCGGAGCTGCTGCAGCCACAGCCCGACTCGTCCTTGCCACCCGTGTCGCCCGTGGCGGTGGTGGTGGCGCCGTTGGTGGTGCCATTGGTCGTGCCGTTGGTGTTGCCATTGGTCGTGCCGTTGGTCGTGCCGTTGGTCGTGCCATTGGTCGTGCCATTGGTCGTGCCGTTGGTGGTACCGTTGGT